>CAVQJC010000009.1:0-14340 GCA_963712745.1 uncultured Chloroflexia bacterium | reverse complement strand
GCGGGTCATGAGATGCCGGAGCCGGCAGCTGACGCATCGGCGTCTGCCACACCGGCCGCTGCCTAGCGACTAGGGCTTAGGGAAGTCCCACGAGACGGGGCTTGATCTTGGAGAACAAGGCGCCACACACACCAGTGAAGGAGAACCATCCCATGGCCGACAAGATCGTCACCGGACCTGTGCAGGTCTTCGTCATCGGCTTCGAGAAGCCGGATTTCAACGGCCAGATCCTGGCCGAGCTCAAGAAGGCCCGCAAGCGCGGCGTCATCCGCCTCGTCGACCTGCTCTTCGTGCAGAAGGACAGCGGCGGCTCCATCAGCTCGACGATGCACCTGACCGACCTGTCGGAGGCCGAGCGCCTGCGCCTCGGCGCGGTCGCGGGTGGGCTCATCGGCCTCGAGGTCGACGGCCTCGAGGGCATGGAGGAGAGGGCCGTCCTCGGGGAGCTGCGCGTGGCCGCCCGGGACTACGGCATGAGCAGCGCCCAGCTCGCGGACCTCGCCGACAGCATCCCCGCGGGCAGTGCTGCCGCGGTCATGGTCATCGAGCACCACTGGGCCGCCAACCTGCGTGAGGCCCTCGCCGAGGCCGGTGGCGAGCTGCTGCTGCAGGCCATGATCGGACCGGACCTGCTCATGACCATCGGCGCCGGGCTCGACGCCCGTCTCGAGGCCGAGGCCGCCATCGAGGCCGCCGAGGAGGTCAAGCTCGCGGCAGCCATCGAGATCGCCCAGGTCCTCGAGGAGGCCGACCTCATCGAGGAGGCCGCCATGCTCGAGGCCGCCGACGTGGTCGCCACCGCCATCGCCATCGAGGATGCCGCGGCCGAGGACGTCATCGACACGCTCTTCGCGGCCGAGCTCATCGAGGAGGCCGCCAAGGAGGAGGCTGCCGACGTCGTGCGCATGGCCATGGATGTCGAGGAGTCCGCCGTCGAAGAGGCCGAGGATGCGGTCGCTGCGGCAGCCGCGATCAAGGCTGCCGCCGCGATCGAGGCCCTGCGTGCCCTGTACCTGGCCAAGGTCATCGAGGACGAGGCTGCCCAGGAGGCCGTCGACGCGCTCGTGGCCGCCGAGATCGTCGAGGAGGCCGCGGCGGCCGAGGCCCTCGATGCCGTCATCGCCGCCGAAGAGATCGAGGCAGAGGTCTAGGCGACCCAGCCAACCATGGCCGTGCGCGACCTCGCGCACGGCCCAGGAGAACCCCAGCAGCGACAAGGAGAAACGAGATGACAGACGATCAGCAGACCCCCCAGGACGTCGACGCCGTCGTGGCCGCCGAGGCTGACGACACCGGCGCCACCGTGGTGGCAGCCGTCGGTGACGACAGCGGCGTGCAGGCCGTCGGCGCCGTGGTGACCGACTACGACTACGCCGCCATCGTGGCCGCCTTCAACGACGAGACTTCGGCCAGTGGCCTACGACAACCTTCAGGACGCTGAAGTCGCGGGCGGCCTCGGCATCGAGGGTGTGCTCGTCATCAAGACTGACGATGCGGGCAAGGTCAAGATCCAGAAGATGACCGACCACAGCACCAAGACCGGCGTCAAGTGGGGCGCCGTCGGTGGCGTCGTGCTGGCCATCTTCTTCCCGCCCACCCTCATCGCCGGCGCGGTCGGCGCGGGTGTCGTCGGTGGCGTGCTGGGCAAGCTCCGCAACGAGTGGCACAAGTCCGAGGCCGGTGACGCCCTCACCGGTGCCCTCGACCCAACCAGTCGGGCATCCTCGCGCTCGTCGTGGCCAACGATGTCGCGGCCGTTACGGCCAAGATGCCGGATGCCAGCAGCGTCCGCAGCGCCGGTGTCGACGACGCCACGGCCAGCTCCATCAAGGACGCGGCGGCCAAGGCGTCTGCCTAGGCGCACAGAACTCCACTCTTGGGAGAGATCGCCCGCCGGTGACGTCAACGGAGCCGGCGGGCGACCCGATGCCCTCCATCGAGGATCCAAGGGGACTAGGTGCTCGATGCCCTGACGCTGTCGCTGCTGCTCGTCATCGTCCTGGCCGTCCTCTTCGACTACATCAACGGCTTCCACGATTAGGCCAACGCCATCGCCACCTCGGTGGCCACGCAAGCGCTGCGGCCGCGGACGGCCGTGCTCATGGCGGCGACGATGAACTTCGCCGGTGCCTTCGCCGGAACGGCTGTCAGCCAGGACCATCGGCGCCGGTCTTGTCGATGTCGATACGACGACCGAAGCCGTGGTCATCGCCGCGTTGCTCGGGGCCATCGCCTGGAACCTGTTCACGTGGTGGTTCGGCATCCCCTGCTCGTCCTCACATGCGCTCATCGGAGGCCTGCTCGGCGCGACCGTGGTGGCTGCCGGCTTCGGAGCGCTCAATACCGAAGGCATCGTCGAACAAGGTCATCGTCCCGATGTTCTCGTCGCCGCTGGTCGGCTTCGTCCTCGGCCTGCTCTTCATGGTGCTGCTGGCCCGGCTCTTCTTCCGCGCTCCGAAGACGGCCGGCGTCTCGCGTCTTCCGCAAGGCGCAGGTGTTTTCAGCGGGTTCATGGCCTTCGCCCACGGTTCGAACGATGCCCAGAAGACGATGGGCATCATCGCGCTGGCCTTGTTCGCCGCTGGTCTCATCGATGACGACACCGTGCCGGTCTGGGTCATCATCATCGCCGCCAGCGCGATGTCCCTTGGTACCGCGGCCGGAGGCTGGCGCATCATGAAGACGATGGGCCAGCGCGTCGTCGAGTTGGAGCCTGTCCATGGCTTCGCCGCTGAGACGACGGCCGCGACCGTGCTCGTGGCCACGGCCTCGATGGGCATGCCGGTCTCGACCACCCATGTCATCTCCAGCGCCATCACCGGCGTGGGCACCACCAAGGGCACCCGACGGGTGAACTGGGGTATCGCACGTACGATCGTGACCGCCTGGAACGTGACCATCCCTGCCGCCGCCCTGGTGGGTGCCGCCGCATGGGTGGTCCTGGACGTTCTCGGACTGAGCTGAACGGAGGTCCGACCCGATGGTCACCCTGCGCCTGATGCCCCGCGATGTGAGGTTCTTCGACCTGCTCATCGCGGATGGGGCGAACCTGTTGGCGGCCGCCCGCGAGCTACGGGGCCTGATGGATTCCTACGACGACCTCGATGCGCGGATCGAGCGCATCCAGGTGCTGGAGCACGCCGGCGATGAGATCGGCGATGAGATCGAGGAGCGTCTCGAGGATGCCTTCATCACGCCCATCGATCGCGAGGACATCCACGAGTTGGCGCGGCGCATGGACGACGTGGTGGATCGCATCCAGGAGACGGCCGAGGCGATGCAGATCTTCGACGTCCAGGCACCGACCGAAGAGGCCCAACATCTCGCGGCCATCCTCGAGGAGCAAGCCGTCGAGCTGAACATGGCCTTCGGCAAGTTCGAGTCGATGAAGGGCTTGGGCGAGCATGTGCGGCGCGTCCACAACCTCGAGAACGAAGCCGACGGGCTTTCGCGAGCGGCCATCGGGGGATTGTTCCAGGGCGGCAGCGACCCGCTCGAGGTCATCAAGTGGCGCGACATCTACGGTTCGCTCGAGGAGTCCATCGACGCCGCCGAGGATGTCTCGGAGATCGATCCAGCGCGTCGTGCACAAGGGCAGCTAGCGTGCCACCGCGTGGCACGCTAGCTGGCCAAGACAAGGAGAATGCCGGTGACTGACCAGACGACCGACGAGAGATCGCCGCACGCGTATCCCCGGCGACCTGCCACTCGACCGTTTCAACGCCTTTTCCGATGGCGTCTTCGCCATCGCCATCACCCTGCTCGTCCTCGAGCTGCCCGTGCCCACCGGGGCCGACCTGCTCGAGAGCCTGCTCGAAGAGTGGCCCGAGTTCCTGGGCTATCTCATCAGCTTCGCCTTCATCGGTGGCAGCTGGATGACCCACGCCCGCACCACGAGGCTCATGGAGGGTAGCGACACCCTCGCTTCCGGACTCAATCTCCTGGCCCTGCTGTTCATCGCCCTGCTGCCGTTCTCGACCAACCTGATGGTGAGCAATCTCAGTGGCCCCGATTCGGGGGTGGCGGTGCTCGTCTACGGCCTCAACGTGTTCGTCGCATCGGTGATGCTCACGCTGCTGATGGCCTACCTCGTACGCCAACGATCGCTGCTGGGTGGCGAGGTCGCCGATGAGAAGCTGGCATCGCTGACACGGCAGCGCAGGATCTCGAATGGGGTCTGGCTGATCGCCGTCGTCGTTGCCCTGGTCGCGCCGCCGATCGCGGTCGGCCTCTATGTGTTGGCCACGGTGCTGATGTTGGCCCAGCCGTTCCTGCGGGTGCGCCGCATGTCATCCGCGGCATCGCGCTCCAGCGCGACCGATGCACCATCGTCGCTCGCCCCATCGAGCGCGGCTGACTCGCGCGGCCCGAAGGCGAAGCCCAGCTCGTCCTCCATCCAGTGGCGCAGCTGGCGGTACACCGTGGGCGCGCCCACGAGCGGCGCCTGATCCATCGTCCAGTCGAGACACGCCGTCTTCGTTCGATTCACCGATTCGAGCAGGCGGTCGTGTTGCGCGCATCGTCCGGAAGGGAGGAAAGCCCGACACCCCCGCGACCACTCCTTCTCGTCGTCGGCTGGCCGCTGGCGATGGCGTTCGGAGTCACCAGTAGCGTGTCTCTGCATGGGCATCCTCCTAACTGGACGATGACGCGCCGGTCAGCACGGAGTCCACTCATGTCAGTTGCATCAGCCATCACTCGTGGCTGGTCGGAACCGGTGATGGTCAGCGTGCGGTTGGCCGTGGCCGTCACGCCGGCCCTTGGGCGCAACACCAGAAGCAGGAGGATCCGGCCATGCCACTCGGACCACGAAGAAGAGCGATGCGTCGACGTCGTCGCCGCCGCGTGCTCGCAGGCGGCATGCATCGCCTACGGCGCATACAAGATGACCCAGCAACAGGCCGACCAGATCCAGCAGCACACCGGGGTCGATCCCGAGGAGATGACCGACGAGGAGCTGGCCCAGGCGCAGGACGAGCTGGGCATCCAGAAGCAGGAGGTCACCGAGGCCGACGCCGACGCCGGGTAGCCGTTCCGGGTCGCTTCCGGACGAAGACGAAGAGCGGCCCGGACCACACCCGCCTCGAGGCGCTGGGTCTCGCAGTTCCCTGCCGGGTGCGGCGCCGGTCCGAACGATCTGGGCGCAGGCGGGCCAGGCAGGGCTGGACTGAGCGAGTTCGCGGCTGGTCGCTCAGCCACGCTCCGCCGCCGGCCCGAAGTCGAGGACGGCCGCTTCGACGCCACAGAGGGGAGACGGTGGTGAGCGCTCAGCGTGAGCCCACAACGGAGGTCGAGGTCACCCGGCAACGACTTGCGCCGATGGGCAAACTGGGTTTCCGCGGACGCAGTGCGACGCCAGAGGAGCGGTCGCAGATCTTCGAAGCATTCTTCTTCGAAGACGACCGACGCATCCCTTATCTGCAGCAGTACTTCGTCCTCATGCTTCTGTCGGCGGCCATCGCCGGATTCGGACTGGCCAACGACAGCGCCGCGGTCGTCATCGGCGCCATGCTCGTGGCGCCCCTGATGACGCCGATCCTGGCCATCGCTGCCGCCATCGTGCAGGGCTGGGGTCGCCGCACGCTGGAGTCCCTCGCCATCGTGGCCGCCGGCGCGCTGGCGGCCATCGGCGTGGGCGTCCTGATCTCATTCCTTGCACCGGTCCTGAGGACGGGCCTGCTGCTGCCGGATGAACTGTTGGCGCGGACGGGCCCCAACCTCATCGATCTCGGCATCGCGCTCGCAGCTGGAGCCGCCGGCGGATTCGTAGCGGTACGGACCGAGGCCAGCGGAGCGCTACCGGGCGTCGGCATCGCGGTGGCACTGGTCCCGCCGCTGGCCGCGGTCGGCATCACGCTGGGGCTCGGGCAGATCGACCTCGCCCTCGGCGCGCTCCTGCTCTTCACCACCAATCTCCTGGCCATCGTGCTCGCCGCCGGGCTGGTCCTCGCTGGCGCTGGCTTCGCCGCCTTCCGAGACGAGTCGGGCGTGCGCCAGGCCAAGTACGCCAGGATCGTCGTCATCGTCGGGGTCGTCATCGTCGCCATCCCGCTTCTGGTGCACTCGCTGGAGCGACTGCAACAGGCGAATGCGGTCGCCGTCGCGGCCGACAGTGTCGCGGCCTGGGCCCCCGACCTCACGCTCGAGGTCGTCGATGTCGACCACTCCCACGATCCGATGACCATCTCGGTCACGGTGACCGGCGATGACTCGCCTCCGAGCCCGGGTCTCCTCGCTGAGCAGATCGCGGGCAGATTGGAACGGGCCGTGGAGGTCGACGTCGTGTTCGTCCCCGTCGAGAGCGGGATTGCGCCGGCTCCGTGAGTCACGCAAAGGGTGGGGCCGTCGCCTTGGCGAGGCATTCGGGTCGCAATGAGCAACACGCCCGGCCGTCCCAATGGCGAGAGGCGCCGCTTTGTCCGAACATCGCGAGATCGAAGCCCTGGTGCTTGACGCCCTGAAGCCATCGCTGCTGCTGGTCATCGCCCTGACCGTCGCCTTCGACTACATCAACGGCTTCCACGCTTCGGCCCAACCCGTAACCACCTCGGTGGCCACCCAGCCGCCGGGCCGACCGCTGCTTCGCCGTCACCCGGGCCTTCCGGTACGCAGCAGACCACGATCTCACCGCAGCGGTGACGGTCTCGACACGGATCGCGGCCAGGACCGAGGGTGGGTCAGGCTGGCGCTACCCCGCTGAGCCTCCGAGCTTCACGCGTGGGACCGCAGGGGTCAGCGTAGGGGTCAGGCAGGGCAGTCTGCGCCGCCACGCAACGCGAAACGGGGCCGTTTCACGCGCGGAAGTGCAGCCGTCACTCGGACTTGAACCGAGGAGCTGCTGCTCGCGAACGGCAGGTACTCCGATGATCTGCGCCGTCGAGACATGCTGAAGCAATCTCGAATCCGTGGCTCGAGCGGCTTGCACGGCACGGATGACGCGGTCGGCCACAAGGTCGCCGCCCGATGGCCTCGAGGTCGGTTGGTCTCCCTCTTTCCATGAGTCACGACTTGATCTGGGGCTCGACGCGGCCATAGGCTGTGATCGTGTTTGGGCTGACGCTATTGGCCTGTATCGCAGGGATGAACGACGCAAGCTCGTTGCTGAGATCACCGGACATCGACGCGGGTGTGACTACATCGACTGCCTCTGCTATCGTTTTGGAACTCGGGCGGCTAGCTCAGCTGGTTAGAGCACTTGCTTGACATGCGTCGACCCGAATGCGGCGCAGGTGTCGCACGATGACGAGCCCTCACCGATGCGGTGAGGGCCTTGTTATGGGCTGAACGTTATCGGCTGAACCACGCGCGGACATGCCTGATCACGTCCCCGCAACCCTCGGGACCGACCGGGGTCCACGACACTGACCCGGGGAATGATGACGGCGCCTGAGACCAGGCCGAAGAGGTAGCAGGCGTCCCCGAAGCAGGACGAGCTCGAGCGGGCTCATAGCGCAGATCGACGCGGATGGAGGAGGGGAGGACGTCCGTGCACGTCCTCGGTCTACGGGGCGGTCAGTCGGGCGTCAAGCGAGGCGTCGTACGGATGTTCGGGAAGTCGTACGGAAGTGGGACGCGCCGAGACCATGGCATCGGCGCCGTGCCGTGCCGCAGTGGTTGGCTGGATGCAGCGAGGTACGCTTCCGATGGCCGTCGGACGGATGGTCTGGCCGACGAAGCATGGTCGACGACAACGCGAGGAGGAGATGATGCCCGAACGCTTCCGAGTCCTGGGGTGGCTCATGGCCGGTTCGTTGGTGCTCGGCATCAGTGGCGCCACGGCCGCGCAGTCGGCTTCGCCGGAGGCCATGGCGGACGGCTTGGCCGACACCTCATGGTCGCTCACCAGTGTCGGTGATACGCCGCTAGCGAGCGGTGACGACGGCGACATCCTGTTCACCGAGACCGAGGCCGGTGGCTTCGCCGGCTGCAACCGCTTCATGGTCAGCTACGCCACCGATGGCGTCTCCAGCCTGACGTTCGGCCCCATCGCGACCACGATGAAGCTGTGCGACGACGCCGCCAACGCGTTCGAGCAGAGCTACCTCGCCGCTCTCGCCGCCGTGGCCAGCTACGTCATCGATGGACGGTGGCCTCGCCATGTCCGATGCCGAGTGGTGCGACGGTCCTCACCTACAGCCCCATGGCGCCCGCGAGCATCGAGGGTCCGTGGACCGTGACCATGGTCAACGACGGCAGCGAGGCCGTGGTGGGGGTGCCCGACGGGATCGACGCGACGGCCACCTTCCAGCCCGACGGCACCGTCGAGGGCTTCGCTGGCTGCAATCGCTTCAGCGGTGGCTACAGCGTGGACGGTGACACCATCGCCATCGGCCCGCTGATGGGCACGATGATGTCCTGCGACGAGACCACCGACGCCTTCGAGGGGCAGTACCTCACCGCGCTCCAGGCCGCCACCACGTGGGCGATCGTATCGGGAGTGCTCGAGCTGCGAGACGACGAGGGCGCGCTGCAGGTGCATGGCGAACAGCGCCATCGGGAACTGAGCCATCGAGCCCATCGGGGTCCTGCACCCTCGGAGGCCCCGATGTCGCGAGTGCCGGGCCTCGGCCGGTCCGGCAGGACCGCGGCGCCACGTGGCGCGTTCTGTCCGACGGCCCAGGATCGGCGGCGGACCGTATCGCAGAGGACACCGTTGAGACGACCCATCCCGATCCGCCTCGACACCCTGCGGCAGGACGCGCTGGCCGCGCTCGTGCTCGGCATCCAGAGCGTGCCCGGCCGGCCTGGCGAACGGGCTGCTGGCCGGCGTGAACCCGCTGTCGGGGCTGTACGCCTATCTCGTGGGTCCCGCGGCGGGCGCCCTGGTCACGAGCTCGGCGTTCATGGCCGTCCAGGGCACCGGCGCGATGGCCGTCGTCATCGCCGATATCCCCGAGGTCCACACCGCGCTCGACCCCGAGCGGCGCTCTTCACGCTCGCGGTCGGTCACCGGCGTGATCATGCTCGTCGTGGGCCTGTTGCGCCTCGGCTTCATCATGCGCTTCGTCTCCAACGCCGTCATGGTCGGCTTCATCAACGCGGTCGGCGTCAACATCGTGCTCGGCCAGCTGGCAGACCTCACCGGGTACGCGGCCGACGGACCCAACCGCATCGCACGCGCCATCGGCACGTTCCTGAGTCCGGCGGAGCTGCACCTGCCGTCGCTCTTCGTCGGTCTCCTCACCATCGCGCTCATCGTCCTCATCGGACGCACACGTCTTGGCGCCATGGGCCTGGTGATCGCCGTCGTCGCGGCGTCGGCCATCCCGGTGGCTGCTCGGCTGGAGTGGTGTCGCCACCATCGATGACCTCGGCGTGGCCACCGGCTCACTGCCGCTGCCCGTCATGCCCGACCTCGCGCTCGTTCCGGCGCTGCTGCTCCCGGCCATCTCGCTGGCGTTCGTCGGACTCATCCAGGGCGCGAGCATCTCGGCCAGCTTCCCCAACCCCGACGGCCGCTACCCGGACACCTCGCGCGACTTCACGGGCCAGGGTGTGGCCAACGTGGCGGCCGGCGTCTTCCAGGGCATGCCGGTCGGCGGCTCGCTCTCGGCCACGGCCATCCTCAAGCACGCCGGCGCCGCGTCACGCCTGGCCCTGCTGCTGACCAGCCTCGTCATGGCCGTCGTCATCGTGGTCTTCGGGGACGTCGTCGGCAGCCTCGCCATGCCGTCGCTCGCGGGACTCCTCATCGTGGTCGGCGTCCGTACCGTCAAGCCGGCCGACCTGTGGTCGGTCTGGCGCACCGGGCCCATCCAGAAGGTCGTCGTCACGACGACCTTCGTGCTGACGCTGGTGATCCCGATGCAGTACGCGGTGCTCGTCGGGGTCGGCCTCTCGATCATCCTCCACGTCGTTCGGCAGTCGAACCAGGTGACGATGAAGCGCTGGGAGCTCGACGAGGAGGGGCACGCCACCGAGACCGAGCCCCCGGCTCGCCTGGCGGCCCATGAGGTCGTGGTGCTCCAGCCCTACGGCAGCCTCTTCTTCGCCGCAGCGCCGGTGCTGGAGACGCTCTTGCCCACGCCGGACGGGGCCTCGCGGGGCAGCGTCGTGATCATCCGGGTGCGTGGCCGCGTGGAGCTCGGGGTCACCTTCCTGGATCTGCTGCGCCGGTACGCCCTCAGCCTGGCGGCGGTCGGCAGTAAGCTCGTCATCGTGTCCACCAACGAGCGTGTGGAGGAGCAGCTGCGCGTGGCCGGGATCACCGCGCTCATCGGGTCCGAGAACGTGTATGCCGGCAGCGAGCGCGTGGGCGCGGCGCTTCGGCGCGCGCACGCTGATGCCGAGGCCTGGGTCGCTGCCCGCTCGGCAGCGTCGAGCGAGGAGGGAGGCAGCGACGATGACGGCGGCTGATCGAAGCGACACGCGCAAGACCTCCGGCGGGGCAGCCATCGACGCGGGCGCCGGCACACCACACCTCGTCCTGCGCTCGGCCGGGATCGCGGGTATGGCCTTCTCGCTGCTCTTCGTCGTTTCTCTGTGGCTCGTCAGCGCCCGCCCACCCGAGGGCCTCGACGAGATCGCCTTCATCGACTGGTACGAGGCCAATGCGCTCGGTTCGGTGACGGTCGCGGCCCTCTACGTGGCGCCCTTCGCGGGCATCGCCTTCCTCTGGTTCATCGGCCTCATCCGCTCCCGTATCGGCACGCGCGAGGACCAGCTCTTCGCCACCGTCTTCCTCGGCAGCGGCCTGCTCTTCGTGGCCATGTACTGGGCCGGTGCCGCGCAGTTCGCGAGCCTCGTCGCGGGCAACCGCTTCGACGCCGCCCCGCCGCTCACGGCCGCGGCACTCGAGGCGGTCCGCTCGTCGGCCTTCTCGTTCCTCTTCGTCCTCGCCGCCCGAGCCGCGGCCGTCTTCGTGCTGGTGACCTCGACGATCATCTGGCGTTCGCGCGCGCTGCCGCACGTGCTGGCGCTCGTGGGCTACGCCGTCGGCCTGGTGATGCTGCTGAGCCTCTCGTTCCTGCAGTGGATCGTGCTGCTCTTCCCGCTCTGGGTCTTCCTGGTCAGCGCCGTGACGCTGGTGGTGGAGTGGCGTCGCCACGGCTCGACGGGCCAGCCGTGATGCGGGTCTCCGTCGGGTCCCTGGCTCGTCGGTACCGATGGCGGATCGGCCTGTCCCTCGTGCTCATCCTGCTCGAGGGCATCGGCTACCTGCTCGCGCCCCTCGTCATCGGCCTCGCGGTGGATGGCCTGCTGGACGATTCGTACGCCGGGCTGGCGGCACTGGCCGGGCTGGCCGTCGCGATCATCGCCGTCTCGGCCATCCGCCGCGTCTACGACGCACGCCTCTACGCCTCGATGTTCGAGGATGTGGCCGGGGACGTCGCGGCCCGGGAGCGAGCGGCGTCGAGCGACGTGTCAGTCGTCGCGGCGAGGGCGGGATTGGTCGAGGAGATCGTGGCCTTCTTCCAGGAGTCGGTGCCGGAGCTGACCATGGGTGCCGTGGGCATCCTCGGGACGATGCTCATCCTGGCCGGGATCGATGCCAGGCTGCTCGTCGCCTGCATCGCGCTGCTGGCGCTGGTGGTGGTCGTCTACGCGGTCACGGGACGCCTCAACCTGCGCCTGAACGAGGGCTACAACGATGAGCTGGAGCGGCAGGTCGCGGCGCTCCGGCAGGACGAAGCGTCGTCGCGCGCACACTTCGGCCGCCTGGTGCGCTGGGACGTCAAGCTCTGGGACCTCGATACGGCCAACACCACGATCGTGGCTGCCGGGGCCGCCGTGTTCCTCGTCTACTCGATCGTGGTCCTCGTCACCGGCGAGCCCGAGATCGGCCTGGTGATCTCGGGGCTCATCTACGTGCTGGCCTACATCGAGCTCCTGGCCACGCTACCCGGCTATGCCCAGGAACTCATCCGGCTGCGGGAGATCGCGGGACGCCTGGAGACGCCTGCCGGAGCGCTCGAAGGGGAGGGCTAGGTTCCAGGCCCCCGCAGCCGCTGGGCGCTACGGGGTCACGATGGCGAACCCGGGGTCAGGCTCGTCGAGCACCGCCATGAGACGGCCGAGCACACCCTGGTCGCCTTCGACGGCGATGCCCTCCATCTGCCCTGCGAGCAGGCCCACGAGCGCCGCCGCCGGTAGCCGCAGCACGACGTCCGCGCCCTCGACCGTGGACTCGCGGTGGATGAGCACGCCGTTGCGCAGGTCCAGCCGCCAGGAGCGGTCCAGGTCCGTCAGGGTGATGCCGATCGACAGGCGCTCGTCCCATGCCTTCGGCCCGTTGACCCGGATGGCGATGGCATCGAAGACCATCTCCGGGGTGAGCGCGCGCAGCAGATCCGGTGAGTAGGTGGCCGGCGTGCCGAAGGCGCCGTGGCGGAGCTCGGTGGCGCCCGCGAGATAGGCGTTGCGCCACGGCCCGTTCTCCGCCCCGAAGGCGAGCTGCTCGAACGTGTCCGCCTGGAGCGCCTTCGCCTCCGCGTGCGCGGGGTCGGCGAAGATGGCGCGGTCCAGCAGCTCGGCCGCCCAGCGCAGGTCGCCCGAGTCGAAGGCCGTCCGCGCGATGCGCCACGACCGCGTCGATGCCGCCCATGGCGCTGACGTAGCGCTTGGCCTGCTCCTCGGGCGGGTGCTGCCACAGGCGCGCGGGGTTGCCGTCATACCAGCCCATGTAGCGCTGGTAGATGGCCTTCACGTTGTGGCTCACCGAGCCGTAGTAGCCGCGGGCATGCCAAGCCTGCTCGAGCGCGGGTGGCATCTGGATGGACTCCGCGATCTCGGCCCCGTTGAAGCCCTGGTTGAGCATGCGCAGCGTCTGGTCGTGGAGGTAGGCATAGAGGTCGCGCTGCTCGGAGAGGAACCGGACGCGCCCGCTCGCGACCCCAGGTGGGCCAGTGGTGGGAGGCGAACACCACGTCCATCCGCTCGCCGAAGCGGTCGATGGCCTCGGTCAGATAGCGGGCCCACACGCGTGGGTCGCGGACGAGCGCGCCCCGGATGGTCAGGACGTTGTGGAGCACGTGGGTCGCGTTCTCGGCCATCCAGAGGGCCCCGTGGTCGGGGAACAGCGTGTTCATCTCCGCCGGCGCCTCGGTGCCGGGCGTGTTCTGGAACTCCATGCGGATGCCGTCGATGACGCGCGTCTCGCCCGTGGTCGTGATGGTGTCGGTGGGGGCGATGAGCGAGACGGTGCCGGTCGAGTTCGTCTGGCCCAGGCCGGTCCCGATCTGGCCCGCCGGCCCGCGCTCGAGGGCGGCCCCGAACATGTAGCCCGAGCGCCGCAGCATCGCGGTCCCCGCGTACACGTTCTCCGAGGCGGCGTGCTCCATGAACCCGTCGGGGGCGAGCACGACGCAGCGGCCGGCGTCCACGTCCTCCTGGCTGGTGACGCCCTTGACGCCGCCGAAGTGGTCGACGTGGCTGTGGCTGTAGATGACGCCGACCACGGGTCGGTCGCCGCGATGCTGCCGGTAGAGCGCGAGCGCCGCTGCGGCGGGCTCCGCGGAGACGAGGGGGTCGATGACGAGCACGCCGGTCTCGCCCTCGACGAAGGTGATGTTCGAGAGGTCGAAGCCGCGCACCTGGTAGATGCCGGGGACCACCTCGAACAGGCCGTCGATGGCATTCAGCTGCGACTGGCGCCAGAGGCTGGGGTTGGCGCTGTCGGGCGCGGGGCCATCGAGGAAGGCACGGTAGGACTCGTTGTCCCAGACGACGCGGCCGTCGGCGTCGTGGACGATGCACGGCTCGAGCCGCCCGATGAAGCCGCGTCGGGCATCGTCGAAGTCCTGGGTGTCGTCGAACGGAAGCTCGGCGAGTAGCGTCGCGTTGGCTGATGTGACTGACGGCAAGACCGGGTTCGATGCCACGAGCGTGGTGTCCTCCTTCGTACAGCGATGACGGGGACGATCGATCGACCGAGTATCGCGCCACGTGCCGGCGAGCCGATCGCGAGTCGCCCGAAGGTCACCGCGATGGTCGTGGCCTCCGGGCGAGCGTCAGCGCTCGGACCCAGGTCCAGAGCAGAGCATATCCGACCAGGTGCCGCATGGGTCGGCTCGACCCAGCCAGTACGCCGCCTGCGCCGCGTTCAGACAGCCCGTCCGCCGGTACAGCCCCGAGAGGTGCTGGCGCACCGTCGTCTCGCTGATGCCCAGCTCGTAGGCCGCGGCCGCCACCGAGCCGGCCCGGATGTACGCCCGCAGGACCTCGAGCTGGCGCCGGGTCGGCCGCTGTTTCGGCATCAGCTGGCTTCCGCTCATCGACCGGCCAGACCTTCGCTGGTCCGGTCCGAGAGTAGAGGCTGAACCAAGCCGTCCCAGCCTTGAGCACGAGTCACCGTCGTCCTGCGAGTGACGGCCCTCGAAGCCTCTGCTATCGTGCACTGAC
>CAVQJC010000008.1:0-99967 GCA_963712745.1 uncultured Chloroflexia bacterium | reverse complement strand
ACGTCGCCCCCGCGCTATCGGTTCCCACGCGGACCTGTCGGACACGCCCAAGGAGCTGATGGGCATCGGTGACCGGGCTGGTCAGCTGTTGCGTTCGAACGGGTCCAACCGGAGTGCTGGCAGTGGTAGCACCGCCAGCACTCACGTGCCTGGCTCATCGTTTGCCGCCGATCGTCACGCCAGTCTCGTACGCGGCGAAGCACGCCGGACAGCAGCGGCCTCCGCTTGCCGCTGGGCAGCGGTAGCCGGGATCGACGCTGGCGCCGATCCCGCCTCTGGCTACTCGGCCGCCTCGGCCATCTTCTGCGCGATCAGCCCGATGGTGTCGGCCATGCTCGGGATCAGGCCCAGTGCATTCCCGGCGGCGATCACGCCTTCGCCCATGCCCTCCTTGGAGTTGACCCAGGCCACCGTCGTGGTGTCCAGATCGGGGTTGTAGGCGGCATCGCTGACGAAGCCTGGCGTCCCGCCGCCGTGTCCCTTGAAGCCGTGCTTGTCGAAGCCGGCGTGGAGATACTGGAAGCCGTCGACCCACTGCACGTACCACGGCGCAGCCGGCTGCAGCACCGCGTCGAGCGTCTGCGCGTCATCGAACAGCTCGCCGGAGTAGTAGGCCTTCACGAACGTGGCCATGTCATCGACGGTCGAGACGCCATTGCCGGCGGCGCCGCCCTGGGAGTAGTTCCAGCCGTTCGTGTCCTCGGCGAAGGGCGCGCCGAGGTAGCCGGACGGCAGTCCCAGCTCGGGGCCCGGGACGCCCTCGACGAGGACCGTGTCGTCCATGCCCAGGGGTTCGAAGATGCGCTCGCGGACGGCCTCCTGCCAGGGCTGTCCGGTGACCTGCTCGATGATGAGGCCGAGCATCTCGAAGCCGATGTTCGCGTAGCTCCAGTCGAAGGGACCCTGGTCGCCGGGGCCGAACGTGGGCTGGTCCGGATCGTCCTTCAGCTCCGCGGTCATGGCGATGGACTCCGCGGGCGTCACCGCCATCGCGAGCGCCTCGGGGTCGCCGCTGTAGATGCGCGGGCCCAGCGCCTCCGGGTTCTCGGACTTCTCCCAGTCCGGCAGACCGGACGTGTGGGTCAGCAGCTGATCGATGGTCGCATCCGCCTGGCGCGGGAACAGCGCGATCTCATCGGGGAGATAGTCGCGGACCAGGTCGGAGGTCGAGAGCACGCCCTCCTCCTGCAGCTGGTAGATCACCGCGGCGATGAACATCTTGGTGTGGCTGCCGATGGCGAAGGGTGAGGTCGGCTCGAGTGGCGCGCAGCTCTCCACGTCGGCCACGCCGATCGAGCGGAAGTAGCGACCGTCCGGGGTCTCGACCGACAGGACGGCCCCCGGTGCCGGCTGCACCCCCTCGAAGTTCGCCAACAGGTCGGGGTCCTCGACCTCCGTCACGAAGGCACGCAGCACCGCGTCGAGGGTGGTTGCCTGATCGGCGTCGAGGGTGACCTCGGCCGTCATCGGCTCGAGAGCGGCCTCGCCGCAGAGGGTGTCGATGGTGAGCGGGGCGGCTTCATCCTGGGCGACGGCGCCCGTGCTCCCGAGGGCTACGAGAAGACAGGCGGTCACGGCGACGGCACGGCGGGACATGGTTCGGGCCTCTAGCGGTTCGGTCGGTGTGTCCGGCGAGGGTAGCAGTCACTCCGGACGACAGACGTCGACACACTGCGGACGTGTTCGCGCGTGAGGGCAGTAGGGCTTCGCGGCTCCTAGTCACGCACGACACCGTCGGGGTGTCGCGCAGCGGTAGCGCACACGCTTCGGGAGCCTTTCAGGCTCGAGCGGCGAAGCCCCCGGTTGTCTCAGCGCGATACCCCGAGCGGTGAAGGCGTCGATCATCGTGCGGTTCGCGTGCGTGGCCACGCCCAGCCTCGACCCGATCCGCGCTCATGGCGTTGCCGCCCTAGGATGTCGCTAGCGAACACGCCTTGTCCCGACCCCATTCCCCGAAGGAGCCCTTCGATGCGACGTCTGATCCCCGTGGCAGCTGCAGCCCTGGTGCTGACGTTGTCCGTGCCGACTGCGGCCGAGGAGGCCGAACTGTGGAACGGCCCTGCGTTGACGACCACGCCGATGTCCGACGCCGACGCTGCGGCGATCGACCAGACGGTCCAGGACGCGATCGCCGAGCTCCCCGATCTGGCGGGGCTGTGGATCGGCGTGTGGGATCCCGACAAGGGCTACCACCTCCAGGCGTACGGCGACGCCGTCAAGGACAGTGAGCCGGCGACCATCGACCAGCACGGTCGCATCGGCAGCGTGACCAAGACCTTCACCGTGACGGCGATCCTGCAGCAGGTGGCGGAGGGCAACCTCTCGCTCGACGCCACCATCGGCGACGTCCTGCCGGAGCTCGCCGCGGAGTACCCGGACATCGCGGACGTCACGGTCGAGCAGCTGGCCGGCATGAAGAGCCCCATCCAGGACTACGCCAATACCGGCGTGACCATCGCGCAGGTGGTCGAGGACCCGCAGCACGTGTTCACGCCTGACGAGCTCATCGCGGCGGGCATGAGCCTGCCGCTCATGGACCCCGAGGTCGGCGGCTACTCCACCACCAACATCATCATCCTCGGTGAGATGCTCGAGGAGCTGACCGGGAAGCCGGTCGAGGAAGTGGTCACCGAGGTCGCCCGCCAGGCCGGCCTGTCCGACAGCGCACTCCAGGCCCCGGACCAGACCGCCATGCCCGACCCGGCGTCGCACGGATACATCGGTGCCGCGGGCGCCGCGGAGCTCGCGGGGCTCGGGCTGGAGGTGGCAGCCGACACCGACGTCACCGACTGGACCCCCAGCTGGGGCCAGGCCGGCGGCGGTATGTACTCGACGGTGGCCGACCTCGGGAGGTGGGCCGAGACGGGTCTCGGCACCGGTCTGCTGCCGGCCGACATCGCGGCCGAGCGCCTGGACTTCCAGCCGATCCCCGAAGGTTCCTACGGGCTGGGCCTGTTCGACTACGGGAACGGCTGGATCGGCCACTCGGGGCAGCTCATCGGCTGGGAGTCGATCGTGCTCTACAACCAGGACACCGGAGCTGCCTTCACCGCCATCGTCAACGACACGGGCAACCTCACAGCCGCCGAAGCCGTGGCCTTCACCGTCCTTCCGGACCTGGGCGGGCTATTCGGTTTCTAGCCCGTCAGCGACGAGCGCCCTAGGCCCGATCGGTGTCGCGCGCTGTGTAGGGACCGGCGCAGGGGCTGCGCATCAGCCCTCCACGGCCACCACGGGGACCACCATGTCCTGCTTCGGCCCCTCGGCATCGATGGCCATGAAGTTCGTATCGTTGATGAACAGCAGGGTGCCGTCCGATGCTTCGATCCGGACGAGGATGGTGATCTCCAGCGGTCCGAGGACAGGGTCCGCCTCGTAGGTGCCCGGAAGCACCGTCAGCGCGAAGGGGATCGGCGATCCCGCTCCCGGCGCCTCCATCACGAGGCGAGAGAGCATCACTGCCGGAGCGTCGGCAAGGATCGTGTCGTCCACCGAGACGATGACGGATGCATCGTCGGGCAGGATCGAACCCTCGGGCAGGACGATGCTGCCCGCGACGAGCGACGAGGCCGGCTCGTCCTGGGCACCCACGGGGAGTGCACTCAGGGGGAGTGCGAGGGCAGCGATGGCGATGATGAGCCTGAGCTTGTGCATGGGGGTCTCCGCGACAGGTGCTATCGCGACGGTCTGGATGAGCGCCGCCACTGACAAGACGTCGCCCCCGCGCTATCGGTTCCCTGCGCCATCGAGGCGTGCTGTGTACCCCAGTCACGCACGCACTCATCGGGGTGTAGCGCAGCGGTAGCGCACATGCCACATCCGACATCCGTACGCCTTCCTGAACATAGGATCAGCTCCTCAGGGCATGGGAGGGGCTGCCGGACCGGGTAGCTTGGAGGTGTCTACACCAAGCACCGGAGGGCAGCCCACCATGCAGGTTACGCGAGGCATGCGACGTCGATCGGAGAAGCAGGCCCGGCGCCGGGAGCGCCTGCCTGCGGACGCGCTCATCGCCGGGGTGGACCTGGCCAAGAAGGAGGCCGTCGTGGTGTACGTCCGAGCGTCGGACCGGGCCCGCGTGGGCAAGCTCGTCGTCAGCAGCGACCCGGCGGGCCGGGCACGGCTCATCGCCCGCGGGCACGAACTGGCCGCCGCGCAGGGCACGGGCCCGCTCGTCATGGCCATGGAGCCGACGAGCCACTTCTGGAAACCGCTGGCCCGGGCCGCCGAGGCCGCCGGCGTCGAGTACGTCCTGGTGCAGGGCTTCGTGGTGGCCCACGCCCGTGAGCTCGACGATCTCACCCGTGACAAGACCGATGCCCGCGACGCCGGGCTCATCGCGGACCTCGCCGCCGAGCTGCGCTTCACCGAGACGAGGCTGGCCGAGAGGCCCTGGGCCGAGCTCGAGATGCTGGTCGCGGCCCGCGATGCCCGGCGCATCGAGCGAGCCGCGGCGCTGCAGGAGATTTAGCGCGCTGCTCGAGCTCGCCTGGCCCGGGCTGCTGGCGGCCTGCCCGGACCTGGCCGGCACGCACCTCCAGGCGATGCTGCACACGGGCCTGACACCGCAGGTCATCGCGGCCCTGCCGGCCCGTCGCTTCGAGGCCATCCTGCGTCGACATCATCCGCGCCGCTTCCTGCGCTGGATGGCCGGCCGCCTGCGGGCCGCGGCCCGGGACGTGCCCGAGCTGCCCGAGACCCCCGCCGCCGCCCTGCGCTGGCGTCTGGCGGCGGAGCGGGTGGCCCTCGCCGACGGCGCCATCGCCGAGCTCGACGCGCGCCTGGTCGAGCTGCTCGAGCAGACCGGCTACGGCTGGCTGCGGGGCCAGCTCAAGGGCCTCGGGGACGCCACCCTCGCGGCCCTCCTCGGGCTCACCGGCGACCCGGCCCGCTTCGACGATGCCCGTTGCCTGGTCAAGCTCGCGGGCACCAACCCCACCGAGCGCAGCTCCGGCGAGCGCGAGGCCGCGGGAGGCATCCACCGGCGAGGCCGGCCGGTGCTGCGCTACGTGGCCTACCAGGCGGCCGTGAGCCTCGTGCGGCACGAGCGCGAGTTCGGGGCCCGCTTCCTCGAGCTGACCCACCGCGACCGGTCCCACCGCCTCACCCCCAAGCAGGCCTACGTGGCCCTCGCCAACAAGCTCCTGCGCACGCTCTGGTCGATGGCGGTGAGCGGCCGGGCTACGAGCCCGCCATCGCGCGGGGGGAGGTGCGACCACTGCCCATCGCTGCCTGACACGGCCGTGCCCGGCCGGACCGGGTCGGCGGGCGAGCCCCCCTGAACATCGGGCAGAACCCGCCACGGATCCGGGGCGATCCCGCCGTCCCCATCCAGCTCGCACGCGGGCTGAGGGGCAGAACCCGTATCTCTTCCTATGTGGAGCAGGGAGCGGCAGGACGACCAGCCGATCCGTGGACCGCTGGGTGCGCTGAAGGATGGAAGTCTTGACGAGGAGGTCATGGGATGATCCGTACGGTCCATTCCCTGACGCCCGTCTGACCGACCCGCAGACCGGGATCGTGGAGCAGATCCCCTCCTCCACTCGCATTGGGCCAGGTCGGCGAGCACCGCCCGGCCGACGCGGCCGCTCATGTGAGCCCGCTCGAGCTCGTCCTCTTCGGCGCCGCCTGCTACCTCTTCGGCCTGGTCTCCGGCGCTGTCCTCATCCCCTGGCTAGTGGACCGAGGCCTCTTCCCGGTCCGCCGGCATGATCGATGAACGCCTCCACCGGGTCAGTGTCGTTGACCCCGGCCGGTCTTGAGGGCGGCGGGGACGTGATCAGGTATGTCCAAGCGTGGTTCAGCCGATAACGTTCAGCCCATAACAAGGCCCTCACCGCATCGATGAGGGCGTTCCCGTGAGCGCGACCTACGCCGCATCCGGTCAGACGCATGTCAAGCAAGTGCTCTAACCAGCTGAGCTAGCCGCCCGAGACAGGAAACGATACCAGAGGCTTCGAGGGCCGGTCATCCCCGGGCAACTTGCCGACGGGTCGGCTCTGCACATCCGTGCCGTCGGATTCCTGTTCGTGGGGGTCCGAGCGTCGGGCGGGTCCATGCCAGCGACCGCCGCTACTTCGAGGATCGGCCGCAACAGTCCCTCGGTCGGGAGAACTCAGGTCCGACGCAGCCTGAGGAATGGCAGAGCCAGAGCTCCAAGAGGACCGCACACCACTCCCGAGGTATAGGGTACCCATAGGTCAGCCTGCTGCTCGACTGCGGCACCGACCCCAACACGCTGACGACGGATGGCATGGCTGTGGACGGCGCGGTCTACTTCGGGCACGCGTCCATCGCCGAGACCCTCGTGGCGGCCGGGTCCCGCGACCCGCCACCCGCAACAGCCGTTGATCGCGTAGATGCCGTGATACCAGACCGTGGTTTGAGGCGCTGCCGGTGGCGAGAACCAGGCATAGTAGGTCTGCGTCCGTCCGGCCACCATTCAAGCCACCCATCGCCAAGCTATGGAACCCGTTGAGCGCTATCATCGCCCAGCGCGGCCCAGGACACGGCAGACGATGCACCTGGGCGGCCGTCCGACTCGTCCTAATCCGGTCGGCACGTCACGCAGGAGGAACCATGAGAGTCGGATCCGTCGAATACGCGGTCATCGCGTTCCCAGGCAACCAGTTCAATGGTGAGGTCGTGCCTGCGCTCAAGGAACTTGTCGACAATGGCGTCGTGAACATCATCGACCTGGCTTTCGTGATGAAGGGAGAGGACGGCTCCACGACCGCGGTCGAGCTGACCGAGCTTCCACGGGACATCGCCGGGGCCTTCGAGGACCTGGACCACGAGGTACAGGGCCTACTCAACGAGGAGGACATCCAGTATGTGGCTGAAGGCCTCGATCCCAACAGTTCAGCGGGCCTGATCGTCTGGGAGAACGTCTGGTCGGCGAGATTCGCCGAAGCGGTTCGGGACTCAGGTGGCATCCTGGTGGCCAACGAGAAGATTCCCGCTGCCGCGGTCGAGGCCGCGCTCGAGTACCTCGCCAGCGAGGAGGCCTAGCCGTTCGCCCGCGAGGCAAGCCAACGGACAAGACCTAGCACCACAAACAGGAGGATCCAACCATGAGGCGACGTGGACCCATGCGTCGAGGCCCCAGCCTGATCGGGGCCGCCGCCACGACGGCAGTTGTCGTGGGAACAGCAGGGGCCGTGGCCGGGCGCCAGCAGAAGAAGGCGACCGCACAAGCGCAGCAGCAACAGTCCTACGCCGACCAGCAGGCGATGGAGCAGCAGTTGGCCCAGCAGCAGGCGCAACTCGATGCGATGGCTGCCCAGCCGGCTCCAGCTACCCCTGCGGCACCGACTGCGCCCGCTCAGGACGACGTGACTGCGCAGTTGACCCAACTCAAGGGGCTCGTCGACCAGGGCATCCTCACTCAGGAGGAGTTCGACGCCAAGAAGAAGCAGCTCCTGGGCATCTGAGGTCCAGCGGGGCCGTCGGCCCCCCGGAACGCACGAAGAGGCGGGCTAACATGTCCCGCCTCTTTCGCTTCCCGTTGCCTTGCGATCGATCTCGATCGCACCCAGTCCGCGGGATTCGTAAACCGCAGATCCTCGGCTCAACTCCGAATGTAGGGAGGTCAGTGGCTCAAGCGGCGTAGCGCCATTGCGAGCGGACTCCGGCGGTTGCGCGGGTGCTTCTGGCGGAGGGGGAGGCACGCGACGTGTGAGTCGCCGGTGGCCGACGTTCGCCTCCCGCTGCAGCGGCTACCGTGATGCACGTTCCGCGGCTGGCGACTTCCTGCCGCGGTATATTCCCAGCCGACCACCGGCGTACCATCTTTCGGCCAGCGCGTTTGCGCCGTGTGCCATCGTTGCGAGGAGGACTCCCCATGCCGGACGGCAAGCCCAACATCGTCGTCTTCTGGGGTGACGACATCGGGATCACCAACCTGAGCTGCTACGGCGACGGTGTCATGGGGTATCGGACCCCGAACATCGACCGGCTCGCCAGTGAAGGGATGCGGTTCACCAATTCCTACGGCGAACAGAGTTGTACGGCCGGGCGATCGGCGTTCATCACCGGCCAGAGCGTCTATCGCACCGGTCTGAGCAAGGTCGGGCTGCCGGGAGCGGACCAGGGGATGCAGGCCGAGGACCCGACGATCGCCGAGCTCCTCAAGCCGCTCGGCTACGCGACCGGACAGTTTGGCAAGAACCACCTCGGCGACCGCGACGAGCATCTGCCCACGAGCCACGGCTTCGACGAGTTCTTCGGTAACCTCTACCACCTGAACGCCGAGGAGGAGCCCGAGCATCCGGACTACCCGGATCCCGAGAACTACCCGAAGTTCCAGGAGCGGTTCGGGCCGCGTGGTGTGCTCCGTTGCCGCGCGAACCCGGACGGGACCCAAGAGATCGAGGACACCGGGCCGCTCACGAAGAAGCGGATGGAGACGGTCGACGACGAGATCGTCGACGCAGCCCTTGACTTCATCGACCGCAAGCACGCCGAGGGCGTCCCGTTCTTCACCTGGGTGAACACGACCCACATGCACTTCCGGACCCACCCGAAGCCGGAGAGTGTCGGTCAGGCCGGCAAGTGGCAGTCTGCGTACCACGACACGATGATCGACCACGACCAGCACGTGGGCAAGGTACTCGACGCGATCGACAAGCTCGGCATCGCCGACGACACGATCGTCGTCTACTCCACCGACAACGGCGTGCACATGAACTCGTGGCCCGACGCGGGCATGACCCCGTTCCGTTCCGAGAAGAACACGAACTGGGAGGGCGCCTACCGCGTCCCGTCCATCATCCGTTGGCCTGGGAGCATCCCCGCGGGGGTGGTCTCGAACGCGATCGTGAGCCATCTCGACTGGCTGCCGACGTTCCTCGCCGCCGCCGGCGAGCCGGACATCAAGGAGGAGTTGCTCAAGGGGCATGCAGTCGGCGAGACGACGTTCAAGGTGCACCTCGACGGCTACAACCTGCTGCCGTACCTCAAGGCAGAGACGGACGAGAGCCCGCGGAATCACTTCTTCTACTTCTCCGACGACGGCGACCTCGTCGCATTCCGATACGACAACTGGAAGCTCGTCTTCATGCAGCAGCGTATGCCGGGTACGCTTGCGATCTGGGCCGAGCCGTTCGTCGCCACCCGGCTCCCCTACCTCTACAACCTTCGGACCGATCCATACGAACGAGCGGACACCACGTCCAATACGTACTGGGACTGGTACCTCGACCGGGCCTTCCTGCTGGTACCCGCGCAGGGCCTCGTCGCTGAGTTCCTGGACACCTTCGTCGACTACCCACCGCGGATGAAGGCGGCCAGCTTCACGATCGACCAGGCGCAGGAGAGGCTCGAGGCAGCGCTCACGTCTGGGCACTGACCGGCCGGAATGCCTGCCATAGAGAATGAAGACCTGATCGCCATCGAGCGGGCGCAGTGGGCGCCCGTCTCGCAGGAGGCGGGCATCCCGCCGCGTTTCCACGTCATGGCCAAGCCGACGGGGGCGGTCTGCAACCTCGGCTGTTCGTACTGTTTCTTCCTCGACAAGGAGGCGCTCTTCCCGGGCTCCTCCTTCCGCATGTCGGATGAGGTGCTCGAGCGGTACGTGAAGCAGCTCATCGCCGCCCACCGGTCGGACACGGTGACGTTCGCGTGGCAGGGAGGCGAGCCGACCCTCATGGGCCTCGACTTCTTCCGGCGGGCGGTCGAGCTCCAGGAGCTCCACAAGCGCCCGGGGATGACGATCGAGAACACGCTCCAGACGAATGGCACTCGCCTCGACGAGGAGTGGGCCAACTTCCTCGCCGAGCAGGGTTTCCTCATCGGGATCTCGCTCGACGGGCCGCGCGAGCTCCACGACGGCAACCGGGTGGACAAAGGCGGTAAGCCGACCTTCGACCAGGTCATGCGAGGGTTGCGACTGCTCCAGGCGCACGAGGTCGAGTACAACGTCCTGACGACCGTCAATCGCCTCAACGGTGACTACCCACTCGAGGTGTACCGGTTCCTGCGTGACGAAGTCGGGACGGACTGGATGCAGTTCATCCCCGTCGTGGAGCGGCTCGACCTGTCCGGCCGGCCGGACCCGATGCACGGCACGACCGTCTCGCCTCGGTCGGTCGAGCCCGAACAGTTCGGCAGGTTCCTGACCGCGATCTGGGACGAGTGGGTCCGCCGTGACGTCGGGCGCGTCTTCGTCCAGACGTTCGAGGCCGCGGTGCGCAACTTCTACGGGACAGCTGGGTCAGGCCTCTGCGTGTTCGACGAGACGTGTGGCGCGGGCCTGGCCCTTGAGCACACCGGCGACCTGTACTCGTGCGATCACTTCGTGGAGCCGGAGCACCGGGTCGGGAACATCCGGGAGCTGCCGATGCTTGACCTGGTCGGTTCCGATCAGCAGCGCTCGTTCGGAGCAGCCAAGCGCGACGCCCTGCCCCGCATGTGCCGCGAGTGCGACGTTCGTTTCGCCTGCCACGGCGAGTGTCCCAAGAACCGCTTCCTGTTGACGCCCGACGGCGAGCCGGGGCTCAACTACCTTTGCGCCGGGTACATGGCCTTCTTCCGCCACATCGACCGGCCCGCCCGGGTGATCGTCCAGCTGCTCAAGACCGGCCGCAAGGCAGAGGAGGTGATGCCCCTCGTGGCACAGCGCGACGTCGAGTTGGCGACGGCCGTGGCCGCAGCGAATCGGAACGATCGCTGCCCTTGTGGCAGTGGACGCAAGGTGAAGCGGTGCCACGGCGACGCGCGTCCCGAAGGGCGCCCGTCTGACCTGTCCGGCATCCCGCTCGGGACGCCGCGACCGCCGGTGACCGCTGCCTTGCGTCGTCTGGACGGCGCCGGGCCGGACCCAGCAGACCAGTGAGTCCTAGCCGCGGCGCCCGTACAAGCGCACCACCCGCCGCCGACCGTGGCGCGACGTCCGCGGCGTCGCCCTACCCGGAGCATCGTGATCGTCGAGATCCGACGCTACGCCTCCAAGAGCATCGGCGACACCGCTGCGTCGCGAGGACTTCGGCCGAACAGCACCGGGCCGCGGCCTGACCAGCACACCAAAGTTCCTACGGCTCGCCCGGAGGACCCGAGGCTATCTTGGGGGGCGGGGAGGCTATGGATCAGCAGTCCATGACGTCGTGCTCCCCGACCCAGGACCCCGCTCTGGGAATCCTCGTCATCGCCGGCTAGGTATGCTCACATTCGTAGCCGCGCACCACGATGCGGCCGCGTTGTCCGGGGCGCGTACCTCCAGCCAGGACCGGCTCGTCGCGGAGGGAGGGACATGAGCAACGGTCTCGGCCGCAAAGTGGTGGTATCCCTCGTGCTCGGCGTCATCGTGGCGCTGCTCGCGGCCATGGTGGCGGTCGTGCTGCTCGGGCGCCCGCCCAAGACGTTCACGCTCGCGGCGGGTCAGCCGGGCGGCATGTACGCAGCCTTCGCCGCCTCGCTGCAGGAGGTCCTGGCGACCGAGGGCATCACGGTCGAGGTCCTCGAGACCGCCGGCTCCATCGAGAACGCCGAGCTGCTGCGCACGGGCGACGCGGACGTCGGACTCATCCAGAGCGGCACCGAGTTCCTGACCGACATCGGCGGCTCGACCGCGCTGTCAGAGGTGTTCTACGAACCCTTCTGGATCTTCGCGCGGGAGGATGCCATCGAGGTCGTGGATGGCATCCCCATCCTGGCCGGCAAACGCCTGGCCATCGGTCCCGCCGGCAGCGGCACGAACGCGACCGCCCGGGCCCTCATCGACCAGACCGACTCGACGGCCATCGCCCTGGAGTGGACCACCGACGAGGCCATCGCGGGCCTGGCGGAGGGGACCATCGACGCCGCCTTCTTCGTGGTGGCCGCCAATGCGCCGCTCGTAGCGGAGCTTGCGGCCATCCCCGATCTCGAGCTCCTGCCCGTCCCGAACACGGAAGGGCTTTCGCGCCGGCTGCCGTTCCTCTCGCCGGTGACGCTCTTCCGCGGCGTCTACGATCCGGGCGCGTCCCCGGTGCCACCCCAGGACATGGCCATGCTGGCCGCCCGAGCCACGCTCATGGGTCGCGAGGGCCTGAACCCCGACCTGGCCCGGCTCATCGTGCGTGAGCTGCCGGGGGTCCTGCCGGTCCCCTACGTCGGCGACCTCGACGCCTTCCCCTCGCTGAGCCAGACGCAGTTCCCGGTCGACGAGGACGCCAGGAAGTACCTCGAGGAGGGGCCGACACCGCTGGAGTCGTTCCTGCCCTTCGAGATCGCCTCGCCCCTGTCGCGGGTCTACCTCATCCTGCTGCCGTTGCTCGTGCTCGCGTTCCCGGTCTACACCCTGGCCAAGGCCGGCTGGGAGTGGTTCAACAACAGCCGCGTCAACTCGTGGTATCCGCGCATCAATGCCATCGAGCGCAACCTGGGGGAGTCCAGCCTCGAGGAGCTGATGGAACAGCAGGACTTCCTCGTCGGCCTCGACGGTCAGCTGGCCCGGCAGCGGCGTATGCCGGCGGGCAAGATGGGCACGCTCTACCAGCTGCGTACGCACCTCTCGTTCGTCATCCGGAAGGTGGAGGCCCGCATCGCCGAGCTGGGCGGCGAGGGTGCGCTGGCGGCCGCGAAGGCCAACGATCTCGATCCCGATCTGGACCCGGCGGTCATCACCGACGAGGCCATGGGTCTGGAGGACGAGGCCAGGCAGGACTGAGGGTCGCGTACGATCTCGGAAGTCTTGGTCGCGCCCTGCTGGTCATTTGCCTCTCACAGTCGGTCTGGGCGGGCGCTCACTCGAAGCGTCCCAGCCGTTCTTGCCGGGCTGCGAAACTCCAGCAACACCTGCGTGGTGGGTATACGGTGCTATCGCGTGTTCTCGACGAGCCCGCGCCGACCGATGCGCCTCTGTGGGCTCCGGCAGCGTGCGGCGTCCTCGGAGTCGATCCCCTCAGCGCACCGCTCGCGCGACACCGGCCGACCTCCTCCTCCTCTTCGGGGCCGCCTGCTGTCACTCTCCGCCTCATCTCCGGTGCCGTCGCTATCCCCTGGCTCTTGGACCGGGGCTTGCTCCCGGTCCGCCGGCATGAGCGATGATGGACGACCACCCGCCGCGTGACGCCGGGCTCCGGCAGGTCTCGGCGGTCCGGCTCATCGCCGTGGTCGTCGCGCGCCTACGCGCAAGTTCAGCCGATGACGTTCAGCCCATAACAAGGCCCTCACCGCATCGGTGAGGGCTCGTCATCGTGCGACACCTACGCCGCATTCGGCAGGACGCATGTCAAGCAAGTGCTCTAACCAGCTGAGCTAGCCGCCCGAGTCGAGAGCAAGATGGCAGAGGCACAGGCGCGGCGGTCACTCCCTCCGGTATCGTCTGGTCGTGCCCGTCGCAGCGGCCATCCGGCCCCTGCCCCCCTTCCCACCGGCTCACATTCTGAACCCGGCGCAGGCCAGGTACTGGCTCGGTGCCTTTCTGCGAGAATCCAGATTCTCAGGGCGTGACCGTTACGGTCCCCGTCATCGAGGGATGGATGGCGCAGAAGTAGTCGAAGGTTCCGGGCTCCTGGAACGTCCGCGAGAAGTTCCCGCCGCCGTCCAACGTCCCGGAGTCGAAGGCGCCATCGCGTGCGGTCACGGTATGCGCGAACGCGTCCTGGTTCGTCCAATCCACCGTCGTACCGACCGGGACCTCGATGTCCGCCGGCGCAAAGGCCACATCAACCACGGACACCTCGGTGACCGCGGCCGTGTCATCCGTGAGCTGGTCGCCGGCCGCATCGCCGACGTCGTCCGATGCCACCGGGTCCCGGACCAGCACCGTCCCTGCCATCGAGGGATGGATGGCGCAGAAGTAGTCGTAGCTGCCCGGAGTCTCGAAGGTCTGGCTGAACGAGTCCCCGCTCATCAGCACGCCGGAGTTGAAGTCGTCCGCACGGGCGGTCACGGTATGCGGGATGCCGTCGTCGTTGGACCAGGTCACGGTGGCGCCGGCATCGACCTCGACGGTGGCGGGATCGAAGGTGAGATCGACGATCGAGACCGCCGCAGGTCCACCGAGGCGGGCGCCTCGTCGGCGGGAGTCACGTTCCCTGTGCTCCGGTGCCGGCGACTCGATCGGCCGACGACGCACCCGCTCCCTCGGGGAGCTGGGGCGTCACCCACGACGGTGATCGTGCCTTCCATCTCCGGATGGATGGCACAGAAGTAGGGATAGGTGCCGGGCGCGTCGAAGGAGTACTCGAAAGCCGAACCGGCGGGCAGGACCCCGCTGTTGAAGGTGCCATCAGCTCGAGGTCACGGTGTGGTCGTCGTCACCGTCGATGTTCTCCCAGGTCACGGTGGCGCCGACGGCGACCTCGAGGGCCGGAGGCTGATAGGACTCGTCGATGAGCGTGACGGTGGCCGCCTCGGTGGCGGGCCGCCGGTCGGCTGCTCGTCGATGACGACCACGGTGCCGAAGTAGGCGGGGTCCTCGTCGTTGCGCTCGTCGAGGTAGGGATACTCGCCGGCGACCACGAAGGTCACGCTGAAACGCTCGCCGGGCTCGAGGTTGCCCGAATCGAACCCCACGGGTCCCTGGCGGGAGCGCATACGGTGCCGCTCGCGGTCCTCGTTCCGCCAGGTGACGACCGTGCCGGCCGACACCTCCAGCCGCTGCGGCTCGAGCGTGTCGGAGATGACGACCTCCTCGCCGTCCTGACCGAGTGCGATGGTCGCGGCCGCGAGGCTGGCGAGCACGGCCAGGACCGCGGCGCCGAGAAAGCGTCGATAGGAGCGTGTGCATCGGCGCATCAGACCACAACCCCGGCCTGCATCTGCGCGTGACCGCTTGGCCGCGGGATGAACGCTCCGTCGGCTCGGGCTCGCACCCGGAGGGACTCGGATGGCATCAGAGTTCGCTCTTGGTCTGCGGTGAGCCTTCTCGGGCAACGAGCAGGGCGGCCTCGACGCGACTGCGGACCTGCAGCTTGCCCAGGATGTTGGTCATGTAGTGCTTGATGGTCTTCTCGGCCAGGCCCAGTCGCTCACCGACCTCCTGGTTGCTGAGCCCTTCGGCCACGAGCTCGAGGACCTCTCGCTCGCGGTCGGTCAGCGCGTCGTACGGTGAGCTGCGCGGCGTGCGGAGCTCGCGCAGCATGCCCCAGGCGAGGGCCGGGGCGACGTAGACCTCTCCGGCGTGGACCGAGCGGATGACCGCGGCCAGCTCGGAGGCTCCAGCACCCTTGAGCACGTACCCGGAGGCGCCGGCCTTCATCGCCTCGAGCAGGTCGTCCTCGTCCTCTGACACCGTCAGCATGACGATGCGCGTCGCCGGGCAGGCTGCCGCGATCCAGCGTGCGGCGTCGTGCCCACCACCCGGCATCGCGATGTCGAGCAGCATCACATCGGGAAGCTCCCGGCGTGCGAGCTCCAGCGCCGCGGCCGCGTCACCAGCGTCGCCCACGATGTCGATACCCTCCTCGCCCTGCAGCGACATCACGACGCCGGCACGGAACATCGGATGGTCGTCGGCGACCGCGACCCGGATGGACTCACCCACGAGCTGACGCCCCGTACCGCAGTGGCCACCACACCCGCAGCTCGGTGCCGCCGCCGCGTGAGGCGTGGACCTCGAACGAGCCGCCGAGCACCTCCGCCTGTTCACGGATGCCCGCGAGGCCGAGGCCCTCGGTCTCGATCAAGATGTCCGGCTCGAAGCCGATGCCATCGTCGCGCACGACCAGCGACAGGCCGGGGGTCCGGCCATCGTCGTCGCGTGCCGTGGAGCTCGACCTCGATGCTCTCGCTGTGGCCATGTCGTGTCGCGTTCGAGAGCGACTCCTGCAGCGCCCGAAAGAGCGCGATCTTGACCGGCAGAGGCACGTCGGGTGGCACGGCGTCGGCCGTGAGCCGGACGGGCGTGCCGCTTCGGCGCTGGTGGTCCTGCACCGCGCGGGACGCGACCGCCTCAGCATCCGTCGGTGCGAGTTCGGGCAGGCGCAGACCGGCCGCCACGCTGCGCATGTCGCTCATCGCCTCCTCGAGCACGGCCTCCACCTCGGCGATCTCTTCCGCGGTCGGCGGATCGCCGGCTGCGGCGCGCGTCTGCAGGCCATCGAGGCGCAGCATCGCGAGTGACAGCATCTGTCCGGGCCCGTCGTGGAGGTCGCTGCTGACCCGCCGCAGCGATCGCTCGTTGAGCGTGGTCGTGCGCTCCGCCGCCTGATGGACCCGTTGGCTGAGCTCGGCGTTCTGGTCGAGCAGGCCGGTGAGCTCATCGACCTGCTGCGAGAGCGCGATCTCCTGGCGCTGAATGGTGTCGCTACCGCGCTTCACCACCCGCCAGAGCAGGAGCCCCGCGACGACGATGGCGAGCGTCACCAGCGCCCACGTCGTGAGCCTGGCCTCCGCGACCTGATCGTCGATCTCCCTCGGCGGCAGGTAGAACTCGGCCACCGCGATGATGCGCTCGGTGCCACGCTCGCGGACGGGCAGGTACATCTCCAGGAGTCGATCCCAGCGCGCGCGCTCCCACGCGTTCTCCTCACCACTGAGGTCGTCCATGCCGCTGACGACCTCGCCGGCCCACGCCTGCGCCAGGTGGTCGTCGATGGGGAACCGCTCTCCGATGAGGGCAGCATCGGGGCTGTAGACGATCCGTCCATCGGCTGCCCAGATGCGCATGGAACGAACGCGATCGACGAGCGCACTCGACGTGAGGTGGGCATCGAGCGTGGCGATCTCCTCGGGCGTGAGTTCATCCCCGTCGGCCATGGACGCGACGCTCGGCTCGATGATCGACTCCACGTAGAGCGCCGTGACCGATGCGGTGCGATCGACGATGCTGCGCTCCAGCTGGTCGCCGACCCAGACGCCGACGACGAGCCCTGCCACCAGGAGGATGGCGAGATTGGCCAGCAGGAACCGCTGCGCCAGTGAGGTCGAGCGAAGCGCATGGAGTGGTCGCAGCCACCCACGAGTCGGTCGCGCCTGCCGTTGGGCAGGCGCGATGTCTGCGTGCAGTCGGGCTTCGGTGCTGTCGGACATCAGCGGCATGGTAGGCGCCCGTCGCCGCTGGCACATCGGACCAAGGTCTGATGCGTTTCGCGACCCAGGCCCGTTCCCGGAGCGATCGTGGCGGCTCACCATCGCCGGGTACCCGGTCGCAGCAGGCGACTGGTCCACCGCAGGGAGCGACACGGAGGAATACATGAAAAGGGTCTCGATCGGCCGCGTGGCGGCCTTCATCAGCGGCGTGCTGGTGGCGACGACGCTCGTCGCCGCACCCATCACCGCGAGCGCCAAGGACGGCGACGTCATCCGTCGCGGCAGTTGCACGGCGAGCACGGACTGGAAACTGAAGCTTAGTCCGGAGAACGGACGCATCGAGGTCGAGTTCGAGGTCGACCAGAACCGCAATGGCCAGCGCTGGAACGTGAAGCTCAAGCGCAACGGCAACGTCTTCTTTCGGGGCTCGCGCACGACCCAGCCACCCAGTGGCTCATTCGAGGTCCGACGTCTGACCGCCAACGGTCCGGGCGTCGAGACGATCGTGGCCCGCGCCAAGAACCCACGCAGCGGGGAGGTCTGCCGAGGCGTGGCCAGGTTCAGCGTCTAGCAGCCCACTACACGGATAGGAGGACCGACATGCATTCGACCGATACCGCGATCCCCAGGGGTCGACACCGCCTCAGCGCGCTCGTACTCGCCGGCGCGATGGCGCTCGCCGCCGCGGCCGTCCCGCTGAGCGTGCTCGCGCAGGACGAGGCCATCACCGTCAGCACGGCCAGCGACGACCTCGGTACGTACCTGGTCGGCCCCGAGGGCAAGACGCTGTACTACTTCACGCGTGACGTGACGCCCGGACAGAGCGTCTGTGTCGGCGGCTGCCTCGATGCCTGGCCACCACTACTCGTGGGTGCAGGCCAGGGACTCACGGCTGGTGATGGCGTGACCGGGACGCTCGCGTCGTTCCCCCGAGAGGACGGCACGACGCAGGCCACCTATCGTGGCCGGCCGCTCTACTACTGGGCCACCGACACTGAGCCCGGCCAGACGACCGGCCACGGCGTGAACGGCGTCTGGTTCGTCGCCCTCGAGGACGGCTCGATGCCGGAGAACCCGCCGGCTCTGACCCTGCAGACGGCGACCACGGACCTGGGCACCTTCCTCACGGGGCGAGACGGCCTGACGGTCTACGTCTTCGCCGCCGACGCCACACCGGGCGTCAGCGTCTGCGAGGGCGACTGCCTGACCGCCTGGCCTCCGGTCACCGTGCCCCCCGGCAACAGCGTCTCTGCGGGTGATGGCGTGACGGGCGTCCTAGGACTGACGACCGGCACCGACGGCTCCACCCAGGTCACCTACGACGGCCGGCCGCTCTACTACTGGCAGGGCGACAGCGAGGCCGGTCAGACCACCGGGCACGGCGTGAACGACATCTGGTGGGTCGCCGATGTGAGCGGCAACCTTCCCGCCGAGTAAGGAGACCCACGCGACTCGAGGTCGCCAGCTCGTCGCCTTTGGTAGAGGCTCACGCTGACTGTCCGCCGCGATCACGTCCCGACCACGACCCGGCGCATCCCTCGCTCTCTGCGGATGGCTGCTTCAGCCGATGACGTTCAGCCCATAACAAGGCCCTCACCGCATCGGTGAGGGCTCTTCCTCGTGCAACACCTACGCCGCATTCGTCGGGACGCATGTCAAGCAAGTGCTCTAACCAGCCGAGCTAGCCGCCCGAGACACAGAACGGTAGCAGAGGCTTCGCGGGCCGTCACTCGCTGAGACGATGGTGCTGCGTACTTACGGCCTGGATGGCTGTGACATGGGACCACGCAGACGCTGGCATCGCTGCCGACGCTCGTGTCAGGAAGGGGCGCCTCAGTCCTCCCGGTCGGCGAGTGCCTGGACGATCCGAGTCATCGCCAGCATGCCTGGATCGTCCAGACCCACGCTCTTCTGGCCGAAGATGCGTGCGCGTCCGACGGTCGCGGGCTTGTCGCGGAACTCAGTGAGCGCGTCTTCGACCGCTCTGGCGGCGGCATCGGCCAGCTCGGTCGTCTCGCTCTTGCCCGACGTAGCGGTGGCCACCGCGTCGAGGCTGTCGAGCACCGTCTTGCCGCCGAGCTCGGCCTTGCCGCGTGCCTGCATCTGGTCGCGCGCCAGGCCTACCAACGACGAGATCCGGCTCGGGTCGATCTCGGTCTCGCCCTTCACATCCTTGGCCACGGCCATGATCCCCGTCGCCAGCAGCGTGCCGTAGGACGAGCCCGATGACTTGGTGAACGCCTGCGCGCACCGAAGTAGGGCCATGCCCAGGTCGTCCGGCAGGTCGTCGGCCTGCTCGCTGATCGCCCGCATCCCGCGGGTCATCGTCACCCCGAGATCGCCGTCACCGAGTGCCCCATCCGCGGCATTGAGCATCTCGAAATCGCGCTCCATGGCCGCTCCCACGCGGTCGATCCCGGCTCGAAGCGCGCGGATGTCCAGGGTCATCCGACCCTCCAGAAGGCGCAGTCGCAGGGCGCCTTGAGAAGCGCCTCCAGTTCGTCGTCCAGTCGGCATAGGGTGAAGGAGACACCAGCCATCTCCATGGAGGTGGCGTAGCGGCCGACAAGCGGCATGATGATGGTGGCGCCCTCGCCTTCGAGCCGCGACTTCACCACGTTGTAGAGGATGTAGAGCTCCTCGGGTGGGGTCGCGCCGAGGGAGTTGACGAGGATCGATACGCGGTCACCCTGCGCGATCGGCATGTCCGCGAGCAGGCGGTCCATCATCTCGCCTGCGATCTCGTCAGCGGTCTTGAGCTTGCCACGCCAGACGCCCGGCTCGCCGTGGATGCCCATACCCATCTCGATCTCGTCATCGGCGATCTCGAAGGTCGGCTTCCCGGCCTGGGGTACGGTGCAGGGACTGAGCGCCACCCCGATCGACCGGCAGGCATCGGCGGCCTTCTGGGCCACGGCGGTGACAGCCTCCAGGTCGCGTCCCTCTTCGGCGGCCGCTCCAGCCATCTTGAAGGCATAGACCATGCCTGCCACGCCGCGGCGCTTCTCGGCCTCCTCGGGCGGGGCCGAGGAGACGTCGTCGGTGAGGAGCACGGTGGTGCAGGAGATGTCCTCGAACTCGACGAGATCGCCGGCCATGTCGAAGTTCATGACGTCGCCGCCGTAGTTCCCGTAGAGCCGCAGGACGCCGGCACCGCTGTCGGCAGCCCGGATCGCGTCAGCCATCTGCTCGGCCGAAGGCGAGGCGAAGACGTCGCCGATCGCGCAGGCGTCGAGCAGTCCGACGCCGACATAGCCAGTGAAGACGGGAAGGTGACCGGATCCGCCACCGGTGACGATGCCGACCTTCACTGACGTGCCCGGCATGGCTCGCGCGATAACCTTGCCGCTGTCGCCGTGTAGCCGGTAGTACTCGGGATGAGCCGCCACCAGCCCCGAGAGCATCTCGTCGACGTATGACACTGGTGCGTTGAGGATCTTCTTCATCGTATCTCCGCCCTTTCAGCGATCTTCGTCACGCCGCCTGAAGCCGAACCGGCCCACGACACGGGTTCACCGCGCTGCGACGGTGGCTCGCACGCAGCCTGGCAACCGCTACTTCTGCACCACCACGCCGGCCTGTTCCTCCAGGTTGCGGATGAAGGCCGAGGCGTTCTCCTCGCCCCAGCCCTTATTGATGGCGCCCTTGATCACCTCGCGGGTCGCGGCTGCGGCCGGCACCGGCACGTTCAGGTCCTGGGCGAAGCGGGCGATGAGGTTGGCATCCTTGAGCATCAGCTTGAGCGCGAAGTTGGTCTCGAAGTCGCGACGGATCAACATGCCGCCCACGCCGTCGAAGATGGGCGACTTGAAGTCGGTGACGTGCAGCACACCCAGCACGTCCTCCGGATCGAGGCCGGCCTTGGTGGCCAGCACCATGGCCTCACCCAGAGCCTCGAGCTGGGCGGCCACCAACAGGTTGCCTACCAGCTTCATCGAGGCGCCCTGGCCGTTCACGCCCATGTAGTGGGTGGTTTCGCTCAGCGCCTCCAGTACCGGCAGCACCTCCTCATAGAGGGCTTGGTCGCCGCCGACGACGATCCACAGGCCGCCCTCAGCCGCTTCGTTCTTGCTGCCGAAGACGGGTGCGTCCAGGAAGCGCGCGCCCTTCGCTACATAGGCCGCCGCCTCCTTGCGGCTGGTGTCCGGGTGGAGGGTGGTCATGTCCACCACGATCTGCCCAGGCTGCACAGCCGCCAGCAACCCACCCGCGCCCCAGACCAGATCCTCCACGGCTGCGTCGTCGCTCAGGCAGTACATGACCAGGTCAGCACCGGCTGCAGCCTCGGCCGGGGAATCAGCCTGTCGCGCGCCCTGGGCCGCCAGCGGCGCACAGCGCTCGGCCGTTCGATTCCACGCGGTCACCGGATAGCCGGCCTTGAGCAGATTGGCCGCCATGCCGCCACCCATGGTGCCCATGCCGAGATATGCGATCTTCTTCATCGAAACGCTCCTCCCCTACGGTGAATGATCATGCCTGTCTGCTGGCGCTCGGTCGCCTGTCGCGCCGCTGGTCGGCATAGTAGTTGAGCACCATCACCAGCAGCAGCAGCCCGCCCCAGGCGAACTGGCGGAAGAAGATGGCAGCGCTGGAGGGGAACCACTCGAGCATCAGCATGTTCAGGCCGGTCGAGAGGAGCTGGATGCTGAGCACGGCCAGCACCAGCCCGGAGACCGTGCCGAAGCCGCCGGTGTAGCGCACGCCGCCCAGGATGGCGATCAGGACGGTCAACAGGATGAACGATGCGCCATACTCCGGTTTGGCCGAGTTGGTGCGCGTAAGGAAGATGACGCCTGCGATCCCGGCCGACAGCCCGGCCAGCCAGTAGGTGCGCATCAGCACACGGTGGGAGCTGATGCCGGAGAACAGTGCCGCAGTCGGGTTGGTCCCCAGCATGTACACGTTGAAGCCGAACGCCGACCGATTGAGCACGATCGAGTACACCACCGCCAACACGATGAACACGATGACCGGGATCGGCAGGCCCAGGATGGTGCCGTTGCCGATGAAGGCCAGCTGCGTGGTCGTGATGGCTGGGCCGCCGGTGATCACGAGTGAGAGCCCGGTGTAGAGCGAGCCGGTGGCCAGGGTCGCCAGGATCGGGGTGATACCGATGCGGGAGACGAGAAGACCATTGAACAGGCCGCACAGCGAGCCAACCAGCACCGCGGCCAGGATGGCCAGAGGAATCAGGAGTGCCAGCGGAAGCGCCGCCTCGTCAGTTGCTCCCAGTCTGGTCAACACCGTGGCCGCCGCGATCGCCGAGAGGTTGGCCGCGCCGACGATGGACAGGTCGATGCCACCGGTGAGCATGGTGATCATGATGGCGAAGGCCAGGATGCCGAACTCTGGGAACTGCACGGCCATGGACTGCATGTTGCGGAGTGTCGGGAACTCGCCCGGCAACAGGATGCTGAAGGCTGCGAAGAGCAGGATGGCGATGACCAGCAGGCGCAGCGTCTGGCTGTCCACCGGCAGGCGGCCGATCAGCGACTTGCGGGCAGCTTCGTCGTTCATCGTGCGTCTTCTGGGAGGGTCAGCTCAGTGTGCCCGAACCGGGATGAACGGTGCGTCATGGCGTGACCATGCCAGTGGCGTGCCGTTTGGCTCGCCGCGCGCGGATAGCCGGCAGGCCGGTGCCGACAAGGATGATTGCGCCGATTACGACCTGCTGCCAGACGGTGGGTACCCCGATCAGGACCAGGCTGTTGTTGGCGATCACCACCAGGACCACGCCGAGCACGGTGCCGATCACCGTGCCTCGGCCGCCGGTCAGCTGCGCGCCGCCCAACACCACTGCGGCGATCACCATCAGCTCCGATCCGACCAGGTCCTGCGGGTTGGCCTGGCGGGCCAGCGAGCCGAAGGTCATACCGGCGATGCCCGACAGCAGTCCCACGAAGGCGTAGATGAAGTACTGGATGCGGGGCACGTTGAACCCCGCGCGCTCAGCGGCATCGCGCGCGCCGCCGAGCGCGTAGATGCTGCGGCCAAGCATGGTGTACTTGAGCAGCCACCACACGAATATGGTTACGGCGATGGTGATCAGGATGGCTGGATGGAGGTTGGCCGTGCCCCGTGTCAAGGGAACTGACACCAGCACGGAGCGCGCGAAGGCGGTCATCTCCGGGGGCACGTCGCGAATGATGTTGTTGCCGATCGCGAAGAGCAGGAAGCCGTGGAACATGCTCAACGTGCCGAGGGTCACGATCAGCGTCGGCAGCTTGAACTGTGCGATGAAGAAGGCGTTGATGAGACCGAGGCCAAGTCCGATCAGGGCCGCCACGATGAACGCCACCCAGATAGGCGCGTCGGGGGCATTCCCTCTCAATAGCACGACGGTGGCGTAGAGCGCGAAGATGCCGATGGCCGCGAAGGACACGTCGATGCCGCCAGACACGATCACGATCAGCACGGCCATGGCGAAGATGCCGATGACGATCATGCTGCGCAACAGGTCGAAGGCGTTCCCGACGGTGAGGAAGACCGGGTTGTTCAGTCCGATCACCAAGACGAGGATGACGATGGTGACAGCGACCAGCGTCTCGTTGCGGCCAGCCAGTCGACTCACGGTGCTCATTCCTCGATCAACCTGGCGGTGAGCCTGTTCTCGTCGGTCTCTTGAGGCTGGATCTCTTCGGTGATGCGGCCATTGCGCATCAGCAGGATTCGGTTGCAGGTCTGCAGCAGTTCAGGGATGTCGTCGGAGATGAGCAGCAGCCCCATGCCTTCGCCGGCCAGCTCCTTGATCATGTCGTGCAGCTCGTCCTTGGAGCCGATATCGACGCCGACCGTGGGCCCGTTGAGGATCATCAAGCGGGGCTTGCTGGCCAGCCACTTGGCCAGTACCACCCGCTGCTGATTGCCGCCCGACAGCGTCTTGACCGGCAGATCAGGATCGGAGGTCTTGACGCGCATCAGGTCAACCCATTCGTTCACCTGCCGGGTGACCTTGCGAGAGTCGGTCAGGCCCAGGGTGCCGCGCAGTCGCTCGATGATACGCACCACCATATTGCGGCCAATGGCCTGCTCCAGAAACAGCCCTTCGGTCAGTCGATCCTCAGGCACATAGCCGATGCCGTGCTCGATGGCGTCTTCGATCGACCTGATCACGACCGGCTGGCCATCCATGGACATGCGGCCGGCATCGATGGGCAGCAGGCCGAACAGCGCCAGGGCCAGCTCGGTGCGACCTGAGCCCAGCAGACCCGTGACGCCGACGATCTCGCCTGGGTAGAGCTCGAACTGGATGTCCTGCAATGCGTGGTTGACCTCGAGGCCCTCGACCCTGAGTAGCGCCGGTTTGCTGGTGTCCGCCACGAACCGATAAGGCTTCTCTGTGATGGCATGCCCGGTCATCTCGAGGATCAGGCGCTTGGTGTCGTACTCCTGAGGATCTCCTGTGCTGACGACGCTGCCGTTCCGCATGACGATGATCGTCTCGGAGATCTCCAGCACCTCATCCAGCTTGTGGCTGACGAACAGGAAGGCGATGCCGCGCTCCTGTAGACGACGGATGACGGCGAAGAGGGCCTGGATCTCGTGCTTCGTCAACGCGCTGGTGGGCTCATCCATGATGATCAGCTGAGCTTCCTGGCGCAGCGCCTTGGAGATGGCGATCAGCTGCTTGTTGGCGACCGACACGTCCTCGACCAGCGCATCGAGGGGGATGTCGACTTCGATCTGCGCCAGCGCGTCCTCGGCGACGCGCCGCACCTTGCGCCAGTTGACCAGGCGCCGGCCCTCGGCCAGTTGCTCGTTGAGCGCGATGTTCTCGGCCACCGTCAGGTTGGGAAAGAGCGAGAAGTCCTGATAGATGACCTGGATGCCTTCGCGGATGGCATCGATGGGGTGCAGGCGGTCGTACTCCTTGCCGTTGATGACGACCGTTCCCGCGTCGCGCTGATAGACGCCGGCGATGATCTTGATCAGCGTCGACTTGCCGCAGCCGTTCTCGCCGACCAGGCAGTGGATTCGCCCCTTCTCGACGACCAGATCGACGTCCAGCAACGCGCGAACGCCGGCGAAGGACTTGAAGATCTCAGCTGCACGCAGCAGTTCGTCAGCCATGGCGAAACAGACTCGGCGACGGTGAGCTTCCGCAATTCCCTAGAAGGCGGGAATCCAGTCGGTTCGGTGCTGGATCCCCACCTTCGCGGGATGGACCTACATCAGAAGCTAGAACGGATACTGGTCGGCGTTCGAGGCGTCCACGTAGACCGCCGCGTCACCGTACAGCACGTTATCCACAGCCGTGAGGCTGTTGTAGCCGTCGATGCCTAGGTCGGTGCCCTCACCGACCGTCTCGCCGGCCAGAGTCATCATCGCGATCTGGTTGCAGGCAGCGCCGGCCACGGCCGGATCCCAGAAACCGATGGCGTCGATGGCGCCGCTGGACAGCAGATCGCCTGCGATCGACGGCAGGCTGGTGCCAACCACCGCTACTTCGTCCTGCAGGCCAGCCTCCTCGACCGCGCGACCGATGCCGGCCACGTCGGTGGAGGCGCTGCCCTGGAAGCCCTTGATGTCGGGATAGGCGGCCAGGATCTCCTTGGCCTTCTGGTACGCGATCTCGGAGTCGTCGAAGCTCTCGTTCTTGTCGCCCACCATCGTCATGTTGGGGTAGGCCTCCATCTGGCGGTTGATGCCGCCGTCGACCCACTCGTTGTGGGTCTTGGAGCCCAAGCTACCCACGAAGACGGCATACTCACCCTCTTCGCCCATCTCTGCAGCCAAGAGGTCCATGAGGCCGGCACCGTAGGCCATGTTGTCGAAGGCCTCGATGTCATAGTCCATGTTGACCTGGCTGGATGCCTCATGGGTGACGACGGTGATGCCCGCATCCATGGCCTTCTGCAGGACCGGGTCGAGCTGCGTCGGGTCCATGGGCACGACACACAGCGCGTCCACGCCCTTGGCGATCAGGTCCTCGATAATCGGGATCTGCTGCGCTGCGTCAGCCTCAGCGGGACCCACAAGGGCGGCGTTCACGCCGTTTTCTTCGCCCCAGGCGACCACGCCCTCTTCCATGCGGTTGAACCAGTTGATGCCCGCGATCTTGACCACGGTGACCAAGTCCGTGTCTTGTGCGGCGGCTGGTGCCGCCGGAATGATCGCGAGTAGCCCCGAGGCGACCAGGATGCTGGTCAAGGTGCGGACTCTCTTCATAGCCGACTCTCCTCCTGACAGAAGCCGAAAGTATGTACTGGTTGGCTGGCATCGACGACCCTAGGGGTGTGCGCTGTTGTCGCTTGGTCGACCTCCTTCCTCTGGGGGCTACGACTGGACAGTCGATCTGGGCGGGCAGCGCACTCGAAGCAACGCAGCCCTTGTTGCCGGGCTGCGACACTCTAGCAACATCTGCGCGGTGGGTACACTGCGTTCTCGACGAGCCCGCGCCGACCGATGCGCCTCTGTGGGCTGCGGCAGCGTGCGGCGTCCTCGGAGTCGATCCCCTCAGCGCACCGCTGGCGACGTACCAGGACGACGAGTGGTCGGTGCCATCGGCCCGGTCGACGCGCCCGCTCGCGCGACACCGGCCGACCTCCTCCTCCTCTTCGGGGCCGCCTGCTGTCACTCTCCGCCTCATCTCCGGTGCCGTCGCTATCCCCTGGCTCTTGGACCGGGGCTTGCTCCCGGTCCGCCGGCATGAGCGATGATGGACGACCACCCGCCGCGTGACGCCGGGCTCCGGCAGGTCTCGGCGGTCCGGCTCATCGCCGTGGTCGTCGCGCGCCTACGCGCAAGTTCAGCCGATGACGTTCAGCCCACAACAAGGCCCTCACCGCATCGGTGAGGGCTCGTCATCGTGCGACACCTACGCCGCATCCGGCAGGACGCATGTCAAGCAAGTGCTCTAACCAGCTGAGCTAGCCGCCCGAGTCGAGACAAGATGGCAGACACAGGCGCGGAGGCCTCCCCACAGTGACCCTCATGTCGACGACGGCCCAATACTGATCCCCTGACGACGGTCGAAACCTGAACCCCTCTGGACGAGGAACAGACGGGAAGACCGGTCGAGCCCCAGGCTGAAGCCAGCGGATCCAGCACTGGGAGGAAGGGGCTGCTGCACGTGGAGGACTGGGTGGAGATCCGCCGACTGCACCGCGCCGAGGGCGTGTCCATCAAGGCCCTGGCCCGCCGCTTCGGCCTCAGCCGCAACACGATCCGCTCGGCGCTGCGCTCCGATGGGCCGCCTCGCTACGTCCGCCGGGCGATGCCCTCGGCCCTCGATGCGGTCGAGCCCGACATCCGGCGGTTGTTGCGCGACGCCCCGGACATGCCCGCCACGGTCGTCGCCGAGCGCCTCGGTTGGGAGCGGGGCCTGACCATCCTGCGCGAGCGGGTGCGCGAGCTGCGGCCGCTGTTCCTGCCACCCGACCCGGCCGGCCGCACCACGTACCGACCCGGTGAACTGGCCCAGTGGGACCTCTGGTTCCCCGCGGTCGACATCCCCATCGGCTTCGGTGCGGTGGCTCGGCCGCCGGTCATCGTCGGCGTGGCCGGCTGCTCCCGCGTTGACCGGGCGTGGTCGAATGACGTACGCTATACCGTACGCAATATGCAGTGCGAAGGGAACCGATGGCCACGATCACCGCCACCCAAGCGAGGAAGGACCTCTACCGCCTCGTCGATCAGGTCCAGAACACGCACGAGCCGATCCAGATCTCGGGCAAGCGCGGGAACGCCGTCCTCGTCGGCGAGGATGACTGGCTGGCCGTACAGGAGACGCTGTTCCTGGTCTCGATCCCGGGGATGCGCGACTCCATCCTCGAGGGCATGGCCACGCCGCCGGGCGAGCTGGAGGATGAGCCGGGCTGGTGAGCTGGCGCCTCGTCTACACGAAGGCGGCGCAGAAGGATGCCCGGCGCCTTGCCGCGACAGGACTCAGGGACCGGGCGCAAGTCCCGCTCGAGCTGCTCGCGGATGATCCCTTCCGGAACCCTCCTCCATTCGAGAAGCTCGTGGGTGACCTCGCCGGCGCTTACTCGCGGCGGATCAACATCCAGCACCGACTCGTGTACCAGGTGCTGCCGGAGGAACATGTCGTCAAGGTCCTGCGGATGTGGTCGCACTACGAGTAGAACGGGGTGGCAACGGAAATGGTCGGGGCGAGAGGGGTCGCGCCAGCTTGGCCCACCTTCGGTTCCGGCCTCGATTCGTGCTCGAGAGGCGGACACCTGCTGCGCCGAAGGTGTGGCCGGCTCAGCACCGGAGGGCCGGATGAACGCGCGTCAGCCTCCGACCCGCCGCCAGGTGGAAGTCCTTCGCATCTACATCCGGGCGGGGTCGGTCGCGGCGGCGGCGTACGAGCTCGGCATCAGCGAGACGACGGTCCGCCAGCACCTATCGGGGCTGTACCGACGGAACGGCTGCCTGAACGCGGCACAGGCTGCGTACTGGCTGGGGAGCGCCGATGGCGACCGCGGCGTGACGCCGGCGCCGTCCCTTTGCCTCCAAGGTGGCGGAGCGGGAGGGCCCCTCTGACGGGCCGAAGGGGAAGCGGTCTTGGCAAGGAACTCATCGCCATGATCGACGCCTTCACCCGCCAGTGGAACGAGGGGTCGAGTCCGTTCGTATGGGTCAAGACCGCCGACCAGATCCTCGCCAAGGCGGTCCGCAAGCCGCCAGCGATCAGTGAATCACCACGCTAGGTCGGAGGCCGTACGCTAGGCGCGCCCAGCGCGCCGGGCCTTGGCCGCGTCACCGCCCCCGGCCGAGCCACTGGTCGCACCGTATCGCATCCGGATTAACTCCCGAACATCTATACGGTCGCGTGCTTGACGCCCGCCCTAGTCGCCATCGGACCGCCAAGATGCCTGAACGCTACGAGCCTTTGGCGTTGGGGCGTCAGTGAGGGTCGCAAGCTCGGTCCACTGAGCTACGGGCACCCGGTCAGCGTCGGCCAGCCGGATCAGTTTGATGCGCCGGGACTGCCTGCCACGCTCGATATCACCTGCTTGGCACGAGAGACGACCCTGACGACCGCGCGCTGCAGCATGCGATACACGATGTTGATGTCCAGGCGAGGGTCAGCGACCGTGAGACTCCATTCGATGTACCGCAAGAACCCCGGGTCGCGCGTGATGAGCGCCGCGACGTTCCGCGGCGAAACCAACAATGAGTGGGTGTCCAGATAGAAGCCGGTCCGGCTCTTCGGTACGGCAGGCGGTCCTCCGAGAGCAAGGCGGCAATGAAGGTCAGGGAAGTTGATGCCCATCGCCAACGAACCGGCCACCGTCTGCCAGTAACGCGGGTTCGCTTCGATGAGGACCGGCTCGCCGGTGCGCGAATCGATGCGTATGTTGAGATTCACGACTCCCGTCCAACGACTGACCTCCGCGAATCTAGCCGCGACAGCTTCGACCGATTCGTGGCGAATGAACTCCAACCCGAGTCCTGCTGAGGTGAATTCGGCGGCCTGTGGCAGTGCGGAGCGACTCACTGTGTTGGCGATCATCTCGCCGTCGACACAGAGGAGATTGCAGCTCACATTCTCTCCCGGGATGAACTCCTGGATGAGGAACTCGTCAGGCGTGCCTGGTACGCAGTCATCCAGAGACTTGATCAGATCACCTGCCCGCTCGAACGAGCGAATCCCGCGGCCGCCTGCCCCCATCGTGGGCTTCAGCAGCAGCGGAGAGCCCCAGGCGCCAAGTTCGCCCAGCAAGGAGGGGCCGTCGCCGATGGCGAGGGTCGCCCGCGGCACCGGTAGACCAGCATCCGACATCATCTGGTGGAAGCTCCATTTGTTGTCGACCCTGCCACACAGGACCGGATTTGGCCCGGGGGCAAGTGGCGCGAGTCGTTCGATCTGCTCGGCCACATTTCCGGCCATCACGGTCATCACTTCCTGGATGGGAAGGACCAGGTCGATGGGCACTCTCTCGACGTAGGCGGCCACCGCCGAGAGCATCCCGGCAGGTGTGCCCCATGAGACGTGTTGCACGCGACAGTGCCTCGATCGACGCAGGACGGTGTCCGCCGTGCCTGATAGGCAATGCACCTCGTAGCCGCCGGCGAGCTGGAGGCATCTCAAGACTCCAACGGCGAGCCCGTCATCGACCTCGTCGAGCAAGAGCACGCGTCTGGTTCCACCAGGCGACTTCAAGGTTGTGTCGTCCACCTATCCGCTTCCAAGTCCACGCGGCATCATTGAGGGCCTGTAGACGCGAGCAGCGCGCTGGAAGCGCGACTGCCGCGAGCCCGGCGAAGACACTTCACTCTGTGAAGATACCCCCTCGAAGCGGAATCGTGATCGGGCTGAAGGGTCGAGGAGAAGTGGAGGCCGTGTGCCGTGACCCCCGAGTGCTGGGAGACGAGCAACGCGTCGTGATTCCTGGCGATGACCGTCGTCGCACCGGTCGGGACGCCGCCGTCGAGCCGCCAACTCCGGGAGCTCTCCCTCGCGGACATTCGTAGGGTTCAGGCTGGGCTGGTGAGCCAGACGGACGCCGAGATAGACCGTCGCCCGTCGTTCCGTTTCGAGTAGCATGCGCGTGCAATGTCGGGGCCAGCCGCTCGAAGCATGCCCATCGAGGTGGGGGTCCGGGTCTATCGCGGACGTCGTGGCCTGGTCGAGCTCGATGAGCTCTGGCGCGGATTGGCTGATGAGATGCTAGACCGCAGCCCCATCCACGCCTACGAATGGCACCGCAGCTTCATCGAGACACAGGAGCCCGAGCCCGAGGCGACGATGTTCGTGGCTGTCTTCACCGACGGTTCGCTTCAGGCCATCCTGCCTCTGCGGCCGGTTCGAAAACGACTGGCCATCTTCGGCCGACGCGGCCTCGAGGTGCCGACGAACCCTCACGTGCCGTTCACCGATATCGTGGTCGGCGATCCCGCGCGCTTGCGCGCAGTCATGCCAAGCGTGTTGAGAAGCCTCGCCTCAGAACCGGGGGTCTCATGGGACTATGTCTTGCTTCGTCGCACACTCCCCGACTCCTGCGCGGCGCGTTGCCTCCGCGACATTGCGGGTTTCACGGGCTGGGTGTGTGAGTCAGGAATCTTCCACCACCATCCCGTCCGCTCGTACTGCGCGCTCCTCGACGCTCTCTCGCGCAAGTCCCGGAAGAATCTGAGGCGTGCCCAAAGGCAAGCCGAGACTCTGGGCAACGTTACCTATCACACGGCGAGGAGCCGCGAGGAATGCGAGCTTCTGTTCCCGGAGTTCCTGCATGTGGAGGCCTCTGGATGGAAAGGTGAGAATGGAACGAGAACCGCCATCGCACTCGATTCCGGACTCCGTCGGTTCTACGAGACGTTGATGCAGCGCTTTGCCGACCGAGGTCAATGCCGCATCACTGCCGTTAGGCACGAGGGCCGGCCGATCGCAGCGGGATTTGACCTCGTGATGGACCGTACTCAGTACGGCCTGAAGGTTGGCTTCGACGAGTCCTACGGTCAGATCGCACCGGGTATCTTGCTCCACTGGTACATCCTCCGCACTGCCTGCGAGGACCCCAGGCTCGAGACGTACAACCTGATCCTCCGACTCGAGGTGGCAATCACATTGGCGACCCCTCGCCGCCGAGCTGCACGATATCGCGGTATTCCGGCCCGGACTTGCGGGCCGCATCGCCAGCGCTGAGCAGCATGCGTTCACCCACGCTCGATCCTGGCGACGCCGCAGCATCAGGCGCTGGCTCGTGACCGGGCGAGGTCGGCGGCGACTCGCCTGGCCGCCATGGCGTCGCGCTTGATGCCCTCCGGGGCACCATGGCTGGAACGCCAGGCTATCTCCGCCGGCAGTGACCCCGAAGGGCATGACCATCGCCGTCGTGTCCTTCTCTTCCGACGATGCCCTCACGGTCCTCCGGTCCAGATCGCGATCATCGAGGACGATCGAGTGACCGAGGTCGTCGACGTCCCGTGGTCCCAGGCGGCGTACGGCCGCACGAGGGTCGTCGCCGCCGGGAACGGCGTCCGCTCCGACGTCCCGAACGAGGACGGCATCTTCACGCCCGGGCCGACGGCAGCTGGATGAAGGTACAAGAGATGAACACTGGCACGGCGCTTCCCAAGCTGTGAGAAGAGCGACACCATCAAGCTGACGTCGGAGGTCGCCAAACATCATCATCGACCTTCGCTGGGACTCGAGCGGGCAGCCATCTCCGCGCGTGATACGGGTCCTCGAGTTCGGACCTGAGTAGGTGCTTCGTCATCGGGCGCCAAGCACTGGCGGCCACCGCAAGGGTTCCCATGCCTGCTCCAGCGGCTCCGGGCGTTGGCACCAGGCGATGGTACCGAGCCAACAGACCAGTATCAGCCGATAAGGTCCTGCACATTGCCGCACTTCGAGGTCGTCCTGGCCAACGTCGATTCCGAGCTCGAACGCCTGCAGCACAACCGCCACTCGATGGGTCACCTGCGGCTTGAGCACGAGCGACTCCCGCGGCTCGTCGAGTCGATGGGCGCCTACCTGGAACGGGTGGAGTTGGGCTCGGTCGATCCCGCCGACGCGCTCGGGCTGCGGCCTCTCATCCTCCAGTTCTGCGCCCTCATCAAGACGCAGGTGGGCGACGAGGACGACTACCTGCGGGTGCTCCAGAGCAACCTGTCCGATGACGCGCAGGCCGGGGACGAGCAGGGCACGCAGCACGCGCACGCCGACTGAGCGGGCCGTGTCGATATCCCGACGCGGAGCAGGCCAAGGCCGGATACGATGGCCCTGACGCGGTCATGGCCGTAGTTGCCCGTAGGCCGGCCGCAGTGGAGGACTCTTGGACGACATCGACCTCGGGTCGGTACCGATCGCCAACATCAACCCACGCGACTACCGCTTCGTGATGTCCCTTGCCCGCCGCTACAACGCCATCGTCTTCTGGCACCGCGACCGCAACGGTATCGACTGGCAGCCGCTGCTCATGCCGCTCGCGCGGCGATCACAGCCGCCCACCTCGAAGCCGTAGGCCCCTGATGGGCGGACCGCTCCTTCGGCGGCCACGCAACACCGAGCAGTCCCGCGCTCCCGGAACGACAGCCAGCTCTACTTCTGCTGCTGGTCGAGCTGACGCTGGACCTCGCTCTGGATCTGGTCTTCACGTCGTGCCTTGGCCCGGCGACCCAGCCAGAAGGCGATCACGACCGGCCAGGCCCAGGCGGCGATGGCGCCGATGACCAGCGGGATGACGACGTTCTGATCGAGTGTCAGATCGGTCATGAGGAGCAGCAGGATGAGGCTGACGATGGCGCCGATGGTAACGCCGATGCCACGCTGGATCATGGTTGTCGTTTCCTCCACGATTGTCGAACGAGCGGCGGTCATGAGGCCCCAGGGCTCGTGAGCGAGATCGCTCCTCGCCATCGTAGCGCCTGCCGGCCGGCAAGGGCCTGCGGAACTGCTTGGGGCCACCTACCATCGGGCGCATGAATACACCCGCCGCCCTCTCCCCTGCCCAGGCCGTGGAGCGCCTGCGCACTGCCTATCCCGAGGTCGTCGGGCGTGAGGACGAGGTCGTCATCGTCCGTGCCCCTGGGCGCGTCAACCTCATCGGCGAGCACACCGACTACAACGGCGGATTCGTGCTGCCGTTCGCCATCGACATGGACGTTCGCATGGCGCTCCTGCCGAGCGACGAGCCGCGTATCCGCATCCGGCGCGACGACAACGCCGAGAGCGTCACCATCAGCCTTGACCCATTCCCGCCACCGGGTGACGCCTGGCACGACTACATCGCCGGCACGGCCTGGGCGCTGGCCGAGCACCGACAGCCGATCGGTGGCTTCGACGGCCTGCTTCACAGCACGCTGCCCATCGGCTCCGGCCTGTCCTCGTCGGCAGCCCTGGAGGTGGCCACGGCATGGGCACTGTCGGCTCCCGCTGGGCCGACGATCACGCCCCTCGAAGTAGCCCAGATCGCGCAGTACGCGGAGAACCATCACGTGGGCGTGATGTGCGGGTTGATGGACCAGTTCGCCTCTGCCTGCGGTGTCGACGACAGCGCACTGCTCTTCGACTGCCGCTCCACGGAGTGGCGCGCGGTGCACCTGCCCGCGGAGCTGGCCCTCGTGGTCATCCACAGCGGCGTCTCGCACGGCCACGCCGACAACGAGTACAACGCGCGCCGGGCCGCCTGCGAGCGCGTGGTCGCGGCCGTGGCCCAGGAGGATCCTTCGGTGACCCTGCTGCGCGATATCGACATGGCCCGGCTCGAGGCCTACCGGGAGCACATCGACGCGACCGACTACGAGCGGGCCTATCACGTCATCACCGAGAACGACCGGGTCCTCGATGCGGTCGCTGCGCTCGAGGCTGATGACCACGCCTCCCTGGGGGAGCTGATGTCCGGGAGCCAGGCCTCGATGCGTGACCGCTACGCCATTACCTGCCCCGAGATCGACACCCTCGTCGCCATCGCCGTCGATGTGCCCGGCGTGGTCGGTTCGCGCATGACTGGTGGCGGCTTTGGTGGCTGCACCATCACCATCGTCCAGCACGATGCGGTGGATGCCCTCCGCGAGCGCGTCGAACGGGACTATCCCGCCCGCACGGGCTGCGCTCCACGTATCTGGACCGTCAGCGCGACCAGAGGTGCCGGCATCGTCGCGCACTGAGCCCGCTGCTTGGCCGCGAAGCGTCCAGGCGTCAACAGAAACCGACACAAGTCCGGGTTCGCCGCACGTCCCCGCACAGGATCTGAGCGTCACTACCCACGACTCGGTCCACCAGTTGTGGAGATGCGTGGACTTCTGTGGCAACTCGGGTCACAATCGGTAGACTGGCCAGCCACCGGTCCGTTCGCCCAGCCATCGCAGAAGGGAACCGCTGCCGTGCTCGCTCCTCAGCGCCACGCCCATATCCTCGAGCGCCTTCGGGCGGAGGGAGCCGTGCGTGTCTCCGACCTGATGCGCGAGCTCGAGGTCTCGGACATGACCGTCCGTCGGGACCTGGAGGCGCTCGAGACCCAGGGCCACCTGGTCAAGGTCCATGGTGGCGCCACGCTACTGAGCGATTCGGCCGTTCACGAGCCGGGGTTCGATACCAAGCGCACGCTCGAACACGACGCCAAGCTGGCGATCGCACGAGCGGCTGCTGCCATGGTCGAGCCGGGCATGGCGGTGGCCGTGTCGGCCGGGAGCACCACCTACGAGGTCAGCCGGCGCCTGGCCCACATCCCACGCTTGACGGTCGTCACGAACTCCGTTCCCGCCGCGGAAGTGCTCTACCACGGCGGCCGCAACGACCAGACCATCATCCTCAGCGGTGGCGTGCGCACGCCGTCGGATGCCTTGGTCGGCCCATTCGCGGTCAGCGCCCTGCGCGCGGTCAACGTCGACATCGTCTTCCTGGGCGTCCACGGCATGCACCAGCGGGCCGGCTTCACCACCCCCAACATGCTCGAGGCGGAGACCAACCAGGCGCTGATCGAGACCGGCGGCCGGCTCGTCGTCACCGCCGACCGGACCAAATGGGGCGTCACCGGCGTGAGCACCATCGCCCGCCTCGAGAGGGCGGACGTCGTCATCAGCGACGAAGGCCTCGACAGCGAAGCCATCTCCATCCTCGAGGAGCATACGGGCAGACTCATCCTCGCCGGTCTTGGCGAAGCCTCGGCGCCCATCTTCGGCCGCTCGTCGGTGCAGGGGCAGGGCGCCTGACCGATGGCTCTGCCGACCGGGCCGCACCGTCGCTACGATCCGCTCACGGACCAGTGGGTGCTGGTCTCGGCCGGACGCACCAGGCGACCATGGCTGGGACGCAAGGAGCGACCGCCCGACGTGCAGGATCGCCCGTCGTTCGATCCGGGCTGTTACCTGTGCCCTGGTAACACTCGCGTGAGCGGGGCCCAGAACCCTCGCTACTCGTCCACGTTCGTATTCACCAACGACTTCGCGGCGCTGCGCCCCGATGCCGGGGACGAGCACTTCGAGGAGGGCCTGCTCAAGGCCGAGGCGCAGCCCGGTACCTGCCGGGTCATCTGCTTCTCTCCCCGCCATGACCTGACCCTCACGGGCATGGAACCGGCCGGCGTGCGCGAGGTCATCGACATCTGGGCCCGACAGACCACCGACCTGGGTGCCGACTGGCGCTGGGTGCAGATCTTCGAGAACCGTGGCGCGGCCATGGGCGCCTCCAATCCGCATCCCCATGGACAGATCTGGTCCGGCGCGGCGCTGCCCGAACGAGGCGCCCGTGAGGACGCCTCGCAGCGGCGCCATCACGAGTCCACCGGCCGACGACTGCTGCTGGATGTGGTGGCCCAGGAGACCGGCAGCGCGCGCGTCGTGGAGGAGGACGAGGAGTGGCTGGCACTCGTGCCCTTCTGGGCCGTGTGGCCGTTCGAGACCATGCTCGTGCCCAAGCGGCCGGCCGCACGTCTGGCCGACCTCGATGACGCCCAGCGTGACGGCCTGACGCGCACCATGCAGCGCCTGCTGCAGCGCTACGACGCCCTCTTCGCGCAGCCCATGCCCTTCTCGATGGGCTGGCACCAGGCTCCCTTCGACGGCAGCCCGACCGAGCCCTGGCAGGTGCATGCTCACTTCATGCCGCCGCTGCTGGAGGCCACCAAGCGCAAGTTCATGGTGGGCTACGAACTGCTGTCCGAGCCGCAGCGCGACATCAGTGCCGAGGAGGCGGCCGAGCGCTTGCGCGCGGCCGTGCCCGCCACCGGGGACGAGGGGCCGAGGGCGGCGTGGCACCGGGCTACCACCGAGGAGGACCTGTGACCACCAGCACGCTCGCCGCCAGGGACACCGCCCTGGCCCATCTCGCCGATGAGCATTGGGACGTGATCATCATCGGCGGCGGCATCGTGGGTGCGGGGGCACTGCTCGACGCCACCTCGCGTGGTCTCAAGGCCGCGCTGGTCGAGCAGGACGACCTGGCCGTGGGCACCTCGTCGCGTTCGTCGCGACTCATCCACGGCGGGCTGCGCTACCTCGAAGACCTGCGCCTGGGCCTGGTGCGCGAAGCCCTCGCCGAGCGCTCCCGCCTGTTGCGCCTGGCGCCGCACCTGGTGCGACTCGAGCGCTTCCTCTTCCCCGTCTACGGCTGGCCGCTCGTCGGGCGTGCGTTCGTAGGCGCAGGGCTGACGCTCTACGACCTGCTTGGCGCGGCTCACGACGGAGGACGCGCGCACCACCTCGGTGCCGGGGCGGTGGCCGAGCTGGTCCCACCCATCAGGCGTGAGGGCCTGCGTGGCGGAGTGACCTACAGCGACGGCGTCGAGGATGACGCTCGATATGCCATCGCCGTGGCCTTGACGGCGCTGGAGCACGGGGCCACGGCGGTCACCCGTGCGCGTGTCACCGACTTGCTCACCGACGACGCCGGCCGGGTGGTGGGAATCAGGCTGGAGGACCGGCTGGGCGGGAACGAGCTCGAGGCGCGCGCGGACGCGGTCATCGACGCCACCGGCGTGTGGCTCGGGCATCCGGGCACCCGGCTGGGAGGGTCCGCTGTGAGGCTCGTGCCCAGCCGCGGCACGCACCTGCTCTTCGCGCGCGACCGTCTGCCGCTCAAGACCGGTCTGACCCTGCGGGTCCCCGGCCGCGTGGTCTTCGTCATCCCGCATCCGGGGGTGTGGCTGGTGGGTACCACCGACGTTGCCGATGACGGAGCGCCGGACCGACCGGCCCCCACGCTGGACGAGGTCGACGAGATCCTCGAGAACGTCAACGCCGTCCTCGACGCGGACCTCACGCGCGACGACGCGATCGGGGCCTTCACCGGCCTGCGGCCGCTGGTCGGCGCGCCCGGCGACGACACCGCGCGGATCAGCCGGGAGCACGTCATCCACCGCGAGGACTCGGGGCTGGTCCGAGTGTCCGGTGGCAAGTACACGACCTATCGACTGATGGCCCGCGACGCGGTCGACCAGGCCCTCGACGAGGTGGCGGCCGCGCCACGCAGCCGGACCGCTGACCTGCCCATCGTCGGCGCGGCTCCCCGCGAGCAGCTCGATTCGCTGGCCCTGGAGCTGGCGCAGGAAGCCGGTCTGGACGGCCCTCGAGCGCTGGCCCTGGTCGACCGGCATGGCACGCGGGCGCGCGAGGTCGTCGACCTGGGGCGCGAAGCCGACCTCTTGCGTCCGCTGGCCGAGGACCGGACCGAGCTGGAAGCCGAAGTGGCCTGGGCTGTCGACCAAGAGCTGGCGCTGGACCTCGACGACGTGCTCTCGCGACGCATGCGCCTGTCGATGTCCCGCCGTGACCGCGGTGCCTCGCTGGCGCCCCGCGTCGCCGCCATCATCGGCCCACGGCTGGGCTGGGACGCGGGGCGCCAGGCCGCGGAGGTGGAGCAGTATCTGGCGGGCGTCCGGCGGGAGTACGACGTGCCCACGATCGGTGCGGCCCCCACCAGCGGAGATGGAGCATGAGCGCCGACCACGTCCTCGCCCTTGACCAGGGCACCACCTCGTCCCGGGCCATCATCTTCGACCGTCACGGTGGCACGGTCGCGGTCGCGCAGCGGGAGTACCCGCAGAGCTATCCCTTCCCCGGCCACGTCACGCACGATCCCGAAGACATCTGGCAGAGCCAGCTGGCCACGGCCCACGAGGTGCTCGATGCCGTGCCGGGCGGGCCCGCCGCCATCGCCGCGGTGGGCATCACCAACCAGCGTGAGACGACCGTGGTCTGGGAGCGGGCCACGGGCCGGCCGGTGGCACCGGCCATCGTGTGGCAGAGCCGCATCACCGCCGAGCGCTGCGACGCTCTCCGCGAGGCCGGACACGAGGCCCGGGTGCGTGCCCTCACGGGGTTGCCGCTGGACGCGTACTTCAGTGGCCCCAAGATCGCGCACATCCTCGATTCCGAGCCGGGCCTGCGGGCCCGGGCCGAGGCTGGCGAGCTGGCCTTCGGGACGGTCGACAGCTTCCTTGTCTGGCGGCTCACCGGCGGCCGTGTGCATCTCACCGATGTCTCCAACGCCAGCCGCACACTGCTCTTCGACATCGGCTCGCAGCGCTGGGATCCATGGTTGTGTGAGCTCATGAGGGTGCCCATGGCCATGCTGCCCGAAGTGGGTCCCTCCTCTGCGCAGCTGGCTGAGACCGACCCCGGGGTGCTCGGTGCGTCGCTGCCCATCGGCGGCATCGGTGGAGACCAGATGGCGGCCACCTTCGGACAGGCCTGTCTGCGACCCGGCATGGCCAAGAACACCTTCGGTACCGGCGCGTTCGCGCTGCTCAATACCGGCACCACGCCGGTCCCCTCGGAGCACGGGCTGCTCTCGACGATCCTGTGGCAGCTGGGCGACGAGGGCGAGACTTCGTACGCGCTGGAGGGCTCGGTCTTCGTGGCCGGCGCCGCGGTGCAGTGGCTGCGCGACGGATTGCGGGCCATCGAATCGAGTGGCGATGTGGAGCGCCTGGCTGCGGAGGGCGACCGTGAGGCTGGCGTGGTGGTGGTGCCGGCTTTCGTGGGCCTGGGCGCGCCCTACTGGGATCCGACCGCGCGCGGTACGATCAGCGGACTCACGCTGGGCAGCGGCATCGCCGAGATCGCCCAGGCCACGGTCGATGCCATGGCCTACCAGGTAGCCGAGGTGCTCGAGGCCATGGCGCTCGACGCGGGGTCCCGGGTGGGCGCACTGCGCGTCGACGGCGGTGCGGCCGTGAACGATGCCCTGCTCCAGTTCCAGGCGGACATCCTGCAGGTTCCCGTCGAGCGTCCCCGGGTCACCGAGACCAGCGCGCTCGGTGCCGCCTTCCTTGCCGGCCTGGCCACCGGCTTCTGGTCGTCGCTCGACGAGGTCGCCGCGACCTGGCAGCTCGACCGCCGCTTCGAGCCGCGCATGGGTGTGCACGAGCGCGACCGGCTGGTGGAGCGCTGGCGGCGCGGCGTGGAGCGCGCTCGGGGCTGGGCTGCAGGGTAGCCAGAGGCGGTGGTCGAGGCAGGGCGGGGCACGTGCGGCCCCCTCGGGCCGGGTACGGCTAGAGCCGGAAGCCAGGCGCCAGGTGGATGACCTCCCCGTCGAGCAGTGTCGCCTGCGGACGGGCCGTGGCGAGCACATCCGGGTCCACGGGGTCAGCCAAGATCGCGGCCCGCACCACCAGCAGGTCCGCCCGTGCGCCGACGTCGAGGTGTCCCTGGTCGTGGACGCGGGCCGACCGGGGGCCATCGAGACAGGCAGCGCGCAGGGCACGATCCAGGTCGACGGCCTCTTCGAGGTGGAAGGCGTCGGCCTCCGCCCAGCCCGCGCCGCGGCGGGTCACGGCTGCGGCCAGGCCGGGCCACGGATCGGCCGGCTCGACCGGGGCGTCGGTGCCGAATGGTGTCAGGGCTCCAGCCGCGACGAGCGAGGCCAGCGGGAACGCGGTCGCTGCCCTCGCGCCCCACGACCTGCGCATCGCGGCCGCGTCGCTGAGCAGGTGGCTCGGCTGCACCGAGGCCGGGATGTCCAGCGCTCCGAAGCGGCCGATGTCGGCCCGGTCGATGAGCTGAGCGTGCTCGACCCGGTGCATGGCCCCGGGCACGGCCGGCAGCGCCTCGATGACGTCGAGCACCGTGCGCACGGCCCCGTCGCCGATGGCGTGGATCTCGCTGGCGATGCCGGCTTCAGCGGCACGGCCGGCCGCCTCGGCCAGCTGCTCGTGGGTTCGCAGCGGCATGCCCCTGGGTCCGCCGGGCGGCGGTCCGGCGGGGTCGTGGGGCTCGTAGGGGGCCAGCAGCGCGGCGGTGCGGCTGCCGAGGGCGCCATCGGAGAACAGCTTCAGCCAGCCGTCACGGTAGCGGCCTCGTTCGTCGCCCTCGAACGTCCGGCCGCTGCGGAAGCCGATGCCGATGGCTCGGTCGAGCTGGTCCTCGCGGACGCTGGCCATGACCCGCAGCGGCAGACGGCCACCAAGGGCCATCTCGCGATAGACCACCGGACCACCGTGCAGCTCGGGATCGGGTGCGACCGGCCCGGGGTCGTGCACCGAGGTCACGCCCATCTCCGCCAATTTGCGTGCGTAGGCACCGACGGCCCAGTCGATATCGCCCACGCTGGGGGGCGGGATGACCGCGTCCACGAGCCCCGCGGCCGCTTCGTACATCAGGCCGGTGGGTCGGCCTTCGGCATCACGTTCGATGCGTCCAGAGGGCGGATCGCCGGTCGCGGCCAGGCCGGCCACCTGGATGGCCCGCGCGCTGAGCCAGCGGGAGTGGTGGTCGTGCGCCCACAGCGCCACCGGGCGCCCCGGTGCCGCTTCGTCCAGCCAGGCGGCGACGGGATGCTCACCCAGCGCAGCGAAGGTCCAGCCGTGGCCGAGCAGCCAGCTCTCGTGGTCGCCGCGCTGGGCCAGCGTCTCGTGCGCCTCGGCGATGGCGGCCACGACGCTCGCACGGTCGAGACCGGTGAGATCGGGCTGGCCTGCCGCCAGCGCGGCCGCCGCGAGGTGGAGGTGCGCGTCAGTGAACGAGGGGATCACGGCCAGCGCGTCGGGTAGCTCCCAGCGAACGGTCTCGCGCCCGGCCAGTGGCTGTACCTCGGCGCGTGTTCCGGCGACCACGACTCGGCCATCGCGGATGGCCAGGGCCTCCACCCAGCCGTATCCCGTGTGGCCGCGCAGCGTCGCGATGCGGCCGTGGATGAGGCGCTCGGCCGCTCGCTCAGCCATCATCAGCCGGGTCGGTCGGGCCTGCTCCGAGCAGTTCGGCCAGGCCGGCGCGATCCAGTCCCGCGCCGAGGCCCAGTGCCAGGGCCACGCGAGCCTTGGGACCGCTCAGGCTCCCGGCCAGGATGGCTCCGGCCTCCTGCCATGAGCGACCGCCGCCGGCAAAGCCGTACAGCGGGCCGACTGCTCCCGAGGCGCAGCGGGTGGTGAGCACGACCGGCACGCCCGCTGCCATGGCCTCGACGGCCGCGGCCAGCAGGTCCGGATCGGTGTTGCCGGAGCCGGTGGCCTCGATGACGATGCCGGCGGCCCCCTGGCCCAGGGCTGCACGCAGGAGGTCGCCATCGGTGGAAACGACCGCGGTCAGCAGCGCCACCGGCTCAGCCGCGGAGCCAGGCCATGCCGGCAAGGTCCGCCGGCCGCGACGCGTGCGGACGAGGACCACCTTGTCGTCGACCAGGCGGCCCAGCGGCCCGGAGTTGAGGGCCTGGAAGGTATCGAGAGCCTGACTGTCGGTCTTGGTCACGTCGTCCGCCGGCAGGATGAGCCCGGCCATGACCACCAGCACACCTGCCCCGCGCAGGCGGGCGTCGGCGGCGACCCGCACCGCCGCGCGCATGTTCATGGGCCCCTCGTAGTCGTCATCGCCGGCGTTGCGCATGGCGCCGACCACGACCACCGGGGCCTCACCGGTATGCAGCAGGTCCCAGGCGTAGGCTGTCTCCTCCATCACGTCGGTGCCCTGCACCACCACCACGCCGTCGACGCCATCCCTGGCCGCGGCCGCGGCGATGACGGTGCCGACATCGAGGATCTGGCTGAAGCGCAGGTGCGACGCCGGCACCAGCCCCCAGTCGATGGGCTCGAGATCAGCGATCTCTTCGAGGCCAGCTACGCGGGCGAGGATGGCGGCCCCGTCAAGGGCCGGAACGGCGGCCCCGGTCACCGGGTCGGGCAGCATGGCGATGGTGCCGCCGGTGAAGATGACCGCGATGCGCGGGAGGCTAGCCATCTCGCTGGCCGGGCGACGACTCCGGGGCAGGGCCAGCCTTGCCGGGCACGACTGGGCTGGCGATGAGCTGGATGGGCCGCGTGCCCTCTGCGTCTTCGGCGATATAGCGCAGCCGGATCGGCCGATTGAGCGTGGACGAGGCGGTCGTCACGGTCATGGGGTCTATGGGCTCGACGTTGACTGGCCGGGCCGAGCCGGTGACCGCGGGATGGGCGAAGATGATCGAGAGGACGCCGACGGTGCCCACGATGAGGGCCGAGATCACGATGACCGTGGCGGCGCCGACCACGTCGGCCACCGGGCCCACGATGATGATGGGGATGAACGAGGCCATGCTCACGAGCATGTTGAGGACCCCGAAGACGCGTCCGCGCACGTCGCTGGGCAGCTCCTCCTGCAGCGACGTCTGCGCCGGCACGGCGACGAAGGCATAGCAGATCCCAGCCGCGAAGGCCACCGCCACGACGACCGACAGCAGGGCGGTGGTGTCACCGTCGTCCGAGACACCCACGAACTCCTGCGCCAGGCCCAGCATCACCAGTGAAAGCCCCAGGGCGATCATGCCGCCCTCGATGAGTCGCCGTCGAGGCAGGTACTTGCCGATGATGTTGAGAGTCACGATGCCGCCGATGAGGCCGGCGCCGAGCGGCAGCAGGATGACGATGAGGTCGCCTTCCTCGAGTCCCAGCACGTCCCGCGTGAAGGCCGGTGCGATCACACCCAGGACGCCGATCAGCGAGGCGACCATGGCCAGGTAGGTCAGCGACCAGAAGATGTTGTGGTGATCGCGGATGTAGCGGATGCCTTCCTTCAGCTGGTCGATGGTCGCGCCTACCGCGCTCCGTGCCGACTGCAACGAGGCCCCACCCACCTGGCCGGCGGGCGCCGGGGGGAGGATCCAGCAGAGCACACCGGCAACGCCGTACGCAGCGGCTACGATCAGGATGAGGGTCTCCGTCCCTACCAGCGTCTCGGTCAGTGGACCCAGGACTGCGAAGCCGAGCACGAAGGCACCCTGCAGCGCGAGGATGAAGAGGCTGTTGGCGGTCATCAGCTGCTCGCGTTTCACGACCAGCGGGATCATCGCCGCCTCAGCGGGTGCGAAGAACGTGGTCAACGTCGCCACCAGCGCGGTGACGATGTAGATGACCGCCAGCTGGTCGGTGAAGAAGACGAGCAGCAGGAACAGCGCGCCGCGCGCGAAGTTGGTCCAGACCAGGATCTTGCGTCGGTCGAACATGTCGACGAAGACACCGGCGATGGCGCCGAAGATCACGGCGGGCACCAGGAATGTGAGCAGGAGGATGCTGACCGAGGTGTTCGAGTTGGTCAGCCCGAAGACCGTGATGGTGAGGCCGAACAGCACCATGTTGCCGCCGACCTGGGTGAAGATCTGGGAGCCGAAGAGCGCGAGGAACCTGGGGTTGCGCAAGACCGCTTTGGCCTGATCGACATCAGCCCCGCCCTCGACGGTGATGGCGTCGTCGACCTGCTCCCTGATCTCGCTCATCCACTCCCTCCCGTCCTAGTGCTCGGTCGTGCCGGTGAAGCCGAACGACCCGAGACGAAGTGCCGGGACCACGATGGTACCGAGATATCCATCTCCGTCGATGGCCCGTCGCTCGCGGCTCACGGCTTCGACCGAGGCCAGTGCGTCGAGGTAGCTCTGGGTGAAGCGCAGATTGCGCACGCCCGCTGTGATCTTGCCCTCCTCGACCAGGAAGAGCCCGTCCTTGGTCATGCCGGTGACCTTGACCTGCTTGGGCTGGACGATGTTGGTGTAGTGGAAGCGCGTGACCAGCAGCCCGCGCTCGAGCCCGCCGATGAGTTCCTCGCGCGAGGTCTCACCCGCCGCCATGCTGAGGTTGAAGGGATGAGGCCCCCAGGGGTTCGGTGCCGGCAGCGCGTGGCCCGTGGAGCGCACACCGTCGTGGGTGGCGGTCCTGGTGTCGTGCACGACCTCACGACAGACCCCCGCCTCGATGAGCGGCACACGCTGCTTGGCTACGCCCTCGTAGTCGAACGACGCCGGGGTGCCTTCCGGGTCGGCACCGTCGTCGGCGAGGCTGATGAGCGGCGAGGCCACGACCTTGCCGTCCTCGTAGAACGACTGCTGCTCCTGCACGTCCTGGGCGTTGAAGCCGACGAGGCCCAGCCACATGGCCAGGTCCATGGTGGCGTAGCCCTCGAGCACGACCGGGTAGTCCCCGGCCGGCAGCTCCACCGGGTCGCTCATGGCCGCCGTCCGCTCGGCAGCCTCCCGTCCCAGGGCAGAGGCATCGAGCCTCTCCACGTCGACCGCCACCCGCTCGGCGTAGCCGGTCCCCCCGCCGGGGCCCATCATCACCGTCAGCACCTCGCTCCGCGAGCGCAGTTCGCTGACGTCGATGCCGAGCGAGTTGACGACGCTGACGGTCTCCGAACCGGTCTCGACGAGACCAAAGGCCTGGGCCCCCACGCCCTCCGCCGCCGCGATGACGGCGGCGGCCATGTCGGCGCGCACGTCCGGGTCGGCCTCCGCCGTAGATGCCGCCCAGGCGCCTTGGCGCAATGACACCGGGCCGGGCTCGGGCAGCGAGCGGAACCAGGACTGCTCAGGCTGCAGGCGAGCGGTCTCAGCGGCCGCGCGAGCGAGACGGCGCAGTCGATCCATCGTCGTGTCGGTTCCCGGCAGCCACGCCGATACGCTGGCCATCGACGAAGCGAAGGTTGATGGCCGTGTCGTCCTCGGCCACGTTCTGGTGCAGCTCATTGTTGGCGAAGCGTGTGAGGGCACTGTGCCCATCGACCACCACGGCTTCAGCCTGGCTCGCGCCCTCCTCGAGCGCCATGGCCACGACCCGTGCGGCGATCTCCGAGCCGGGCGCTCGAACGGGATCGCTCATGCGTTGCCCACCCCGACCTCGACATCGCGGAACCGCGCACCGCTGCTGCCGTGGCCCACGTGCATGCCCTGGCCCGGCTGGCCCTTGCCGCAGTTGGTGACGCCGACCAGCTGCCAGCTGCTCTGGTCGGCGACCGCGTCGCATGAGCCCCAGAACACCGGCGTGATTCCCGTATAGGTTGCGTTGCGGTAGAGCCGGCCCAGCCGGCCGTGCCTGATCTCGCGAGCGACCTCTACCCCGAACTGGAAATTGAGCCGCCGGTCGTCGATGGACCAGCTGCGATTGTTCATGAACAGGAGGCCGTCGTCGGTGTCGGCGATGATGTCATCGAAGCTCAGGCCCGGCCTCGGCTCGAGGTTGATGTTGGTCATGCGGATGAGCGGCAGCCGGTTCCAGCCGTCGGCACGGACCGTGCCGTTGCTGGGACGCCCGATGCGAGAAGCCGTCTCACGACTCGAGAGATAGCCGCTCAGGATGCCCTCATCGATGAGCGGCACCCGCTGGGCCTCGACACCCTCGTCGTCCCAGCCGAACGTGCCCAGGCCGCCGGGCGTGGTGGCGTCGGCCACGATCGTGACCAGCTCCGATCCATAGGCGAACCGCGATTCGAGCTTGTCGGTGGTGAGGAAGCTGGTGCCGGCGTAGGCGGCCTCGGTGCCGAAGACCCGGTCGAGCTCCGTGGGGTGGCCACACGACTCATGGATCTGCAGGTACAGCTGCGAGGGATGCAGGATGACCGTGCGCCGGCCCGGGGGCAGCACCGGTGCCGACAGCAGCTCTACCGCTTCCGCCGCCAGCTCCGGGGCGCGTTCGACCAGATGGAGCGCGCGGACGTGCTCGTAGCCCGCCGCGCGGTAGCCACCCGCCTCGGGGTAGCTGCGCCGCTGCACGTCGTCGGCATCGGCGGCGTTGACCTCCAGTCCCGCACCCACGTGGGTGACCACCTGCTCGGTGTGCGATCCGTCGCTGGCGTGGAAGTCCTTCCACTCCCGGTGGGCGTGATAGTCGGCGCGCGTCGTGGTGACACCCTTGACTGCGGCCATCGCCCGCTCCGCCTCCAGCAGCAGGTCCACCGTGTGGTCCACGGGGACCTCGAACGGATCCTCGTCGAGCGGCGTCCGGTAGGCACCGACCGCGGGCGGTCGGTCGGCGAGTACCACCGGCCGGCGCGAATGGCGGGCCGAGGCGCGGGCGATGCGCACGGCCAGGGCGGCGATCCGGTCGGCTTCGGGACCGTCCATCCGGCTCGAGCTGGCGAAGCCCCACGCTCCATCGAGGAGGACGCGCACGCCGAACCCCTCGGTCTCGCCCAGGCTCAAGCCTTCGACGCGTCCAGACTTGACATGAGCGCTCTGGTCGAGGCGGCGCACGATGCGCACGTCGGCGTAGTCGGCGCCGAGCTGCGAGGCCGTGTCAAGGGCGCGTCGGGCTAGGTCGGACATGGGCTGCGTCAGGGTAGCAGGGCGTCAGCCTCTCCCGCCCACGCGTCGGGAACCGGTCCGGGCTCACCTGGCTGAGGCCCGAAAGGCTCCGGCGGCTCCCCACCGAGCGAGGCCAGCCAGGCCGAATCGAAGGCCGCGAAGTCGGCGCCGGTCGCGTCGAGGAAGGCGCCGTCGAGGCCGCTCCCATCGCCGAACGAAGTGACGAGCTCGACGAGCCCCTCCTCGCCGTACGTCTCCACGAAGTAGTCCACGGCCGCGATGGACTCGGCATAGGCCAGGCCCTGGCGGCTGGGGCGCGTGGGGAACTGACCGCCAAGACCCTCGAGCGGGATGATGGTGCCGCCGCCGGCCGCGCCCTCGACCTGCGCCCGGTCGGCGCCGTCGTAGCCCTTGGAGAGATACACCGCCAGGCCTTCGTTGAGCCAGCGCGGCGGGTACTGGTAGGGGTTGTCGACGGCCTCGTGGAAGACCAGATGCGCCAGCTCGTGGGTCACCAGCTCCTCGACCCAGTCGGAGTCGATCTGTCGTGGTCCGATGAGACCGAACAGCGTCCGGATGCCCGGGTGCGCCTGGCCGCCTACGTTCTCGCGCGTGGCCGGGCCCATGGCCTGCCGGAACTCGCGAGTGTCGGCGTAGATGAAGAAGTCGACTGGCTCGATGGCGCCGACCCCCAGCAGCTTTGCTGCGCCAGCCATCGCCTCTTCGCCGATCTCGAGTGCCCGCCGGCCGAAAGCCTCGTCACCCTCGTGCCACCACACGCGCACGCGGTCCCCTTCGAGCGAGCGCCAGTCGAAGCGGTCGTCGACCAGCCGGTGCGTGGCAGCCGGACCCTCCACGGAGCCCTCCCTGGTGACCGCCCGGAAGCGGTAGCTCCAGCTGGAATTGGGCACGATGTGACCGCCCTGAAAGGCGCTCGCGACCCAGCCGTCGCCCTCGCGCTCGACGATGGCGATGCTCACACGGTCGCTGTCGTCACCCGGCAACCGCGTGAGCAGCTCGACCCGTTCGGGCGGCACTTCAGCGCTGAAGCTCGTGCGGAAGGTGACGACGTCGCCGAAGGCGCCGCTCGCGCTCGGTCGGCCGAACTCGATCGCTCCGTCCGCGGCCACGGCCCCCGACGCCACCAGCAGGAGCAGGAGGAGTGTCGCCACCGATGTCGTGGCCAGGGACGCGAGGCGCCGGCTCATCGATCCGACCACGCCAGGTCGGCGTAGCGCAGCAGACCCACGCCAGAGATGTCACCCCCGGCCAGGCCCGCGCGGCTGAGCCACCAGCTGCCGCCGTAGTCGAGCGGGATCACCGGGACCGACTCACGGATGATGGCTTGCGCCTCGCCGTACAGGCGCTCCTGCTCGGCCGGGTCGGCGGTGGCGGCCGCGGCATCGATGAACTGATCGTAGGCAGGGTCGCTCCAGCCGCTGACGTTGGCGCTGCTGCCGCTCCGCAACAGCAGCCCGAGGAAGTCGTGGGCATGCGGATAATCCGCGCTCCAGGCCAGCGTCCACATCGAAGGCGTGTCCTGGTCGAGCAGCAACGAGTGCTCCTCGAAGGAGCGCCGTTCCACGTTGACCTCGAGACCGAGTTCGCGGGACAGGTCCTCGGCGATGGCCGCAGCGGGGCCTACGCCGTAGGTCGCCAGGGACACTGCCGGAAGTCCGGCGCCGCCCGCGTGGCCGGCCTGGGCCAGCTCTGCGCGCGCGGCGTCCGGGTCATACCTCAGCAGGTAGTCGCCCTGGCCACGGCCGGCCACACCCGGCGGCACGATCGACGTCGGCGCCCGGTCATCGCGCCCGCCGAGGCCCGCCAGACGGCGCCAGTCGACGGCCATGGCCACGGCCCGACGGACGCCGGCGTCGTCGAAGGGCGGGCGCGTGGTGTCGAAGCCCAGCAGGTCCACGGCCATCTCCTCGGTGTGGCGGAGCTGCGGTCCGAGATAGCGGTCATAGCGGATCCAGGAGGCGTCGCTGGCGGCGATGCGGGTCCAGTCGACGGCCTCGTCCTCGAAGACGTCCACCTGGCTGCGTCCGCCGTCGTCGGTGACCACGGTGATGCGCTCGGTCGGCGGTATCCCGGCCCAGTAGGCCGGGTTGGCTCGGAGGCGGACCTGTCCGCGCTCCTGGTCAGCGGCCACGTATGCCCCGCTGGCGGTGAAGTCGGCGTCTCCCTCTGGACCACGCGCCTGGCTCTCGACGGCGGGTGGCACCACGGCCAGCGTCGGCGTCGCTGCCACGGCCGGGAAGTAGGCGGCCGGTCGCTCGAAGTCGACGGTCAGCGTGCGCCCATCGGCGCGGATGCCGACCTCATCGGCGGGTGCTTCGCCGCGCGCATACGCCTCGGCACCGGCGACCATATCGAGCAGGCTCGAGAGCGGACTGGGCGAGACCGGGTCGATGACCCGCAACCACGAACGCCTCACGTCCGCCGCCATCAGCGGCGTCCCATCGCTGAAGGTGAGGCCTTCGCGGAGCTCGAACACGATGCGCCTGCCATCGTCCTCGACCCGCCATGACTCGGCCAGCGCCGGCCGCACCTGGGATGAGGCGTCGAGCGCGGTCAGGCCCTCGTACAGCTGCGCCAGCATCTGGGCTGAGGTGCCGTCGGCGATGGCCGCTGGATCCCACGAGAGCGGGACACCACCGTTGAGCACGATGTCGGTGTCATCCGGGCGTGCGAGCGCCTCCTCGTCGGGCCCGGGGGTAACGGTCCAGGCCGCGAACAGACCGACCGCCACGAAAAGGCCGATGAGCAGAGCGGTGCCCGCGACGGCGCGGCGTGACCAGCCCTTTGGCCCTCCGGGTGCTCCAACGGGAGATGCGCCTCCGTCGGGGTCATCGGCGACCAAGGGGTCGCGCTCGGGGTGCTGCAGTCCTCGCTGGTCGGTCATCGGGGAAGCGCGCTGGCCTAGCCGTTCCGGCGCGCGATCGAGAGGTAGTAGAGCAGCGTCAGGATCGATGTCACCGCGGCAGCGACGTAGGTCATGGCGGCGGCCGTGAGCACGCGCTTCACGCCCTGTTCGTCCTGTTCGTTGGCCACCAGGCCCGTGTCGCGGAGCATGACCAAGGCGCGGCGGCTGGCGCCGATCTCGACCGGCAACGTGAGGATGCTGAAGAGCACCATCAGGCCGAACACGACGATGCCCAGCCAGAACAGGCCGGTCAGGTTGAAGATGAGTCCGACGAAGATGAGCAGGTAGCTGACGGTGGGGCTGAACGTGACCGCGGGTACGAGGAATGCGCGTGCGCGCATGGCCACCGAACCCTCCGCATCCTGCTGCGCGTGCCCGACCTCGTGGGCGGTCACTGCCATCGCGGCCACCGAGTCGCGCGAGGCGACTTCCTGGCTGAGGCCGATCTCCTTGGTGCGCGGGTCGAAGTGGTCCGACAGGTCGCCAGGCACGATCTTGAAGCTGATGCCGGTGGCCGGCCCACGGCTGCCGCCAAAGTCGACGTCTTGCACCAGCCGCTCACCGATGCGGACGCCTGCTAAGCCGGAGCTTGCGCGCACGCCACTCCACTTGGCGAACGTCGACTTGATGTAGACCTGGGCCGCGCCCGAGATGACGAGCGTGGCCACGAAGAGGACAAGGTAGAGCGGGTCGATCCACAGACCAAACATCCACATGACGCGCGTTCAGACTCCTGTTGCTTGCGACGACCGTGAGGGTAGCGCAGGAGCCGTGAAGGCCCTGTGACCAGAGGGCCGGTCGTGATGCTCGAGGCTGGCCAGCAGCGGACGGACGAGTCGATGCCGCCCGAAGTGACGGAGTAGACCGGGTCTCAGCCTCGCTCGAGGTGCGCGAAGCGAGGCCAGAGCGAGAGGTCCAGGTCCGGCATGAGCTGCTTGAGCTTGAGCACCTCGGGCTCGTATTCGGTCACCAGGGCCTGCTCGTCCTTGCCTGAGACCGTGCGCTTGTCGCCCACGGTCTGGTTGACGCGCGTTCGCACCAGCCGCGGGTCGGGCTCGTACGGCGGCAGCTCGAGGAACTCGAGCGTGCGTGCGAAGTGGCCGGCCGGGTCGCGCACACACTGCTCGTACTGGAGCATCAGGATCCGCTCGCGCCCCACCGCTTCGGCCAGGCGCTCCAGCTGACGACCGTAGAACCCGCGCATCCTCGCTTCGCGCTGGCCCGACCTCCTGTCGCGCTTGAGACCCCGTCGCCGGTTCTCGGTGTGCCACTGGTTGAGGCCCGAGCGGTAGCGCTCGATGGGTTCGCGCACGATCGTCAGCAGCCTGGCCTCGGGGGCGACCTCCTTGATGATGGCCGGCATCCGTGGCAGGGCCTGATAGCGCGGCGTCCACTCCCCGGCCTGGTGGCCGGGCAAGCGCGGGAACTGGCGGTAGTACCAGTCCTTCCGCGCCTCGTCGATGGGGTCGTCGAGCATGCGGTCGAGCAGGTGCAGCTCCTTGCGGCGAGGCACCCCGTCGACCAGGGGGTGGCCCACCAGCAGCGCCCACCACCACGTCGTACCTGCCTTGTGCACGCCCACACCGATGAAATCGGGCGGGCCGATGGAGGCGCCGTCGGGGATGGCCGGGGCCTGTCGTCCTCGGCGGTCGGCCTCGCGGCCCGGTTCACGGCTGGGGTCGGTCATGGAGGCCGATTCTAGCGAGCCGGTCGCTCGGTCCGTGAGGCGTAGGAGTACCCTCGGTCGCAGTGTCCGAACGCGGCTGCTGAGCGTGGCCGCGACCACGCCCGGAGGATCCCATGTCCGACCAGGTCGTCCCTGCCAAGCCCGTCGTCCTGCTGCGTCCCGCGCCGCAGACCATCGAGCGCATCTTCACCGACGAGGCGCTGCACCGGTTGCACGAGCGCTACACCGTCATCGACGGCGAGGCCGATCCCTCGGAGGAGCTCATCGAGTCATGCCTGCGGGAAGTCTTCGCCATCATCGGCCAGCCCGACCTGCCGCGGGAGCGGCTCGAGCGAGCGCCCCGGCTCCGCGGCATCCTCAATGTCGAGGGCAACTTCTTCCAGAACGTCGACTACGACGCCTGCTTCGAGCGCGGCATCAACGTCGTCGCTTGCATGCCCACCTACGCCCAGGCCGTGGCCGAGTTCTCGCTGGGCCTGGCCATCGACCTTGCCCGCAGCATCAGCCGCGAGGACCGTGCCTTCCGCGAGGGCCGAGAGGGCTACGTCTTCCAGTCCACGCAGGACTCGATCCTACTGCGCGGCTCGGAGATGGGCATCCTCGGCTACGGCAACATCGGGCGCAAGCTGCTGCCGCTGCTGGAACCCTTCCGCCCGTCGGTCGTCCGCTGTTACGACCCTTGGCTGCCGGACTCGGTCATCCGTGAGGCGGGCATGGTGCCGTCGTCGCTGGAGGAGGTCCTGTCCAGGAGCACGTTCCTGTTCGTGCTGGCCACGGTCACCGAAGAGTCGACCCATCTCCTCAACGCCGAGAACATGAAGCTCATCCCGGAGGGTGCGCGCGTCATCCTCTCCAGCCGAGCCGCAGTCGTGGACTTCGAGGCCATGGTCCAGTATGTCGACGAGGGTCGATTCCTGGCGGCCACCGACGTCTGGCCCGATGAGCCGGCCCCGGCCGACCACCCGGCCCGCCGGGTCGAGAACATGGTGCTCCAGGCCCACCGCGCGGGTGGTATCAAGCAGGCCTTCGACGCCATCGGTGAGATGGTCCTCGACGACCTGGCGCTGATGGAGCAGGGCCTGCCGCCGGTACGCAACCAGGTGGCCGTGCGCGAGCTGGTCACGCGCTACCGTTCCAAGCCGGTCGAATTGGACCAGATGGACTGAGCCTGCGAGATCCTCGCTGCGCCGACCGCTACAGCTTCAGCTCTGCCTGGACCGTTTCGCCGTCTTCGTCGGCGCTGATGGTGAAGCCCAGCTCGTCACAGATGCGGACCATGCCGCCGCTGGCACCGAGGATCTCCGCGACCATCCGGTCGAGGCCCTCTTCGCGGCCAACGTCGATGAGCCGGCGGACCATCTCGGTACCAAGGCCGTGGCCCTGGTAGTCGTCGGCCACGATGAGCGAGAACTCGGCGGTGCTCGAGTTGTGCAGGCGGATGAGCCGCGCGATGCCGGCGATGCAGAGCTTCTGGGTCTCGGGGTCGAGACGCTCGGCAACGAGGGCGATCTCACGGTCGTAGTCGGTGAAGCACACTCGCACGAGTCGCTCATGAGCCACGCGCTGCTCGTAGCCGAGCTTGGTGAAGTAGCGCTGGTAGACCGTTTCGTTGCTCAGGCGACCGTGGAAGTCGATGACCAGCGACTCGTCCTCTGGACGGATCGGCCGGATGACGAAGTCGATGTCCGTCTCTGACTTCCAGGGCTTGGCGTACTTGCGGGGGTAGGGTCGGATGGCCGGCTTGGGCAGGTCCTCGTCGGCTACGTCGCTCGGCTGAAGGATGACGCGGGCATCGAGGGCCATGAGCCGCTCGGGTGAGGCCAGGAGGGGGTTGATGTCCAGCTCGGCGATGGCCGGCTGCTCCACGACGAGCTCGCTGAAGCGGACCAGCAACTGCTCGAGCGCGGCCATGTCAACGCTGCTCTGGCCGCGCACGCCCTTGAGCGCGGTGTAGATCTTGGTGTTCTCCATCATCCGGCGCGCGAGCGTGGCGGTCAGGGGTGGCAGGCCCAGGGAGCTGTCCTTGAACACCTCCACCAGCGTGCCGCCGAGCCCGAACAGCAGGACCGGGCCGAACTGCGGGTCGATGCTGCTGCCGAGGATGAGCTCGTAGCCGCTGCGATCGATCATGGGCTGGACCGAGACGCCTTCGAAGTCGGCCGCGCTGTACTGCTCACTGACGTTCGACCGGATACCGCTGTATGCCTCACGGACCGCCTCAGCATCGGGCAGGTCGAGGCGCACCCCACCGACGTCCGACTTGTGGGTGATGGTATGGCTCACGAGCTTGACGACCACCGGGTAGCCGATGTCCTCGGCAGCCGCGACCGCTTCTTCGACCGTGGCGGCCACCCGCGTTTCCGCGACGGGGATGCCGTAGGCGTCGAGCAGCTCCTTGGACTCCGGCTCGGACAAGGTCGTGCGACCTTCGGCGCGCGCCTGTTCTATCAATTGGCGTGCCCGTGTGCGCTGGGGGCGGCGCACCCACTCGGGTGTCAGGCCGGGGGTCTCGTAGAGCGACTTGAGGTTCTCGCTGTAGGCCACCAGCTCGGTGAACATGTGGGCGGCGCTGTCGGGATAGGGAAAGGTGGCCACACCAGCCTCACCCAGGATGCGCTCACCGGTCTCGATGTCGCTGCCACCCATCCAGGAGGCCATGATGGGCTTGTCCGAGTCGGTGGTGTACGGGATGATCTCCCGCGCCGTCTTGGTGGGGTCGGTCATGGCCTGGGGCGTCAGGATGACCAGCAGGCCGTCGCTGTCGGGGTCATGGGCCATGATGTCCAGCGCCGCCGCGTAGCGATCGGGCGGGGCGTCACCGATGATGTCGATGGGATTGGCCCTCGACCACGTGGCCGGCAGGACCTTGTCGAGCTTGGCGATGGTCTCCTCCGACAGGGGCGCCAGCTTGCCACCGCTGCGGATGAGGGCGTCCGTGGCGAGCACGCCGGGACCGCCGGCGTTGGTGAGCACGGTCAGGTTGGGACCCTTGGGCAGCGGCTGCTTGCCCAGGATCTCGGCGAAGTAGAAGAGGTCGCTGATGCGGTCAGCGCGCAGGACGCCGGTACGGCGGAAGGCCGTGTCGAGGACCTCGTCGGAGCCGGTCATGGAGCCGGTATGCGAGGCGGCTGCGCGGGACGCCTCCGCGGTGCGCCCGGGCTTCATCACGATGATGGGCTTCTGCAGCGCCACCTCGCGGACGGCCGAGAGGAACGCGCGGGCATCACCCACCGTCTCCATGTAGATGACGATGGCATCGGTGTCGGGGTCGTCACCGAGGTAGTCGATGAGGTCGCCCCAGCCCACGTCGGCCATGGAGCCGAGCGAGACGATCGAGCTGAACCCGGCACCCTCTCGCAAGCTCCAGTCGAGGATGGCGGTGATGAGTGCGCCGGACTGGCCGATGAACGAGACCCGTCCCTTGTTGGCCATGCCTGCCGCGAAGGTGGCGTTGAGGCCGCTGATGGGATTCATCACGCCGAGGCAGTTGGGGCCGATGACACGCATGCCGTACTCGGCGGCCTTGGCCACGACATCGCGCTCCAGTTGCGCGCCCTCCTCACCGACTTCCTTGAAACCGGCCGAGATGACCACCACAGAAGGCACACCCGCCTCGCCGCACTCCTCGATGATCCCCGGGATCGACTTGGGCGGCGTCACGATGACCGCGAGGTCCACTTTCTCGGGGATGGACGCGATGTTGGGGTGGCTCTGGATGCCCAGGACGCTGGGGCGGTTGGGGTTGACCGGGTAGACGGTCCCGCCGAAGGGGCTGGCGATGAGGTTCGAGAGGATCGTTCGGCCGACGCTGCCGGCCTTCTCCGTGGCGCCGATGAGGGCCACGGCCTGCGGCTTGAAGAAAGTCTTCAGTGAGCTGCGAACCGGCTTCGCGGACTTGGACGTGTCGTCTTGGACAGGAGCTGGGGTGGGAGGTGTATCGGTCATCGTGCGCTGATGGTATCGGCCGCGGCCAAGTCGACGGATGGGCCGGTTCGCCCCCTCGAGCGGTCCACGGGTCATCGGCGGTGAGTCCATCCGGTCCCGACGGTGGCGCGGACCGGCTACGATGCTACCGAACAGGAGGTACGAGCTACATGAAAGAGGGCGTCGTCGCCCGCAAGTTCCTGCGTGCGTTCGCAGAGTGGGATCTTGACACCTACGCATCGCTCCTGGCGCCGGGCGCCGTCGAGGGCCGCCCGCAGATGGGCGAGCGTTTTGACGGCCGCGAGCGGATCATGGGCATGTACCGCAGCCGCACCGGCGAACCACCGCGGATCGAGTGGCGCCGCGTGCACGGCGAGGGCCAGGTCTGGATCGGCCAGGGCATCATCGAGGACGCGGCCGGTGCCCACGGGCCCGACCACATCGTGGCCTTGGTCAAGCTCGACGCGGGGTCCGTCATCGCCGTCGATTACTACTTCAGCAGCGCGCTCGAGCCGCCGGACTACCACCAGCGCTTCGCCACACTCGTCGGCCACTAGGTTCGTTCCTGCGGCTTCGCGGTTAACTGCGGATGCTGTGGCCCGGCTCGTCGCCCGTGGCCCGACTCGTCGCCCGTGGCCCGGCTCGTCGCCCGGGTTCCGTGCCGCACCTGGCCCGACTCGTCGCCCGTGGCCCGACTCGTCGCCCGGGTTCCGTGCCGCACCTGGCTTCCTGCCACATGTCCGCACCGTGACCCTTGGCCAGATGCCTCGCTACCTTGGCCCGCGAGCGACGCGTAGCCATACACCAGCGGCGGATATCTGGCCGTTTCATGCGATCCAGCTGTATGGTCATGCACCGGGCACGACCTGAAGAACTCGCGTTTCTGGCTAAGGGCCACCCAGGGCGCCATCTGACCGGAAGCCAGGAACTCGGGAAGCCAGGGCGCCATCTGACCGGAAGCCAGGAACTCGGGAAGCCAGGGCGCCATCTGACCGGAAGCCAGGAACTCGGCAAGCCAGGGCGCCATCTGACCGGAAGCCAGGAACTCGGCAAGCCAGGAGCTCGGCAGGTCAGCCCAGGCTACCGGCCTGTCGCGTCAGCTCGCGTAGACGACCCCCACGATGGTGATCGCCACCAGGGTCACGAGCGTGGCCAGCGAGAGGGTGTTCACCAGGTAGTCGTGGTCCGGGTCGTGGCTGACGTCGGTGCCGCGGGCGCGAGCCATGTACAGCGGCACCACGAATGGGGGCGGCAGGATGGCCATGGTCATGACCGCGGCCTGGAAGAGCCGGTCGAGACCGAGCAGCTGGTCGATGACCAGCCAGTTGAAGACCAGCGCCAGGACGACCCAGATCGGCAGCCGCACTGCCAGGGTCCGCGCCGGATCGCGCAGTGAACCGGCAGAGAAGGAGGTGGAGTAGCCGATGACGATGGCGATGGCGGGCGTCGTCACCACGGCCAGCATGCTCAGCGTCTCAAGTCCGGCGGACCCGAGCGAGTTCGACTCCAGTGTGTCCGCCAGACCCAGGACGCTGCCGGCTACGCCGGCCACGATGGCGATGATGACCGGCGTGCGAACGAACGCGGCCACGGTCTCGGTCAGGGGCGGCGCGTGGCCGCTGGCCCAGCGCATGACCACCGGCGCCAGGACGAAGAAGACGAACAGCACCTGGCCCAGATCGACGATAGCGAAGCGGGAGATCTCTTCCTGCCCGAAGATCGCCGCGTAGAGCGCGTATCCGATCATGCCCGCCTCGAAACCGGCCACCAGGCTGGGCATGGCCTCGCTCCGAACGCCGACCCCGCGCCTCAGGTAGGGTCCGGCCGCGAGCATGACCAGGCAGGCTCCGAAGACGCTGACGACGATGATCGCGTATTCCGCCTCAAGGTCGGTGTTCAGGAAGGCCAGGAACAGCGCCGCCGGCAGCGTCACATTGAGCACCAGCTTGCGCAGGCCGTCGATGGCGCCGGCCGTCAAGAACTCCCGGCGGCGGAAGAGGGCGCCCAACCCGACGAGCAGCAGCACGGGCAGGACGCGGGAGAACGCATCGATGGCGACTTCGAAGTCCACGGTCTCCCCTACCTCGGCGGGCCTGCGCGGACGAGCGCCTCGAGTTCATCGACGGTGCCGCGCATGGGCGACAGCGACTCGAGCCACCAGCTCGCGCCGGCGGCGAGGTATTCGGACGGCGCCGGGCCATCGGCCGCGGACGACCCGAGCACGGCGATGTCATAGGGCGCCGCTTCCAGGCCCAGCGTTGCTCGCTCGCGACGGATGCGCTCAGCCCGTGCTCGGAGCTCTATCGGCGTCATGTCGATGGAAGACCCGTCCTCGGCCAGGGCGACCGCGATCCAGCCCTCCCAGTGAGCGGCGCGGCGTAGTCCACCTGGCTTCAGTGCGCCGAACCAGATCGGTGGCCGCGGCCGCTGGAGCGGACGTGGGCCGAGCGTGACGCCGGTGGCTGTGAGGTGCGTCCCAGCGTGCTCGAGCGGCGTCCCTCTCAGGCCCGCATCGATGATGGCGATGGCCTCGTCCATGCGCGAGATCCGTGTCGCTCGTTCGTGCGATTCTCCGAACGCTTCGAAGTCGGGTCGGTCTTCTCCGGCTCCGAGGCCCAGGATGAGTCGGCCCTCGCTGAGGAGGTCGAGCGTGGCGGCGGCCTGGACCACCAGTTGCGGCCGGCGCCGGGCAGCCGCGATGACCGAGGTGATGAGCCGCAGGCTGTTCGTCCGCACCGCGACGGCAGCCAGCGTGGCGAACGGGTCGGCCGCGGAGGTGCCCATCGACAGGCCAAGACTGTCCCAGATGCTGAGCCCATCCCAGCCTGAGTCCTCGGCCGCCAGCGCCAGGCGCAGGATCGACCGCGGGTCTGCGAGCGAGCCAAGTGGGGCGATGTCGATGGCGTAGTGGTTCACGAAGGCCCAGCCTACGCCTGCTGCCGGGTCGGCGACTCGGTCCTCCCGGCCCATGTGCGGCAGTCCGGGCGGCCCGGGAACCAAGCACAAGCGTCGAGTACGGTAGGGTGTAGCTCTCCTCTGTTCGCGCAGTATCCACGGCTTCGCGACCCTATCGGACGACACGCGCCATCGAACTCACCAGCATTCCCAATCTCCGCGACGCCGGCGGCCACCTTACGCGTGACGACGAACGAGTGCGCACAGGCCTGCTCTATCGTTCGGTGGCACTCGACCGCGCCAGCGAGGCTGACCTCGCCGCCCTCGCCGGGCTCGGCGTCCTGGCGGTCTACGACCTGCGTACGGCCATGGAGCAGGAGCGGCGGCCGGACCGGCTGCCGGCGGGGGCGAGACACGTCCCACTCGACCTGCTGGTCGATTTCGGGAGAGGCTGACCCCTCCGTGCTGTTCGCCCTCATGGAGGATCCGGTCCGAGCCTCGGCCGAGCTGGCCGACGGCGGGACCGAGCGCTTCTACCTGGCCACCTACAGGGACATCGATCCGCCTGCCCAGCGCACGGGCCGGCTACGCCCGGTTCTACCGCGGGTTGTCCGACCCCGCGGGGCGGCCTGCACTGGTCCACTGCACCACCGGCAAGGACCGCACCGGCTGGGCCGTGGCGGCCCTGCTGCTGTGGCTCGGCGTGGCCCCCGACGAGGTGGTCCGGGAATACCTCCTGAGTGACCTGGAGGTGCGACGGGCGTTCGGCCACGCCATCGACGATTTCGTCGCTCGTGGTGGCAGGCGCGACGTCATCGAGCCGCTGATGAGCGTGCGGACAGACTTCCTCGATGCTGCGCTCGGAGCAATGGTCGAGACATACGGCTCGATCGAGACCTACTTCCGTACAGGGCTCGGCCTCGACGAGGCCACGCTGGTGGCTCTGCGAGCCGCGTTCCTCGAGCCGGCTTGAGCGACGACCCTGACGTGGTGCACCATCAGCCCATGGCGGACGAGATCCCGATCTACTTCTTCCCGGGCGCGGATTTGCCGGAGCAGGCCGAACGGTACCGCGAGGCTACCGTGCGTTTCGCGCGCGACAACGGATTCCCCGTATCGCCACGCCGCATCTTCCGCCTGTCGCACCGGATAGGGGGTGTCGAGCGCTCCGACGAGGTAGGCCAGATCGAGAGCCAGGATCAGCGCGAGGTCGTCGTGGCCATCCTCGAGGCGGACAAGCTGTTCCTCGTGGTCACCTCGTCACGGGGTTTCAGGCTGGGCACGCCCATCCCCTACCACCGAGACGAGGTCACCGAAGCGATCGACTTCTCTGCCTAGGTGCCGCTACGCCGGCAGGAGCGGCACGATGGGCACCGCGTCCTCGGTGATCAGCGCGCTGAACGCGAAGGGGCTCGCACTCCAGTCGATGAGGATGTAGGCATAGAGGCCTTCATACCCGCCCGTACCGGTCAGAACCAGCGAATGGACGTTGGCCGCACCGGTGGGCCCCGGGATCGGCGCTCGCACGCCGGAACAACGCCAGCCGCCGCCATCATTCATGATCTCGTAGACGGCTCCAGGGTCGACATCAGGATCGCCGCAGTCCTCCGACGGCGGGTCGTAGATGTGCCAGCTACCCGTGTAGGTGGCCGTGCCGGTCAGCCGCGGATCACTGGCGGTCCACTGATGGACATGGAGGGCTTCCTCCTCGTGCGTCATCGCCCCCTCGGTCTCGCCGACTGTCGCCTCGGCGCCGGGCTCGACGAACTCGAGGGTGCCGGTGGCTGTAGCCGGTACCGGCTGCTCGGACTGCGCTCCGATCGGCGCGGCGAGTCCCGCGACAAGCAAGAGGATGACCGGGATCACAAGGATCGTTCTCAGTGTCCGCATCGCGAAACCCCCAAAGCTACCGTCGCACGGGCCGAGTGCGCCGACGACCCTTCGCATCACGCGGCGGGCCACATCGCCCGGCCTCTTGTCCACTGGTCACGATGCGTGACAGGTGTGCTTGACAGACAGTGCCGGAGGGCACGACTCAAGGGACGAGATGACCCCCTGAGGAGACCGTCGCCCCGCGCTCGTGGCCCCGACGCGTCCCTCGTCCGGGGTGGGCTACCCGCCGAAGATCTTGGTGAACGGCCGGCCGCGGACGACCTCGACGGTCCCGGCCACCCCGAGTGCGACGCAGACGAGGCCGAAGAGGGCGAACAGGTCGAAGCCATCGGTCGAGGTGAGGATGAGACCGAGTCCGCCGAAGAAGGCGATGGCGTAGAAGAGATAGCCCTTCCAGCGGGGCACACCAGGCTTGACCCAGCTGCCGCCCACGCGCAAGACCGTCTCCCCGGTGGATTCACCGTCCGCATCGGTGAACTGGGGCGAGTCGAGGTGTTCGCGCAGGCTCGGCATCGTCCGAGTGTAGTGGACACTGCCACCGGGGTGGGTGGAGACGAGACTGGGCAGCCAGCCTCTAGCTCATCGTCGCGCAGACCACGGATACGTGGACCCGAGCTTCACTGCTGCCCTCCATGCGCTTGAACGTCGCCAGCCAGCGCGTGGGCATCGGGTCGGTCCCTTCTCGGTCGGCAGGCCTGGCTTCCTGGACCGCGATGTCGTCCTCGTCATGGGTGTAGGCGCTGCCGCCAGTGGGCACACCTCCGGCGATCGGAGACGCAGCCCTTGCCCGAGCGCGTTCCCGGGTCGGGCCTTGGTGAGCCGACCGGGTCGTCATGTGCCGTCGGGCTCCCGCTGCTGGGGCGGCCCCTCGCGTGGCACGACGAGGACCTCGCGCTCCCGGTCGGTGAGCTCATCGTATGGTGACGTCCGCGGGGTCTGGAGCTCACGGAGCATGCCCCATGCCAGGGCCGGCGCCACATCCTCGTCGCCGGCGTTGACAGATCGGATCACACCGGCGAGCTCGCTGACACCGTCACACTTCAGGAGGTGATCGGAGGCGCCTGCCTTCGCCGGCGATGACCTGGGCACCCACGTCGTGGGACCCGAGGGCATGACGCTGAACTACGCCACCAAGGACGTCACACCGGGCGTGAGCGTCTGCTCAGGAAGCTGCCTTGAGGCGTGGCCACCGCTCCTGGTCGGCAAGGACGGCCTGACGACGTACTACTTCGCTGCCGACTCCACGCCAGGCGCGAGCGTCCGCGAAGGCGAGTGCCTCGTGACCTGGCCGCCGGTGACCGTGCCGCCCGGCAACACCGTGGCCGCCGGAGAAGGCGTCGTGGGCGTGGTTGGCCTGATCACCGCCACCGATGGCTCCACCCAGGTCACCCACGACGGGCGGCCGCTCCATTACTGGCAGGGCGATACCGAGGCCGGTCAGAGCACCGGTCACGGCGTGAACGACTTCTGGTAGCAGGGGATCCGCCGCGAGGACGCCGGCCCGGGCACTGATGCCGTCCGGGTCGGCGCTCTCCGATAGAGGTTCGCCGGTGTCAGGGGCCGAGAAGCGGCTCCACCACCCCTTGAAGGCTCTCGGCGCTCTTGAGGCCGAAGGGCAGGCCGATAACCGCTCCGTCCCGGTCGATGATCAACATCGGCGAAAGCGGCGGGTTCAGATACTGAGCGCTGTACAGGTTGCCGAGTGCTCGCGCGACGAGGAGAGGGGCAACTGCGATGTGCCAGTCGTAGCCCAGTGTCTCGGCGTACTCCTTCAGCATCGCCGCGTCCTCTCCCATGTCGGTGTCGAGGCTGATGGACACCAGATCGGTCGGATCCCCGAGGAGCTCGTGGAGTCGGACGACCTCGTCGCCCTGTTGCCGACAGGTCGGGCACCAGATGGCCATGGTCTCAAGGAGGACGACCTTGCCCGCGAAGTCATTGATCGTGAAGGCCTCGCCGGTCAGGACGTCCGTCATCTGCAGGTCGAACCACTCCGGCCGCTCGGCTGGTGCTGACGCCGCCAGGGCACCGGCCACGTCGGCGCTCTCGGCTGGTTGATGCTGGTGTACTGGCTGTCGAAGGCGTCGTGGACGCCATCCGTCGGCTCGCCCTTCGCCGGAGCTCCCCCACTGAGCTGGAGCCCTGGACGACACGGCTGCAGCCCAAGATCATCGTGCGCGAGAGCAGCCGGCCCGTGACGTGATCCGGCGCGGGATGACCGGACGTCGTCATCGCCTTCACCGCTGGCGGAGCGAGGACTCGGTCCCCTCCTAGGGCCAGCGGCGGATGGACGCACTCGTAGTCGCCTTTGGCGCAGGACTCGCCGCCGCGGCCAGTCCCTGCCTGCTGCCTCTATACCCAGCGTTCCTGGCGTATCTGACGAGTGCCTCGGGAGTGGAGGAGGGCAGCAGCGACGCTCCCCGCATCTCCGGCTTCCTTGGCCTAGCGGTATTGCTGGGCTTGTTGACCTCGATGATGATCATCGGTCTCGTCGTCTTCGCTATCGCGCTGCCGATGGGTCGCATCCTCGGCTTCGCCATCCCCTTCATCGATCTGCTGTTGATCGGGCTCGGCGTGATGCTGCTGGCCGGCATCAATCCCTTCATGCGGGTGCGGACGATCAGCGTGCCGGGCGCACGTGGACCGCTGTCGCAGGCGTTCGTCTACGGCATGTTCCTGGGCCCCATCGCGTTGCCCTGCGCCGGCCCATTCCTGGTAGCGCTGCTGGCCATCTCGGTGAGCGCCGCCGAGACGGTCGGTGCGCTCGCGACTTTCTTCGCTTTCGGCCTTGGCTTCGGCCTGCCGCTGGTGCTGTTGTCGCTGCTGGCGCGCGCGAGACAGGACAGCGTGGTTCGGTTCCTGGCCCGCCATCACCGCCAGATCGAGATCATCTCCGGCGGGCTGCTCATCGCGGCCGGCCTGTGGGACCTGTCGATGAACTGGGGATCGATCATGCTCACCTTCGGCGTCTGATGTCGGCAGCCCGCCTGCGTGGTCAAGGGTAGGACCGGGGCGTCCCTGGGGCTGGACTTGGTTCCAGGTCTGCCCGACTCAGGTCTGCCCTCTCAGAGCCCTCTCGTGTCGAGGCGACGGCTACCAGGTCTGGAGCATCCAGACGCCGGGATCCAGGCCGTCGGCTGCACCACCGAGTTCCGCGTACAGCTCAGCGGAGAGCTTGAGATGGGCCATGGCTTCAGCGCGCCGACCGGCAGCTTCGAGCGCGTCTGCGAGGTTGCTCTCCAGCGCCGCCTCCAGGTGCCGCTCGCCAGTCCGTCGAGCCGTAGCGAGGGCGTTCTCCGCGAGCGTGATGGCTTCCTCGGCCTTACCCTCGTCTCGCGCCAGGAGCGAGAGCGCATTGGAGGCGGCGATCGATGCGATCGGGTCTTTGAGCTCGTCCGCGTCGCTGCGGCTGCGCTCGAGGGACAGGCGGGCATCCTCATGCTCGCCGCGGTCACGGGCCACCAGCCCGACCGTTCGGTCTGCGTCGACTTCGGCCGCCCGGTCACCTTGCGCCAATGTCCGCGCCTCGCTGGCCAGGGACCAGGCGCGGTCAAGCTCGCCGCTTCGCGCGGCTGCCATGGCCCGATCGGCGGCGATGCGAGCACGCATCGAGCCGGCGACCGGGCCGGCTCCATCGAGTGCCACTGTAGCCGCGGCCAGGTGCGCCTCCGCGGTGGCGGGGTCTCCCCGACGCAAGGCGATCCGGCCGAGACGGTGCTCGATACCCGCCAGCCGATCGGGCGCGGCGTCGGCCGCAGCCGCCTCCAGCGCCGCGGTGGCGCGGGGATACTCCCCGAGGGTGATGAGGACGTCGCCGATCTCCTCGTGAAGGCGACTCGCGCCAGGGTGGCCCAGCGCCAGGGCGGCCTCGAAGTAGACCAGCGCCTCGTGGTTGGCGTAGATCTGCCGGGCGTGTCCGCCCGCTTCCCGGAATGCCGCCGCCGCCTCGGTCGAGCGTCCGGCGTCGCGCTCGTGTCGGGCGATTCGGGCCAGTCGGCCGAGTCGATCGGGATCGGTCACGGACTGGGCTTGGTATGCCTCGGCCGCCCTCTTGTGCAGCAGGCGACGGCGCGCCGAGCTCGTCTCTTCGTAGGCGACCTCGCGTAGCCGCGCATGCGCGAAGTCGTACACCATGGGACCGTCGCCGGCGGCCTCCCGGACGATGCCCCGTTGGACCAGCTCTTCGAGTGCGGTGACCGTCTCGTCCTCGGAGCGACCGCTCACTGCGCGCGCGATGTCGAGATCGAATGAGCGACCGATGACCGAGGCTGCCGCGACCACCTGGGCTGCGACGTCGCTGAGACCAGTCAGCCGGGTCTGGAGCAATGCGCGGATGCCGGCCGGAGCCTGGCCGGGCTCTCGATCGACGGTCGCCAGGGCTTCGACGACATAGAGCGGCAGCCCTTCGGACTCGGTCACGAGTTCGTCCGTCGCAAGCGGCGCGACGAGGACCTCCTCCCGTTCGACGATCGCCTCCACGAGTTCACGGGTAGCCTCAAGGCCCAATCGGCCGAGCCGGATGATGTCGCCCTTCGGTGGTCGCGCTTCGGCCACGACAGCCGCAGCGTGATCGGGAAGCTCCTCGCGACGCCACGAGAGAGACAGGAGGACAGGCCGCTCCTGCAGCCGTCGAGCGAGGAAGGCGAGCGACTCGATGGTGGACTCGTCTGCCCACTGGATGTCGTCGAGCCGCACCATGAGCGCCCGGGTACGCGAGGCGCCGGCGGTCAGGCCTTCTGCCACCGCTTCGAGCAGTGCCAGGCGAGCAGCGGGCCGCGACCGGCTCAGCCGGGTGGCAGATCCGGGCTCGGGCTCGATCTCGGGCAGGAGGGCCGCGAGTGCAGTGCGCCTCGCGCTCGACAGGCCCACCACGCCCGCGTGACCTTCCTCCGTTGCCAGCCTCGCGCGCAGCAGCGCCACGATCGGTGCGAAGGCGATGCCCGACTCGCCGGCGTAACAACGAGCGATGATCGCCGAGTGGCCGCCGGCCGACGCGAGCTCCACCAGGCGGTCCAGCAGTCGGGTCTTGCCTACGCCCGCCTCCCCTTCCACGACGACCAGCCGACCGTCGGGCACCGCGTCACCGAGTGCTACCTGGAGGCGCTCGAGTTCTGCGCTGCGGCCGATGAGCGGCGGGGCGGATGCACGTCCGGGTCGAGCGTCGCCCCCGTGCATCACGTGGGCGGGCTTCTCCTCGGACAGGGTGCCCGCCAGGATGTCTTCGTTGAGTTCGCTCGTCTCGGGCAGCGGCGCCACGCCAAGCTCCCGGTCCAAGATCGCGACTGCATCGCGGTACTGCCGCACGGCGGCGGCAGTCTCGCCCGAGCGCGCATAGGCCTCCATCATGGCGCGATGGGCAGGTTCATGCAGCGGATCGAGACTGAGCCAGCGTTGACCTGACGTGATGGCACTGCCCCACGCGGACGCTGCCAACTGCTCGCCCACGAGCCGCTCGAGCACGCCCGCGAGCTCTCGCTGGTAGACCTCGCGCTCGGCGCCCTGCCACTCGTCGAAGGTGTCGCTGTCGCGAAGGCTGAAGCCCTCCATGAACGGGCCACGGGCGATCGCGACCGACTCCTCCAACTGGGCGCGGCATCGCGGGCACGCCTCTCGGGCCGGGTGCTCATGACTCCGAGCGGAGTTGACCAGGGAGCGGAAGCGATCGAGGTCCACTTGAACGCCCGATGCATCGAGCTCGACCGAGGAGCGCGTCACGACCATTCCCGAAGCCCCCAGGCCGGACTTCAGTACGGACAAGGTGCGACGGAGCGCGCCGCGGGCATCCTGGTCGGAGGAGTCAGGCCATAGCAGTGCCGTCAGCGTCTCCCGTGAGACCGGACGCCGGAGGACAGCGACGTAGGCGAGGAGCGCGATGGCCTTGCGCGTGTCGACCGCCAGTGGCCGCCCATCGACGTCCACCGCGACCGGACCCAGCAATCGAACATCGATCATGAGCGTAACGATAGCGTGTGGCGTTCCGGTTTCGTAACGGCGAGTGCCTGCTACCGGGGCTGCCGACTGGACGTGGCGTCGTAACGTTTTGCGAACGCCCGCTCAGGAGACTCGCCGCATGATCGGTCGTTCGGAGAACGTTCCATGACGGCACGGTCGTCGGACCAGTCGAGTCGGCCAACGGCGCCTCGTCGGAGTCCTTCGACCTGGGTAGCGCTGGGGCTCGTGCTGCTGACAGCGGTGATGATCGGCTACATCGCGATCGCCAACGCGATGCCCGGCACAGAGCAGCTGCCGTATCACTCGGATGGTCCCCTGGACACTGTGGTCGTCCTCGCGACGGTCGCGGCCTGGCTGTCGATCCTGCTGACCGGCTTCGTCTTGACGGCCCTTCGGCCTCGCAATCCCATCGGCTGGCTGCTGCTGGTCAGCGGGTTCTCGATCGTCTACACGTATTTCGCACCGGAGTACGTGCTCCGCGCTGACATCCTCGACTGGGCGCTTCCGGGATACCGGCTCGTGGATTGGATCTTGCCCGTCTTCGAGACGCTCGGGATCGTCGTGATCGACCGTCTGGATCCCACTGCTGTTCCCTGACGGTCGCCTGCCGAGTCCGCGTTGGCGCCCGGTGGCCTGGCTCACCGGCCTCACGATGGTCGTCGGCATCGCGCTGACCCTCGTGACCGACAACGACGATGAGTTCGGCCGGCACCTGCCGAACCCGACGGCGCTGGGAGGTCAGGCGGAGGAACTGGCCGAGCTCCTGAGCACCAGCCTCTCGGTCGCGACAGTGGGCTTCATCGTGCTTGCATTCATCTCGGTGATCGTTCGCTTCCGCCGTTCGACCGGTGGCGAACGGCAGCAGATGAAGTGGTTCTTTGGGGCCGTTGGCCTGGCCTTCGCCTCGAACATCGGGATGACAGCATTCTTCGTGCTGGGCGTGGAGCCATTGGCCAACTCGTTCTACTTCGTCAACCAGATCCTGATCGGCCTCGTGCCCATCGCCATCGGCATCGCCGTGCTGCGCTACCGCCTGTACGAGATCGACCGCCTCATCAGCCGCACCATCGGCTGGGCCATCGTGACCGTCGTGCTGGTGGGCGCGTTCGTCCTGCTCGTGCTGGCCTCGACCGAGCTGCTCGAGCCGCTGACCGGGGGCAACACGCTCGCGGTGGCCGGCTCCACGCTCGTCGTGGCCGCCCTCTTCGCACCCCTGCGCGCCCGCGTCCAGCGCGCGGTCGACCGCCGCTTCGACCGTGCCAGATACGACGGCGAGCGCCTCGTCGGCGCCTTCGGTGAGCGTCTCCGTGACGAGGTCGACCTCGACGTCATCCGGGCCGACATCCTCGGCACCGTCGATGCCGCGGTCCGACCATCGAGCGTCGGGCTCTGGCTTCGCCAGCGGGAAGGGCGAGGGCGATGAGGACGCGGAGGGTAACGGCCGGAGTCTCGGCACACACCATCGTGGCGGGGCTCACATGGGTCGTGGCTATCGGGATCCCCGCGGTGACCCTGCTCGTGTCGCTGGCGTTACCCAGCCTCGTCGACGATGCGTGGGCGATCGCGATGTACGGACTGATCGTCGCGAGCTGGGGCCTGACGGGCGCGTTCCTCATCACGCGGGTGCCCGAGAACCGCGTCGGCTGGCTGCTGTGGGTCACGGCCACCGGGCTGGGGCTTTCGTTGGCCGGCCAGGCGTGGGCGGTCCTGAGCATCGCGGTCTACGACGCGTCGTTGCCGGGGACCGTCGCGGGTGCGTCCCTGGGCCTGCTGTTCCTCCCATCGCTTTTCCTGGTCGTGCTCCTGCCCATGCTCTTCCCGAACGGGCACTTCCTGTCTCGGCGCTGGGCGATCATCGGCGGACTGACCTTGCTCGCGTCGGCGGTATTGCTCTTCGCCCTGTCGGTCAGCCCGGGGCCGCTGGAGGGGATGCCCGACGTGGTGAACCCGCTCGGCAGCCCTGCCTTGAGCGGCCTCGCCGAGGCGCTGGTCGGCCTCGTGAACCTGTACATGCCGGTCGCCCTCTTGCTGGGGATCGCCGCCGCGATCTTGCGCTACCGACGCGGGTCAGCCCTCGAGCGCAGGCAGCTCAAGTGGTTCGGCGCCGTACTCGTGCTGGCCTTCTCGGCATTCTTCGCGGCGACGTTCTTGGGCCAGTTGGCGTGGATCGTCGCGAGCCTCTCCTTGGGACTTCTGCCCATCGCCATCGGCATCGCCGTGCTGCGCTACCGGCTCTACGAGATCGACCGCCTCATCAGCCGCACCATCGGCTGGGCCGTCGTGACCGTCGTGCTGGTGGGTGCGTTCGCCCTGCTGGTGCTGGGTTCGAGCGCGGCGCTCGAGCCGCTGACCGGGGGCAACACCTTGGCGGTGGCGGCCTCCACCCTCGTGGTGGCCGCGCTCTTCACGCCCCTGCGCGGTCGGGTCCAGCGCGCGGTCGACCGCCGCTTCGACCGTGCCAGATACGACGGCGAGCGACTGCTGGCCGCGTTCGGGCTTCGCATCCGCGATGAGGTGGACCTCGACATCATCCGGGCCGATGTCCTCTCCACCGTCGACCAGGCGGTCCGACCCTCGAGCGTAGGGCTGTGGCTGCGCGAGCGGGAAGGTGGTGGGCGATGACCAACGCCGTAACGATTCTGGGACGAGACGGAGGCACGCTACGGCCATGACGATCATCCAATCGCTGCGTCGCACCATCGGCCTGGACCGCCGAGCCGACGAGCGGGTCGAGGCGGATGCCGCGAGGACGGCCACGCGCAGCGAACACATCGAGAGTGCCCCGGCCCAGATTGCGGAGGTCGCGCCCATCGAGATCGCCGCGGACGACCCGCTGCTCCCGGTGCTCGGATCCGCGACGGAGATCGTGGAGGTCGACCGTCTGTCCCTGGAGTCGGCGGCGCTCGACGCGATGCGGGAGGCTGGCATCAAGATGATCGTGCCGCTGATGGCGCAAGGTGAGCTCATCGGGGCGCTCTACCTCGGGCCCCGGCTGTCGGAGCAGGATTACTCGACCGACGACCGTCGGCTCCTCAGCTCGTTGGCCGGTCTGGCTTCGCCGTCCATCCGCGTGGCCCAGCTCGTCCAGACGCAGGCGACCGAGGAGGCTGAGCGCCAGCGCATGGAACAGGAGCTGCGGGTCGCTACCATGATCCAGCAGCAGTTCCTCCCCCACACGCTGCCCGACCTGCCCGAGTGGCAGATCGCGGCCTACTACGGCCCAGCTCGCGCGGTCGGCGGGGACTTCTACGATTTCGTGGAGCTGTCGGAAGGGCGCGTCGGCGTAGTCGTGGGTGACGTCACCGACAAGGGTGTCCCGGCAGCGCTGGTCATGGCGCGGACCCACTCGATCCTGCGCGCCGAAGCCCCACGACTGGTCGAACCCGGGGCGGTGCTGCGGCGAGCCAACGAGCTGCTCTGCCAGGAGATGCCGGCCAACATGTTCGTCACCTGCCTGTATGGCGTGCTGGACGCGACGAGCGGCTCGTTCCGCTTCGCCAACGCGGGCCACAACCTGCCCTACGTCCGCTCCGGCGGAGAGGTCGGCGAGTTCCGTGCGACGGGCATGCCCCTGGGGCTGCTGCCAGACATGGAATACGAGGAAGCCGAGGGCGTGGTCGGCCCGGGCGACAGCCTCTTGCTCTACTCCGACGGTTTCGTCGAGGCGCACGACGCGAGCGGCGAGATGTACGGCTTCCCGCGCCTGCGGGAGGCGTTCGCGGTCGACGCCGCGGGCAGCGACCTCGTCGACCGGCTGCTCGATCGATCTGCACGCCTTCACCGGCGCCGACTGGGAGCAGGAGGACGACCTGACGATGGTGACGCTCCGCCGCTCCGCCGGTGCACCTACCTTTGCCGCAGGAGGCACTGCGTCGGAGCCGCGGGTGCTCCTCGACGTCCAGATCGAGAGCGTCATCGGCAACGAGCGCCTGGCCATGGATCGCGTCGCAGAAGCCGCGGCTCCGCTGGGGCTCGAACCCGAGCGGCTGGAGCGCCTCAAGACGGCCGTCTCGGAGGCGGCCATGAATGCCATCGAACACGGCAGCGGCGGTCAAGCCGAGATCCCCATCCACGTGCGTGTCACCACGACAGCGACCCAGCTGCAGGTGCGCATCGCCGATATGGGGTTGGGGGGTGAGATCCCCCTCGGCGAGTCCGAGGTGCCCGACATCGAGGCCAAGCTCAGCGGCGAGCAGTCGCCGCGCGGCTGGGGCCTGTTCCTCATCGAAGCGATGGTCGATGAGCTGACCACGGAGAAGACCGAGCAGGGCCAGGCAGTCGTGCTCAGCGTGAACCTGGACGGAGGTGCGTCATGACCACCAGGCCATCGACGGAGGCGGCGCTGGTCGCCCGCGTCGAGGATGGCGATGGACTCAGCCGGATCGTGCTCAGCGGACGACTCGACCGTGACGGAGAGTCAGCACTGGCCGACGCGTACGCTGCAGCAGCCACCGCCAGCAGCCAGTCGCTCGAGGTCGACTTCAGCGACGTGGGCTACATCAACAGCACCGGCATCGCGCTCGTGGTCCGACTGCTGGCGGATGCGCGCCGCGACGGACGATCGGTACAGGCCCGCGGTCTGAGCGAGCACTACCGGGAGATCTTCCGCATCACCCGGCTCTCTGACCTGATGACCATCGTGGACGAGGGAGACGACGCATGACCACAACGACGATCGACGTCGAGATGACCGGGACCGCAGCCCTGCTTCGGGTGCACGGCGACGTGACCGCGGCGAGCGACAGCGCGTTCGGGGACGCCTACACCAATGCCAGCGCGGCCGGGGCCAGGTCGTTGCTCCTCGACTTCTCCGGCATGGAGTACATGAACAGCGGCGGCATCGGTGTGCTGGTGACCACGCTCGTGCGGTGTCAGCGCGGCGGCCAGCGACTCCTGGCAACCGGATTGGACGCGCACTACCGCCAGATCCTCACCCTCACCCGACTCGACGAGGCGATCGCGGTGCATGACACCGAGGCCGCGGCCCTCGAGTCGCTCGCCTAGGAGGCCGACATGGATCCCACCCCCCGGACCGAGCGGAACCCCCAGACGACCTGGGCCAAGCCGGTCGACAAGCTCTCGATGGGCGAAGTCCCCGCCGAGGCCATCAACATCAACGTCAGCGGCAAGCGCCTGGCCGGTCCGCTGCAGGGCTTCGGGCAGCTGTGGCAGAAGACATACCGCATCCGTTTTGAGGGTGCGAACCCGCCTCCGAGCGAGGTCGTCGCCATCTGGAAGCGGGAGTTCGGATCGTTCTGGCCCCAGGGCCAGCGCTTTTATGCGCCGTTCGCCGAGATCAGCCCCGGCGAGGTCGGCCTGATCAACGGGGATGCGCCGGGCCGGCAGGTCCTCTCGACGGGTGTCATGGTCATCTACGCCGACGACGAGTCTTTCACGTTCATGACGCCCGAGGGCCACGTCTTCGCCTCCTGGATCACCTTCAGCGCCGCCCAGGAGGAAGGCGCCACGGTGGCGCAGATCCAGGCGCTGCTCCGAGCCAGCGATCCGTTCTTCGAGTTCCTCCTGATGGCCGGTGGCCACGAGCGCGAGGACGACCATTGGAGGACGACGTTGTCCAACCTGGCGCGACGGAACGGCGCCACCGGCGAGCCGACAGCCGAACGCGTGTGCGTCGACCCCAAGCGACAGTGGCGCCAGGCCGGGAATATCCGCCACAACGCGGCCATCCGTTCGGGCTTCTGGATGATGGCGCATCCGCAGCGCATGATCCGCAGGCCCAAGGACTGAGTCTTCGCCACCCTGAGGTCGGTCGGACGGTCCGGCGGGGCCGGCCGACGTGACCGATGATTGGCCAGTGAGCTACCTACGCGGGGAGCCGACCGCCAACATCGTCGGATCGGGGCCGAACGGCCTCGCGGCAGCCGTCACGCTTGCTCGTGGGGGCGTGCGGGTTCGCCTGTTCGAGGCAGCGTCCACGCCTGGCGGCGGTATGCGCTCCGCAGAGCTGACCTTGCCGGGCTTTGTCCACGATGTCTGTGCCACGGTGGTGGCGACAGCGCTGGTGTCGCCCTTCTTCGCGACGCTCGATCTGGCGCAGCTGGGCGTCGAGCTGGTGCAGCCTGAGGTGCCGGTCGGGCACGCGCTCGACGACCGCGCAGTGCTGCTCTACCGCGACGTGGCCACGACGGCGGAGGGTCTCGGCCGGGACGCCGCCGCCTACCGTCGCCTCATGGGTCCGCTGGTGCGTGACGCCGAGGCCGGCCGGCTGATGCCGTCGATCCTGGGACCGGTGCTGCGGATGCCCAGGCATCCGCTCGCGATGGCGCGTTTCGGGCTGCCGGCGATGATGCCCGCGACGACCCTGGGGCGCATCGCCTTCCGCGAGACGCCGGCGCGGGCCCTTCTGGCCGGGCTCTCGGCACACGCCATGGTGCCCCTGCGTCAGCCTGCGACCGCGTCGTTCGGGCTGGTGCTGGGCATGAGCGCGCACCAGGTGGGCTGGCCGGTCGTCCGTGGCGGCACGGCCAGGCTGACCGATGCCCTCGTTGCTCTCGTACGCTCGCTGGGCGGTGAGGTCATCACCGACTCCCCCATCGCCTCGCTCGCGGACCTCCCGCCGGCCGGGGCCACGCTCCTGGGCGTGACGCCTCGACAGGTCGTGGCCATCGTGGGTGATCGCCTGCCGGCACGGTACCGCCGCTCGCTCGAGCGCTTCCGCTATGGACCCGGAGTGTGCAAGGTGGACTGGGCGCTGTCTGAGCCGATCCCGTGGCGCTCCACGGAGCTCGCCGCGGCGGGGACCGTTCATCTGGGAGGAGCCGCAGACGAGCTGGAGGCGTCCGAGCGTGCGGTCCACCAGGGACGCATCCCCGATCGGCCTTTCGTCCTCCTCGTTCAGGCGACCGTCGCCGACCCCTCGCGCGCGCCCGCGGGCCAGCACACGGCCTGGGCCTACGTGCACGTCCCGCATGGCTCTGACAGCGATGTCGGCGAACTCGTCGAGGCTCAGATCGAGCGTTTCGCGCCGGGTTTCCGTGATGTGATCCTGGGCCGGGCCGTTCGCACCGCCCCGGAGCTCCAGGCCTACAACGCCAACTACGTCGGTGGCGATATCAACGGTGGCTTGCAGGACCTGCCTCAGCTCATCGCGCGGCCGACCCTCAGCCGGGACCCGTACGCCTCGCCGGTCCGGGGGCTGTACCTCTGTTCGACCTCCACGCCGCCGGGCGGTGGTGTCCATGGCATGAGCGGGTACCTCGCAGCGCAGTCCGCACTGCGACGCGAATTCCACTGATCCTCCGGCAAGGCATCGCCACCTCCGCCGGACACGAAGACGGGCCTGGCTCATCGGCCAGGCCCGCGAACGGCCGTCGAGCGGCGACAGGACTACTCGGAAGAGGAGCCCTCGTCCTGTGAGGCCGTGTCGTCGGACGCGGTCTCCGGCATCGGCCCGACGTCGCTGCCGGCTTCCCCGACCGTGAACTCCTGGACCATCCCCAGTGCCATGTGCGGCGGGTTGGACTCGATCTCCGTCAGCAGCTCCTGGACCTCTGGCGGGAGCGTGCTCGGATCGGTGTTCTCGTCGATGATGGTGGGGTCGAACCCGGTCTCTTCGAAGACGGCCGGGTCCGAACCCTGGGGGATGAAGCAGAGCACGACATATCGCCCCGGCGCAGTCAGGCTGACCGATCCCTCGGCGAGAGTCCCTGGCATCGTGGACAGGAAGCCGACGAACTCGGTGATCGCCTCAGTCTCCTCCTCGGGCATGGCCATCAGCTCCTCGAGAGGCGTGGTCTCATCGTTGATCTTGACCACGGCCATCTCGTGGAATTCGGTGCCGTCGTTGCGGAAGGTGAGCTCGGTGCCAGCGGGGACGCTGGTGGGCAGACCCACGAATGCATAGTCGACGCCGCTGACCTCGATCGATCCTGCTGTCGTCGCCCCGTCGGTCTCGGCCTCTTCCTGCCCGGCGGCAGGTGCGGCCATGAGCAGCAGCGTCGCGGCTACGAGCAGCGCCGTGTTCTTGCGAGTTCCGGTCATGGAGACTCCTTCTCCCCCGGTCGGCCGGCGCAGCATTCGCGCCGGGTTTGGACGATCGGGCGGCCGTGGCAGCCCTCATGCGCCCATCGTCCGCGGTGGCCGTTCGCGAAGCGTTACGAAGCTCGATCGGCCTGACGGCGTGGCCGTGTCTCTGGGGAGACTAGACTCCGAGACGTGAGCTTCTCGACTCCCCGGAAGGAGGAATCCTCGACGCCGGTGGCGAGTGCCCCGGCACGAACCCGCATCACCCGAGTCCACGTGCGGGCCTGGCTCATCGCGGTCGTGGTGGCCATCATCACGTTCACCATCCTGTTCGAGGCGATCGAGGGCTGGTCGTTCTCGGACGCGCTCTACATGACCGTCATCACGCTGACCACGGTCGGCTACGGAGAGGTACGAACCCTTGACGAGAGCGGGCGAGTGGTGGCCATGGTGGCGGCCGTCGTGGGTACGGCCCTGCTCTTCGGCGGGGTCGGCATCATGGCGGAGGTCGTGCTGGCGGAGATCGGTAGCGGGCGCAGGGAGCGGAGGAAGATGCAGGAACAGATCACCGGCCTGAGAGACCACTACATCGTGTGCGGCTATGGCCGTGTGGGGTCCACCGTCGCTGCAGAGCTACGTGTGAGTGGGCGAAGCGTGGTCGTCGTCGACGTCCTGCCCGACTCGGTCGAGCGTGCACGGGAGGATGGCTATCTGGTGGTGGAGGGCGACGCCACCGACGAGGCCACCTTGCTCGCCGCCGGCATCGAGCGGGCGACCGGGCTCGTGGCCACGATCGACGAGGATGCCTACAACGTCTACGTTGTGTTGTCGGCCCGAACGCTGAACCGCCAGCTCTTCATCGTGGGACGGGCCAACGCACCGATCGCCGAAGCCAGGCTCAAGCGCGCCGGTGCCAACCGCATCGTGTCGCCCTACACCATGGCTGGACACCGCATCGCCGAGCTGGCGGTGCGGCCGGCCGTGAGCGACTACATCGACGCGGCCCTCTCACGGGCTCACCTCTCTTTCTCCATCGAGGAGTACCGCGTCACCGACGGTGGACCGCTCGACGGCACGAGCGTGGGCGATCTGCTGGCACGAGGCATCTTCACGCTGGCCATCGTTCGAGGTCCCGGGGAGTACGATGCCAATCCACCCACCGAGCGGAAGCTCCAGGCCGGCGAGGAGCTCATCCTCTCCGGGTCCCGCGACACTCTGCGCGCGCTCCTCGGTGGCCAGGGGTCCTAGCCTGTCCTGGCCGCGAACGACCGCCCAGTCCAAGGACTCTCGACCCGCGTACGTTGTCGAGGGTGTCGACGTGCTCGTGAGGGACTCGCTCCTGCGACCTCCCGGCGCATCGCTATTCGAGGGGCAGTTCCGGGAAGGGCGGGATGGCTTCGCCGGCGACGATGACGCCCCATGGCTGGTCGATGCCCTCGTGGTCGAACATGAAGAGGCGGAGGCCGTCGTAGCCGCCCTCGCCGGTCAACTCCCAGATATCCACGCCCTGTGTTTCGTCACCACCGAAGGCCCGGCCCGTTCCGGTCCACGCCCCATCGGCGTTGGCGAGCCGAAGCGAGAACGTCCCGAGGACGAGCGCATCGGTCACGAGGGCTTCGCCGACGCCGATGGTCAGGGCGCCGGTGAGAGGCTCGTTTGGTTCCATCGTCACGAACACGCTGGCGGGGCGGTCACCTTGCGGATGCCACAGAAATGAGGCGGCTCGTAAGGCGCAGCCCGATCGTGCAGAGCGCTGCTGGGCGTCACGATCGGTCTCATCGGCCGCACCGGATGTCCAGCGATTGAGTGACATGGCACGAGGTCCACGAGGCCCCAAGGTGGGGAAGCGGCTCATCACCGCTGCCGCCTTGTACCTCGTCGCACTCGTGCTGTTCGTCGGCTGCACCACCTCCTATAGCGCCAGACGAAACAACGGCTGGGCCACGGTCCGGTTCGACGGTACGCCCCTCGGCGATGGCAACAATTCGTATCCGCGCATCGTCTGCAGCCGCGACTCGGACACGGGCGGCGCCACGCTCATCGAACGAAAGGACCGCTGGTTCGGCAACGACGGCGGCCGTGACTGGATACCCGAAGGTGGCGGCCCGAAGGCATCTCTACGACTGGAGATGACGCTGGGACGAGAGACGTCCGCCAGCGTCGACTTCTCTCTCGGCGACTCGGTGTACCGCTCGGCCACGGTAGCGCGCGTCGAACCGGGATGGCGCAAGGGTCGGGCCGTGTTCCGCGACGTGCCGCTCGTGGGGGGCGAGGCCTATGCGGGGAAGACGAGCCTGAAGCGCCTCGTTGTCGAGTGGCGATGTGCGAAGTACCAGCCAGATCGATAGGGCGACCAATGAGCCGAGCACCGTCTCGTCGGCGGACGGGCACAGAGCAGCGGAGATGGCCCGATGCGTCTATCGGGCGGACATCTCCGGGGTCGACGGCATCTCGCCAGGGAAGAGCACACCTTCCACGTCCCAGGCCCCGGTCCCGGTCGGCAACCAGATGGTCATCGCCGACAGGCCCTCGTATCCGCCCTGGCCCGTGTAGTGCGTCACGTAGTACGTGCTGGTGTAGGCGTGCGTCTCCGGCTGCGTGAAGCCCTGGAACTCGGCGAGCCAGGACCCACCCTCGTTGGTCAGGCGTCCGGTCCCCGAGCGCACCGCCCCTCCCAGCGACCCGGGGAGGAACCCATAGTAGTCCTGGCTGTTCTCGTACGGGCCACTGAGCCTGGGGTCGTTCGTCGTCTGCCAGGACGAATACGCCATGCCAATGCCCACCTCCTGTGGGACGGTCGGGCTGGTCGAGATGTCTGGAGTGGCCGTCCGTGTTCCGGCACGCGCCGTGCCGGATATGGCCGCGTACTCCGGGTCGGCTTCGTCCTGCGCGATGGACGTACCACCCGCGCCACCGAGCAGCGTCAGGACGACCACCGTGGCCAGGGACATTCGCAACGTGTGCATGACATCCTCCCTGGAGCGCGCGGGCCGCGCTTGCGAGGGACCCGCTCCCTCCATAAGACGTCCGGAGCGTCGAGAACCTTCCGCCGGGTCACGATGACGGAGATCGTCGAGAAGGAGTTGTCCTCAGAGCAGGCGACTTCTGCCGTCTCGCCTTGGGTCGGCGGCGGCCTCGTAGCTGGCGCCGTGCGCCATGACTGCATGCACCCCGCCGAAGAACAGGCTGCGGTCGTCCCACTGATGGACCTCGAACTGGCTCTCGAGTGGTCGGATACGATCGAGATCGAATCCTCCTTCGATGCTCAAGAGTTCACCCTCGTAGTGGATGCGGGGACGATCGATGGCCTCGTCGAGCGGCAGGCCCAGATCGATGAGATCGAGCAGCACCTGCAGGATCGCCGTGCGGATGCGGTTGGACCCGCCCGAGCCTAGCGCGCAGCTTCGGCCGCGCGGCCACTCGACGATGGTCGGGGCCATCATCGAGGTCATGCGATGGCCCTCCGGCCAACGCTGGAAGCCGCCGGGATTCAGGTCTTCCTCGCCGAGCATGTTGTTCAAGACGATGCCCGTGCCTTCGACGACGTGGCCGCATCCTTCGCCGTTCGAGACGGTGAGACTGGCGAGATTGCCGTCCTTGTCGACCACGCTGATGTGCGTGGTGCCGCGGGTCAGTCGCTGTCGACCGAGCACCGACTGCCGATAGCGCTCCACGAGCTTGGGGTCGAGCACGTCGCCGCTGGTCTCGCCATCGGCGGCGGTGGTCGCGATGCGGGCCTCCTGTGTCGCCTCCATGACGCGCGCCAGTCGCTCCAGATGGACCGGGTCCTCGGCGTTTCCGTGGTGCGGCTTCCACGCGGACATGAGCCTCAGGCCGAACGCGATCAACAACCCGCCCGATGCAGGAGGCGGGTTGGTGTGGATGGTCGCGTCGCGATAGCGCACGGACAGCGGTCGTCGACGCGCGACCTCGTAGTTCGCGAGATCGTCAGCGGTGAGCCCGCCGCCTCCCGTCTCCTGGGCCTCGAGGATGCGCTGCGCGATCTCACCGCGGTAGAAGAGCTCGTGCCCTTCGATCGAGATCGCCTCCAGGCAGTCGGCGAGGCCAGGCATCATGAGCAGCTCGCCTTCACCAACGAGCTCGCCGGGGCGGGACGGACTGCCGAAGATGTTGGCGATCTCGGCCGTTGCCGTGAAGCACGGCTTCACGACTTCCAGCAGCTCGGCCTGGAACGGCGTCATCTTGACACCGCGCCGAGCCAGCTCGATGGCGGGCTGCATGAGTTCGCGCATCGATCGCGTGCCGAGCTCACCCTGCACGTCGAACATGCCGCGCATCACGCCGGGCACAGCCACGGTGCCGAGTCCGATGTGGAACTCCTGCGTGGTGGTGCCGAAGTCGGCGGAGATGGGATAGAAGTCCAGATCGGCCTCGTCGCGCCGCCTGGCAGGGGTCTGAACGAAGAAGTCGTAGAGTCGCGGCCCGGCATCGTTCGGCTTCGCCAGCAGGAATCCGCCGCCGCCGGGACTCGCCAGGACTGGCTCCGCTACGAAGGCCGCGGTGAGCGCCGCGAGCGCAGCGTCGAACGCGTTGCCGCCGTCGTCCAGGACGGACTCGGCCGCGTCGACGGTCTCCTTGTGACCCGCTGCGATGGCACCCCGCATGGCCGCGTACCTTACCTTCTCGGCATCGTGAGTGAGTGGACCGCCCACCATGCACCACTCACGCGGGATCCCGTGTCCAGTGACCTGCGGTCGCGACTTGGGTCGCGACAACGTCCCGGACGGACGAATATCGAGGTCGAGACAGCTGGCGGGGATTCGGCAAACGCAAAGTCGGCGGAAGCTGGTGATGGCTTCATCGATGGCGTCGAGGACGGTGTCACGGACCTCACCTCCCCTTCTGCACCGGGACGACGACGCAGGGGTGGGCGCTGAGGCCAGGGCGACGGCACAGCTTGCGCAGGGAGAGCTGGCTTGTTCTGCGCGCGCGCTCGAGGGCGTGGTAGTCCCGGATCTGGTCCGCGACATAACGTATCGTCGCCCACGTGATCGACCTGAACGACATCCATGCCGCACGTGGCCGAGTCGCCGGGCTCGTTCACCGCACCCCGCTCGTCCGTAGCTCCACGCTCTCCGAGCGCGCGGGCACGAACGTGTACCTGAAGCTGGAACTGTCCCAGAAGACCGGGTCGTTCAAGCCCCGCGGCGCGTTCAACCAACTCCTCGTGCTCATGGAGGAGACCGGCGCCGACAGTTTCGTGGGGGTGTCGGGCGGCAACTTCGCCCAGGGTCTCGCCTATGCCGGGGCCGCTCTCGGCGTCTCGACCACGATCGTGATGCCGGACACGACGCCTGATAACTACGTGAACGCCAGTCGTGGCTACGGTGCGACGGTGGAGCTCGTCGAGGGCATGGCGGCCGCATTCGCCCGGACGGAGGAACTCGCGCAGTCAGGTGCGACGCTGGCGCACCCCTTCGACCATCCCGCGATGATGGCTGGCGACGGCACGCTCGGTCTCGAGCTCATCGAGGACGTCCCGGACCTGACCGACATCTTCATCAGCGTCGGCGGTGGCGGGTTCATCACCGGTGTCGGGTCGGCCGTCCATGCTCTGAAGTCCGCGGTGAGGATCTGGGCTGTGGAGACCGATGGGGCCCAGGTGCTCCACGATTCGCTGGCCGCCGGGCGACCATTGTCGATGACCCCGACGAGCCTGGCCCGCACGCTCGGCTCGCCCTACCTGGCGACGGCGGCGTTCGAGTTCGCGTCGGAGCACGTCCACGAGTCACTGGTCGTGACCGACGCGATGGCCTACGCAGCCGCGGTCTTCCTGCTCGAGCGAGCGAAGGTCCTCGCAGAGCTGGCGGCCGCCTGCACGCTGGCGGCCTTCCAGAATGTCGCCGAGCGCTTCGGACCGTCAGACCACGTGGTCCTGGTGCTCTGCGGCGGCAATGTCTCGGTCGCCGACCTGCTCACCTACGAGCAGCGCTTCGGTACCTCGGTCGAGTAGCTGGCTGAGGGCCCCTGCCGGACGGACCACAGCGAGCCTGTCGACAGGGTGTCAAGGACACCGCAGGCACAGGTGATTGCGCCCCCGGACGGTTCCAGGGGCGCTCGGCCAACGTTCGTGGTATCGAGTGTCGATATGCTCGTGATGGAGTTGCTGGCTGCGTGAGCCACCAGCACGTGCTACTCGATGGCCGCCACGGTCTCGCGGGTGATGACTCGGAGACCGCCGCTATTCGGTGGGCGGCAGGACCCACTCCGGTGGCGCAGGCAACGGGTCCGGTGCGACGAACCCCGTGACCTCCCAACCGCTTTCGGCTGGCAGTGTCAGCAGCATCGCCGAGACGCCTTCGTACCCGCCTTCGCCGGTGAGGAAGTGCACGAAGGTGACCCCTCCTAGCGCCGACAACCCCCGGAACTCCGACGCCCAGGAGCCGCCTTCGTTAGCCAGTCGTCCGATACCGGTCCTGACCCCGCCGGTGGTGCCGTACTGCTGGGAGGTCTGGTTCGTCTCGTACGTTCCGCTCAGCCGCGGGTCATCGGTCTCCATCAACATCGTGTAGCCGAAGTTCGTCGTCACGGTCACGAACGGCGACGAAGTGAACTCGGTCGGCGACTGGACGACTTCGGACGGCTGGTTCCGCCGAACCTCCTTGATGACACCCGTGACTTCGGCGGGCGTACGGACATCGGGCGTGGTCGATGCTGGCTCCGCTCCTTGCTCGGCGCCCGGGACGCTGCCCTGCTGGTCGAAAGGCTGGGCGATGAGCAGCACGCCGCCGATGGCGAAGATGAGCGCCCCGGCGGTGATGAGCTTGACTGGGCTGAACATGATTTGGGTCCTCCCGATGACAGCGGGGGCATGGCCGTTGGTGGCCGGGACGGGGCTGGGCTGATAGTCGGTCGTGTCGGTGGCGGTGCGTGACTGAGCCTTCCGATGGAACGAAGGCAGCGGCCACCAGCGACCACGCTGGCGGGTCTGCGGCACGCGGGCCATGACCCGGGCGACGTTGGGCCGCGCATCGGCTGGCATCGGGTCGGTGTCCTTGAGCCACGACTCGAAGAGGACGCCGGACTGACGGTCATCGGTCATCGCAGTGCCCCCTCCTCGACTCGCCTCGGCGTGGTCCCGCGTGCGTCGGCTTCGATTGCAGCCCGCATGGTCGGCATCGCTCGCTTGAGCCGTGAGTAGACGGTCCGTCGAGGGATACCCAGCACCTCGGCCACCTGCTCCGGTGTGAGGTCCAAGAGGTATCGAAGGACGACCACGGCCCGGTGGCCGACAGAGAGATGCTGGAACCCTCGTTCCAGTTGGTCACGGTCGAGGACGGTGTCGTACTCATCAGCCGACCGGGGTTGCCGCTCTGGCGGTATCGCGTCGGCCGGGAGCCAATCCGGCCTCCGCTTGGCCTCTCTGCCACACGCATGGACGAGGAGTCGGTACGACCAGCCCTCGTACTTGGATGGCTCACGTAGGCGATGGATGTCACGCCAGATGTCGAGCAATGCCTGCTGGGTCGCGTCCTCAGCGGACTGATGGTCACGGAGGATGCCGTGGGCGACCCGATACAAGCGTGGGTGGTCGGCCAGCGCGAGTGCCTCGAAGGCACGCTGGTCGCCTTGCTGAACCCGCACCACGAGGTCTTGGTCCATGCCCCCACATCCCTTTGGCCGACGACCGCTCTGGTCATCGGAGGGGACCGAGTCTGTTCCGGTCCTCTATAGGGTACGGGTGCCGACCAAGGCCGGGATTAGCCGTTTTCATCGAGATAGGCACCTGCTAGGCGACATCGCCAGAACGCCCGTACGCCCCGCCGTGGCCGAGGGTGGTCCATCACCCTGCCGTGTGGCTATCGCTTCTCTCCTTGCGTCGTGGGCTCAGGCGCGAGGCGGTACTCGAGGAACTCGGGGAGTCGCTGTGGAGGGACGCTCATCTGCGTCAGTACCGTTACCGACGCGACAGATAGTGCGGCCTCTGGCGCGGTGAAACGGCGTGGGACGGACTGAGCTCGAGTGGGTCGGCCTTGGCCTGGCGCCGCCGCGCACGGCGATGAGCGCCCCGAAGCCGATGAAGACGCCGGCGATCTCGGGGGAGCGACAACAGCACATCGGTCCCCTGCATGGTCCGCACTTCCCGCAGGCCACCGCCAGTGGCTCGGCGCGGTCCCGGCGGCCAGGGTGTGGGCCGTGCCTCATCGCCTCCCGCTCGTTCCCAGAGTCTCCCCCTCGCGACCAGCCACAGAAGCCTTCGAGGATGGTGGATGCCCGTGAGCGAGCGGCGCCGTTTTCAGGGCACCGCCGTGACGCCGATGTCGGTGCGGCTCAGCTCGAGCAGGGGCAGATGACGGTCGTGTCGGGGTCTATCCCTGCCTGGATCTGGCTCGCGGCGCTGAGCGTGAAGGGTGGTGAGGTCATGGTCGGGTGGTGGTCTGGTTGGCGGCTGCCGCGCCCCTACTCGGTGGCCGCCACGGCCTCGGGGGTGATGACGTACGTGTGGCTGTCGCCGGGTCGGTCGCCGTCTCGTTCGGGCCGTCCGGCCAGGAGCCAGAGGGTCCCGTCTTCGGCTGCATCGAGTCCGTAGATGCATTCACCCGACAGGAACCCCGTCCACGTCTGGCCATCGAAGCTGGTGACGCCGTCGCAGTCGTTGCTGGTCCGCTGCCAGTCCCCCTCGGGCGTGAGCCAGAGTCTGCCATCAGGCGCAGCCTCCATCAGGCCCGGTGCGCCCATGCCGGAGAGGAAGCCTCCTGCCTCGGGAACGCCGTCCTCGGGGCTGAACACCGTCCATTCGCCGTCCTGGTACCGGCCAAGGTAGCCGGGGCTCGTCTCGCCAGCCCCGAAGTAGGCCCAGAGGGAGCCATCGGCGGCCATCTCGATCAGCGTTGCTCGGTGATCGGGTGGGACGACCGTCGGTTCTTCGACGTTCCACCCCGACCCATCGAAATGTACGAGGGTGGGGCGTTCCTGGCCCCCCATCAGCCAGACATCGTCGTCGTGGCCAGGCTTCAGGTCCCCGATCTGGACGCGAGGCACTGCGTCGATGTGTGTCCACCCGTCCGCGTCGAGCCGGCTCACCCGACCCTTCTTCCCGTTGTCGGAGGCTGCCCAAACGACGCCGTCTGGAGCGGCTCCGACGGCCCCGACCGATGTGTTCCGAGGGAAGTCCTCGTCGGCGGTCCACGATCCGTCCGCGAACCTGACGAGCTGATGCGTGGTCCCCCAGGCGGTGCCGTCGGTGGCCCACTCGATCGACCGAGGGTTCACTGGCTCGGACTGGACGGAGATCGCTCGGCTTGCGTCCCCGATCCGATATGAGCCATCCGGCCCGAAGTACCACACCGACCCATCCGGCGCGATCGAGATGTCGCTCCCGAACGCGTCAAGGGCGAGAGACCCGCCCGTACGATCGAACCACGGGTGCGCGCCGAGCTCCCGACTCAGGTCCCGCACGCCGTCACTCAGTACCCGGTACACCCCCGGCTCGACCTCCTCGGTGACGAGGTCCACGCCCGGCAGGAGGTCGGAGCGCACCGACTGTTCCGACGTGTCTGCCTCGGGCGACGACGATGCCGACGCGGCAGCAGGGGGGAACGGCTCCTCGTCGCTCGGCTGCGTCAGGACCCCGCTGAGCAGGAAGCCGCCGAACAGGGCCACGATGGCACCGGCGACGACGAACTTGGTCGCACTGAACATGGACTGGAACCTCCACTTGGGGGACTGGGTGGCGGTGATGGCGGTGAAGATCGCGGCGTCATCGACGGGCCGGACAGGACCCATGAGGCCCGCGATCTCGTCCGACAGTTGGCGCTCGAAGGCGGTCATGTCAGTCATGGCTCAGGTCCTCACGGAGTCGGTCAACAAGGCGCTTGAGGCGTTGGCGGATGGCTGCCGGCGACTTGCCGGTCGCGACGGCGAGCTCGTTGGAGTTGAAGCCCGCGCCATACCGCATCGTTAGCAGGGCACGGTCATCGGCGTCGAGCCGAAACAGGGCTGCCTTGAGATCGACGGACGCGATGCCCGTCGCGGGATCGGCGCTGGCGGGTTCAACGGTGGCGTCCACCATGGCCTCAACCTCGGCACGTCGCCGTTGCCTGCGCAGCAGTTGCTTGGCTTCGGTGACCGCCACGGAGACGAGCCATGGACGGAGCTGGTCGGGGCCGTGGACCCGGTCGAGCTTCTTCCACGCGACAAGCCAGGCTGCCTGGACGGCTTCTTCGGCGACGGCGTGGTCACCTGCGACCGCAAGGCAGACCCTGCGCATGTCCTCGTGGTGCGCCGCGATGATGCGGCGGAAGGCGATCTCGTCACCGGCAGCAGCGGACGCGAGCGTGTCGCTCTGTCGGGCCTTCATCCGTGTCACCGCCTCCATACCCCATAACTGCACGGCGTCGGCCTACTGTGACAAGGCGGGGCAACTTGCTCTCGGCCTGAAGCTGTGATGACGCGGCGGGCGTGCTTCGTCCACCGACTCCGAGGCTACCTAGTGCATCAGGCCGTTGAGAGGCCGGCACTTGTGACGGCCCGAGTGGCCGGCCTCGCGCACGCAGTAGTGGCCGTCCTCACGCTGAACAGCACAGACGGGCGGTTCCATGCCCTCCGTGGCGTCCTCCAGATCCAGGGCCTGCTTCGCGAGATTCTGGCGGTTGGCGATGGCAAGCACCATCACGCTGATGCCCGCGAGGATGTCGCGCTCGTCATCGGACAGGGGTGTCTCAACCGACACGTCGAGCTTGATACCCATGGGGTGGCCCTCCTTTGACCATCGCTCGGCGTTAGCACCGTGTCGGCTGAGGGAGCCGACTGGTTGCTGCGGAGTCATCGGGCCGAGTCCCTCGTCCGCTCTGGATGGGTGACGCTCATCGGCGTCAAGAGGATGGTAGCCGTGGGACTTGCCACCTGCGTGGCACGCGGCAGCAGTCCCTGATCAATCCATGAGCATCCAGCGCGGGCGTCTCGAGGCCGCGCTCCGACGCCTCAACGACCTTCACCTCTGGCAGAACATCGATCAGAACCAGTATCTGCGACAGCGACAGCAATTGGCACCAAGCCTGCCGAGCTTCCGCCACCCGAGGAGTCGAACCTCGTCGCCTTCGACCGGGCTGCGGCCACGCTGCTACCGATGGGCGAGATCATCCGCGAGGCTGGCCAGGAACATCAGGGAGCGATCGTCCGACACAACGTCGAGCGAGTCGAGGTCCGACGCGGCGAGGTCATCGCCATCGAGCCGAGGCCCGAAGTTCGGCCGTTCTACGCCGGTCTGGCAATGGCGGCCCCGGACGGGCGCGGGGTGCTAACTGCCAGTACCGAGGAGAAGCTGGCAGCCTACCTCTAGCAGATGGCCGCGTGCTCCTCGCGGGCCATGGAGCCGGACCTCAGATCTACGACCCCATGAGCGATCCGGTCGAAGCGGCTGGGACCATGGTGGTACCTCGCTACCGACACGCGGCGGCGCTCATGCCTGACGGCAGCGTAGTGCTGGTGGGTGGCCTCGACCAGCGAGCACACGACCCCATCGCTTCGATCCAGATCCTCGATCCGGCCACGAACACCCTCAGCGACGTTGGTGCGATGACCGTGGTGCGCTTGTACCCAACGGCACCTACCCTGCCCGACGGTCGAGTCTTCCGTGGCCGGCGGCACGGCTGGTACGAGCGCGATGCGCAATACCGAGACCCTGGAGCGCATGCCTCCGGAGTGGCGGGGAGCGTCTGCATGGCCGAGCGCCCTGGACGGTTCTGGGGGCGCTCGGCCAACGTTCGTGATCACGGGTGTCAGCGAGCTCGTGATGGAGTTGCTGGCCGCGCAGCCGAGCCTCGAGTCTCCACGAGGAGACCAGCCGCGATCATGACTCCGACCCTGGACCAAGGGCCTTCCGCTAACGGCTACCCGGCGGACGCCACGGCTGGTCGGGCCGCCATGACACCATGAGCGGCGATGGACCCAGTCGCACTCCTCGTCGGCATCATCGTGGGTCTGCTCGTCGTGTGGACCCTGCTGCTTGCCTTGCTGTGGCTGCTACGCCCCAAGGGCGTGCCCGTCCGAGCGTTGCTGCGGGTCGTGCCGGACCTGTTGCGGCTGACCCGCTCGGTCGTGACCGATGGTGCGGTCCCGCTCGATGTCCGCCTCGTGGTAGTCGGGGCGCTGGTCTGGGTCATCAGCCCCATCGATCCGGTCCCGGAGTTCATCCCCGTCATCGGGCTGCTCGACGAGGTCATCGTCATCGTCCTCGCGCTGCGGTATGTCCGCCATCGCCTTGGCACCGCCGACCTGCGAGCTCGTTGGCAGGGCAGCGAGGAGGGCTTCGCCATCCTCACGACCGTGATGGGCGCATAGGTAGGCAACAGGCACGGCGCGACATCAGAGCGGTTCCGGGGTCCAGCGCGGGGCCATGCGCATCGGAGAACTCGCCACCAAGACCGGCACCTGTCCACCTTGTCCACCAGTCCCCTCGGTCGTCCGGCCGGCGCGGTGATCGCGGGATATGTGAGCCCGGCGATGGTGGCTCGACCATGCCACGGGTCGCCTCGATGTACTCGAGGAGGACATCGGCGGTCAGCTCGGAGGTGCCGGTGAGGCCCTGGTGCTGGCTGATCGATGACGGCCTGGCGAACAGCACCTGGAAGCGGTCGATGATGAGGCACACATCGCGGGGTGTCATGGACCAGGCAGGCTCCTCGGTGATGCGGCCGTCGGGCTGCCTGACCAGCTTCGTCGCCTGCAGGTCGGCCCTGAACCTGGCGATGGCCTCAGCGATGGCCTCGAGGACCTCGTCGTGGATCTCGGCCTGGCGGTCGGCCATGCGCTCGGCGTGGTGCTCGATGAAGGACTCGCTGGCGCGGGCCCGGTAGGTCTCGCGCTTCTTCTCCCAGTCCCCCTTGCGGGCCTGGACGACGACGGCGGAGTGGGCGGTGATGCCGTGCTGGCGGCACAACGCCCTGATGGAGATGTCGGTGGTGATGAACTCGCGCTCGAGGGCGTGGTAGTCGTGGGACTTGTTGATGACGACCACCCTTTCGGGCTGTCTCGGCCTCCGGCCTCTCCTCGCCGCGACGAGGGGCGGAGTCACCGTCTGGCTCCATCGTAGCCCTCGCTGCGAGCGGACACATGCGCGCGGGGTGGTGGCACCGTTCCAGCGTGCAGGAACTGCTGGAGCACGTCATGGGACCGCCCGCAGACGACCAGTCGCGTCGATGGTGTCGGAGTGGATGTCTGTATGGGTGAGCTGGCTCGCGGCGCCGCCAGGGCTGAGCGTGGGGACCGGACAAGAGATGGACACGTCGTGGGCTGTCTGGTCGCCGCGAACCTCCTCCGACACGAAGAGGCCCGCCCCTCGCGGGACGGGCCTCAGGCAACCGAGGCGGCGCGAGCGGGTTACTCGGTCGGTGCCTCCACCGGGTCCGGCATCGGGGGCAGTTCACTCGCGAAGATGTAGCCGTTCCAGACGGTGGCCTCGTTGCCGTCAGCATCTACCACGACAGTACCTGCGAGCATCGCCGAGAGACCCTCGTAGGCACCCTCGCCGGTGTAGACATGCAGTCCGATGGACGACCCTGGGTCCATGAAGCCGTACTCCGTCCCGACCCAGTCGCCATCATCGCCGACCAGTCGGTGGGTCTGGGCGAACTCTCCGACCGCGTCTTCCCCGACCGCGTGCCAGTTGGCGTTGATGTTGGACAGGAGCAGCGACGGCAGACGCGGGTCACTCCACTCGATGACGCGCTCGTACTGGAGGCCTCGGAGTGACTCGATGCCATCCTGCTCCGTGCTCTCGGGGAGGCCCACCACCTTCAAGCTGGTCTGTGTCCCGGTGACAGGAGTCACGGTCGGCCCTTCTTCGTTCTGGGCCAGCAGGGCGCCGCTCAGTCCGCCGAGCAGCATCAAGATGACCGTCCCGATCAGGGACACACGTAGCGTGCGCATGACATCCCCCTCACATGCGCGGGTCGGGTCCGCCAGTGGCTCGGACACGGTCCCGGCGGCCAGGGTGTGGGCCGTGCCTCATCGCCTCCCGCGTGTGCCGATATTGTCCGCCCGCTGTCGAGCGAGCTGGCACTGGCACCCCGCTAGGCTCGGTCCGTGAAGGCCCCCGAGCCGCTCATCGTCCCCTGGCAGGGCCAGCAACTCCGCGTCCGCCACGATGACCCACATCTGGGGCCATACACCCACGCCGGTCAGGTCATCCGTGCCGCCGTGGAGCTGGCGACCGACGTCGAGGGCCTGCGGCTTATCCTCGCATCGGCGCTCGGCGAGCGGTACCGGGTGAAGGTGAGCGACGACGGGAGCGTCGTGGGGCTGTGGCGGCGGACATGAGAAGGCCCGCCCCAGAGCGGGACGGGCGCTTCAGTGCCCCGGGCAGCCGAGGCGGCGCGATGGGACTACTCGGCGCTGTACGGCTGGGGGACTGGAGGCATAGCGCTCGGGAAGATGACGCCCTGGATGTTCTCTCCCGATACGTCCTGACTCCCCCAGTCAAGGTGCGGGACGAAGACCTCGACGCTGCATGTTGCCGTGTTGCCGCCGTAATCCGTCACCATGTACGAGATCACGTACTCGCGACCGTCGCCTGCTGCAGCACGCTCGGCTCGCAGCTGAAACGTGTAGTCATCCACGATTACGATGCCATTCGGCGTGTTCCCGTCTCCGATGTCGTTGTCCGCCTCGTTCGAGGTCACGCTGACGAGAGATGGGGTCAGCGGATTACCTTCATGATCCGTCGCGCTGACCGTGGCCGTGACCGCCACCAGTTGGTGGTTCGGCGGCCAGAGCGTCTCCGGGCTGGCGCTGCAGGCGTCAACGGTGGGGGGTGTGGGTACTGCCGAGACCGCGCCAGGCAGCATCGCCGCCACGAGCGCACCCGCGGCCAGGGCCATCGTCAGTCGCTTCTTCGACTCGATTCCGACGCCCCCCAGCGTGGTCGTCACCGGCAGGCTGCGGCATCGACCGCAGAGCGTGACCTTGAGGGCGGAACGTACAGCACGGCGGTTTGCGTTGTCGAGGCGAATTGTCCACAGCCGGATCAGGGAGGGCTAGGTGGCGAGGGCCAACGTGGCGCACCGGCTCCGGCAACGGTCGTCAGCTCGGGGATCTGGCATCGTCTGTGAGCCGATGTATCAGGCCGTAGCGGTTCGCAGCGGGGATAGGCTCATAGATGCCGCCGTGGCATTGGTCCTGGCGCCCAGGCCACCCCAGCCGTCCTACCTGGCTGGGCCATCCGTCACCTGGAAGTGCGGACGTGCTTCTGGTCACATGCGGGCATGAGCAGTGAACAGCAAGTCGGCTGGGCGGCGCGCGTGCGCCTTCGGTCAGAGGTGGAGGTCGATGATGCTGTCTACGACGACAGCAAACAGCGCGCCAACGACCGACTACGCCACTGGCTGGCGACACTCTGGAAGCGACACGTCATCGGCGACTACCCACACCATGAGGAGCCGTGGGAATGACTGACAGGCAACGGGACAGGAGTGCATGCGCTAGCGCCGCCACAACCCCACGACCGCCCCGTCCTCGCTGACCCGCACCCGGTAGCGGTCGCCGAATACCGACCCCAGTACGAGCCACACCGCAACCGCAGGATCATGGTGTCGATGGCGGCGAACGTCGAGAAGGCCACCCGTCCCAGCTCGCGGAACTCATCCAACTCCTCGTGGAGCGCGTCAGGCCAAGGAGCGGTCGGTGGAGCTCGACTCCATCGTGTGGACGCCGCCGGCCAGGCCGTTCTTCGGCGAGGTGCGCGTGCGCGACAAGAACATCGTGTCGGCCACGCTGGCTGACCCGCAGTACGCCCCCCTCATCGCCAGTTCGGAGGCACGGCGCCTGCGCTTGGTGGCGCCGAACACGGCGTCAGACGAACAGGTTGGCCTGGCGCCCCCGGACGGGCGCGGAGCGCTAACTGCCAAACCCGAGGAGAAGCTGGCGGCGTACCTGTAGCAGCGCCGACTCAAACCGACACTCGTTACGCCTCCCGGCTCGTGGCGTCCCAGTGCCGCTTCATCACGTACCACAGCCAGAACGACATGGTGAGCGGCCAGAGCGGCACCGCGAGCAGGAAGCAGCCCAGGATCATCCCGTCGCCCCTCGAGCTGGCGGCGTCACCGCTGAAGGCGAAGCTCGCGATCACCGCGGCCGCCGGAATGACGATGTAGCCAACGACGATCAGCAGCTCCACGACACCACCTCCGGAATGATGTCCCCCGATGCTAGTCGTCCAGCCGCCATCTTCGCGGCAGCGGGGACACCTCCATCCGGGATGGCTCTCCCCTCCCCCGTGTCGCCTCGATGAAGTCGCGCAGGGCATCAGGAGGGAGCTCGGTGCTGACCGCGAGGCCCTGGTGCTGGCTGATGACCGACGGTCGCTCGAACAACACCTCGAACCTGTCGATGAGCAGACAGAGATCCTTCGGCGTCATGAACCAGGCGGGTTCCTCGGTGATGCTGCCGTCGGGCTGCCTGACCGCCTTGGTGGCCTTCATGTCCTGGCGGAACTTGGTGATGGCCTCGTCGACCGCGTCGAGGATCTTGTCGCTGATCTCCGCCATGCGGTCGGCCATGCGGTCGGCGTACTTGTCGATGAAGGACTCCGACTCCCTGGCCCGGTAGGCCTCGCGCTTCGCGACCCAGTCGTGCTTCCGCGATTGGTCGACCACGACCGAGTGGGCGCTGATGCCGTGCCGGCGGCACAGCTCCCTGATGGAGATGTCGGAGGTGATGTACTCGCGCTCCATGTCGCGGTACTGATGCCGCTTGTTCACGGCGACCGCCTTTCGGCTGTCTCGGCTCCCGCATGGCGGGATGACCGTCTGGCTCCATCGTAGACCGCAGGCCAAGGGTGGTCGGATGCGCGTGCGGTGGCGGCGTCGTTCTCAGCGTGCAGGAGCTGCTGGGATCACCCCGGGGGACCGACCGCAGACGACCCTTGGTTCGACGGTGTCGGAGTGGATGCCTGTATGGATGACCTGGCTCGCGGCGCCGTCAGGCCATTGGCTGAGCGTGGGGCCTGGTCGGGTCATGGACACGTCATGGGCTGGTAGGGCGATGCCTTGGTGGCCGCGAACCACCTCCGACGCGAGTAGAGGCCCGCCCCTCGCGGGACGGGCACTCCCTGAGCGCCGCAGGCAGCCGAGGCGGCGCGATGGGACTAATCGGTGGCGGGTTGCTCGGCCAGGTTCGGCATCGGTGGCACCTCGCCCTCGAAGATGACGCCGTCAAGCTGCCGCCCTTGGTTCGACACGAAGCTCGCATGGGCCACGACCACGAGGCCGGCGTAGGCGCCCTCGCCCTCAAAGACGAGGATGACCGGCAGTCGGTCGGCCGTACGTAGGGTCAGCAAGGTGGTGGGAACCTGCTGCCAGGCTCCGTCCTCATCGTCGATCCGATACGCGCCCCGCTGGACCTCGAACGAGGGATTGGCCCGGTATGTGTCGGTCGTGCCGCGCCACACCCCGGTCCCGTCGAACCTAGGGTCGCTGGAGCCGTGGACGCCCATGGGGACCGCCAACCACGTCGTTCGGACGTAGCCCTCCCCGAATGCGACTTCCTGGTCGGAGCCACCGCCCGTCGGGGAGAGCATCGCCGTGAAGTGCACCGGCTCAGCAGCATCCTCGATCGCCTCGTCGCTCCGCTCGGCTACAGCCACCCCCGGCAGCGCCATCGCCAGAAGTCCGCCTGCGACCAGGCACCCGATCCGGCATCGAAGTCGGATCGCAGTCGTCGCTCGGATGGTCGGTCAGTCCGCCAGGTCGTATCCGAGATCGTGCACCAACGTGGCCATGCGTCCGGCACCCTCCGCTGTCGGGTGCAGGCCGTCAGGCCCGACCAAGCCGTCGGCCACGAGGTCGATGTAGAGACCGTCCGTGCCCATGAAGTCATCGAAGACCTGGGCCACCGGTATCCCGTGCTGGCCCGCGACCTGCTCGACATACTCCTGACCTTCGCGCCAATACGGATACGTGAGGTCGAAGGCTTCCGGCGTAGTTACGTTCGTCATGAATTGATAGAAGTCCTGGACGCGGATCAGGGTCTCCGCCGGGTCCACGATGGCCGTCAGCTCGTCGAAGATCCGATCGACCTGCTGCTTGTAGGAGTCGATCACGTCACGCAGGCACTGCTGATGGTCCTCACCCCCGCAGTCGGACGGGTCGCGACCCTCGGCTCCGGCCGCCGTCGAAAAGGGTTCGGCCCATTCGTCGTTCGGTATCAGCAGCGTGACCACATCAGCCTCCCCCAGATCCTCTCGCAGGCGGTCATCGGTGCGCAGCTGCTCGAGGAAGTCATCGGTCCGCTGGCCGCCGACGGTGTGGGGACGAACCTCGACATCGACACCGAAGTCTGCCTCCAGCATCGCGGCGTAGCGAGCATTGAAGTTGTCAGAGCCAGACATTGGAAAGAAGGTGAGCGAGTTGCCCATCGGCACATAGACGAGCGGTCCCTCCTCGACCTGCAGCGCCGACGTGCCGACGACTTCGTCCGCTGCGGCCTCGGGGGTGATGACGTAGGTGTCGACCTCGGACGTGAAGTCTGGCTCCCGGACTACCACCCAGAGGCTGCCGTCAGGGGCGAAGTCGAGGTCCGAGACGCATCGCCCGGATAGGAACGAGGTCCATGTCTCGCCGTCGAAGCGAGCCAGTCCGTCGCAGGTCGGCGTCACCGCGTCGGTGGCGTTCACCCACGCACTGCCATCGGGAGCGATCTTGACGAGGTCCGTGGGGACGTAGCCCAGCGGCTGCTGGCCCCATGGCTCCACGCCGTCGGCCTCGGTGAAGATGGTCCAGCCTTCGTCGTCGAGACGAGCGAGGCTCTCGTGCCGCCCGAGCGCGTCACCGGCGGTCCACAAAGCACCGCCCGGTCCGACATCGAACGGACTGCCCAGCCCCAACTCGATGCCCTCGGGTGCGGGGAACACCTCCCAGGCGGTGCCGTCGAAGCGGAGGAACGCGTCGGTGTCAAGGCTCCCTTCGCGGCGACCCATGAGCCAGGCCGCACCGTCGCTGGACACCACCAGTGCCCAGGGCACGATAGAGCCGTCGTAGACATCCGTCCCGCCGCTGCCATCAGGCTCGCCGCCAGGGGGCACCCACCCGAGGTAGTCCTTGCCGAGGGAGTCCCTGCCGAGGAACCACGCGGTGCCATCGTCCTGCACCGCGAGTGTCTCGAGGTCGACGTTGAAGCCGTACTCGCCCGGGTTGTTCCATGTCCCACCCTCGAAGACCCGGAGGCCTCTCGAGACGAGGGTCCAGAGGCGACCGTCTGGACCCGCATCGGTCTTGGCCTGACCGATGTCCACCAGACCAGGGTCGTAGTCCCACTCCGGCTCCTGCCCGAGTTTGAAGAGGCGGCGCGGTGGGGTGATGCGCCATACGTCGCCAGTGGCACCCACGATGACCGCATCATCCATCCAGTTGGCCTCGTCAGGGTGGCTCACGTCCCGGTATCCGTCGTTGACGACCCGGAACACACCCGGCTCGACCTCCTCGGTGACCATGCCCGAGAGCAACTCCTCGGTCGTCATCGGCGAGGGTGAGGCGGTCACCGCCGCCGGGGCCGTCTGGTCGTCATCCGGTGTCGTGAGGACACCGCTGAGCAGGAAGCCGCCGAACAGCGCCACGATGACGCTGGCAGCGACGAACTTCAGTGCGGAGAACGTGGAGAAGCCCCCTTCGGTTCGGGTGGTCACGCCACTCCGGAACCCGCGTATGCGGACCGACCAGCGATGTACTGGAGCAGCCTTCGCCGAGCGCACGACCGCTGTGGCATCGACCGGCCTGACCGGCCCGGCCACTTCGGTCGCCACGCGGGAGAGCTGCTGTTCGAATGCGTTCATAGGATCCATCACGCGAGTTCCTGTCTGAGTCGGTCAAGCACTCGTTCGAGGCGAGTGCGGGTGCCAGAGGCGCTCAGGCCGATGGCCGACGCGATCTCGCTGGCATCGAAGCCGACGACGTAGCGCATGGCGATGAGGGCGCGGTCCTCGGGATCGAGACGATCCATCGCGGTGAACAGGTCCAGCGACTCGATGCCAGTCGCAGGATCTACTCCCCCCGTCACGCGGGCGGTCGCGACATCGAGTCGGGCTTCGGGTGTACGGCGGCGTTTCCGCAGCATGTCCCTGGCCTGGTTCACCGCGACCGACACGAGCCAGGGTCGCAGTTGTTCGGGCTGCCTCAGCGTCCCGATCTTCTTCCAGGCGACCGCCCAAGCCGACTGGACCGCGTCCTCCGCCAGTTGCTCGTCACCCGTCACGACCACGCACACGCGGCGCATGTCCTCGTGGTGGGCAGCGACGATGCGGGCAAAGGCGGCATCGTCCCCCGCTGCCGCCGCCCTGGCGGCGACACCGAGGTCCGTGTCTGCGACCCCTGCCATGACCCCCATACCTCATAGACGAACAGCGTGGCCCAAGTGTCTCAGGAAGCGCCCGGAAGTCCAGCACGCACTCGCTTCCCGTCGGTTCGCGGCAGTCCAAGAATGTGAAGCAGGCCACCCGTCCCCAGCTCGCGGAGCTCGTCCAGCTCCTGGTGGGGGCGTCCAGGCCAAGGATCGGTCAGTGGACCCGACTCCATCGAGTCGACACCACCGGCCAGGCCCTTCTTCGGGAAGGTGCGTGGGTATGGCGCCCCGGACGGACTCAAGCCCCCAACAGCCACGCAGTCCTGGACTACTACCTCGAGGTCGGGTGAGCGCCGCGTAGCGTGTCAACTGGACAGTCCAGTGGACATGTCCACCTTCTCCAACGCGGAGTGCATGGCCTTCGACGGCAGCCGCGACCTACTCCTCGGCGGGCAGGAACTCGAAGGTCTCGGCGATGGAGACCAGGTCCGCTGCAAAGGCGTCGCCGTATGGGGACAGCCACGAGCACCCGAGCAACGTGAAGTGCTGGGGCGTCGGGACGTAGAAGTCGAGGTTGTGGAAGTCGATGTCCTCTGTTTCCTCTTCGCGGGTCACCACGAGCACGACACCGACCGGCAGCACGAGTCTGCTGACCGTGTACTCACCGGGGAAGTCTGGTTGGGCGTACCAGAGTGTCGGTATCCACTCCGACTCGATAGCATCCAGCGTGGCGAAGGTATCGGGCGTGAGGTCAGCCAAGTCGCAACTGACCCATCCGTCGGGCGAGACCAACCGAACACTGTTGAACTCGTCCGTGAGTTGGACAGAGTGCCAGTCCGGGGGATGGCTGAAGGCCACGCCAGCCTCGGGGACCTCGACTCGCATCCGCTGCGGCTCAAGGTGGGCCGACGGCGACTGCGCCACCGCTCCAGACCCCAGCGCCAGGACCAGCAGCCCCGTCAACACCCCGACTCGCTTGCCCATCACGCCCCCCGATGCGGATGCCGCTCATCCTCCGCGCCCCGCTCAGCGGGTCAAGGGCCGGACGGCCCGACGGCATGGCGCAGGCAGCCGAGGCGGCCGGTGGGCTCAGGCTCGGTCGTCCAGGCGGCGCGGTGATCGCGGGATCGGTGAGGCCTGCGAGGGTGGCTCGACCATGCCACGGGTCGCCTCGATGAACTCGCTGAGGACATCGGCGGTCAGCTCGGAGGTGACGGTGAGGCCCTGGTGCTGGCTGATCGATGACGGCCTGGCGAACAGCACCTGGAAGCGGTCGATGATGAGGCACGCATCGCGGGGTGTCATGGACCAGGCGGGCTCCTCGGTGATGCGGCCGTCGGGCTGCCTGACCAGCTTCGTCGCCTGCAGGTCGGCCCTGAACCTGGCGATGGCCTCGAGGACCTCGTCGTGGATCTCGGCCTGGCGGTCGGCCATGCGCTCGGCGTGGTGCTCGATGAAGGACTCCGACGCCCGGGCCTGATACGCCTCGCGCTTCTTCTCCCAGTCCCCCTTGCGGGCCTGGACGACGACGGCGGAGTGGGCGGTGATGCCATGGCGCCTGCACAACTCCCTCAGGGTGATGTCGGCTGCTGATGAACTCGCGCTCGAGGGCGTGGTAGTCGTGGGACTTGTTGATGACGACCACCCTTTCGGGCTGTCTCGGCCTCCGGCCTCTCCTCGCCGCGACGAGGGGCGGAGTCACCGTCTGGCTCCATCGTAGCCCTCGCTGCGAGCGGACACATGCACGCGGGGTGGTGGCGCCGTTCCAGCGTGCAGGAGCTGCTGGAGCACGTCATGGGACCGCCCGCAGACGACCAGTGGGTCGATGGTGTCGGAGTCGATGCCTCTGTAGATGATCTGGCTCGCGGCGACGTCGGGGCTGAGCGTGGGGACCGGACAGGACACGGACACGTCGTGGGCTGGTTGGTCGCCGCGATCCGACTAGGAAGAGGCCCGCCCCTCGCGGGACGACCGACACCGCTATGGCTGCGTGGCGTGTCGTCCTCCACTCCACCAGTCCGCGATGAGTGCATACGCCAGGACCAGCGATGTACCGACGTTGCCGGCGGCGACCGGCAGCACCACCCACCAGCGTTCGTCCTCCAGGAAGCCCGAGCACCCCAGCAACCCGAGGAGCGAAAGCACGACCCCGGCCACCGCACCTCGAACGTGGCCTCGCCAGATGCTGACCGCCGCCATGACATGCAGGGCCGCGACGACCACAGCGACAGCGCCCAGGATCCAGGCCGCGTCACACGCGAACTGGTAGCCGGAGTACTCGGGAGGCTGATCGCAGGCCCACCGGCTCGATGCGATGCCGTACACGGCTACGCCCACGATGAACGTGCCCATGCCGAGTAGCCAGACGGCTGCAAGCCTCGTCCAGCGGGTCACCGTCATGTCGGTCCTCCGACTGCATCGTCCGCCCGACGATGCCCAGGCTCAAGTGACGGAAGGCACGATTCGCCCGAACCATCTCGACACGAGCAGAGGCCCGCCCCTCGCGGGACGGGCCTCGAATGGCGGTCGGGCGCGAGATGCCCGGTCACTTGAGCCGGTCGATCACGTGTTCTGCCTTCGCGACTAGGTTCTTGGCAGCAGCGACGGCGATCTTCTTCCCCGCCTGTGCTTCAACCTTGTTTACGAAGGCTCTCAGCTGTCCGACCGCTGCCTTGTCGTTGCGCGTGCTGCTATCGGCGAGTTTGCTGACCGCAACGTCGAGCGAGGCGCCGAGCGCATTCCTGACTCCCCGAGCGACGTCGAGATTCGCGACATCGCCACTGAGGTGCCGAACCGACTTCAGCGGCGACGGCGGGCTCGTCGTGAGCTTGAGAGAGACCCAGCTCTTGCGACCCGCCTTCTGGTTCGGTTGGCGGATGGCGAAGCCTACGTACTTGTCGCCCTGGGCGGCCCGCTTGTTCACGAACGACAGCACGTCGAGAGACAGTGGTCCCGAGCTGTGATTGAACGTGGCGATGATCTTGGCGCCGGAGTCGAAATCGGGCTTGGACACGGACCCATCACCGACGTACCCCCAGAGTTCGAGCGTCGCCGGTCCCGTGGTGTTGTAGAACGGCGAGCCACTGAACCTCGCAGAAGACTGCGGGAAGAGCAGGCCTGAGACATCGAACTCGACGATGGCACGTTCCTCCTGGCCGGGAGGAACGCGGTTCAAGACCGCGAAGAAGCCCCCGAGGACGCAATCAGGGGTGCCGTCGCGGGGCGGAGGCGGCGACATACCCGAGCACGCGCCGTCCACGACCGTGGCATACGCAGTGGGGCTGATGACGTTGTCGCCGTTCGCGACTACGGGCGCGGCGAGAGTGCCGACGGTGAGCGCTGCCAGAAGTGCCGCGGAAGTCGTGAAAGCCGTGGCGCGACGAAGAGTGTTCCCGTTCACTGGACTACCCCCGTATCAAGGCGGTGAGGAGTCCCGCCTTACCGACTCCGACCATTCATTGGGCGGTACGATCGGCTACTCCGGAAGCTAAGTGGGGAGGCCGATGGCGACGACGCCCTACTCGTCCGCTGCCGACCTCGGCGGTATATCCCTGACCACGGGTCAGGACCGAGGTCACGGGCACCGGGTTACTCCGGTCTGTGGGTCCCGCCTTAGTAGTGCCCACGATGCCTCTGGGCGACACCTCGACTCCCCTGGCAGTACCCCGACCCCTATGACCGGCCGTATCGGCGCTTCCGCAACCTCACGACCGCCCCGTCGTCGCGCACGCGCACCCGGTAGCGATCGCCGATGGCCGTCGACAGGTACAGCCGCGGTCCCTCCACGTCGCTCGCCAGGTCGAACGCTGAGCGCAGCCGCGTGACGCCAGGCGGGAATGAGAAGAGGCCCGCCCCTCGCGGGACGGGCCTTCGATGCGCTTGCGTGTCGATCTCAGCGGCCAGCAGACATCTCCAGCCTCTCCCGGCACCGATCCGCAGCGGCGTCCAGCGTGGCTCCGAAGCCACGATCACAATGAGAATGGCTCGGGTCGCACACCTCTACCTCCCACTCGGTAACGCCATGTAGATAGTGGACCGGGCCTTGTGCATCGATGACCCAGCCCTTCGGCACCGCCTCGCGGAGTCGGCGCATCGCGTCGCCGTCGCGTTCGGCCTCGGTGGCCGGTACGTGCTCGGCGACCACCGGGGAGGCTCTCCAAATCTTGCGCATCTGCGCTCCTCCATCTCTCCCCCAGGCGCGGCCGTGACCCGCAGCCTGCGGCAGTGACCGCAGGTCCGCAGACCTTGACTCGGCAATGTACAGCGTGGCGGTATGCGTTGTCGAGATGGACACAAGAAGAGGCCCGCCCCTCGCGGGACGGGCCTCTGGAAGTCAGGCGTCGATGCCCTCGTGCTTGGGTTCAGACCTTGTAGAAGAAGACGATCAACGACTCCTTCACGCACTTCCGGCCCGAGTCCTTCACAGCGGCATTGAACTCCTTCCGAAGTTGGCCCTGGACGCCCGCCGGCTTCGGGCCAAGGCTCTGGGTGAGCAGTGAGCCCCCGCCGACCAGATCACAGGAGATGAAGCCGGCGAACATCGGGCCATCATCCCCTCGGCTCCCGGGCCAGTCAGCCGACGCCACGCCTGGCAGCATGGACGCCATCAATCCACCCGCGAGCAGACTCGTGAGCAGTCGCTTCCTCATGGGACCTCCCCCGATGCCGGGTCGCGCCGGAGGTGCCCCCTTGGTCGCACGGCTCGACCACCACGACGATTCTCCCACCAGCGTCCATGCGCTACCGTCGCGCGATGACCGACGCGCCGACCCGCGACGCCGAGCTCGACGCCATCCTCGAGCAGGTCGAGGCCGCCGGCCTCGTCGAGCAGTACGTCGACGAGGACGGTCAGCCGGCCATGCGCCTCACGCCCGACGGCGTGCGCGTCGCGCGGCAGCTCGCGATGCTCGGCGAGGACGGGCAGGACGCGCTGATGGCGGCGCTGCTGGGGGAGGGCGAGGGATAGGAGACGAGGCCCGCCCCTCGCGGGACGGGCCTCGGGTCGTGGGCCGTGTCTCGCCTGAGCTACGGGGCAGGGCTCCGTTCCGGCATCGGGATCGGCTCACCGGGGAAGATGATCGCGTTCGTCTCATCGGGGAGGAGCGTCCCCAGGACGTAGGCGGTTAGCCCCTCGTAGCCGCCCTCGCCGTCGAGGACGATGGTCTCGACCCACACATCGTTCACCGTGATGGCCGTCGCGGGTCCGAACCAACGGCCTCCCTCGTTGACGACCTCGTAGGTGTTGGTCTCGATGCTGTAGCCACCGAATTCGTCCCAGGCGCCGTGGTAGGTCACGGCCCCCGACAGACGCGGATCGCTCGCGACCCAGTCCATCGCGAACTCGACCCCTCGGTAATGGATGACGCCGGCATCATCGACCTCCGTGGAGGGTCCCGAGACCGGGCGGGGATTGCCCGTTTCGATGGTCACCGCTGCCGGTGCCATGAGGTCGACGGGCTCCTCCTCCTGCGCCACGGCCGCGCCAGCCAGCCCACCGAGCAACATCAAGATGGCCGTCCCGACCAGGGACAGCCGCAATGTACGCATGACATCTCCCCTCCGCATGCGCGGGCCGGGTCCGCCAGTGGCTCAG
>CAVQJC010000007.1:0-77109 GCA_963712745.1 uncultured Chloroflexia bacterium | reverse complement strand
TTGGCCGAGTGCGGCATCAGCGATCCTCCACCCCGATCCGTCACCCCCGCTCGCGCCAGGCTCAGGGCACAGACGGCCCAGCGGCGTGCGTGGCTGTGGCGGCGACGACCAGACCGCACCCGCTATTCATGGCGTAACCGGGTAACCCCCACCTCGGCATGACGGGCGGCAACATGGCGGCGGACGCTTCGTCCGGCTCAGCTCGAGGGCTCGGCGAGCTTCGACCAGCATCGCCGCGTCACGATCAGACATCTGAGGTCGCGGCATATGCCGGGTGCAGGCGGACGATCGGGATACTGCGCTCGGTAGCGCGAAGGTATCGCTCGTAGTCAGGAGAGCGGCGAGGAAACGCTGGCCAGCGTCCTCGGCTTCCGTTTGGTACAGCTTCGTCGCATGCACCAACCCGGCCTGGCCACGCATCTCAGCCCCTGGCGTCTCGTACCGCCATGAGGTTGTCGAACCAGCCGGGATGGCGAACTGCTTCACCGTCGGCCGCCACCAGCAGCATGTCGTCACCATCACGGAAGTACTGCAGCAGGACCTGCGGCGGCGGCCGCTCTTCCGTCCGACCGTCGTCAGGACGAGGGCATCGACGTTCACGCGCTCGGTCAACCCACCCTGGTGCGACGAAAGAGAGCCACGCTGAGGCCGACTGAAGCGCTTGTCGAGGTTGCGGTACAGCCAGAGGCCGACGCTCTCCTTGCGACTGAGGCGGCTTGTCATCATGACAAGGTCGGCCGGCAGGGCGAGATCGACACAGGGCTGAAGGTCACCGGAGCGCCCACTTTCCGGACCCACGGTCCAGGGATGAGCGAATCGGAATCACTGCGACATCTTCTGGCCCTCACTGGGTTTCCGGCCGCAGATCCCGGCTATGTCGCCCCCAGGTCGCCTGCACCCAGGACCAACAACCCTGACAGTGTCCGACTCACATGCGCATCACGCCCTCCATCCTCCGCACCCGGGTCAGCGGAGTCAGGGCCGGACGGACCGGCAGCGTGTGTGGCCATGGCGGCGACGACCAGACCCAACCCATCATTCACGGTGGCGATCCTGGGGAAGCGCTCGCCGGCGATTGGGCGGCCCAGTGGGGAGGCCTACGCGGGCGGCCCGCCGATGCCGAGCTGCTCCATCATCCCGGCCATGTCCATGACCCCCCAGTGGGCGATCGCCTTGCCATCGCGGAACTCGATGATGTCGATGACGGCGATGTCGAACCTCTTGCCGGTCGCGGCGATGCCCATGAACTCGCCTTGGTCGGTGCCGGAGAAGCGTGCCCGGGCGATCACCTTGTCCCCGTCCTCGAGCAGCTCCTCGGCCGCCGCGTGGAAGTCGGGGAAGGCGGCACGCATCATGGTCATGAGTACTGCGGCGCCGCCTTGCCCGGCGGATCCCGGGCGGAAGCTCCTCGTGCTCGACGAAGTCGTCCGCCAGGAGCTCGTCGCCGAGGTCGAAATCGCCCTGGCTGAAGACCTCGTCGTAGAGGCGAAGCATCGTGGCCTTGTTGTCAGACATGGAGAACCTCCCTGGACCCTGGCCGGACCGCTCGGTCCGAATGTGGCTCGCGAGTAGATGGTGGCGAGCTGACCTTCCTCGTGTGACGGCCCCCAAGGCGCGGCAGTCTACACCCCGACGCCAGCGGGGGATAGGTTGCGCCGCGCCGCCTCGGCCGCCTCCGCGATAGCCATGGCGGCGGCGACCAGGCCAAACCCGCTATTCATGGCGATTCCTGCGCTGCTCAGGCGGACTTGATGGACGCCAGCGGGAGAATCGGTGTAGCGGGCGGCTCCGAAGCACGGCCTGCTGATCATGGCCGCCTGGACCGTGCAGAGCCACTGGCGAACCCGGCCCGCATGCAGGAGAGGGGGTATCGCGATGCGTAGGCTTTGGACCGCGGGAGCGGCCGTCGTGCTGTGCCTGGCGCTTGGGGGCGTACCGGCCGTCGGGCAGGAGGCTTCGTCGAGCGGCGCCTTCGAGCTCCCAGTGGAATACGTCCATCCCGAGGTCCTGGTGGACTCGGATCGGCTGGCTGAGCACCTGGATGATCCGTCCGTGCGGATCGTGGATGCTCGCGCGGATGGGCCGATCCTCTACTCGCAAGGGCACATCCCCGGAGCCGTCCTCGTCGACATCTTCGATGAGCTCTGTTGCCCCTCCGACATCATGGACGCCGAGCCGTTCGCCGAGCTCATGGGCGAGAAGGGCATCGGGGACGACACGACCGTTGTCATCTACGACGATGAGGGTGGGCTGTGGGGAGCCCGTGTGTGGTGGGCGCTGCGGTACTACGGCCACGAGGACGCCAAGCTCCTCGATGGCGGCATCGATGCCTGGGAGGCCGAGGGCCTGCCACTCGAGACGGAGGCGCCGGTCATCGGGCCGGCCGTCTTCACGGCCGAGGTGCGACCGGAGTGGTATGTGGCGATGGACGAGGTCAGGGCCGCCATCGACGATCCTGCCGTCAACATCGTGGACGCCCTACCCTCCGGCAGCTACGACTACGAGCACATCCCCAGTGCGGTGAGCCTCCCGGCACCCGAGCTGCTCGACGTCACGGGCGTGGTCAAGGGGGCCGGGGACCTCGCCGTCATGCTGGAGGAGACCGGGCTCGATCCGCGCAGTCGACCATCACCTACTGCGGTGGCGGCTACTACGGCGCCTTCGCGGCGCTGGTCCTGCACCTCATGGGCTTCGAGGACGTGGCCATGTACGACGGAGCGCTGGAGGAGTGGACGAGTGATCCTCGAACCCGGTGGAGAAGGGTGCCTGAAGCGATCTCACCGAGTAATCCATCGCGCCGCCTCGGCTGCCTGTGGTGTGCCTAGCCATGGCGGCGACGACCAGACCAAACCCTCTCTACATGGCGATTCTGGAGAGTGGCTGCGGAGCCGATAGACGGCCGCGAGAATCACATGTAGCGGGAGGCGATGATGCGCGGTCCCAGCAGTGGCCGCCTGGACCGTGCCGAGCGACTGGCGGGCCCAGCCCGCGTGAGCGAGGGGGAACAGCATGCGTACGTTGCGCTTGTCCCTGGCAGGGACGGTCATCCTGGTGCTGCTGGGCAGCGCGGCGCTGGCACAGGAAGAGGTGCCCCGCGCCAGCGTCAAGGTCTTGGCCGACCACGGCGTCATCCCTGGCGAGGCCATCCCCGAGGACGCCGTCCGTCTCGGGATTGCTCGGACCAGCATCGAGCCGGGCGTGACCGGCGAAGTCGGCTCGGCCCAGCCCCATGAATGGGCCAGCCTGGAGTACGTCGAGCGCGGCTCGATCACGTGGACGGACAATGACCGGGCGGTGATCTGGCGAGCGGACGGGGCGACCGAGGACCTTCCCGCCGGGACGACTGCCAGCGCGGACGCCGGGGATCTCGTGCTCTTCTACAACGGTGGGGCCGGGAGGAGCTTCACGAACGAGGGGCCCGAGACGTTCGTGTCGTATGCCCTGTCGGTCGGCGACAGTGATGACCCCGCGGAGCCACCGGTCCTGCCCACCGGCATGGACTGGCGACTCCTCGACCTCAACGTGCTGCCACCCGAGACCGTGGATCTCCTGTTCGCGACACCGGTCGCGGTCACGTTCGAGCGACTCACGTTCGACCCCGGCGGCCAGCTCGTGCTTGGGTCTGACGAGGCCGGGTTGCTGCGCCTCCTGGTGCTCGAAGCAGGTCGCTTGGAGAGCGGTTTCGCTGCCCCATCCGAGATCGACGCGGCGCTGACCAACTCGGTCAGGTTCATTGCGCCCGACGCCGACCAGCTCACGTCGGAATCCTTCGCGGACGACACGGTCCATGTGATCCGAAACGATTCGGACGAGCTGGCGATCATGCTGAGCGCCACGCTGACGCATGTCGATGGGCCCACTGAGGCCACGCCTGCCGACTGACCCGATCGCGCTTCTCGGCTGCCTGCACCATGGCGGCGACGACCAGACATCACCCGCTATGCATGGCGATTCGTCTGTGTCAAGGCTGGCCTGTTCCAGCCGGGCCCCATCGCGGTCACCGTCCAAGAGCACAACGGGTGCATGCTCCACGCCTGCCGCCGTGCCCGTAGCCGCGGCGTAGCATGAAGGCAGCCGCGTATCCGCATGCTGCCACCAAGGGGAGCCGATGTCCGTACCGCACAGGCTCGCTGCCGCCGGGGCCCCCGTGGCCCTCCTGGCTGCGATGGTGCTCACATGCGGGCCGCGCGCCCAGCTGGGCCACGAGGCTACGGCGTTGCTGCGCGTCGACCCAGGGCCCGCTCCGAGCGTCGCCGACTTCCGCGAGGCAGAGGCGCGTGCCGAGCGCTACGCGCAGCTGGCCCGGTCCCGGCCCGTCGCTGCCCGGGTCATCGAGAAGCTCGGCCTCGACGAACGCCCCGAGAGTCTGCTCGAGCGGATCTCGGCGACGAGTCGCGCTGATGCATTGACGGTGCGGATCGAGGTTCGCGACGACGACGCGACGACCGCCCGCGACGTCGCTCTGGCGCTCGGGAACGCGATGATCGAGCGCGTAAAGGCGGCGCACCTCGTCGAGGCAGAGACGGTCCAGGCGGAACCCGAGACCGTCCAGCAGCAGCTGCAACATCGCATCGATGAACTGTTCGAGGACATCATCGAAGCGGAGGACGAGCCCAAGGTCATGCGCTATCGATTGGTGTGGTTCGAGAAACCAACCTCGCCGGAAGCGGCGGAGAGGTGACAGGGTCCGCGTGGTCTTGTCGACTGTGGCGGCGGGACTCCCGAGGTTCGCCCTGGAGCGGACGCCGACCGCTGTAACCCACAGCCATGGCGGCGACGACCAGGTCCACCCGCCATCCATGGCGGTTCCGCAGAGCGCCATCGCTACGTCAGAGGCGGCAGATGGCCGGGCCCAGGGTCAGCCTGGGCGGTCCCCCAGGACCGCCCGGAGGCGCTCGATGTCAGCTATCGACTGCCGGCGCAGCATCGCCGCCGCGACCGGGGTCAAGAGTCGCCACACGCCGGTGAACTGCCCTTCCGACTCGAGCGTGAGGGTGCACCTGTCGCCGTCCGCATCGACGCGACAGTGGGTGCGGACATCCGCGCCGCCAGCCGTCGTCGCCCAGCTGACGTGTCGAGGCGGGTCCCAGTCGACGACCTCCGCCGTGACGGTGTGCCGGCGACCGAGGATCCTCGATGTCTGCTCGCCGCGACGCCCGGGCCTGTTGGGTCCCGGATCGAGCCATCTCGTCTCGATGACCGCGGTGCGCCATCGTGGGTTGTTCTCGACGTTGCTGACGTAGTCGAAGACATCCTCGGCTGGGCGATCGAGGTGAACCGTGATGCGGCCGCTGGCGGCCAAGAGTCACCTCCATCTGGACGCCGCCCGCTCGTTGGATGCTGCGATCGTCCAGCGCCGGTCAGACGTCGGGCCGTTCAGACGGCGGGCCGTTCCTCAGGTCATGGGCTGGACGCCGACCCGTGTGCATCACCATGGCAGCGACGACCAGCCATGACCCTCTATACATGGCGATCTCGCCGAGCGCCATCGCGAGCCCATGGACGCCCGCGAGAGAATCGACGCAGCGGGAGGCGCTGACGCGCGGTCCGTCGACGATGGCCGCCTTGGGCCGCGTCGAACCACTGGCGAACCCAGCCCGCGCATACGAGGGGGCATCCACATGGCAGCCACCGGCCACCGGTACCGAGTGCATCGCATCGATGTCTCGATGACGAAGGATGAGGCGAACCTCGAGCGCTTCCTCAACGACCTGGAGGGAGAGGTCGTGAGCATCGTCCCGAACGTCACCATAGGGTTCCTGTGGATGCCCCGCGTGGACTTCCTTCTCGTGATCGAGAAGGTCCCAGCGTCGTAGGACGGTTGCCGAACATCGCCGCGACGCCCTTGGCGCCTCACGCCCCGGTTGGTCGCAGGTCGGCCTGGCCGTATGCGCGTGCCATGGCGGCGACGACCAGACATGACCCGCTATTCATGGCGATTCTGGGATCGCTGTTGGACGTCCGCGAGAGAATCGTTCGTAGCGGGAGGCGATGAGACGCGGCCCCAGCAATGGCCGCCTGGACCGCGCCGAGCCACTGGCGAACCCGACCCGCGCATGCAAAGGGGATGTCATGCGTACGGCACCAGCATTCCTGGTGGGGCCGGTCATCGCGGCGATGCTCGTCGGCACAGCGATGGAGGCGGCCGCCCAGAGCGAGGAACCATCCACGCCCGCCTATGTGACCGGCACGGTCCTAGAGCTGTCCACCGAGACGGGCGAGTACGTCGAGCAGCAAGCGGAAGACACCGTCACGTCCAGTGACGAGGCGGGCGTCCTGCGCGAACAGGGCCACACCTTCGGACAGCGCGTGGAGTGGAGCGACCCACGCCTCCCGAGCGAGCACTGGATCCGGCTCAACCTCGCCATCTACGGCGACGACCCCGAGGCCGGCGTGATGACGCTCGAGACGAGCCACCTGCTCGTCGATGACGAAGGGATCTGGCGCGGAACGGGTCGGGCCTTCGAGTCGCCTGACGATCGCGACAGCTACTACCAACTGGTGGGGGAGGGTGCCTACGACGGCCTGCACGCGTTCCTGCGCGGTACGCCCGACGTGGATGCCCACGGACCCTGGGATGTCGCGTACGACGGCTGGATCTTCGAGGGTGAGGTTCCTGGTTTCCCCGAGCCGGCTGAGGCCGTGCCCGGAGAAGGGTTCCTGATGCAGATGGCACCCGATCCCGAGGCCATCGCGTCCTCGTCCGCTGAGGGACCGGCGGACCCGATGGCACCGGCGGCCTTCGTCTTCACGTCCGAGCAGGCCGAAGAGCCGGACTGGGGCACCGACAACGAGAGCGCGGACGGTTCGGTGACCGAGTCGCGCGGGGTGGTGCAGGTGGACCGGATCACAGCGACCGACCCGCGAGCATCCGGGCTGATGACGACGTGGCAGAACCGGACCGGGTTCGGATCCGAACACACCCAAGTGCAGAACTGGTCGATCACGGCACGGCTCGTCAATGACGACGGCGCCTGGTCGGGCTCATCGCAGATCATCGCGGCTAGCTCCGACCAGGTCGGGGGGATCGCGAGCATGACTAAGATGACGGGCGAGGCCGGCTATGACGGCCTGACCCTCTTCCTTCACGAGTCCGCCGACCGCCTCAGCATGAGTTCGTGGGGTATGATCGTGCCCAGCGAGCTGGTGGCGCCGATGCCCGACCCCGTGGAGCCGCCCGCCGAGTAACCCCATCGCGCCACCTCGGCTGTCTGCGCCATGGCAGCGACGACCAGATCAAGACCCGCTCTTCATGGCGATACCAGCGAGGCGATGGACGCCCGCGAGAGAATCGTCCGTAGTGGGAGGCTGTGACGCGCAGGTCCCTGACTATGGCCGCCGGGGCCGCGCTGAGCCACTGGCGAACCCGACCCGCGCGTGAGGGGGAATGACATGCGTACGTTGCGACTGTCCCTGGCGGTGACGGTCATCTTGGCGCTGGCCGCTGATGTGAGCGGAGCGGTCCTGGCGCAGGACGAGGAGGCAGCCATCTGGGTGACCGGGACTGATGTCGACTGCATCGTCGAACAAGGCCCTGAGGTCACCACCGAAGGTGAGGTGAAGAGCTACCGTGGCATGGGCCTCGTGTGCACCTCGGAGATGTCCGATCCCCGACTGAGCGGTGTCGCCACGAAGGTCTACAACGAGGACTGCTTCAGCGAATGGCCGTGCACCTACTGGGGCACCCAAGAAATCGCTGGTCCCGATGGCACGTGGGTGGGCGCCTATGCGGGCACCCACGACCCCGAGCAACGAGCCAACAGCTACGTCGTGTACAGCGGGACCGATGCATACGACGGCCTCGTCTTCGTCGGTCGCGCCGTGGCCGACTTCGGCGAACCCGGGACTGTCGAGGGCATCGTCTACGCCGGTGACCCGCCACCGCTGCCGCTTCCCACCGACTAACCCATCGCGCCGCCTCGGCTGGCGTCGCCATGGTGGCGCCCGTGGCGTGCGCGGCCATGGCGGCGATGACCAGACCAAACCCGCTATTCATGGCGATTCTCGCATGGGGCGGCGTTGCAGCAACGGCTCGTGGGACGCCTGCGCCTCGAGAATCGTCTACCTGGTACAGGCGGGATCGACTCGCCAGCGTGAGTATCGAGGGAGAGACCATGGGAACGATCAGGATCGGCATCATCACGCTCCTCACCATCGGCCAGCTGGCGGGCTCAGCGGTCAGTGTCGCAGCGCAGGACGATGAAGCCGTCGTCGTGAGCGGGGGTATGAGTCCGATTGGCGGCGCGAGCGTGCCGTGCGAGCTGGAGGAGGATTTCACCGAACTCGACGACGGCACGGCCAGCTGGACCTGGTGCTTCGGTCTCGTGATGGACGATCCACGGCTCACCGGCGACGGCTCCGTCGTCATGGCTGAGCGGGCGTACGACGGCTTCGGCCTGATCTCCTCGAGGGTGGAGATCGCCAACGAAGGAGGGTCGTGGTCGGGCAACGGCACCAGGGTCTTCATCGACGGAGATCCGGGGATCGATATCGAGCAACTCGTACTCAGCGGGGCCGGTGGATACGGCGGCCTCACGGCCATCCTCTATGCCGATCCGGAGTTCGGCTTCCGCGGATTGGACTCGTGGAACGGCGTCATCGTCTCGGGCGAGATGCCAGGACTACCTGCCGAGTAGACCCCTCGCGCCACCTCCGCTGCCTGCGACGCTCGGCAGTCGAGGGCCGGGACGGCCCAGCAGCCTGACGCCAGGGCGGCGACGACCAGACATAACCCGCTATTCATGGCGATTCCGGATAGTGGCTGCGGAGCGGATAGACGCCCGCGAGAGAATCACCAGTAGCGGGAGGCTCTGACGCGCGGCCCACATCCTGGCCGCCGAGGACCGCGCCGAGCCACTGGCGAAACCGGCCCGCGCAGCAAAGGGGGATGTCATGCGGACGTTGCGACTGTCCCTGTCGGTGACGGTCATCTTGGCACTGCTCAGCGGACTGGGCAGTGCGGTCGTGGCTCAGTCGGAGGAGCCGAACCAACAGAGCGCGTGGCCGAGCCTCACGACGTCCCTCGAGTACGGCGAAGACCCAAAGCAGGTTATCCATGCCTACGAGCCAGAGCCTCGGACCGCGCCACGGCCCGCCGTCGTCTTCTTCTCCGGCGGCGGATACGACATCGGGGATCCGCTGTGGGTCCTCGACTCTGCACGCCAGATGGCCGAGGCTGGCTACGTGGCCTTTGCGGCGGGCTACCGCCTCCACGATCCGTCGACGGGCACGAACCCATGGCCGGCACAACTCGAGGATGCCCAGGCAGCGGTCCGCTGGATCCGCGCTCACGCGGCGGACTACGGCGTCGACCCCGACCGGATCTGCGCCCTCGGCCATTCCTCCGGTGGCCACCTCGCGTCGCTGGTCGGCATGACCGATGCCCGCGACACGAGTGACCCTGACATGGCGGGCATCTCGAGCCGCGTCACCTGCGTCGTCAGCGTCTCGGGCGACGTCGACCTCACGATCGGCAACCCGTACCCGGAGCAGACGGCGGTCTACGAGAGCCTGCTGGGCGCCAGCTACGAGGATGACCCCGCCGCGTGGCGTGCGGTCTCGCCCGCCTACCTCGTCGATGCGGAGACCGTGCCCATCCTCATCATCCACGGCACCCGCGACACCAACGTCGACGTTCAGGCGTCCCGGAACCTGGCGGCAGCCCTCGCCGAGGTCGACCGGGAGTTCGTCTACGCCGAGATAGACGCCGACCACTTCGACATCTTCGAGCAGCCCCCGACCCTGCCGCTCACCGAGACGTTCCTCGTCTACCAACTCCATCCAGAGGAGTGATGACCGACCGGTCGATGGCGGCTCGATGGACGGCGAACCCAGAGCGAGTTGAAGAGATACGCGGCGCCAGCGCAAGCGCACCCGGCTGGAGCGTGGGCCGAGACCAAGGAGTAGGCGAGAGCTAGGAGTCGGCGACCAGCCGTGCCCACCGGCTGATTTGCTCGCGCCGCCTCGGCTGCCTGCGCCATGGCGACGACGACCAGACATCGTACGCCTGGCGATTCGGCCAGAGGCGCTATGGCAGGCGCACCTGCAGCGCCTCGCGTAGCTCGACATCGGCGATGGTGGGGATGTCCAGCACCGCGGCCGCGGCGGGGTGGGTGATGGCCGGCGCGATGACCTTGTCGGGCAGTCGCGCCACGATCTCGGCCATGGTGCGATGCGTGGCCCCGGAGACGACCTGGAGACCCTCACGTGACTGGCGCTGAGGCTCCTCGCGATGCGGCGGGAAGCCCGACCCCTGCTCGTCGGTGAACAGTTGGTCGAACAGCAGGCGCAGGTTCTCGTCACCGGCCCAGCCCCAGCCCTGGTTGAGCGCGAGCGAGACGACATTGCCCGCGTTGATGCGCGCGAACAGGAACGCATCGAGCGAGGTCAGCAGGTGGCCACACGAGACTCCCGGATACTGCATCACCGAGTTCATGTAGCCCTGCCCGGTGCCGCAGCCGCCGATGACCATGTCCACGCGGTCTGCCGCCAGCAGCAGCGCCGAGATCAGCCCGGTGTGGATGTACAGCAGCTCCGGGTCCTCGCCTCGCTCGGCCATGCCGGCGTTGACGACGTCGTGGCCACGGCCCGCCAGGGCAGACATGATGAAGGGGTGCTTGTCGACCGCGCTGCTCTCGTTGACCACGGCAATGCGCATGAATTGGGCTCCTTCCGGGCGCCACGAGTCGGATCCATGGGTCGGCGACGCCACTGCTTCCGAGCATAGCGCTAGGCTGGCTCGGCCATGACCCAGCACTCGACGATCCGGCCCGCCGAGGCCCAGGCCCGCCCGAACGGCGCCGGGGCGTCCGCAACGCACTGGCCCGACTACTACGAGGTCACAGCCGAGCGCCCGTCGTGGACGACGACGAAGATGGCGGCCGAGGCCTTCGGAGAGCATCCAGCGGACGGTCCCCGCTTCGCCGTGGACCTTGGCTGCGGCGCCGGCCGGGACACGCGCGAGCTGCTGCGCAGAGGTTGGCGCGTGCTGGCCACGGACATGACGCCCGAGGCCCTCAACACGCTGCGGCACCTCACTCCCGAGCACGACCTGCCCCGCCTGCAGACGGAGCTTGCAGACCTGGCCGAGTTCGAAATCCCGCAGTGTGACCTGGTCAACGCCAACCTCATCCTGCCCTTCCTGCCGCCAGACGAGTACGACGCCGCCTGGGAGCGCATCCGGGGGGGCATCGGCATCGACGGCCGCTTCAGCGGCATGCTCTTTGGCCACCGGGACGACGCCGCGGGCGAACCCGGGATGACTTGCCCCAGCCCGGAGGTAATGCGCCGCTACCTCGACGGATTCGAGATCGAGCACTGGACCGAGAAGGAGGAGGACGGCGAGACCGCCCTCGGCGAGCCCCACCACTTCCACCTCATCGAGGTCGTCGCCGTGCGCCGCGCCCTTCCGCCTACCGGCCACATCGGGTAGCATCCGGCCGATGTCAGACCTCACCCCTGCGGGTCCTGCAGCGAGCGTGCCGGCCCCGGTCCGCGTGGCCATGGCCGACGACGTGCCCAGCGTCGAGGAGCTGTTCTCCTTCGCACGCGAGTCCGAGCTGCGGGTGAAGACCCTGCGCATGTCCATCGAGGAGCGCGTGGTCACGGCCAAGGGCGCCGACACCATCGTCCACGAGATCCAGCTCAAGCATCCCGGCCACGCCCGCGTCGCGACCAAGCGCAGCTCGGAGCCTCTGACCCGCGACTACGACATCTGGCTCAGCGATGGAGAGTCCATCACCGCCTACGAGGCCAGCAACCGCATCGTCAGCGTGCGCAAGCCCCGGCCCAGGTTGCAGGGCTCCGACGAACCCGGCCTGCCACCGTTCGCGCAGGGTTACGCGCCACTCACAGCGCTGCCCCACGGCAGCCTCGCCGACGCCTTCATCCATCCTCACGGACTCTTCCGCAACGTGCTCGTGACGGGACCGCTCGCCCTGGTCGGCGTGCAGCCGGTGGCCGACCGCGAGGCCGTCGTCGTGCGGGCCCGGCATCCGCGCTCCGCGAAGGTGCTGGTCGACCGGCCCGATCGCTCGATCGATGTGGGCATCGGCCGCGACAGTGGCTTCGTGCTGCTGCTGATCGAGCGCATCGGTGACACCGTCACCCGTCACGCCGAGGTGACTTCGCTCGAGATCGATCCCGTCATCTTCGACTCCGCCTTCGAGATCAAGCTGCCGGCGGACGTGCGCCGGATCTACTGAGCGGGCAGCCGGGGGGACACCGCTGCGATTGGGCGGGCGACGACCCGCTGATGGTCACCTATCACGACGAGGAATGGGGTCTGCCGCTCCACGACGAGCGGCGACTCTTCGAGATGCTCTGTCTCGAGGGCGCACAGGCAGGCCTCGCATGGTCGACCATCCTCAAGCGACGCGACGGCTATCGCGACGCGTACGACGGCTTCGACGCCGAGCTCATGGCGGCCTACGACGACGCGCGCCAGACTCGCCTGCTGGCCGACCGGCGCATCATCCGCAATCGGGCCAAGGTGCGTGCGTTCCGGGACAACGCGCGCGCCGTGCTCCAGCTGCGCGAGGAGGCCGGCAGTCTCGACACCTACCTCTGGGGTTTCGTGGGCGGCGCACCCATCGTCAACCGCTTCGAGTCGATGGCGCAGGTGCCTGCTTCGACACCACTGGCGGACGATCTCTCGGCGGACCTCAAGGGGCGCGGCTTCGGCTTCGTCGGTCCGGTCATCATCTACGCCTACATGCAGTCGACCGGCCTCGTCAACGACCATCTCGTGAGCTGCTTCCGCCACCCTCGACACTGACCAGAGTGGCCCGCCTCGGGGCCGCGGCGCCGTTACGATTGCGTCCTGCAGTCCTGCCTGCCACTGCCATCAGCGAGCGTGGGCCACGACGAGACACCGATGGGCAAGAAGTCCAAGGGCAAAGGCAAGGACAAGAAGGGCCGCAAGAAGGCCCTGCGACTGGCTACGGCCGAGGCCGAAGCTTCGGTCTCGATCCCAGGTCTGGCGCCGACCGAACTCGTGAGCCCGACTCTCGACACCGGCGGGGAGCCTCGGCGCCGCTCGGTCGACGCCACCGAACTGGCCGCCCGCCTGGCCAGCCTGTCAACGGTCCTGCAGCGTCACCTCTCCCGGGTCGACGCGGGTGAGGGCCTGACGCGGGCACGGTTGTCGGCGCTGACACTGTTGGTGCTTGGCGGACCGCGCACGCTCGGTGACCTGGCTGCCGCCGAGCACGTCCGGCCGCCCACCATGACCCGCCTCATCCATGCCATGGAGGCCGACGGGCTCGTGGAACGTGAGAAGAACCCCGACGACGGACGCTCGATCGTGCTGCGGGCCACGCCCAAGGGCATAGAGCAACTGGAGCTCGGCCGGGCACGCCAGATCGCGCCGCTGGCGGAGACGATCTCCGATCTCGAGCGCGTAGAGCGGACGCAGCTCGAGGACGCCGCCGACCTGCTCGGCCGGGTCCTGCGGGACGCCGCCTGGGAGGGCGACAGGCCGAGCGGCTGACGGCTACAGCGAGCGCCTGACGGCCAGGCCGAGCGGCTGACGGCCACGGCAAGCGCCGGCAGGGCCAGCGGCACGGCCCGATGGGCAGCACGAGGGGTTGGTGACCGCACGCACCACAAAGTGCGGTCCGCTGCGCTCTGATGTAGTCGTCCGTCACGAATCCTTGATGGCTTCTCGATAGACTCGGAAGCGAGCATCCGAGCCTAGTCCAAGACGGGAAGCGAAGACGCGTGATCCACCGACGGTCGCCGAGCCGGATCACGCTGAGCAGTGGCGAGCCCGGTCCCGTGTCGCGAGCGAAACGCAGCCCCCAGGGGCGCGGAGGGACAGATTTGTCGGCTGCCGGCATCGCCATCCTCATCATGGCCCACATCGCGGACTACACCACCTTCGTGGTGATGGTCGCGCGCCACGGCCTCGACTCGGAGCTGAACCCTCTGGTGGCCACCATCGTGGAGGACTGGGGCCTGGCCCTGCTGACCATCGCCAAGTTCGCGACGGTGCTGCTGGTGGCCGCCACCTTCCTCATCGTCAGCCGCTCCCGCCCGCGCGTGGCGGCGACGGTGCTGGTGTTCGGCATCCTCATCGGCGGCCTTGGCGCTGCCTCCAACCTGGCCACCATCTAGGAGACGGGCACCATCCCGGGGAGCCTGGCCATCATCCAGGGAGCGGCCCGCCGCTCCACGACCCGGGGGGCGGGCCAGCTGTCGATCGAGGCTAGAAGTCGAGATGCTCGCTGCCCATGGCGTCGACGTCGATATCCGGTCGCACTGAGCGGACCCAATCGCGGACCGCCCACAGTGAGGTGTTGAAGGCGAGGCCGTCCCAGGGGATGTCGTCGACCTCGAACGCGCGGACCTCCAGCGCCTCCGGGGTCGCCTGCATCTCGCCGCCGACGATGGCTGCGGTGTACACGATCACCACTACCGACGCGCGGGGCTGCGGGTAGACACCCACGATGCCGGTCGGCTCCACGACCAGGCGCGTCTCCTCGAACGTCTCGCGCACGGCGCCCTGGATGACCGTCTCGTCTGCCTCCAGGAACCCGCCCGGTTGTGCCCACGTCCCCACCCCCGGCGGGATGGCCCGGCGGATGAGCACGACCCTGCCCTCGTCGGTGACCGGCAGGCAGGTTGCCACCAGGCGCGGGTTGACGTAGGTGACGTAGCTGCAGTCGGTGCAGTGGTAGCGCTCACGGTCCTCACCGGGCAGCAGGCCCGTAGGCCAGGCGACCACCGCAACGCGAGCAGTTGTGCAGGAAGGGCGCCATCCACTCGGGTGCACCCCGGGCGAACCCGCGGACCGGGTGGCGGGCTGCGGGATCGTCGAGCCTGGCCATCGGTCTAGGCCGCCAGCACGGTCGATGATGATCGCGCCGATGACCAGGAGCGAGGCGGCCAGCACGGCGGCCCACACCACGCGGAAGAGAGCCCGGCCACGGTCGACGTCCCACCATGCGCCGACCGAGCGCCAGACGCGCACGAGTGCATCGGCCGTGACCGCCAGCAGCACTGCGCCGCCCAGGAGCACGGGGATCTTGACCCACAGCGACGACATCGGCGTGCCCAGCTCGAGTGCGCCGATGGCGATGACGCCGCAGACGAGGACCACGATGGAGAGGTAGATGAAGCTCGACTGCAGCGGCGTCGGCGCCAGCTCGGGCACGCGCTGGGGCACCAGTGGACGGCCGTGCACATCCACCGGCACCGATCGCTCCTGGCGATCGAGCTGCGGGACGCCCTCGAGCTCCTCTTCCACGGTCCGTCCAGTCTGCCCCCTCGGCTGGTTACTGCCCTTGTGCCTTGGTGAAGCCCGGGTCGCCGTCCATGATCCGCAGCTTCTGCACGTGCGCCCAGGTCATGCGCTCGCCGACGCGGGCGAGCAGTCGCAGGATGGCCGCGTCATCGACAAGGCCGCCCTCCTCCGCGGCCACGAAACGGCAACGCCACCAGCCCACGGTGTCGGTGTAGGAGCTGCCCTGCGGATAGACGACCGTTCCGCGGGCGGACATCAGCAGCAGCTTGAACTCCGGCCCGGCCGCCTCGTCAAGGGCGCGGCCTACCGGCTGTGGGTCGCCGTCCATCTCGGTGTAGATGTCGACGCCGATGAGCCGTGTGTCGGCGGGGATGACCGGTCGCAGCTCCCACCGCGCCTGGGGCGCCGGTACCGACGCGGGCGGTCGCGCCTTGGTCGGGTAGCGGGTGGCCGGGGCGCGTCCCAGGTTCTCGATGATGGCGTCAGTGAAGCCCGAGGTGGACGTGGCCCGCTCCACGTCACCCGCCTGGCGGGCCACGTCGAGGGTCACGGCCTGGCCCTCCTCGAGGGTCACGTAGACAGCGTCCTCGATCTGCTGCGCGGCCTCGGCTTCACCGAGGTGCTTGAGCATGAGCACGGAACTGAGGATGAGCGCGGCGGGATTGATGACGTCCTTGCCGGCGTACTTGGGCGCCGAGCCATGCACCGCCTCGAAGATGGCGACCTCGTCACCAAAGTTGCCCGAAGCTGCGAAACCCAGGCCGCCGACGAGGCCGGAGGCGAGGTCGCTGATGATGTCGCCCGCGAGGTTGGTGGTGACGATGATGTCGAACTGCGCGGGGTCCTTGACCATCTGGTGAGCGACGTTGTCGATGATGAGGTGCTGCGGCTCGATGTCGGGATACTCGGGCGCCATCTCCTCGAAGACGCGCTGGAAGAGGCCCTCGCTGAGCTTGAGGATGTTCGACTTGGTGGCGCATGTGACCTTCTGGCGGCCCTCGCGGCGAGCCAGCTCGAAGGCGTAGCGGATGATCTTCTCCGACCCTCGCCGGGTGATCGATCTTGAGCGCCACGGCCACGTCGCGGGAGTCCATGTACTCGACGCCGGCGTAGAGGTCCTCGATGTTCTCGCGGACCACGATGAAATCGATGCCTTCGCCGTCGTAGCGCGTGGGAACCCCCGGGATCTGCCGCGCCGGGCGCAGGTTGGCGTAGGTCTCGAAGAGCTTGCGCAGGGTCACGTTGGCCGACTTCTCACCGAAGCCGATGGGTGTGGCCAGGGGGCCCTTGAGCGCGACGCCCGTACGCGCGATCGAGTCGGCCGTCTCGCGCGGTACGCCCGAGCTGTCGCCGGCACGGAACACGGCCTCGCCCGCGATGGCCTCCTCCCACTCGATAGCCACGCCGGCCGCCTCGATGATGCGGCGCGTGGCGGCGGTGATCTCCGGCCCCACCCCGTCGCCGGGAATGAGAGTGACGCGGTGGCTCATGCTTCCTCCGAGAAGTGTGTCGTCGATCGTGGTTAGGGCGTGGGTCCCGCGGCGCTGAAGCTCCCGTGCTGCCTGCGGGTCGCAACGAATGCTACACGGGGCCACGCAAGGCGACACACATCGCGAGCGCCATCGCATACTGCCCTCATGAGACGGGCAAGCCCATGGCCATCACGGCTGTGGGTGACGATGGTGGCGGCGACCCGGCCCAGCGGACCGGTCGGTGGCTACATCGTGGCGCCCAGGCGTGGCCGCTGATGACCGACGCGACGACCCGCACGCCACTGCTCATCGACTGCGACACCGGCATCGACGATGCCCTGGCCCTGCTCTACGCGGCCGCCACTCCGGGTGCCGAGATGGTCGGTGTCGGCTGCGTGGCCGGCAACGTGGAGCTGCCCCACGTCGTACGCAACACGCTGGCGGTGCTGGAGCTGGCCGGGCGCGGCGACGTCGAGGTAGCCGCAGGTCGCGACGCTCCCATCGTGCGGCCCTTGCGCACGGCCGCTGATACCCACGGACCGACGGGCCTGGGTCACGCCGAGCTGCCGGCGCCGGCGAGGGGGTCCCGCGACCGCGAGGCCGCCGACATGATCGTGGCCGAGGCCCGGGCGCGCCCGGGCGAGCTGACGCTGGTCACGCTGGGCCCGCTGTCGAACGTGGCCGTGGCGCTGGAGCGCGAACCGGCACTGCCGATGATGCTGCGCCGGCTGATGATGATGGTCGGCGCCTACCGCTCCCCGGGCAACACGGCACCGACCATGGAGTGGAACGCCGGTGTCGACCCGGAGGCGCTGAGCGCCACCATCAAGGGCTGGGAGGCGACTGATGCGCCGCGCCCGGTAGCCTTCGGCCTGGATGTGACCGAGCGCGCGAAGATGACACCCTCGCACCTCGACCGGCTGGCCGAAGCCGCCGGGTCCGGGGACGACCCCATCGTCGGTTTCGTCGAAGACGCGCTGCGCTTCTACTTCGAGTTCCACAGCCGCCACGACGGCTTCTACGGCGCCTTCATCCACGACGCCCTGGTGGTAGCCGCAGCGCTCGACCCGGCGCTGGCCCGGACCGAGGCACTCACCGTGGAGGTCGAGCTCGAGGGCCGTTGGACCAGCGGCGAGACGGTCACCGACTGGCGCCGCCATTGGGGCCGGCCACCCAACCTCGAGGTCGCCGTCGAAGCGGACAGCGAGACCTTCTTCGAGCGTTTCGTGGAACGACTCGGGCGGCTGGCCCGGGAGCGTCGCTCAGCCGTCTGAGCGCAGGCTCTCAAGGAGCGGTTCGCGGAACTCAGGCATCGTCCACAGCTGCTCGGTGAGGGCGGCTGCGCCCTCCGCGCTCAGGTGGCGCGGGTCGTTGCTCGACCGTGGCCGCCACCAGTCACCGAAACGATGCACGCGCACGATGTCGATGCCGGCGGCTTCGACGAGCCCGTCGTAGCCGGCTGCCAGCTCCTGGCGCCAGGCCGGGTTCCTCTCCACCAACGCCTCCTCCAGCGGCGGGGCGTAGGGCAGCGCCGTGGGGATGACCGTGGTGCCCCGGTCGCGGAGCGCAGCGATGAGTTGGGCGAAAGCGGCGCTCATACCCGCCGCCTGGGGCACGCCCTCGGGGAACCGCTCCACGTAGCCCTTGAGCATGCGCTCGAAGCGCTTGGCGCTGGCACCTGGCTCGGACGTCCAGCCGTCCTCGTGGAGGATCCGCTGTCCGCTGCGCAACGTGGTGGGCATGGGCTCGGCCACAGCTTCGATGAGCCGCTTGGGCCGGCCCCGCCAGCGCCAGAGGGCGGACTGCTGACCCAGCCGGCAGATGGACGCCTCCGGCTCGTCGAGGTCGGCGCAACCGCTCCAGGCCTGGCCCAGCTCGGAGTTCGAGAACCAGCGGTTGGTCAGGCCCTGGCCGGTGATGGTGCTGGGGGACAGGCCCAGGATCAGAGCCTCAGGCAACAAATCCTGCTCGGACAGGCTCTCGACGATGAGCTGCTGGTCGGCCAGGCTCAGGCCACCCTGGGCCACGCTCTGCACGCGCACTGGGCGCCCCAGCTCCTCCGAGGCCAGCCGCTCGAGGGTATCGGGGTGCAGGGCATTGCGGATGGAGGAGGTGCCCAGGACGAGCACGTCCGGCCTGCCCAAGCGGGCCAGGTTGGCGAAGCCGATGTCGGCCGCCTCGCTCGAGGTCGAGGCATACGGCAGCCGCCCCGACTCGATGAGCGCGCGCACGGCCAGCTCGGCTGCGACGAGCGGGCCCAGCAGGAGGACGGCGGCCAGGAAGATGGTGCTCGGCTTGATCACGTAGAGCCTCGGGTTGGTCCTCTAGAACTGCTGGTAGATGAAGTCGGGCGCCCCGGCGGGGAGCAGGACGACGGCGATGGCAAGGGCTACACCATAGGCCAGCCAGCGCCGGGCCGATCGCCGCGGGGCGGCGCGCCGGGCGAGGCTGACCCAGCCACTCCACTGGCCGATCATCATCACCGCCAGGGTGCCCACGAGCGCCAGGCTGGGCAGGGCGCCGCCGTGGGGGATGAGCATGCGGGTGTAATACTCGGCGGCGGTCTCGAGGTCCGGCGCCACGAAGGGCACGCGCGCGAGGACGACGAAGGTGAAGGTGACGGCCCACGAGAGCAGGACCGGCAGTACCGGGTGCGAGGGCAGGCGCCGCCACCAGCGGTTGACCGAGAGGCCCACGCCCTGGAGCACGCCCCAGACCGCGAACCCGGGCCCGGCCCCGTGCCACACGCCGGCCAGGGTCATGGTGATCATGAGGTTGACGTAGGTACGGACCGAGCCCTTGCGCGAGCCGCCCAGCGGGAAGTAAAGGTAGTCGCGGAGCCAGGTCCCCAGGGTCATGTGCCAGCGCCGCCAGAACTCGGCCATCGACAGGGAGCGGTAGGGCCAGTCGAAGTTGCGCGGCATGCCGATGCCGAGCAGGCGGGCAGATCCCCTGGCGAGGTCGGTGTAGCCGGCGAAATCGAGGTAGAGCTGGAAGGTCCAGGCCGCGGCGATGGCAAAGAGCGCGATCGACGAGTAGGACCCGCTGTCGCTGAAGCCGTCGCGGACCACCGGTCCGAGCTGGTCCGCCAGCGACTTCTTGAAGAGGCCGCTGACGATGAGCGGCACGGCCATGTGGACGAGCGGCAGGCTGAATCCGCGCCCGAAGCGCAGCTGGGGCAGGAACTGGCTGCCGCGCATGATGGGACCGGCCAGGACGCGCGGGAAGAAGGCGATGAAGACCGCGAAGTGGACGATGTTCCGCTCCGGCTCCGCACCACGGTAGATATCGACGACGTAGGCGATGAGCGTGAAGGTGACGAAGCTGATGGCCAACGGCAGCACGAACCCGAGGCCGCCCCAGTCGACGGTCTCACCGCTGATCCAGCTGAGCAGCGAAGCGCTGCTGCCGAGGGCCAGGTCGAGGTACTTGAAGACACCCAGGATGACCAGGTCCAGGACCACCGCGGCGATGGTCGCGGCCCTGGCGTGCCGTCCGGCGGCCGCGATGCCGAGCAGGTAGTTGGCGCCGATGAGCAGCAGGAACCCGGGCACGTAGACCACGTTCCAGGTGGCGTAGAAGAGGATGCTCGCGCCCAGCAGCCACCACGGCCGAAGGCGACGCGGGAGGAGCCAGTGGCCCGCGACGACGGCCACGAGGAAGAGGGCGAAGGCGACGGTCGTGAAGCTGATGCCTCGATGCTAGACGCTGCGTCGGTGGGTTCGTGGCACTCTGTCGCGCGGGAGAGGGAGCGAGATCGAGCGAGGAGGTGGGCGTGTCGCAGACGTGGCTGCGGGTCGGTGCCGGCCTCGCCGTCTTCGGCCTCATCGCGCTGGCCGGCCTGGCCGCCCTGGGTGGGCTCACCCTCGAGGATGCGCTCGACCGGTTCACGCTGGTGATGGTCGTGGCCATCCCCGCAGGTGTCGTCGCCTATGCCCTGGTGGAATACGCGCAGACCCGCCGCATCGACTCCATCACGCGCCAGTTCGACACGCGCACGCTGGTGCTGATGCCGGTGGCCATGGCCCTCAACATCGTGCTCGGCACCGCTGTCGCCAGCGCGCTCAAGATCCCCATCTACCTCGATTCCGTCGGCACCATCCTGGTGGCTGCCCTGGCCGGCCCTCTGGCGGGCGCCGCCACCGGGTTCCTCTCCAACGTCATCTGGACCTATCTCGCACCCCCTCCCTTCAGCAGCCCCTTCGCGGTGCCGTTCGCGGTGGTGGCCGTGGTGGTCGGGCTGCTGGCCGGCTCATTCGCGCGCTGGGGCTGGCTACGGCCGCGACGCGGCACCTCCGGCCGGCGGCTGGCGATCGGCGGCGCGCTGACCGTCGGCGCGGTGGTGGTCATGGTGGTGCTCGCGCTGCGGGCGTGGCTGGCGGCTGCTGACGGCGAGGGCCTCGCGCCTGCTGCCGACGAGACGGCCTTCGTCATCCTCGGCTGGGTGGCCCTGCTGCTGGTGGTGGGCACGGCCGTGGGCCTCGTCGTCCTGCTCGTCCGCTGGCGCGACCTGGGAGCCGCCTACATCGTCCTGGCCGGCGTCATCACCGGCGTGGTCGCGGCCTTCATCGCCGCACCCATCGCGGCCGGCCTCTTCGGAGGCGTGACCGGCTCCGGCGCAGACTTCGTCATCGCCGCCTTCCGGCAGGCCGGTGCGGACCTGCAGCAGGCGGTGTTGGGCCAGAGCCTGATCTCCGACCCGGTCGACAAGGTCATCACGTACTTCGTGGTCTACCTCATCCTTGGGGCCATGGCCACACGTACCAAGGCTCGTTTCCCACAGGGCGAATACCTGCTCCCGTTGCCCGATGGCGAGGATGTCGGCGACCGCGTCGCGTAGCCGGCACACGGGCTCTGCCTGGCAGGGCCTGGACCCGCTGACCCGGCTGGTGGTGGCCGTGGGCACCCTCGCGGCGGCGGCCCTCCTCAGCGGGGTCGCCTGCACGGCTGCCCTGGCCCTGGTCGCGGTGGTGCTGCCGGCCCTCGTGGCACGAGAGCTGCGAGCGGTGCTCACCACCTCGCTGCTGCTGGCCCTGCCACTGGCGCTCAGCGTCGTCATCGTCAACGTGCTCTTCGCGGTCGGCACCACGGAGCAGGGCATGTGGCTGGCGGCGGAGGTGGTAGCTCGCGTCCTGACCATGGCCGGAGCCGCGGTGCTCTTCTACGCCACCACCCGGCCGTCGGAGCTGGTGGCCAGCCTGCAGCACCATGGCCTGTCAGCACGGGCGACGTTCGTCATCCACAACGGCGTGGCCATGATCCCGCGACTGGCCGAACGGGCAGGCGAGGTCACTCAGGCACAGCGTGCGCGAGGCCTCGACACCGAGGGCAGCTGGCTGCGGCGTGGTCGCGGAGTGGTCGCGGTCGCGGCGCCCACCGTGCTCTCCGCCATACGCGAGGTGGAGACGCGAACGCTGGCCCTGGAGACGCGCGGCTTCACCCGGCCCGGCCGCCCGACCGTGATGCATCCACCCCCCGACAGCCCACTGCAGCGCCTGGCTCGATGGGGGGTCGCGGCCGGGCTCGTGCTGCTGGGGCTGGCGCGTCTGGCTGGAACGCTGCCATGCTGAACCTCCGCGGCGTCTCCTACCGCTACCCCGGAGCGTCCGGCGAGTCGCTCCACGCAGTCGACCTGCAGTTGATGGACGGCACCGTCACCGGTCTCGCCGGTCCCTCGGAGGGCGGCAAGTCCACGCTCTGCCTGGTGGCCGGCGGCCTGGCTCCACGGGTCACGGGTGGGAGTGTGGTCGGCGACATCAGCCTCGACGGCGAGGACGTGAAGCGTTGGCCCATGCACCGGCTCACCGAGCACATCGTCACGGGATTACAGGATCCGACCGGTCAGCTGTCGCTCATCGCCGACACGGTGTTCGACGAGGTCGCCTTCGGACCTGCCAACCTGGGCCTGCCTCGGCCGGAGGTCCTGGCCAGGGCTGAAGAGGCCATCGAGGCGGTCGGTATCGCGGACCTGCGCGAGCGCCAGCCCGAGCGGCTCTCCGGCGGCCAGCAGCAGCTCGTGGTCATCGCCGGTCTGCTGGCCATGCGCCCGCGTCACCTCATCCTCGACGAGCCGGTCGCGCACCTCGACGCGGCGGGGGCCGGCGCCGTGCTTGAGGCGATCGGGGCCATCGCCGCCGCCGGGACCTCGGTGCTCGTGGCCGAGCAGCGCACGGACATGCTGGCCTCGGTCTGCGACACCGTCGCCATCATCGCGGCCGGCAACATCGTGGCTCGAGGACCCGCGGCCGAGGTACTGGCTGACGCGGGCGTGGCCGCGCTGGGGGTGGAACCGCTGGCCGAGGCACGCCTCCGCCGTCGCCTCGTCGCGGCCGGGCTTGACCCGGGGCGGCTGGAGTCCGGCACATGACGGAGTTACGCCTGGAGGGCCTGGCCTACGAGTTCGAGGACGGCGTATCTGCTCTCGACGGGGTCGACCTGGCCATCCCCGGGGGGCAGACGGTGGCACTCATCGGGGCCAACGGCAGCGGCAAGACCACGCTCCTGCGTCATCTCGACGGCCTGCTGCGCCCAGCCAGGGGGCGAGTACTGGTGGAGGGCAAGGATGCTGCCCGCCTGCACGTTGCTCGGCTGGCGCGCATCGTGGGCCTCGGCTTCCAGCATCCGGACCGCCAGATCTTCGCCGGCAGCGTACGCGACGAGGTCGAGTTCGGGCCGAGTCACCAGGGCCTGACGATCGAAGAGGCGTTCGCACGAGTCCAGGCTGCGCTCGGGGCTGTGGGCATGGCCGGCGACCTCGGGCGACATCCGGACGACCTTGGAGAGACCCAGCGCAAGCTGCTCACGATCGCGGCCGTGCTGGCCATGGAGACGCCGGTCGTGGCGCTGGACGAACCTACCACCGGACTCGACAGCGGGGGCATCGCCTGCGTGCAGCGCATCGTCAGTGACCTGCACGCCGAGGGACGGACGGTGATCGTGGCCAGCCACGACCTGCGCTTCGTGGCTGAGACGTTCGAGCGGGTAGTGCTGCTCGACCGCGGCCGGGTCGTCCTCGATGGCCCACCCGCGGAGGTCTTCGCCGAGGCGGTCTGGCCGACGCTGCGCGCGGCGCGCCTCGAGCCGCCGGCGGCGGCCCGCATCGGCGCCCGCATGGGCCTAGGCTCGACGCCCACCGAGGACGATCTCGTGGCCGCCCTCGAGGCCCGCTCCTGACCAGCGGGCGGGCGCGGCGGCGAAACCGGCCCCTGAGGGACAGTAGACTGCGGCGGTGAACGCTATCGGTCACCTCGCGCGCATGTTCTTCGTGTTCAAGGGCTATCGCGGGCGACTGCTCGTGTCGCAGCTGTTGCTGATGGTCTCGGCAGTCTGCTCGGTGGCCGTGGCTACGTTGACGCAGCGCATGATCAACGACGGCCTCGTGGCCGGGAACCTCGAGGTCATCGTCGATACCGGCATCGCCATGGTGGTGCTGGCACTCATCGCCGGCGGCACCCTCGCGGGCACGGCCGCCTTCGCCGTGTTCTTCGCCCAGGGCACGGCCTTCTACGTCCGCGACGGGCTCTACACCAAGGTGCAGACCATGTCGTTCGGCAACTTCGACCGCTTCCGCACCTCGCAGCTGATGGTCCGCCTCAATGCGGACGTCAACAACATCGCCAACGCCATCATGTACGCGGTGCTGCTGACGCTGTACGCACCCTTCATGCTCATCATCGCCTTCGTCCTGGCGCTGCTCTTCACGCCCAGCCTGGTCTGGATCATGGCGGTCGTGGCCGCGCTCGTGCTGGTCATCATGGCCTTCGTCGTGCCCAAGGTCTTCGCCGCCTACGACGAGCGGCAGGAGAAGCTCGACGGCCTCAACAACCGGCTGCAGGAGAACCTCACCGGCATCCGCGTGGTCAAGGCCTTCACGCGTGAGGGGCTGGAGAAGAAACGCTTCGCCGAGCGCGCCACCGCGCTGCGCAAGCCGGCCTTCACGGCGGCCTTCCTGGTGGCCATGCTCAACCCCATCCTCACCGGCATCGCCCAGATCTCCGTGGCCCTGGCCATCGGCGTCGGCGGATTGCAGCTGCTCGACGCCAGTGGCATCCAGGTCGGCGAGATCGTGGCCTTCACGCAGTACCTCGCCCTGGTGGTCACGCCGCTGGCCCTGATGGCCATCCTGGTCCCCTTCGTTCTCCGTGGCAATGCCTCGGCCGGCCGCGTCTGGGAGGTCATCGATGATGAGCCCGATGTCCGGGACGGCGCCGACGTGACCGCGGTCGACGCAGCCGACATCAAGGGTCGGGTGGCCTTCGAGAACGTCACCTTCGCCTTCAGGCGGCCCGACGGGGAGCTCGATCCGCCGGCCATCAAGAACATCGACCTCATCGTCGAACCGGGCGAGCGCATCGGCATCCTCGGCGCCACCGGTGCCGGCAAGTCGGCGCTGGTGAACCTGGTGCCACGCTTCTATGACGTGACCGAGGGCCGCATCACCATCGACGGCCGCGACGTGCGCGACATCCCCCAGGACCAGCTGCGGCAGATCGTGGGCATCGCCCTGCAGGAAGCCATGCTCTTCGGGGGCGACGTGCGCTTCAACCTGAAGTTCGCCGCCCCCGACGCCGAGGACAAGCAGATGTTCGAGGCGGCCAAGGCAGCCGACGCGCACGGCTTCGTGAGCGGCCTGCCCCAGACGTGGGATGCCCCGGTCGCGAGGCGCGGCTACAACTTCTCCGGCGGCCAGCGCCAGCGCCTGGCCATCGCGCGGACCCTGACCGCAGCGCCCCGGGTGCTCATCCTCGATGACAGCACCAGTGCCCTCGACGTGGCCACCGAGAGCCGCGTGCAGAGCGCCATCCCGGAGCTGTACGAGGACGTCACCACCATCTACATCGCCCAGCGCATCAGCGCGGTCATCGACCTCGATCGCGTCGTGCTCATGGAGAACGGCGAGATCATCGCCACCGGCACGCACGAGGAGCTGATGGAGTCGAGCGAGCTATACGGGGAGATCTACGAGTCACAGCTCGGCAGCGGCGTCAAGGCCGGGACGGAGGAGAGGGCATGACGGTGAGCGAACGGGCCTTCCCCGCGAGCCTGCGTGAGAAGCTGCAGCAGCGCAAGCTGCCGGCCCAGACGCCCGAGAAGCCCAGCGACACCGGCGACGTGGCGAGGCGGCTGATCGACTACATGATCGAGGCGGACCGACGACGCTTCATCATCGCCCTCGTGGTGCGCCTGGTCGGCGACATCTCGCTCATCCTCGTGCCGGTCTTCACCGGCCTGGCCCTCAACATCCTCGGGGACGGCAGCGCCAGCCAGGCGGACCTGCTGATGCTCGTCGGCGCGGCGATGATCGCGGGCGTCGTCTTCCTGCTGACCGCCTGGTACGCGGAACGGCAGTTCGCCGACCTGGCCACGCTCGGTCTCTCCCGCCTCCAGACGGCGCTCTTCGACCATATGCAGACGCTGAGCCTGAGCTTCTTCGACCGGCAGCCGCTGGGCCAGCTCATGAGCCGCATCACCAACGACACCGAGTTCGTGGCGCTCTTCTACGAGCAGGCCGTATCGCAACTCATCCGGTCCTTCTTCCGTATCGTCATCATCGTCATCGTGATGTTCCTCATCGACTGGCGCTTGGCGCTGGTGGGCGTGATCATCATCCCTACCATGCTGGTGCTCACGGGCATCGTGCAGCGCATCTCGACGCCAGCCTTCCGCAAGATGGGCGAAGAGATGGGCGAGCTCTCCGGCTTCCAGGAGGAAACCATCTCCGGCCACAAGGTGGTCATCGCCAGTCGTCGCCAGATGTGGGCCGCGGAGCAGCAGGACGACCAGGCCGAGTCGGTCTACGAGACGGCGACGCACGCCTTCTTCACCTCGGTGCTGCAGTTCCCGCTGACCCAGACGCTGACCATCCTGCAGGTCACCATCGTGCTCATGGTGGGCTCGCTCATGGTCTTCGATGGCGACGTCCAGCTGGGTACGGTCATCACCTTCATGGGCTTCGTATACCTGCTGGCGAGCCCGCTCTCAGACATCGCCAACCTCATGGCCACCACGCTCAACGCCGTCGCCGGCGGCCGGCGCGTCTTCGCCATCATGGACGAGGAGCCCACCGTGGTCGATGCTCCGGACGCCACCGACTACGAGTTCAAGGGTGGAGAGATCACCTTCGAGGATGTCGACTTCAGCTACGTGCCCGGCCGCAAGATCCTGCGGCACAACACGTTCGAGGCAGCACCCGGCGAGAAGATCGGCATCTGTGGCCCGACCGGTGCCGGCAAGTCGACGATCATCAACATCCTGACCCGCTACTACGACATCGACAGCGGCAGGATCCTCATCGACGGCCAGGACATCAGCAAGCTGACCCAGCAGTCGCTGCGTCAGCAGGTGGGCGTGGTGCTGCAGGAGGCCTTCCTCTTCAGCGACACGGTCATGAACAATCTCAGGTACGCCCGTGAAGGTGCCACCGACGAGGAGTGCATCGAGGCGGCCAAACAGGCTAACGCGCACGAGTTCATCGAGAACCTGCCACAGGGCTACCAGACCATGCTCACCGAGCGCGGCGCCAACCTCAGCCAGGGTCAGCGGCAGATGATCACCATCGCGCGGGCCATGGTGGCCGACCCCAAGATCATGATCCTCGACGAGGCCACCTCCAACGTCGACACCCGCACCGAGAAGCTCATCCAGGACGGCCTGCGCAAGCTGATGGAGGGCAAGACCAGCTTCTCCATCGCCCACCGCCTGGCCACTATCCGTGACTCGAACCGCATCATGGTCGTCAATGGCGGGGTCATCGTGGAGCTGGCGTCCCACGACGAGCTGATGGCCGAAGAGGGGCTCTACTACAACCTCTTCATGAGCCAGTTCAAGGGCAAGGGACCCGGTGGCGAAGTCGACACCAGCGGCTTCGTCTCCACGTAGCGGCCTCGCCGCAGCAGGCCTCGACTCCCCAGATCCCAGCGTCCGGGCAGCGCACCCGGACGGTCGCTCGGGCGGCTCGTCGCGGTCCGCGGCTTTCGTGCCCACATCGCAACCCCGCGGACACTTGACCACGCCAGCCCGGGCCCGTGTACCATTCCGCGAGCGAGAGAGGCCGGGACGTCGCCCGCCCGGGTGCGCCTGTCACCGGCACCAGGGAGGTTCTATCGATGATCAGGCGTCGCCCCATGCTCGCAGCCACTGCGCTGCTTGCTCTCACCGTGACCGCGAGCTCAGCCGCAGTCGTAGCCCAGGATGAACCCCTCAAGGTCTTCGGCGCATACGCAACGGAGATCGAGGAGCCGTGGGACGGTGTCATCCACACCGCGCTCCAGGCCCAGGAGGATGCCGGCCACATCTCCTACGACTTCGTCGACGCCATCGGCTACGACGGCAGCATGGAGTTCCAGCTCACTGAGATCGCCGAGCTGGAACAGCCGGACATCATCTTCGGCGACGCATTCCTCAACGAGGAGGCAGTCCGCAACGTGGCGGCTGCGTACCCGAACATCGCCTTCGTCTTCGGCTCCGAGGGCGGGCCTTCCGAGCCCAACCTCAGCGTCTTCGACAACTGGATCCACGAGCCTGCCTACCTCGCCGGCATGCTCGCCGGCGGCCTGACCGAGTCGAATATCGTCGGGGTCGTGGGTGGCATCGCCATCCCGGAGGTCAACCGCATCACGAACGCGTTCATCGCAGGTGCCAAGGATGTGAACCCCGAGGTCGAGGCCAAGGTCAGCTTCATCAACAGCTGGTACGATCCGGCCGCCGCCAAGGAAGCAGCACTGGCCCAGATCGATGCCGGCGCAGATGTGCTGTACGCCGAGCGCGCGGGTGTCATCGCGGCTGCCGATGAGAACGACATCATCGCCGTCGGCAACATGAGCGACCAGCGGGCTCAGCTGCCAGAAGATCACAGCGCCCTGGACAACGTGGTCTCGAGCGTCACCTGGAACATGACGCCGACGGTCGAGCACGTCCTAGAGCAGGTCTCGGGCGGGGCGTACGTGGCCCAGGACCTCAAGGACTTCAGCATGGTCGGCAAGGGTGGTGCAGCGCTGGCACCCATCAACACCGACCTCGTCAAGGAGGTTCCGGCCGAGTTGGTCGACCAGGTCGTTGCACGCGAGGCCGACATCAAGTCGGGTCTCTTCCGCGTCTCCATCAACGAGGCCGTTCCCGCGGGCTCGGAGTGACCCTCGGCTAGTCCCCGACATCATCCGATGACCGACAGCGGCGGCCAGGGCCACCTGGCCGCCGAGCTTTCCGGCATCACCAAGCGCTTCGGCGACCTGGTCGCCAATGACGCAGTGGATCTCACCATCGAGCGCGGCGAGGTCCACGCCCTGCTCGGCGAGAACGGCGCCGGCAAGACGACGCTGATGCGGGTCCTCTACGGACTCACCCGCCCTGACGCAGGCGGCATCCGTGTCGACGGACGCCCGGTCGACCTCAGGGCCCCGAGCGATGCCATCGACGCCGGAGTCGGGATGGTCACCCAGCACTTCAGCCTGGTGCAGCCGATGACCGTGACCGAGAACGTCATCCTCGGCCGGGCCACGGGTGCCCGACTCGACCTGGCCTCGGCCAGGACCTCGGTGGAGGCTGCCGCCGGCCGCTTCGGGATCGCTATCAGCCCCGACGCCGTCGTGAGCGAGCTCAGCGTCGGCGAGCAGCAGCGGGTCGAGATCGTCAAAGCGCTCGCACGGGACTGTCGCCTGCTCATCCTCGACGAGCCCACCGCGGTGCTGGTCCCCCAGGAGGTCGATGCGCTCTTCGAGACGCTTCGTCGCCTCGTCGACGAGGGCCTCTCGGTCGTGTTCATCAGCCACAAGCTGGGCGAGGTGCGGGCCATCAGCCAGCGCGTGTCGGTCATGCGCCAGGGACGCATGGTTGGCACCGCTCCGGGCGACACCGACGAGCGAGAGCTGGCGCGCATGATGGTCGGCAGACCTACCTTCGGTGTCGGCCGACAGGACGCACCGCAGCGCGGTGGTGAGGCTCGGCTGCAGATCTGCGGCCTCAGCGCCCCCGGCGCACACGGGCTGCCGGCCCTCTCCGATATCGACCTGGAGGTCCATGCCGGCGAGATCGTGGGTGTGGCCGGGGTATCGGGCAACGGCCAGACAGAGCTGGCCGAGGCGCTCAGCGGCATGCGGCCGGTCAGCGCCGGCAGCGCCACCGTCGACGGCATTGCGATCACGGGCGTCGACCCTCAGGAGGTCATGGCCGCTGGAGTGGGGCGCGTCCCCGAGGACCGCCACGCGAGCCTCGTGCTCGACCTGCCGGTCTCGCTCAATCTCATCTTGGAGCGCATCGACGACTTCGCTGGCCGCGGCGGGCTCGATCGCGTGCGCGTCGACGCACATGCCCGGGAACTCATCGAGCGCTTCGACATCAAGGCCAGGCCGGGAGACCGGGTAGCCACGCTTTCGGGCGGCAATATCCAGAAGGTGCTGCTCGCACGTGTCCTCTCGCGCGATCCGCGCGTGGTCATCGTCTCGCAGCCCACCCGGGGGCTGGATGTGGGTGCCAGCGAGTACGTCCGCGGCGAGCTGCTCGCCCAGCGCCGCGACGGTGCCGCCATCCTGCTCATGTCCGAGGACCTCGACGAACTCATCTCGCTGTCGGACCGGCTGGTGGTGCTGTACGAGGGCCGGATCGTGGGCCAGATGGACGCGCCGTCCGCTGACGCCGAGCAGCTGGGCATGCTCATGGCAGGCCGGGGACGGAAGGCCGCGTGACCGTCGGCGCGCGCCGGGCGCTCGAGACGCGCAGCGGTCGTCTCGGCGCCATCATCGTCGGCGGCATCGTCACCATCCTGGCGGTGACGGGCTCGGCCGTCGTCATCGCCGGCGCGAACCCGCTCGACGCCGCCTACGCATACTTCGTGCAGCCGCTGACCCGCGAGTTCACATTGCTGGAGGTGCTCACCAGGTCCACCCCGCTGCTCTTCGCGGGCACTGCGGTCGCCATCGCGTTCCGGGCCGGATACTGGAACATCGGCGTGGAGGGACAGCTGCTCATGGGCGCCGTCGCCGCCGCCGGCATCGGCCAGCTGGTCCATGGCTGGCCATCGGTCCTCGTGCTGCCGCTGATGATCGCCGGAGGCGCGCTGGCGGGCGCCGCCTGGGCGCTGGTACCGGCGCTGCTGCGAGTGCGCATGGGCATCGACGAGGTGGTGACCACGCTGTTGCTCAACCCGGTCGCGTTGCTCGTCGTCCAGGCGCTACTCCAGGGTCCCTGGAAGGATCCAGAGACCGGCTCCCCCGAGTCACCTCGTATCGCCGAAGCAGCCGAGTTCCCCAAGCTCTCAGAGGTGCTGCCGTTCATCGACCGTTCGCGGCTGCACCTCGGCTTCGTCGTGGCCGTGGTCATCATCATCCTGGCCTGGTGGGTATTCAGCCGGACCAGTACCGGCTTGCGCGTTCGCGCGGTCGGCCTGTCACCGCACGCTGCGCGGTTCGCCGGCATCAAGGTGGAGCGCACGCTGCTGCGGGTGGCGCTCGTGAGCGGTGCGGTCGCAGGCATCGCGGGCGTCAGCGAGGTGGCAGGCATCCAGTTCCGCTTGACAGAGGGCCTCTCGCCCGGCTTCGGCTACACCGGCATCGTGGTGGCCATGCTGGGTGGCCTGGTCATGCCGGGTGTGCTGCTGGCGGCGCTGCTGTTGAGTGATATCAGCGTGGGCGCGACCTCCGCGGTCCGCACCCTGCAGATCCCGAGCCAGCTGGGCGATGTCGTCCAGGGCGTGCTGCTGCTGGTGACCATCGGCGCGGTGGCGGTCTATCGCTGGCGCACGACGCGAGAGGACGAACGCCCCGCCGATGAAGGCGAGCCCCCGCCCGATGAGCCCGAGGGCCGGGCCCCAGCGGAGCCACCGCCCCGATGATCTTCTTCGATCCCATCTTCTGGGCCGACATCATACGTGGCACCTTCCGCAACGCCACGCCACTCGTCTATGGCACGGTCGGCGAGACCTACTCCGAGCGCGCCGGCGTCCTCAACCTTGGCATCGAAGGCACGATGTACGCGGGCGCCTTCTTCGGCTTCGCCACCGCCTTCTACGCGGCCGACGCAGGTGCCGGCATGGCGGCGCCCTGGATCGGCGTCCTGGGCGCCATCGTCGTCGGCCTCATCGCGGGCGGACTCATGGCCCTGCTCACGGTCACGCTCGGTGCCAACCAGCATGTCAGCGGCCTGGGCCTGACCATCGTGCTCATCGGCGTCAGCGAGTTCGCCAACCGGCTCATCTTCACCGGCGACACCCTCGACCGCATCGAACCGATGCCGCTGCTCGACCCCTTCGCCGGCCTGGGCGAGCTGGGCAAGGTCGCGAACCAGTACGGGCTGACCTACGTAGCCTTCTTCCTCGTCGTGCCCATCGCCTGGTGGGTGCTGATGAAGACGCCCCTGGGCCTCTCGATCCGGGCCGTCGGCGAGAACCCGGAGGCGGCCGACGTGGCCGGCATCAACGTCTTCCGCGTGCGCTACGTGGCGCTCATGATCGGTGGCGCCTTCATGGCCATCGGCGGTGCCTTCATCACGCTGGCCATGCTGGGCACGTTCACGCTCGACATCATCGCCGGCCGCGGCTGGGTGGTCATCGCCCTCGTCATCTTCGGTCGCTGGCGCATCTTCCGCGGTGTGCTCGGCGCGCTCATCTTCGCGGCCGTCTACTCGCTGGGCCTGCGCCTGCGCATCACGCCGGGCTTCGAGGACATCCCCAACGAGGTCATGCTGGCGCTGCCCTATGTCATCGTCATCCTGGCGCTGGCGCTGTCCGGCCGCAACGTGCCCTACCCGGGCGCCTACCTCAAGCCATACCGACGTTCCTGAACCGCACGACCAGACCAGAGGAGGAAGCATGGACGACCAGGCATTCATGAAGATCGCCATCGACGAGGGCGCCCGCGGCCTCGCCGAAGGCGGCGTGCCGGTGGGCGCCGCGCTCGTGGCCGACGGCAAGGTCCTGGGCTCCGGCCACAACCGCCGCGTCCAGGGGGGCTCGGTCATCCGTCACGGCGAGACCGATTGCCTCGAGAACATCGGCCGGTTGCACGCCTCGGTCTACAGGCGGGCCACGATGTACACCACGCTCTCCCCCTGCGACATGTGCACCGGCGCCATCCTGCTCTACGGCATCCCGCGCGTGGTCATCGGCGAGAACGAGACGTTCATAGGCGGCGAGGACTACCTGCGCTCCCGCGGCGTTGAGGTCATCAACCTCGATTCGCCCGAGTGCAAGGCGCTCATGACCGAGTTCATCGAGCGCTATCCCGAGATCTGGAACGAGGACATCGGCGAGGAGTAGACTCGGGCGCCTGTCGACCCGCGGAGGAGTGCCATGCGACGTAGCGACACCCCCATCGAACCGGTGCGCAAGGAACGCTGGCTGCCGTTGTCACCCGACGAGGCCTTCGAGCTGTTCACCCACGGGATGGCCACGTGGTGGCCGCTCGAGTCGCATTCCGTGGCAGGCGCGGACGCGGTCGGCATACGCTTCGAAGGGCATGTCGGGGGGCGCGTCGTCGAGATCGCGGCCGACGGTTCCGAATACGACTGGGCCGACGTGCTGACCTGGGACCCGCCGCATCGCGTGGTGCTCTCCTGGCACCCCACGCCCGAACCCGTGGCCGCCTCCACCATCGACACCCGCATCGAGGCCGACGGTAGCGGGTCGCGCCTGATCCTCGAGCATCGCGACTGGGAAGAGTTCGGCACCGAGCAGGGTGCAGAGTTGCGCGCCGGCTACGATCCCGGCTGGGACGTCGTGCTGGCCCCGCTCGAGGCACACGCGCGCTAGTCGGAGGTCGTTCTGCCGTCCGTGCCACACTGCGGATCGTGAGACCGACTTCCTCGCATCGCCCGTTCCGCCCGCTGGCGCCGACGCTGGCCCTGGCGGTGGCGCTCACCGCGCTCCCGGCAGCCGGACTGGCTCAGGATGTGGAGGCACCGACCTGCGAGGCCGGCTGGTCCGATCTCGAGTGGCGCGAGGACATCGCTCCTGAGACCGTGGCCGTGCTCTCGCCCCAGGAAGTCTGGGTCGGCGGCGGCTCGATGCTGGGCGGCGGTCGCCGGCAGGCCGTGGCACTCCACGGTAGCGACGGCGAGTGGACGCTGGAGTTGCCACCCCAACCCGACACCCGCGACTCCGGCTTCATGGGCATCGCCAGCGCCGGCCCCGGCGACAGGGTGTGGGCGGTCGGCTTCGCGCGCGAGACCGACTATGTCGCTGCCATCACCGCCGTGCGTGACGACAAGGGCTGGAAGCTGACGAACACCATGCGGCCGGGAGGCGACAGCGCCACGCTGACCGACGTGGCCGCCGACCCGGAGGCAGGCGTGTGGGCGGTCGGCTTCATCCAGGGCCCACCCGGCCAACAACAGCCCTGGATCCTTGAGCGCAGCGGCGGCGAGTGGGAGCGCTCCAGGCCGCCGATCGAGGCGGGCGAACGCGCCACACTGGCGGCCATCTCGGCCGCTGCCGACGCTGGCGTGTGGGCCGCGGGCACCGCGCTCGACGATCCCCGCATGCACCCGTACCTGGTCCACCTCGAGGATGGCCGGTGGGTGCGCCACGAGGTCGCGGGGCTGGCCGGGGCTGCGCTGGCCGACATCGACGTTCCCGCGGTGAACGACGGCTGGGCCGTGGGGCATCGCCTCGCGGGACCGACCATCGAGCCGCTCCTCCTCCACTGGGATGGCTCAACCTGGACTGAGTTCCCGGGCCCCGAGCCGGGAGCGGGCCCGACGCTGCTCAGCAGCGTCTCTGCCGAGGACGGCGTGCTCAGCGTGGGCGGTAGCAGCTGGGATCCCGAGAGGCGTCGCTACAGCGCTTTCGCCGCCCGTGACGACGGTTCGGGCTGGACCATCTCGCGGGGCCGGCGCAGCTGGGGCATGGGCACCATCACCGATCTCGACGGCGACCCAGGCAGGAACGGCTGGAGCGTGGGGCGCATGGACCAAGGGCTGGTCGGACGGGTCTGTGGCGCGCCGGATGGCTCCCTCGAGCCGGTCGAACCGGTCGAGCCGGCTGCCGACGCCGCTTCCACAACCACGACCCCGGCCGCCGCCGCAGGCGCCAGGAGCCCTTCCCCGGCCGGCCCCATCAAGGGTGAGCTCCGGGCCGTGGACGTGGCCGCGAAGGCAGGCTTGCCCACGGCCAGCCAGAGCTGGGGTTCGGTCGCGGCCGACTTCGACGGCGACGGTCTCGATGACATCTTCCTCGGCCGCCACGGCGCGCGGGCCCGGCTCTTCCTCAACCAGGGCGGGACATTCGTCGACACCGAGCGCAAGTTCGGAGGCGGTGACCGTCACGGCTGCGCGGCTGCGGACGTCGACGGCAGCGGGCTGGCGGACCTCTACTGCTCGTTCGGGGCCTCACGCGGGACCGGCACCAAGGCCAACCAGCTGTGGCTGGACCCGGGCGGGCCGGAAGCGAGCCTCCATCCGCTCGCCGGCGGCGCTACGGAGCCGCTCGGTCGTGGACGGGAGGCACGCTTCCTCGATATCGACGAGGACGGTGACGAGGACCTCTTCCTGGGCCAGGAGACCAAGCGCATGGACGGACGGCCATCGCTGAACCAGGCCTACCTGCGCACCGGCCCCGCCGCCTTCGAGGCGGCCGCGGTCCCCGGCATCGACACCGGCCTCGCGACCGAGTCGCTCGGCATCACCGACTACGACGGAGACGGACGCGAGGACATCCTGCTGGTCTACTGGGACCTGCGCGCAACCTCGCCCAAGTCGGGTCTGCGGCTCTACCGCAACGAGGAGGGAGTGGCCTTCACCGATGTCACCGACGCGACCGGCATCGAGACCATCGGCGAGCGAGACGCTGCGCTGACCGATCTCGACGGCGACGGCCGGCCCGACCTCATCCAGCTGTCGGAGGAGCGGCTCGTGGTCTCGCTGTCACGCGACGGGCGCTTCAAGCGCGTCTTCGAGCGAAGCGTGACCGAGGGTCGAGCGCTGGCCACCGGCGACGCGGATGGCGACGGCGATGCGGATGTCTACGTCCTGCAGGGCAAGTCAAAGGACGGCGCGCGCGACCGGATCCTGCTCAATGACGGCGACGGACGCTCGTTCGGGTCAGTGGAAGTGCCGGAGGTGAAGGGCGGCAGCGAGGACGAGGTCATCGCCCTCGACTACGACGCCGACGGGCGCACGGACTTCCTGGCCCTCAACGGCCGCAACAGCGAACGCGGGCCGGTCCAACTCATCACGCTCCGCCCGGCGTAACCGAGCAGGGTCAGGCCGTCGCCCCTCCGACCACCCGCGCCACGCGCCTGGCCTAGGCCTAGCCTTCCTTGTCGAGAGCGGCCTGGATCTGTGCCTCGGTCTCCGCATCGAGGGTGGTCTGGTAGACCTTGCCCTTGTACGGCTCAAGGGCGCCGATGACGGCCGACGGTGAGGCGGAGCTGCCGATCACGAAGAGGGCCGAGGTGTTCTCGCTCAGGTCGTTGGTCACGTCTTGGACGAGGCCCTTGTCCACGTTCTGGTGCAGGGAGCGGCCGATGAACCCACCGGCGAGAGCGCCGATGGCAAGACCCGCCACGGGGAAGAAGACGATGCCCAGCAGAAGACCGAGCGCACCACCCACGATGGCTCCGCCGGCCGTGGTCGTATCGACGCCGTGGTGGACTTGGACCTTGCCGTCCTCATCCTTCTCCACCACGGCCATGTCGTTGATGTCGACGCCGTGGGCCCCCTGCAGGCCCTTGAGCCGCTCGGCGGCCTGGCCGGCGGTCTCGCGCTTCTCGAAGGTGATGACCAGGAGTTGGCTCATGAGATGTTCTCCGCTGCGATTGGAGGCGAGTGTACTGCCCCCGATCATCGCGCAGCCGGGCGATGCCCCAAGCTCCCTCGGCCGAGGACTCAGGTGCGCTCGAGCACGACCTCGTTGACGGCCCCGTCGACGATGGTCCAGGCGCGGATCTCCGGCGCTTCGCCCGCGAACGAGGCGAGCAGGTAGATGGCCTCAGGAAAGGCGGCCAGGCCGATGTCGGTCGGTGAGGGATAGGGCGGCGAAGCCACGTGGGAGTGGACGATGGCCCAGACCACCTCATCCCGTTCGTCGATCTCCTCGAGCATCTCCAGCTGTTCGATGGGATCCATCAGGTAGCGGAAGGGCGACTCGGCGACGTTGCGCATGCCTACGAAACGCGAGGGCACACCGCCATCCTCGGCCACGCGCTCTGCCACGAGCACGCCGCAGCCCTCGTTGGGCAGGGCCGCGCGGAGCCAGTCGACGACCTCCTCCCGGATGGGCGCGGGGATGCGCGCAGACGCAGGCACCCACGGTGGCCCGGCGCCGCGGCCGGCACCGACGCCGACGGCACGCTGGTGGGCAGCCGCGCCGCTGTCGGCGGCACGCTGCCAGGCGTCGACCTCGGGCACCACTCCCCTCTCGCCCGCGGACGCAGGCTCATCGGCCGACGACGGGACCTCGGGGGCGCGGCTGGGCCCGCGCTCGTCGCTCACCATAGGTTGAGACTGTCGATCTCGTCCTCGTCGGCCTCGAGGTCGCGGGTCCAGATGTCTTCGGAGAGGTACTTCCAGCCGCCGTCGGCGAGCAACGCCACGATGGTGCCGCGCTCCATCTCGCGGGCCAGCTGCTTGGCCGCCACCATGACCGCACCACAGGAGACGCCGGCGAAGATACCCTCCTTCTCGGTCAGCTCGCGTACCGCCTCGATGGCCTCGGTGTTGGAGACGAGGAACTTGCCGTCGATGCCGGTGGGGTCGAAGATCTCGGGGATGAAGCCTTCGTCGAGCGAGCGCAGTCCCTGCACCCTCTCACCAGGCAGCGGCTCGGCCGCGTACACGCGCACGTCGGGGTTGTGACGGCGCAGTCGCCGGCCCACGCCCATGAGCGTGCCGCCCGTGCCCAGGCCGGCCACGAAGGCGTCGACCTCGGGACAGTCGGCGATGATCTCCTCGGCGGTCGTCTCCTCGTGGGCGCGAGGATTGGCCGGGTTGCCGTACTGGTAGGGCATCACGAAGCGGGGATCCTTCTGCACCAGGTGCTTGGCCAGCGCCACCGCACCGTTCGATCCGAGGTGGCCCGGCGAGTCGATGACCTCGGCCCCGAACAGCGCCAGTAGCTGGCGCCGTTCCATGGTCACGTTGTCGGGCACCACCACGGCCACGCGATAGCCCTTGCGGCGCGCGATCATGGCCAGGCCGATGCCGGTGTTGCCGCTGGTCGGCTCGATGATGATCGAGTCCGGCGACAGCCGGCCGGAGGCCTCGAGATCCTCCATCAGGTACTTGGCCACGCGGTCCTTGACCGACCCGGTGGGGTTCATGAACTCGAGCTTGACGTACAGCCTCACGTTGGGATTGGGACAGATCAGGGCCACCTCGACCAGCGGCGTGAAGCCGATGGCGTCGACGATGCTGGGGAAGCGCCCTCCGTGGCGGGCATTCCCGCCGTGGGCATGCGGGCGCAGGGCGTCGATCTCGGTACCGGACTGTCGTTCGGTCGTGGTCACGACCAACTGCCCTCGCTAGCGACCCCCGGCCATGGCCGGCAGCAGGATGACCTCGTCGCTCTCCCCTACCGGGGTGGCCAGCTCCTGCTCGTAGCGCACGTCGCGGCCGTTGACATAGACGTTGACGAAGCGATTGAGCGAACCGTCCTCGGTGAAGATCTGCGCTCGCAGGCCGGGGAACTGCTCGAGCAGCGAGGCGAGGGCGTCGCCGACCGTGGAGCCGGTGACCTCGACCTTCTTCTGGTTGCCGGCCTGCGCGCGCAGCACCGGCGGGATCCGGACCGCAGTCATGCGTTCACCCCCGTCGTGGCAGCTGGTGTGGTGGGCAGAGCGAAGACGCCGTCGCCAGCCGGCTCGGTGAGCTCGCCGTCGCCGCAGGCCGGGCACTTCGGGTCGCGCTGGAGCTGGAGCTCGCTGAAGGCCCCGTCGAGCGCGTCGTAGATGAGCAGACGGCCCGCCAGCGAGTCGCCGATGTCGAGCAGGACCTTGAGGCCCTCGGTGGCCTGGAGCAAGCCCATCACGCCGGGCACGACACCCAGCACTCCGGCCACCGAGCAGCCGGGTGCCAGCTCGGGCGGCGGGGGCGTGGGATAGAGGCAGCGGTAGCAGGGGCCCTCATAGGGCTTGAACACCGTGAGCTGGCCCTCGAAACGGAAGACCGAGGCATGCACCACCGGGATGCCGGCCTCGACCGCCGCGTCGTTGAGCACGTAGCGCGTCTCGAACGTGTCCGTGCCGTCGAAGATGAGGTCGTAACCGGCGATGAGCTCCTCGACGTTGTCGGGCCCCAGCATGACCTCGTGGGCCACCACCTTCACGTCGGGATTGAGGTCGGTGATGGTCATCTCCGCCGACTCCACCTTGCGCATGCCTACACGATCGGTGCGGTGGATGATCTGGCGCTGCAGGTTGGAGGCGTCGACGACGTCGAAGTCGACGATGCCGATTGTGCCCACGCCGGCAGCCGCCATGTAGAGCATGGCCGGGCTGCCCAGGCCGCCGGCACCGATGAAGAGCACCTTGGAGTCGAGCAGCCTGGTCTGGCCCTCGGCGCCCACCTCGGGGATCAGCAGGTGGCGCGAGTAGCGAGACTTCTGCGCAGGCGTGAGCACGGTCGGCTGCTCCCAGGCACGCCCTTCGGACTTCCAGGCCTGGAAGCCGCCACTCATCGAGCTGACCTCGGCATAGCCCATGGTCTTGAGTGTCTGGGCCGCGAACAGCGAGCGGATGCCGCCCGCGCAGTAGACCACGATGGAAGTGGTGCGGTCCGGCGCGAGCGCCTCGATGTCCTGCTCGATGTAGGACTTGGAGAGGTGCCTGGCGCCGGCCGCGTGGCCCTGCTCCCACTCGCTGTCCTCGCGGCAGTCGAGGAGGATGGCGCCACGCTCGGCCGCGAGCTCGGCCTGCGCCGCGGTCACCTCGGGAACCTGCGCTCGCGCCTCGGCGAGGAGGTCTCGGTATGACTTGGTCATCGGGGGTGTTGCTCCGTGCTGGATCGACTCGGGCTGTCGATGAGGAGGAGATGGATGGTCGTCAGGCGCCGGCCTCGCTGGCCGGCCGACGACACGCGCATGACCCCCTGGCCATCATGCCGAGGAGCACGGGGGTCATGCCTTGACCTCCCGGGCCTCGGATACGGCCTCCTTGTCACCGCGCTCGGCGAGCGCGTGCTGCAACGTGTCCAGTGAGAGGAGCGCGCACTTGAGACGCGCCGGACTGATCTCGATGCCCAGCAGGTCCAGGATGTCCTGGTTGGTCATGGCCTCGACCTCGGCCACGGACCGGCCCTTGATCTCGTCGGTGAGCAGCGACGCGCTGGCCTGGCTGATGGCACAGCCACGTCCGGAGAAGGCGACGTCGCTGACAGTCCCCTCCCCGTCCACGCTCAGCATCATCGTGATGCGGTCGCCGCACAGCGGGTTGTGGCCTTCGTGGACAGCATCGGGCGCGTCCAACGTGCCGAAGTTGTGGGGTTCGCGGTAGTGCTCGAGGATCTCGTCGCGATACAGGTCGTCCATGGGCTTGTGCAGGGTACTCGATGCGGTGGGGGCTTACCTACGAGGCGCTGGCCACGGTAGCGGTGCCGGCCGAGCTCGCCGGGTGGCGGCCGAAGATGCGCTGTACGCCGCGCAGCCCGACGGCAAGGCGATCGATGTCATCGGTGCCGCTGTAGACGTTGAACGAGGCACGGCCGGTGGCCGATTCACCCAGGCGCTCGTGCAGTGGCTGCGTGCAGTGGTGGCCGGCCCGGATGGCGATGGCCTCGCGGTCCAGCAGGGTGGCTACGTCGTGGGCGTGGGCCTCGGGCAGGGTGAAGGTGACGATGCCGGCACGCTCGGCCGCATCCATCGGTCCGTAGATGCGGATGCCCGGTACCTCGCGCTGCAGGAGGTCGAGGGCGTAGGCGGTGAGCGCCTCCTCGTGGGCTGCCACGCGGTCCATGCCGATGGCCTCGAGGTAGGCCACAGCGGCGCCGAGCCCGATGGCGGCCGCCACGTCGGGTGTACCCGCTTCGAACTTGTGCGGGATGTCCGCGAAGGTGGTGTGGCGCAGGTGCACCGAGTCGATCATGTCCCCGCCGCTCATGAAGGGCGGCATGGCCTGGAGCAGTTCTGCGCGTGCCCACAGCGCGCCCGAGCCGGCGGGGCCCAGCATCTTGTGACCGCTGAAGACATAGAAGTCGGCGCCGATGTCCTGGACGTCCACGGGCAGGTGGGGCACGGCCTGGGCGCCGTCGACAAGGACGAGTGCGCCCGCCTCGTGGGCCTGGGCCACCATCTGCTTGACCGCGGTGAGGGTGCCCAGCGCGTTCGACTTGTGGGTGAAGGCCACGAGCTTGGGGCGGGTGCGCAGCAGCACCTCCCAGGAGTCCATGATGAGGCGGCCCTCGGCGTCGAAGGGTACGAACTCGAGGTCGGCGTCCTTCTCCTGGGCCAGCATCTGCCAGGGCACGAGGTTGGAGTGGTGTTCCATCTCGGTGAGCACGATGGCGTCGGCGCGGCCGATGTTCTGCCGGCCCCAGGAGTGGGCCACCAGGTTGATGGCCTCGGTAGCGTTGCGCACGAAGACGATCTCGCGCGCGGCCGGCGCATTGAGGAAGCGGGCGACAGACTCCCGTGCACCCTCGTAGGCGGCAGTGGCCTCCTCGCCGATGGCGTAGATGCCGCGGTGCACGTTGGCGCTGAAGCGGCGGTTGTAGGCGTCCATGGCCTCCGACACCAGGCGCGGCTTGAGCGCCGTGGCGGCGCTGTCGAGGTAGGCCAGGCGTTGCCCGTGGAACTCACGCTCGAAGAGCGGGAAGTCTCGGCGGATGACCTCGGGGTCGAGTGGGGCAGGAGCGGTCATCGGTCGCGTCTCCGACTTCGGTCAGGCGGGGCGGGATGGCTCCGCGGGCCGGTATCGAATGGTCGCGCTAGTCCTCCAGTTCCTCGAGGCGCTCGACCTCGGGATCCTCGTCGATGGCGGCGACGTCGAAGCCGGCTTCGAGCAGGATGGGCGCGTAGCCTTCGTCCTCCAGCCGCAGGGCGAGGTCCTTGCCACCGCTGGCGATGATCCGGCCGTGGGCCAGGACGTGGACGCGGTCGGGCTGGATGTAGTTGAGCAGGCGCTGGTAGTGCGTGATGAGCAGCACGCCCAGGTCGGGGTTGAGCTGGGCGTTGACACCCTCGGCCACGATGCGCAGGGCGTCGATGTCGAGGCCCGAGTCGGTCTCGTCGAGGATGGCGAACTCCGGCTCGAGGATGGCCATCTGTAGCATCTCGAGGCGCTTCTTCTCGCCGCCGCTGAAACCCTCGTTCACGTAGCGGCCAGCGAACGAATCATCGAGACGGAGCAGCTCCATCTTCTCGCGCAGGAGCTTGCGGAACTCGCCCATCTTGATGCCGCCCTTGGTGGCATCGCTGGGGTCGATCTCGCCATCGCCTTCGTCCAGGCCACGGCGGCGGGCGTTGAGCGCGGTGCGCAGGAACGAAGCTACCGAAAGGCCGGGCACGGCCGTGGGGTACTGGAAGGCCAGGAAGAGGCCCAGGCGCGCGCGTTTGTCGGGAGAGAGCGCGAGCACGTCAACGCCCTTCCAGATGACCTCGCCGCTGGTGACCTCGTAGGCAGGGTGACCCATGAGCGCGTAGGCCAGTGTGGTCTTGCCCGAGCCATTGCGGCCCATGATGGCGTGGACCTCGCCCTTCCTGATCTCGAGATCGATGCCGCGCAGGATCTCGATGTCACGGTTGGCGGCAGGGACGACATGCAGGTCGCGGATGGTCAGCACGCGGTCATCGGCCGCGGCCTCGGTCGCGGGCGTGTCGGGCAGGGTGGCGGTGTCGTTGGTCATGGCTGGGCGACGGGCTCCTTGGTAGATCGCTCGTTAAGCGGCTGGACGGCCACGAGGGCCTGACGTGGATGGGCGGGATGGCCGGGCCGGGGCTCGGCGAGTTCCTCGAGGGTCATGGAGTCGAGCGCCGCCACGATGGCGTCGCGGACGCGCAACCACAGGCGTTCGACGTTGCAGAAATCCAGACGCTGGCAGGTCTCCGCGTGACCGGGGTCATCGACTGCGCACATCATCGGAGCGATGGGCCCCTCCAAGGCCGTGATGACCTCGCTCATGTGGATCTGGGCAGGCGCACGAGACAGCTCGTAGCCGCCCCGGGCTCCGCGGGTGCTGATCACCAGGCCTGCCTCGCGCAGGTTCACTACCAACTGTTCCAGGTAGGGCCGCGGCAGCGATTCGTGATCGGCCATCTCGGACAGGCTCACGGGACCACTGCCGTAGTGGTATGCCAGCTCGACCATGAGGCGCACGCCGTACTCTCCGCGGGTGGAGAAGTGAAGGGCTCCCGAACTCGGGACGGTCGTAGGCACGATGCTGGCTGGTCTCCTGGTCGCCGGGCCGACTGGGGTCGCCGCGAAGGCATGCGGCACCGGCAATCCTGACTGATTTCGTCAGGATTAAGTCTAGACGTGCGCGCCGCAGGCGTCAACGAGCGAGGCGTCGACGAGCGAGGCGTCGACGAGGCCGAGGGGTACGGGCGAAGCGCCTTCAGTGAACGATGCCCTTGCTGACATCGCTGGTCCCATAGTCTCAGCAGTCCACAGCGGGTGGTGAGCGGAGGCCGAGCCGGCCGTGTGATAGCGGAAAGATCAGGGCACTTTCGCGATCGGGCTGCCCTACGGCTGCGGTGACGTCGTCGAGACGGGGTCGTCCGGCGTGACGGGCGGGGCGCTGGCAGCCCGCGCATCGGACGTCTCCACGACCTCGACCGTCGCCTCCGCGGCGAGCGTCGAGCCATCGCCACGGTCGGGCCATCCGTATCTGGCCTCGACGAAGAGCCGGTAGGTGCCGGCCGGGGGTCGCAGGAGCGGGTCATCGAGTCCAGGTGGATCGCGATGTCGTGATGGAGAGCTCGAGCAAGTCGTCACGCGCCGCGTCCACCAGCGGAGCCGGGGACGGGTCGGGCGCGGGGTCGTCGGCCCGTGCTGCCGTCAGCGGGAGCGATGCCCGGTAGATGGCCGCCGGCGTGATCCACACGAGGGTGTCGTCCTTGCGCTGGCCCTCCGTGGTCAGGCCGCCCTCGATGACGTACATGCCGCGGATGTCGTCAATCTCGCCGCCGCTCGTGACCCACCCACCCAGGTATCGGCCGTCGATCTTGCCGAAGGCGACGATGCTATCGGCGGCCGCGTCATGGAGATACAGTCGACCGTCGCTCACGTCACGCCCCGAGCCGTCGACAAGACGGTAGTCCGGCGCAGCCTCGCCCGGTGGTCGCTCGAGCGCGGAGGACTCGTCGCGGATGCCGGACTGGTGGCGGCGCACGGTCCCGTCCACGAGCGCGTAGACGTCGAAGTCGATGGACAGCTGATCGAAGTCGCCCACCTCCGAGGTCCGGGAGGCGAGGTACGGCGATGCCGGCGTGACGGTGCTGCTGTCGTCGAAGGCCTGCTGGTATCCGACGGGGACCGCGCCACGTTCGGGGCGTGCCGTTGGCGGAGGACACGCCCGAAGCGGCCGAGCGATCGGCCGCCTGGCTCGAGGAGCTTCTGGTCCGATCCCCCGCCCCGTGGTGTCCGACGACCCTGTTCCTCGTCGGCGAGGTCAGGGTGCTCGACGACCGTCAGCAGGATCCCGCAGCCTCGGCCTCGCTGGAGCCGACGCCGTTCGTCAGCGAGGGGTCCAGGCTCCCCGACACCGACGAGCTGCCGGTCCTGCTTGCGAGCCTCGGACGAATCTCCACGCTACCGGACTTCTCCGGCGTCTTGCTCCACACCGGCCGCGAGCGGCGGTGGATGCCCGTGGTCATGTGGGCGGTGACGCCGACGATCTGGTGAATCGGATGACTGAGCTGCTTGGTGAGGACGCCGCCTTCGTGATCCGCCACGCGGAGCGGACGTACGCCGAGCTAGAGGAGCACGCCGAGCGACAGCAGGTCCCGCAGCTCGGTTGACGCGAGGGCGCGGACTGACCGTTTCCCATCGCCTGGCGCGGCCGTCCGCGGCCGGTACGAGCTGACTGGGGCAGCCATCGAGCCTGCATCCCCGGCGGCCGACATCAGGAGCACGCAAACGTTGAAGCAATCATTCGAATCGGCGCTGGTCTCAGCGTCACCATCCCGGCTACGCCGCCACTCTCCCTGCGATCCGCGTGGATCGCCGCAAGGCAGCTCTGTCGACTACGCCAACGAGTGGAGCCCGTGCGGGGCGAGGTACCAGATGGCATCGACGTTCACATCGTGGCCGAGGTCGGCCAGCCTGTCGACCCCGACTGAATGCTGAGCCCTTCCCGGCGTCCGGCGTACCGTAGCCCGACGGATCTTTGCAGTCATCGAACAGACCCCGCGTCCCGTGCCACTTTCGACAACGTCTGGGCGCTCGTGGGACCGTGCCCTGCCCCGCGTCCTGCCTGGCGGAGCGTGGGATATCGGATACGGCCCGGGTCAGGCCCGAATAGACAGCAGGGACCGCGCGACAGGGCCGATGTTCTGCAATGGTTGCGAAGAACCGCCTGGCCGAGAGTGGATCGCCCGGCTGGGCGGGGTCAGGTCCGGGGGCATGACCGGCCTCCGGGCGCAGCGGACCGGCCTCTTGGACGGACCCAGCCCTGTGTCGGTGACCTTGGCCTCTGCGCCTAGGCCGGTCGGATCTGCTGGCCCTGCTGCGGACGCTGGATGACCTTGATCTCGTGTCGGCGGCCGGACTTGCCGTCGATCACGGCGCGCAGCGTGACCTGGCCCTCGCCGGGGATCGCGACCGGGATGTTGAAGGCCATCGGAACCAGCATGTCCATGCCGGCCATGCCCGGGGGCCGGCCCGTGGCCAGCTTGGCCTCGAAGCCGATCATGCGCGTGTGGTCGTGTAGCAGCTCGATAGCCACCGTGTGCTCGTCATCGGTGTAGGCGAAGGGGATGCGCACGCCCAGCGCGATGCCCAGCATCATGCGGTGCGGGAACTGCTGCGGCTGGATGCGGTCCCAGCTGCCGCCCATCAGGTAGAGCTTGCCGTTGACCACCTCGGCCCGGTCGGCAACCAGCAGGTAGTCGACCTCCGGCGTTCGCGTAAGGGTGGCCTCGGCGGCCTCGAGCGCACCCTCCAGCTGATCGGGCGAGGCCTCGCCAGGGGCGTCGTCGTCAGAGGGTGTCGCTCGACTCTCGTCGTCGTTGTCGGTCACAGTCGCGGATCGTCCTCGCCGAGTGAGAAGGGTGGGTAGCGGTCCACCATAAGCAGCAGATAGGTGCTCACGCGCAGCTGCCATCGGTAGAGGCCGCCGACGATGGTATAGATCACGTCCGCCTGCCGGCCCAGGACGAGCACGGGCACCCACACCACCAGGTACAGGAAGAAGGCCAGGATGCTAAGGAGCCAGAGGATGATGAAGTGGGGGATGAGCAGGATGCCACGCACGAGCTGGCCGATGAGCGGGATGCCCCAAAGGCGGTTGATGCGCACACCCTCGTCATAGCGGACGCTGACGGGATGCTCCTCGCCGGACAGCGAGAACGGCGGGTAGGTGTCGGTCATGAGCATGGCGTATGCCTGGACCCGCAACGTGTAGCCCAGCAGACCGCCGATCCAGCGGTAGCCCCAGCCGGGGAAGCGGCCCAGCAACAGCACCGGGATCCAGGCCACGAGGATCTGGATGGCGGCCACGATAGCGACCAGGAAGAGCACGATGAAGTGCGGGATGAGCATGATGAAGCGGACGAACTGGCCGACGAACGGGATGCCCCACAGGCGGTTGATGCGGGCCTGCCGGTCGAAGGACACGTTGACCGCGTACGCGTCGGGCGCCAGCGGATAGGCGGGCGGCGGCCGCCACATCGGGTCTGGAGGCGGCGGTGCCCCGTAGCCCGGGGGCGGCCCATAGCCGGGTGGCGGGGGCGCGTAGCCCGGGGGCGGCGCCTGGCCCGGCTGTGGCTGCGCCCACGGGTCGACCGGAGGCGGCGGAGCGTAACCCGGTGGTGGTGGCTGGTATCCGGGCGGCAGTGGCTGCCCAGGCTGCTGGGCACCGGGCGCACGCGGGTCTTGCGGCGTCTGGGGGCCCTGGGATTCCCACGTCATGTCACAACCTCATCGTTGGTTGACAGGCAGATGACAGCGTACACGTATCTCACTGCCGACCGCAGCCGTACGAATCGATGGGACGGCGGTCCACCCCTGGCCTACAGGCTGAACCGCTCGATGGCCTCACCCGCGAGCACGCTCCCGATGGCCAGCGAGGAGGTCGCCGCCGGCGAGGGCGCGTTGAGCACATGGAGCACCCGCTCCGAGCCGCCCAGCAGGAAGTCGTCGACCAGCGAGCCGTCGGGCCGGAGCGCCTGTGCCCGCACGCCGGAGGGGCCGAAGACGAGATGCTGCGAGCTCAGAGCCGGCACGTACCGGCGCAGGCCGGCCAGGAACGCACGCTTGGACCAGTCGCGCCACAACTCCGCGGCTCCGACCCGCCAGAACCGCCGGGCCAGCCTGCGGAATCCGGGGTCGCCCAGCGTCTCGGCCAGGTCTCGCGGCGAGACGTGCAGGCGCCCATAGCCCTCACGCGCCGTGGCCAGGACCGCGTTGGGGCCGGCCAACACGGACCCGTCGATGCGCCGCGAGAGGTGCACCCCGAGGAAGGGGAACTGCGGGTCGGGCACCGGGTAGATGAGACCCTTCACCAGGTGGCGCGCCTCCGGCTTGAGCGTGTAGTAGTCGCCGCGGAAGGGCACGATCCGAGGCTGCTCCCCGTGGACGTCGCCGCTCATGGCGGCCACGCGATCGGCCTGCAGCCCGGCACAGGCGATGACCCGTCGCGCCAGCAGGTCCCCGCGAGAAGTGCCGACGACGGTATCCCCAGCGCGGGACTCGAGCGAGGTCGCCGCGCGGCGAGTCTCGATGACCGCACCGCGCTCGACGATGTCATGGGCCAGGGCCAGGGCCACGGCCAGGAAGTCGACGATGGCGGTGCCGGGGCTCCACAGGGCCCTGAGTCCGACCGCGTGTGGCTCCAGCTCGCGGATGCGCTCGGGTCCGACTTCCTCGAGTCCGGGCACCTCGTTGGCCAGGCCCCGCTCTTTGATCGCCGCCAGCCGTCCCAGCTCCGACTCGTCCGAGGCGATGACCAGCTTGCCGGTGTGCTCGATGGGCACCCCGTGTGCCTCGCAGTATGCCTCCAGGTCCGCCTTGCCCTCGCGGCACAGGCGTGCCTTGAGTGAACCGGGCTCGTAATAGAGACCCGCGTGCAGGACACCGCTGTTGTGGCCCGTCTGGTGCGAGGCCACCGTGCTTTCCTTCTCGAGGAGAACGACCGACAGGTCCGGCCGCTGCTCCAGGAGCCGCAATGTCGTGGCCAGGCCGATGATGCCGGCGCCGATGACCGCCACGTCCGCACGCTCGAGGGCCGCGGCTCCAGGGACAGTCCTGCCGGCGCTGTCGGTCTCGCTCACGTCAGGTCCCGGCCGTGGCCGACGCCGGCCGGTGCGGCCGTTGGTCAGCGGCTGCTGCCGAAGATCCTGAGCATGAACAGGAACAGGTTGATGAAGTCGAGGTAGAGCATCAGCGCGCCCATGACGGTGGCCGAGTCCTTGTTGATGTTGGGCATGGCGCCGTTCTTCAGCCGCTGCACGTCCCAGGCGGTGAGGCCGGTGAAGATGATGACGCCGATGACACCGATGGCGAGGTTCATGAGGCTGCTCTCGGCGAAGAAGAACAGCTGCACGATCATGACCACGATGAGCCCGATCAGGCCCATGAAGAGGATGCCGCCGAGGCTGGTCAGGTCGCGCTTGGTGGCGTAGCCGTAGACGGCCGCCCCGCCGAAGATGGCCGCCGCGCCGAGGAAGGCCGAGACCACGCCGCCCATGCCGCTGGCGGAGACGTTGCCCGGAGCGGTCGGGTCGTAGGTGAAGTTGAAGACGATGACACCGAGGACCAGGCCCATGAGCAGGGCGTAGACGAAGAACAGGCCGAGTGCGACGACCGACGAGATACGGTTGATGAGGAAGGTGATGCCGAAGACCACGCCCAGCTGGCCGATGAGCAGCAGGAGCCAGTAGTCCGTGACCGTCGCCAGCAGGCTCTCGTTGGTCATCACGAAGAGCGCCGAGATGGCAGAGAGCACGACACCTACGAACATCCACACGAAGCTGCCGGTCAGGAAGCCTTCGCGTGGCGCGCTCGACTCGATGACGCCGCCGAGCGTCTGGATGGTCTTGTCGCGCTCCGACATGGTGGTCGGCGCCTGGGAGCGGTTGACGGGATCGCTGTCAGAGGGGTGCACGAGCGTCGTTTCCTTTCGAGAGGGTGCCCGAGCCATCGGGCACATGCGCAGTAATTCTAGCGAGCGCCGAGGAAGAGGCCTAGGTGCGGACCCTGGTGGTGTCGCCCTCGCCGTTCTGCTCGGCCAGGCGCGCAAGCACCCACAGCAGGTCGGCGAGACGGTTGAGGTAGGGCATCAGCCAGGCGCCGGGCACCAGGCGCTCGTGGTCCAGAGCGATGACCCGGCGCTCCGCCCGGCGCACCACGGTCCGCGCCAGCTCGAGTGCTGCCGACAGCCGGTCCGAGCCGGGCACCACGAACTCCCGCGGCATCTCGACCTGTGCCTCGGTGCTCCGCAGCAGCTTCTCGAGCGCCGTGAGCATGTCCTCGTCGACCCTGGTCTCACCGTCGCGCAGCCGGTCCCAGGCATCCGGGTTCGTGGCCAGCTCCGCGCCGGCCACGAATAGGTCGCGCTGGAGGTGGAGCAGGGTCCGTCCCATCTCGGCCAGCGGTGCGGCCAGCGCTCCAGCCCGGGCCATGGTGGCGATCTCGGCACGGGCCAGCCCCAGCGCGGAGACGGCCTCGTCGATGGTGCCGTAGGCCTCCGCCCGCGCGTCGTCCTTGGCGATTCGGCCCCCGTAAAGCAGTCCGGTGGTGCCGTCGTCGCCCTTGCCCGTAGCGACGGCACTGTCGGCGATGGCCTCGCGCCGAGCGCGGGCTTCCGAGGGGCTCATGTGACTGGGCTCGCGGCGGTCTCTACCAGGTCAGGCCCGCGTCGCGAGGATCCCAGCGTTCGGCCAGGAGGGTGACCTTGACCTCATGCCCCTCCGCTTCCTCGGCTGCCTCCTTGACCTGCTGGATCATGGAACCGGCGTACGGACAGAAGGGCGTGGTCAGGATCATCTTGATCTCGGTCGACTCGTCCCCGAGGATGACCTGCTTGATGAGGGCCAGCTCGACCACGTTCATGCCGATCTCCGGGTCGACTACGGAGCGGAGGGCGTCGAGCACGGCCAGCTCTCGCGAGCGCTGCACCGGGTCGAAGGCCGGCGCGGCATCGTCGGAGGCTGCGATGGTGGGGCCGATGGCGTCGTTGGTGATGGTCGGGTCAGGCATGGTCGCGCCATCGTACACCGGAGGTCTCGAGGGGCCGATGACAGATCGATGGCGCTACCCGCGCGGACGAGCCTTCGAAGGCAGCGGCCGCGCGAGGCGCTATCCCTGTCCGAGACGCGATGCCTAGCCCTTGACCGACCCGGCCGTCAGGCCGCGCACGAAGTAGCGCTGCAGGCCGAAGAAGACCGCCAGTGGCAGCAGCATGGTCACGAACGCGGCTGCAGGTAGCAGGTTCAGCGCACCCTCGCCACGTCCGGCGAGGTCGGCCAGCTCGACGTTGAGCACGCGCTTGTCGGGGTCGATACCGAGGAAGACCAGGGCCACCAGGTAGTCGTTCCAGACCCACAGGAACTGGAAGATGGCGAAGGAGGCCAGCACCGGCACCGACAGCGGCAGGATGATCCTGGTGAAGATGAGCCAGTGGTTGGCGCCATCGACCCGGGCCAATTCCATGATCTCCGAGGGCAAGGATCCCATGTAGTTACGTAGCAGGTACACCGCCAGCGGCAGGCCGAATCCGGTGTGTGCCAGCCAGATAGCCGGGAACGTGCCGGTCAGGTCGAGCGCTGTGTACATCCGCAAGATGGGGATCAGCGCCATCTGCAGCGGCACGACCATGAGGCCCACCACGACCAGGAAGAGGAGGTTGCGGCCCGGGAAGTTCATCCATGCGAACGCATAGGCTGCGAAGGCCGCGATGGTCAGCGGGATGACGACCGCCGGGACGGTCACTGCCAGCGTGTTGAGGAAGGCGTTGCCGAAGCCCTCGTCCAGAACGGTCTGGTAGTTCTGCAGCGTCCACGTCGAGGGATCAAGGACCTCTCCGAGGATCGTCCACCAGCCCGATGTGCGGATGGCCTGCGGAGTGCGGAAGGAGTTGATGAGCAGGCCAAGCGTGGGCAGCACCCACACGATGGTGATGATCGAGATGGCCGCGTAGACCAGCGCCTTTCGAGGCATCCGGCCCTGGCCCGGGACTGGCTCGCTGTTCATCGCGCTCACCGCATCTCCTCCTGCGCCTGGAAGCGGCGGATGTTCACCACGAGGATGGGGATGACGGCGATGAACAGGATGACGGCGAGAGCGGCGCCGATGCCGTCCCTGCCGAAGTCAAAGAACTCCTGCACCATCTGCTGCGCGATGACCTGGGTGCCGTTGCGCCCGCCTGTCATCACCTTCACGATATCGAAGACCTTCCAGGTCGTGATCGCGACCGTGGTCCACACCACCACGATGGTGGAGGCGATGACCGGGATGGTGATCCTGCGGAACGTCTGCCACTCGTTCGCGCCATCGATGCGCGCGGCCTCCTGCAGGTCTGCGGGCACGCCCTTGATGGCCGAGGAAAGGATGACCATGGAGAAGCCGACCTGAAGCCAGATGAGGATCCACATCAGGAGGCCGTTGTTCCACGGCTGCTGGGTGATCCAGTTAACCGGCTCGAGGCCCAATGCCACGAGGATGCCGTTGAACAGACCGATCTGTTCGCCAAAGCCGGCGACCCGGTAGTAGTACACGAAGGCCCACACGACGCTGGCCCCGACGAACGAGATGGCCATGGGCAGGAAGATCAGGGACTTGGCCACGGTCTCGGTTCGACGCGACAGCTTGTCGGCGAGCGTCGCGTAGCCGAGGCCGATGACCACGGACAGCAGCGGAACGACCAGGACCCACAGGATGCTGTTGAGGATGCCGGTCAGGTACTGCTGCTCGGTGAAGATCGTCACGTAGTTGTCCAGGCCGACGAACGCCTTGCCGCCGTTGTCGAGGAACGAGATGACCGTGGTGTTGATGGCCGGGTAGACCAGGAAGGCGCCGAGGGCGAAGATGGCCGGGCCCACGAACACCCACGGCCGCAACCTCGCCGCCCACTTCTGTGAGAACAGGCCGACTGTGCGGTCCATGGCCCAGAAGAGGGCCCACACGCCCAGGATGCCCAGGACGAGCGCCACCGCGACCTGAAGGAACTTGGGGATGCCCTCGTCCTTGGACAGCTGCACCGCCAGGACGAAGACCACGAGGATGGTGGGGATCGCCAGGACTGTCACGGCCTTGACGAACCGCCGCCTTGCTGGACTCGTTGGATCGAGCCCTTCACTCGTGGTGTCGTAATCAGGGCTCGACAGTGGTGCGGTCATCTCCCTCCCATTCCGCTACGGGTCACACGAGTGCGTTGGGGGGCGGGCGGGCGGGCGGCACTCATGCGCCGCCCGCCAGACCCAAGCTACTGACGATTACTCGGTCGGCCAGTTGGCCTCGATGGTGTCAGTCACTTCCTGGGCTGACTTGCCCTGGGTGAAGTCGACCATGCCGGTCCAGAAGGTGCCCTGTCCCACCGCCGATGGCATCAGGTCACCGCCGTCGTACGCGAAGGTGTTAGCTCCGAGCGCGTCGGCCACGACCTCAGCGAAGATCTTGGCATTCTCGGTCTCGTAGCAGTTCGGGTCGACATCCTTGTGACCCGGTAGCCGCTCGACGCCGGCCACGCCATGGCCGCCGTACGGGGCAACCCCGCCACCCGAGGCCGAGGCCAGTGTGCACATCCAGTCAGGGGTGAGCCAGTCCTTCACGATCTGGATGTTCTCGGGCGAGGGATCGAACACCAGGATGGTGTCGCCGCCACCGAGCGCACCGCTGTTGCCGTTGATGTCCGGGAACGGGAAGACGGCGATCTCCGACTCCTCGCCCGCTTCATAGCCTGGGGCCTGCGAGAAGAAGTTGGCGATGAACGAGCCCTGCTTGAGCATGAGGCAGCCAGGCGGGTCGTTGAACAGCGGGCCCGGTGAGTCCTGGAAGTTGATGCTCGAGATGTTCTCGGGGCCGCCGAGCACGAACCCCTCGCCGAACACGATCTGGCCGAACGTGTCGAACGCCTGGACGATCTGCGGGTCGTTGAAGGGGATCTCGTGCTTCCACCAGGCCTGGTACACCTCAGGGCCGGCCTCGCGCAGCACGATGTCCTCGATCCAGTCGGTGCCCGGCCAGCCGGTCGCACTCGCGTTCTCGAAGCCAAAGCACCACGGCGTCATGCCATCCGCCACGATCTGTTCGGACAGCGCAACCAGGTCGTCGTAGGTCTCGGGGATCGCGTAGCCCTTCTCCTCGAAGGTCGGCTTGTGATAGAAGATGATGGACTTGAAGTTCGGGAACCACGGGATGCCGTAGTGCTTCCCGTCTTCGCAAAGCCCCAGCTCCACCAGGTTCGCGGAGCGGTTGGCCGACATCTCCGCGATGTCGAAGCCCATGTCCTCCAGTGACGCGAGTTGCCCTGTAGCCGCAAACTCACAGATCGAGCTCGGCTGCGGAGCGAAGGCGACCGCCGGAGGGTTGCCGCCGTCGACCTGGATGCGCAGCTGCGCCTCGAAGTCATCGGTACCGGTGTATGCGATGTCCGTGCCCTTCTCGGCGTTGTAGACGTCGAGGTAGCCGTCGATGGCGTCGCCCTCCACGCCGGTCGGTGCGCCGAAGAGCGTGAACGACGTGCCTGAGACGTCGACTTCATCCTGAGCGCTGGCTCCCAGAGGTACTACCATCAGGGCCGCTGCGGCCGCGGCCACCAGCAGTCTGGATCTACGCATAACGTCCTCCTCCGTATTCTCTTGTGCCTGCGCCGGCTAACGGCGCAGGCACAATCATACGAGTGTCAGCGCCGCAGGGCAAAGCAGTTTCACGCTTCTCGACCGTCGCCGGAGGCCACGGATCAGGCGTCGCCCAGCGATACCCCGATGGCGCGGACGGTCTCGATCCAGGCATGATCGAGCGGCACCGTCTTGCGCTTGCCCACCACCTCCTCCAGCGGTACGGCCACGGCCTCCTCGCCGCGGGCCGCGATCATCACGCCGAAGCGGCCCTCCTCGATGAAACGAGCGCACGCGGCACCGAGCCGTGTGGCCAGCAAACGGTCGGCAGCAGAGGGTGTGCCGCCACGCTGGAGGTGTCCCAGGATGGTCACGCGTGACTCGAGATTCGTCCGCCGCTCAAGCTCCTCGGAAAGAGCCAGCGTGTCACTGCCCAGGTGGCCGTGGATGTCGCTGACGGTGGCCCGCGCATCCTTGATGGCCTTCTCGCTGCCCCGCCCCGCCTTCTTGCTCCGCTTGGCCCGGGCCAGCGCCTCCTCCGCAGCCTGCAGGGCGGCTGCCCGGTCGCGTGGCACCGCCCCCTCGGAGACGGCGATGATGCTGAACGAGGCGCCCTTGCGGTGCCGCTGGCGGATAGCCTCGGCGACCGCGTCGATGTCGTAGGGAATCTCGGGGATGAGGATGACGTCGGCGCCGCCGGCGATGCCGGCGCCGAGCGCCAGCCAGCCGGTGTTGTGGCCCATGACCTCGACCACGATGATGCGGTGATGGCTGTGGGCGGTGCTGTGCAAGCGGTCGATGGCCTCGGTGGCGATGCCCAGGGCGGTGTCGAAGCCGAACGTCACGTCGGTGCCAAAGACGTCGTTGTCGATGGTCTTGGGCAGGGTCACCACGTCGAGCCCCGCTTTGGCCAGCCGAAAGGCGTTCTTCTGGGTCCCTCCGCCACCGAGGCAGACAAGCGCGTCGAGGTTGTGGTCGTGGTAGTTCTGGACGATGGCGTCGGTCATGTCCAGCACCTGCTGGCCGACGGCCATGCGGTGGGGCTTGTCCCGGCTGGTGCCGAGGATCGTGCCGCCGATGGTCAGGATGCCCGAGAGCTGGGCCTTGTCGAGCGCCACCACCCGGTTCTCCATCAGCCCGCGGAAGCCGTCGCGGAAGCCGATGACGTGCATGTCATAGCTGCCGATGGCGGTCTTGCCCACGCCCCGGATGGCGGCGTTGAGGCCGGGGCTGTCACCGCCGGCGGTGAGGATGCCGATCGTCTTGCTCATGACGCGGCCTCGCCCGGCGCCTAGCGCAGGTACTCGGGCAGGGTCTCGGCCGTCTCCGCGTCGAACCCCGGGCCCTTGAGCGAGCCGTCGGTCTCGAAGAAGCTCTGGTAGCGCTCGCGATGGTCGGCGGCGTAGCGGAAGGCCTCGGCGATGCCGACGCGCTTGAGCTCGGGATGCTGGCCCATCATCTCGGCCGGAGTCAGCCCCTTGCTGCGCATCTCGAGCAGGTTGCGCACGGTCAGGCGCGTGCCGTAGCAGAAGGGCTCGCCGTTCATCACCAACGGGTCCGACTTGACCCACTTGATGGTCATCAGACGACCGAGTCGTCGCCGAATCCGGCGCCCTTCCAGACGAAGCGGACGGCCTTGTTGCCCTCGTGGTCGCCGGCCAGGCGGCGGTGGTGGCGCATGCGCTCGACCCACGCCCCCATCGGCTCACGCACGAGCCGGGCATCGGCCGCCGGACCCTGCGCCACCGCGACCTCCTGCAGCCCGAGCAGCAGGGTGACGACGTCGTTCATGCGCACGCCGCGCCGACGGTAGATGGGCACCAGCGTCTCACCGTAGGTCACCACGAAACGGTCCTCAGCGGTCTCGACCGCGCGCGCCAGCTGTTCGATATGGCGCTCGTAGTCGCGCAGGAACCGGCGCTGCATGAGTTCGTCATGGCGCTGCGGCAGCGTCTCGTCGAGGCGGAAGGCGGTAGCCAGGGCCAGGGCCGGGAGGCGACCGGCGGCACGCAGTCTCGCGGCCACGTCGGGGCGGCCGGCGGTGGCGTCGGCGGGCGGCAGTCCAAGGGCTGGATGTGGCATGAGCGTGCATCAGTCTAGCGACCTCGTCGTGTGGTGCACGGCTAGAGTTGTGGCCATGGCCGAACCGGGTGACCGACGCCCCGCCTCGACAGTCGTGCCTTCAGCGGTACGCCAGCCCAGCCTTGGGGACCGACTGCGGCCGCGTTCTCGGGCCATGGCCATCGCCGAGGCCCTGTTGGTGGCGCTGGCTGCGGCGATGGCGTGGGCCCTGCTCAAGGGCATCCTCGAGTTTCCCGGCGTGCTGGCGGTGGCGGTGGCGGGCGGCTGGGCCATCGGCCTGCTGCTCTGGCAGGTGCGCGCGTCCCCAATCCTGGCGGCCCTCATCGCGGCTGGCGCCTGGCTGCTCGGGCTGCTGCTCACCTGGCTGCTGGCCATGGCCATCCTGCCCGACTCGTCTCGCCCGTTCTTCGAGCGCGTCGAGACCACGCCGTTCCTTGACTGGCTGAGCCCGCAGTTCGGACCGCTGGAGATGGCCGGCCTGGTGCTCTACGTCATCGCCGCCCTCTACGGTGCCCGCCCGCGCAGCTGACCGGGCCCTGCCCAGGCGGAGGCGCTACGAGCCGGCGGCTTCCCCCAGGAAGGGCATGCCGTCCTCCTCGACGGCCTTGAGGCTCATGCGCAGAGCCGCGGTCTTGGCCGCGGCCACTTCTCGCACGTACTCGGACTCCTCGTCCGAGGTCATGGCCCGCCCGCGGATGGCATCGGTCGGTCGCCCTACCATCAGCCACGAGAGGTGATAGCGGTCCATCGAGCCCCAGGCGTTGCGCAGCAACTCGTCGGAGCCGGCGATCCAGGTGCGCAGGGCAGCCATCGAGGGGTGGGCGACCAGCCGCTCGCCCTCGGCGATGAGGCCGCGTGCGGCGGCGATGTACTCGTCTCGTGTCACGCGCCCTATCATCGGCGCAGATGACCTCTCCTGCCCAGTCGCCCAGTTCCGCCGATCTCGACTGGGACCTCGAGGACGCGCTCGACGTGGCCACCCGCTTCGTGGCCGACGGCACGCTGCCCTGCATCGTCTTCGGGGTCGTCGACGAGGCCGGCCGCAGCCAGGTCTTCGCCGTCAGCAGTGAGCGTGCCGATGTGCACGACGATTCGGTCTTCTTCATGGCGTCGGTGACGAAGGGCGTGGTGGCCACCGCCATCATGCAATACGTTGACGAGGGCCGGCTCGACCTGCGGGCACCGCTATCGCGCTACGTTCCCGAGTTCGCCGGGGACGAGCGAGCGGCCGTGACCGCGTGGCACGTGCTGACGCACACCTCGGGCCTGCCGGACATGCCCGTCGAACGGCTCCGCTCCGAGCGGCCGAGATACCGCCAGGTGCTGGCCGAGACGCTCACTACGGCCCCGCGCTGGGAGCCGGGCACACGTTACGAGTACAACTCGTCCGCGTGGTGCCTGCTCTCGGAGACGATGGCCCGCCTCTCGAGCTCCAGCTGGCCGGCCGTGCTGACCCAACGCCTGCTCGAACCACTGGGGATGTTCGACACGACGTTCGATGCGCGGGGATCGCGCAGGCGGGTCGTGGCCGTGGACGGGGTCGATGCCGGCAACCGCCTGGTGGCGGAAGTGCTGCTCTGGTTCCTGGCGCGAGTGAGCCTGCCCGGCGGCGGCCTCTTTGGGACCGTCCCCGATCTGCTTCGCCTGGGCCATGCCGTCCTGGGGTCGGCCTTGCTCTCCCGCTCCTCGGTGAGGGCCATGGCCGAGCAGCAGATCGACGGCATCCCGCACATCGCCGAGGACGGCAGCATCTCGTACCTGCAGCAGGGCCTCGGCTGGCGCAAGTCCGGCGGCGGATGGCCCGATGGTGACACCGTCCTGACCCACGGAGGACGGTCGGGCTCACGCTTGTGGATCGATCCTGAACGAGGCTTCGCCTTCGCCTTCCTGACCAACGTCTGGGGCGTCTCGTCAGCGGCGGCCATCGCCGTGCTCGAGGAGGTCTACCGAGCACACCGCTGATGACAGCGCTGGCGGCAGACGCTCAGGCCAGGCCGCCCTCCTCCACGGCGAATGCACGCAGCCGCTCGTCGCAGGCCCCGGCCAGTCGCTCCGCCTGGCGCACGATCCAGGGGTCGACGCGCGAGCTGTCCTCGATGGTCAGCTCCGGTCCGGCGAGGCCGTCGCGGAGCACGATGCCGTCGCTGTTGCGGTAGTCGGCCAGCCAGTTGGCCTGCAGTTGCAGCGCGACCGCGATGACCACGTCGGGCGAGAAGGACCAGTCCAGGTAGTCGGCGTCGAGCCGGTCGACGATGGCACGCACGCGCACGGCTGTGCCGCGGGGCATACGCGCCAGCAGGTGTACCACGCGCAGCGCTGCGAACGGATCTCCGACCTCGGCCACGACCGGTGGCTGGATGGTCGGGTCGGGCAGGCCCGGTGTGTCACGCAGCTCCAACGTCGTCCTCGCCGCTCGGTCGTTCAGGCCAGGTCAGCGCCGATGCCGACCTCCAGCCGGTCCTCGCCCGTACCGGCTGGGCCGCGCCGCACGGCCAGGTAGCTGCCCTCGGGCGCCTCGTCGAGAAAGGGCAGAACGACGGCCACCATGGCATCGGCGTCCTCGCCCACCAGGCGCATGGCCAGGTAGCCCCGCTCGAGCGAGTTGGTGTCGTGCTCACCGGCACCGGCCTCGTCGAGCGCGCGCATCAGTCGGTTCTCCAGCGCGAACGCCCGCTGCTGCTCACGCGAGGTCTCGAAGCTGGGGTCGTAGAGCCGCAGCCAGACGGTCACGCGCTGCTTGTCCGCGTGGGCCTCAAAGGTGGCCTCGGCCGACTGGCGCCACTCCGCGTCGTCGGCCGGCCCGCCGCCCATGCCGCTCGCGCCATCGTCGTTGCCACCGCTGCCGAAGAGGCGCTTCAGGATACCCACTTCTAGAGCAGCTCTCCGTGCGCAGCGCCGGTGGGCTCGCCCTCCCGCGGACGCGGCTCCTCGCCCGGTCCGTAGACGGGCTCCGATACCTCTTTCCCCGCACCCAGCCGAGACGGCGCCGGCGCCGTCTCGCCCTCGATGGCCCCCACGCCGAAGGGCACCCACTTCTCGGGCGATTGGAGGCGATGGGCCTCGGTGTTGCCGCGGGTGTGGATCTCGGCGTGACCGGCCGGCTCGATCCACATGGCGTCGCCCTGGAGCAGGCCGTGGACACCGGACTGACCGGGCTCGGAGCGCTCGTGGCGGCAGTACCGGCACGCTCGTCGGTCGTGGGGCTTGTACTCGAGCGGCTCCTCGTAGGTGGTGATGTAGCCCTCGTAGTTGCGCAGCACGACCTTGTGGTCGGAGTAGCTGATGAGGTAGTTGGGCATGACCGGGATCTTGCCGCCGCCTCCGGGGGCATCGACCACGTAGGTCGGAACCGCATAGCCCGAGGTGTGACCACGCAGGCCCTCGATGATCTCGAGGCCCTTGCCCACGGGTGTCCGGAAGTGGCCGGCGCCCGCGACCAGGTCGCACTGGTAGAGGTAGTACGGCCGGATGCGGTTCTCGACCAGCCGGTGGACGAGCTCGCGCTGGATGTGCACGCAGTCGTTGACGCCCGCCAGCAGCACCGACTGGTTGCCGATGGGTACGCCGGTGCGGCTGAGCTTGTCGACCGCGCGCGAAACCTCCGGCGTGATCTCGTTGGGGTGGTTGAAGTGCAGGTTGACCCACAGCGGGTGATACCGCTCCAGCATCGCGCAGAGGTCGTCGTCGACGCGCTGGGGCATGAACACCGGCACACGCGTGCCCAGCCGGATGATCTCGATGTGCTCGATCTCGCGCAGCCCACGCAACACCCGCTCGAGCAGCTTGGGCGACATCGTCAGCGGGTCACCACCCGACAGCAGCACGTCGCGCACCTGGGGAGTCCGGCGCAGGTAGTCGAGCTGAGCCTCGAAGTCGCGCGTGTTGAAGTTCTGGGTGGCGTCACCGACGATGCGCGACCGGGTGCAGTAGCGGCAATACGAGGCACACTGGGTGGTCACCAGCATCAGCACACGGTCGGGATAGCGGTGGACCAGGCCGGGGACCGGCGAGTGCTGGTCCTCGCGCAGGGAGTCCTCCATCATCGCGGTGAACGCCTGCTGCTCGTCACCCAGCGGCATCACCTGCCGGCGGATGGGGTCGTCCGGGTCCTCCGGATCGATGAGACTGATGAAGTACGGGGTGATGTCGACGCGGAACTTGTCCGGGGCGCCGAGTCCTTCGCGCTCGTTGTCGGTCAGCTCCAGGATCTGGGCGAACGTCTCGAGCTCATTGACCCGGTTCGAGAGCTGCCACTTCCAGTCGTCCCACTGCGCGTCTGGCACGTCGGCGTAAAAGGGCGATCGGCGGCTACGGGCCGCTCGGCCATCGGGCCCGAGCGCCAGTGCCGGGTCGCGCGGATTGATCCAGGTCTCTTGGTCGTTGGTGGTAGCCACAGGCCCTCCTGCGTGGTCCGCGATGATACTCCGCACCGAGCTCGTACCCGTCCAGCCGACGGTGATCGGTTGGTGTCCGCCGGCAACGACCCCCGTGACTCTTTAGTGCCATAGCCGGGGGAGACACACTGCGTTACGTTGCCCTGGCTGAACCCGCGTGGCCAGTTTCGGCCCAGGTTGCGGTGCCGGCGCATTCATCCCTATCCATGGAGCAGCTGGATACGACCGACGGGGCCTCGCCGACCGAGTATCGGGCCCCACTCCCTGCCGAACCCGTCCACGAAGGCGTCACCCGCTCATCATCTTCTCTGGGTGGCACAAGCAGTGGCAGCGGACGCGGCCGAGTCGGTCGCCACCAGTTCCTCCCCATCGGAGATACCTGATGGACAAGCTACGAGCCGCGGTGACAAGCGTCGCCGGGAGGGCCGCCAGCTCGCGGCCCGCGATGGCCATGCTGGCCGTCGTCCACCGCCACCCGGTTGACTCCGGGCGGCAGCGGGGTCAGGGCCTCGCCGAGTACGCGCTCATCCTCGCCGGCATCGCCATCGTGGCGATCGCCTCGCTGATCTTCCTGGGAGGGACCATCAGCGACCTGTTCTGGGCGCCGATCAACCATGAATTCGGCGAGATCCTCTCGAGCCTGGGCCTCTAGCCCGCGCGAGACATCGATCCCGGGGCCAACGGCCGCATCGGCAAGGTGTGGCCGTTTCGGTCTGCGTGCCGCACGCTCATCCCGGCGTTCCGCGTTGTCGCCAATCAACGACTTGGCCGCGCGAGGGGTAGTCCACCCTTCCCATATGGGCACGCCATAGGTACTGTCTGACGGCCGTCCCCACATGGTCGTTCGCGACCCGGGTCGTGGGGATCCGCAGGAATGATGTTCTTGCGGCTGGCAGTTTTGCTAGGATTCCGGTCCTTATGACTTGGGAGCGACTGCGAGTACTCGGTTACGTCTCCGCCTTCCTCTTGCTGGGCGCGGTGATCACGGCGCTGTACGGCGCCTTCCGCACCGAGCTGGAAGCGAGCCAGTTCATCGGCTTTGGCGGCGGCGTCCTGCTGGGCGCAGTGATGGTGGCATTCCTGCTCATCATCATGCTCGTTCCGGAACGACGGCGAACCGCCTGGGTCGAGGCCATCACGACCGTCAATGCCAAGTACCTCTTCCTCGTGCTCATCATCGCGTGGGCGCTGGCGATGGGGTTCCTGGCGAGCATGAACCTGGAGGTGAACACCGTCGGTGTCCCGGCGCTGGTCGGGCTCTTTGCCGGCATCTTCATCTTCATGGGTTTCATCTGGTCGGTCATCGGAGAGTAGGAGGCGACTCAAGCCTCTCGATCGCCCGGGTCGGGCACGGCCGGAGCCACCGGCCGAACCGCAGCGACCGCTCGCACGTGGGCCTACTGCCCAAGGCGTGCCTGTCGGTACCAGTCCGCCGATCACTCTGAGATGCTGCCGATGTGAGAAGCGCTGATCTGGCTTCAGGCATCGGGGTCGGACGCCTCGTCCAACCAGGACAGATCACAGGGAGGACAGTGACGCGTTGACTGAACTCATCCACCTGCTGGCCGCGTGGCGGTCGGCGAACGATGAAGAAGGCCAGGGGCTGGCCGAGTACGCGCTTATCCTGGCGCTGATCGCCATCGTGGCCGTCATCTCGCTCACGTTCCTTGGCGGTACCATCGCGGACCTGATGTCATTCATCGGTTCCACGGTCGACAACGCCACGAACTGACCGAGTCCACCAGAGGACACCTCAACAGGACCAACCTCACATAGCTCTACTGGGATTGGTGCGCTGGCACCACCGAAAGTCCGGTTCCATGCCCCCCAGAGGTGCCATGGAAACTCCTCAGTGCCACCATCATCATCCTCGGCACTGAGGACGTGCAGCTGGCCTGCCGGCCGTCCCAGTGGACAGTTGGCGGCGGGGCTGTAACATCCGCCGAGCACGGAAGCCCGATGGGCGACCGAGCGCATTCATCCATCACCGGCAAACCGCTTAGTCGGGGAGCCATCGATTTAGGAGGACCAGCACATGGTCGACTTCCTGCTTCGCCGCGACGAGGAAGGCCAGGGCCTTGCCGAGTACGCGCTGATCCTGGCGCTCATCGCCATCATCGCGATCACCGCCCTCATCTTCCTGGGTGGCGAGATCTCCAAGATCCTCTCGGCGATCGGCGCACAGATCTAGAGCCGCCGCTCTTCAAGAGCTTCGCAAACGGCCCGTCCCTCCAGGGACGGGCCGTTTCTTCATGTCCGGCCGCGGCATCAGTGGGCTAGAGTCGAGCTCATGTCGGAGCCGATCTACATCGAGCGCGGCCACAAGTGGAGTTTCGCGAGCGCCGAGGAGTGGCCCGGCTGGTGCCGCCACGCCAGGGGCGCCGAGGACCCGGTGGCCGAGCTGGTGGCCTTCGGGCCCCGCTACGCCACGGCACTCGGCGCGAGCGGCATGGCCTTCGAGCCGTCGGCCGATCTGGAAGTGACGGAGGAGCTGACCGGCAACAGCGGCACCGAGTGGGGCGTTCCCTCGGTCGTCCCCGCAGCCGATCTCCGCCCGCTCGACGAGCGCGAGTCGGCACGCCTGGCGGCCATCCTGCAAGCGATGTGGGCAGCCTTCGACAGGGCCATCGTCGCGGCCCAAGGCCGCGAGCTGCGCAAGGGTCCTCGAGGGGGCGGCCGCGACCTGCGCGGGATCATCGATCACTGCCTCGGGGCCGACCAGGCCTACCTCTCCAAGCTTGGATCGAAGAGACCGAAGGTGGCCGGCAACGACCTGCAAGAGGTCATGGCCGCCATGCGCGCACGTGCCGTCGAGGCCTTCTTCGACCGGGCAGCCGACAGGCCCTTGCGCGACCCTAGCCGAGCCAGGGATCGCTGGACCCCGCGCTGGTACGTCCGCTACGCAGCGTGGCACACCATCCACCACGCCTGGGAGATCGAGGACCGCCGCCTCGACGAGCCGGCCACCTAGAATCGCTGCCATGCCAGACCCCGAGCGCGAGGCCCTGCCCCAGCCGCCCCCTGTCCCAGCGGGTTGGCAGACCGGACCGCCCGACTACGTCGGCGTCGGGACCGCTCGCTCGGGTACCAGCTGGTGGGACAGCCTCGTCAACGCGCATCCCCGCGTCAGCCGGCCGTCGGGGACGCCCAAGGAGGTCCACTTCTTCGACGGCCTCTGGGAGCATGGCCTCGGCGAGGGCGTCGTCGAGCGCTACCACGCCTTCTTCGCGCGGCCGGAGGGCCACCTGTCGGGCGAATGGACACCCGGCTACATGCTCGACGCCTGGACACCGGGGCTGCTTCGGCGGACCGCTCCTGACGCCCGGCTGCTGGTACTGCTGCGTGACCCGGTGGCACGGTTCCGCTCGGGCCGAACGCTGGCCGAGAACCGCCTGACGGTCGGTTCCACGGCCCGGGCAGCCGCCAACGCCGCCTTCAACCGGGGGGTCTACGCGGACCAGCTGCTTCGGCTGTGGAGCGCCTACCCCCGCGAGCAGGTGCTGGTGCTGCAGTACGAGCGCTGCGTCCTCGAGCCCACGGAGCAACTGGCGCGCACCTACGCCTTCATCGGCCTCGACCCGGAGATGCCCGCCGGGATCGACCTCGCTGGCCGTGTCAACGAGTCGCGCGGTCCCAAGGTCAGCCTCAGCGACTGGCAGGAGGAGCAGCTCGTGCGACGCTACGAACCGGAGAACGCGCGCCTGGCCGCGCTCGTGCCGGAGCTGGACCTGTCGCTGTGGCGGTCGCCGCGATGACCATCAGGCGAGAGGCGAAGGCGCGCCTCCGCCGCCTGGCCGTGCGCGGCTCTCGGGCCTGGTACCGCTATCGTGGCCCTCGGCAGCCGGGACCGCCGGAGCCACCCAGATGCCCTGAGGGCTGGCGCATCGGACCGCCGCACTACGTCGGTGTCGGCGCCCAGAAGGCGGGCACGTCCTGGTGGAACCGCCTCATCGAGGCCCATCCGGACGTGGTCGATGCCGGCGGCGGGGCCAAGGAGCTGCACTACTTCGACCGCTCCTGGGAGACGCCCTTCGATGACGAACAGGCCCGCCGCTACCAGCGCTACTTCCCGGTACCGGAGGGCAAGGTGGCCGGCGAGTGGACGCCCGGCTACCTCATCGACTTCTGGACACCGGAGCTCATCGCCGGGGCCGCGCCGGACGCGCGCATCCTCATCCTGCTGCGCGACCCCATCGAGCGCTTCCGTTCGGGCCTCACCCATCAGCTGGCTACATCGCGCAAGCCCATCGGCCATCGCGACATCCAGGGCGCCTTCCAGCGCGGCCTGTACGCACCGCAGCTGCGCCGGGTGCTGGCAGCCTTCCCGCGGGAGCGCGTCTACATCGGCCAGTACGAGGCCTGTCGTGCCGATCCAGCCGGCGAACTTGCCCGCACGTACCGGTTCCTGGGTCTGGCGCCCCACGAGCTCCAGCCTGAGGCGTACCGGAACGAGGTCAACCCCACCACCAGCCGCAAGTACGAGCTCTCGCCTTCGTTGCGCGAGGCGTTCCTGGCCGGCTACGCGCCGGATCTCGCGCAGCTGACCGACCTGGCACCGGGGGTCGACCTGACGCTCTGGCCCACGGCTCGCGAGGCCGGACTGGCGTAGCGCGGCGGCCCAGGTTTCCGCCCGACTTCACTCACCTTCGACATCATGGGCTGCTCCTGGCAGGCTCAGCGCGCCTGCCACCAACGGGCAACCGGGGCCTATCGGCCACCGAACCCAGCCCAGCCCCTGGGCGACTCCACCGAACAGTGCCACGACCTGCAGTAGTCAGGACCAGTCGGCGACCAGGAACAGCGAGGTCCCGACCAGTTGCGTGACGGCCCCAACGATGAGCATGATCGACGCATCACGAGCGAACGTGCCCGTGGCCGGCCGGCACCGCCGAGGTGGGCATCGCCGCCCGGACCTCCGGCACACGGGAGCTCGCCTGGACCGTGCCGGAGGATCTGTCCGGGCTGATGTTCGGCTGCACCGTGCCTGGACACTTCGCGCTGATGCACGGCGACATCGTCGTGGCCGACGAAACCTAGTAGCCGAACGAGAGCAGGATCGACTCCCAGTTGATCCAGAGGTCCCAGATGCCGGCGCCGATGAGCAGCACGCCGGAGATGATCTCGATCTGGCGATGGCGCCGGGCAAGGAAGCGCACCACCGTGTCCTGCCGCGTTCGCGCCAGCACCGACAGCAGCACGAGCGGCAGCCCGAAGCCGAGCGCGAAGACGACGAAGGTGGCCACGGTGCCAACGGTCTCGGCGGCACCGACCGAGATGGCCAGCGTGGCGATGAGGAACGGGCCGGCACAGGGCAGCGCGATGGGTCCCAGGAAGACACCGTAGAGATAGGCCTGTGAGACCGGCCCGCTGGCACCGGGCACCTTCACGGTCGGCGCCTTGAGGAAGGGGTTGATGCCGGCCAGCAGCAGCACGCCGAGGGCGATCAGCAGCAGGTCGATGATGGGGATGGCGAACCCGAGCAGGGAGCTGATGGGCGCGGAGACGGCGACCACGATGAGGCCGATCACGACCATCGAGGTGATGAGCCCGGCCAGCACGGCCAGGCCCAGGAAGCCCGAGATCCGACGACTCCTGCCGCTGCCGGCCTCGGCGCCGGTGGCACCGGTGAGGTAGGCCAGGAAGGCCGGGTACAGCGGCAGCAGGCAAGGGCTCGCCGCTGAGGCGAGACCGAGTCCGTAGGTCGCGATGAGGGCTTCCATGCGCTCGCAGCCTAGGGCTAGCGGCGGTGACGTGTTCGTGACGCCCATCACGGCGGCGGCGCCGCTCGTGACGATCGTGTGACGAAGCAGCGGGCTACCAGTCGAGCCAGCCGGACGAAGCCTTCTTCATGGACATCAGCAATCGCCGTCCCTCTCCCCTGGCCGGGTCGAGGAAGTTGGGCTGACTGGTGTCGTGGATGATGTACGGCCGCAGGCGCAGCTCGAACAGCTGGTCGCCGTGGAAGGTCGCCTCCAGCAGCGCCGATTCCATGGTGTTCGTCGACCACTGCTGGTCGAAGATGAGGTTGCCCAGCGAGTAGAGCACAGGCGCCCCGTCGATGTCCTCGATGGAGCCGGCCACATGGCTGTGGGCTCCGATGACCATGTCGGCGCCGGCGCCGACCCAGCGGGCGGCGTGCTTGCGCATGGAGGCCAGCGGCTGGCGCGTGTACTCCACGCCCCAGTGCGGGAACACGACGACCACGTCGGCACCGGCCTTCCTGGCCTTCCTGATGTCCTTGCGGATGTACTGGTCGACACAGGGGGTGGCGCCGGCCCTGCTCTCGGTGGCCCAGTAGACGCGCACGATGTCGAGGCAGGGGATGACTGCGACCTGGGTCCCACTGGCATCGAGGAAACCGAACTCGCGCGCCTGCTCCAGGTCCTTGCCTGCGCCGCCGAAGGCGATGCCGTTCTGGCGCAGGATGCGGCGAGTGTCGCGGATGCCGTCGGCTCCGTAGTCCCCGATGTGGTTGTTGGCCAGCGAGAGGAAGTCGATGCCGGCGCGCGTGAAGATCCGCGTCAGCTCCGGCTTGCCGCTGAAGCGAGTCCCGCTGCCGTGGAAGCCCCAGCCGTCGGTGACCGGCTGCTCGTGGTTGGCCACGGCCAGCTCGGCGCGCTTGAACAACCTGCGCACCGCGCCCTTGTTGCCGGTGAGCACATAGCGGGGGACGATGTTGTCGTTGAAGACCGGGTCGCAGCAGCCGTGCCCGGTGACCCTGGCCGTGCCGCCGTCGAAGGGATAGTCGACACCCTTCCCTTCGCGCACCACGGTCTTGTACACGCCGCGGTCGGTGAAGGAGTCGCCACCAGCCACCAGCACCCAGGTGCGCCCCTGGTCCCAGGCCGCGTCGGGGATCGCCGTCCGGTTGATGGTCAGGGGCCAGTCAGCCGCGTCTCGAACGCGGTCGTTGCCGACGAGGGAGGCCTCACCGATGTCGAGCGTGCGCATCGACGGTCGGACCTCGGTGGCCGCCACCAGGCCGAGGGCGCCCTTGCTCAGCGCGCGCGCGACTCGGTCGACCCCGAGGCGGCGGACGTCCTGGTGGATGTCGATGCCGAGGGCGTCGGCGAGTGCGTCGGCGATACCGTCCTCGATCACGACGCGGCGGAAGCCCTTGAGCTCCCCGCTCTCGAGGGCGCTCCGGAGCTGGCCCAGGCCGAGGCCGTCGCGCCTGGACCAGAAGCCGGTCACGGGCACCACCGGCATCACCGTTTCGACAAGGGCATCGGGCACTTCGAGCGGCGGGGCCGCAAGCGCGGCAGCCGGGGCAGATGCAGACGGCGAGGATGGGGCGGACGAGCCGGGCGCGGGCGTCGGCGCTGGACTCTGAGCGGGCGCCTCCTCGGCCAGGGCCAGGAGGATCCGGGGAGCGGCGGCCTCCTGGGGGGGCTCGGTCGCGGCCGACGCCGGTTGGGCGGCGGTCGACCCCGGTTGGGCAGCAGTCCCCGGCAGCGCAGGCAGCGAGGGGGCGGGCGGTTCGGTCGGCTCGGGCTGGCCTCTGGCGTCGATGACAGCGACCGCGAATCCGAACATGCTGAAGAAGAAGATGCCCACGAGGGCGATGACCAGGATCTTCGACCCGCGCTCGGCGCGGTGGGCCTCGTCAGGTGTCTCAGTCATGCGGGCCTGGGGTCAGGGAAGTTGGGATGGCGGACCCGACCGGATTCGAACCGGCGATCTCCAGCGTGACAGGCTGGCGTGTTAGGCCACTACACTACGGGTCCCGCGGAACGCAGAATGTAGCAGAGAGCGACTGACTACGCCGCGCACGAAGCGCGGCTATGCTCGCGGGGCCATGCCCGACTTCATCGACCTGCGTTCCGACACCGTCACCAAGCCCACTCCGGCCATGCGCCGGGCGATGGCCGAGGCCGAGGTCGGCGACGACGTCTTTGGTGACGACCCCACCGTCAATGCCCTCCAGGAGCGTGCCGCCGAGATCACCGGCAAGCCCGCCGCGCTCTTCGTGGCCAGCGGCACGATGGGCAACCTCGTCTCTCACCTGGCCCACGTGCCGCGCGGCGGTGAGATCATCGTCGAGTCCGGGACCCACGTGGTCCAGATGGAGGCCGGCGGCTACGCGGTCATCACCGGCGCCACCGCCCGCACCATCAAGGCCGGGGCGGACGGCACGCTCGACCTTGACGAGGTGCGAGCAGCCTTTCGTCCCGACGACGCACACCAGCCGCAGACCGCCCTGGTCATCCTCGAGAACACGCACGCCTCCACGCTCGGTCGGCCCATCTCGGCCGAGTACACCGCGCGGCTAGCCACGGTGGCCCACGAGGGCGGCGTGCCACTCCACGTCGACGGCGCGCGACTGTTCAACGCCGCGGTCGCCCTCGAGACATCGGTGTCAGAGCTCCTGGCGCCGGCCGACAGCGCGACGTTCTGCCTTTCCAAGGGCCTCTCCTGCCCGGTCGGCTCGGTCGTGGTGGGCTCCAGGGAGTTCATCGCCCGAGCCCATCGAGCGCGCAAGCTGGTAGGCGGCGGCATGCGCCAAGCCGGCATCCTGGCGGCGGCCGGCCTGGTGGCCCTGCAGGACGGTGCCCTGGGCATGGTCGAACGCCTCGCCCACGACCACGCCAACGCCAAGCGGCTCGCCGAGGGGCTCGCTGAGCTGGACGGCATCATCGGCCTGGATCCCGCCGAGGTGACCACCAACTACCTGGTCTTCAGCTTGCGGCCGCGGCCGGGCCAGGAGATCCTCGAAGCCCGCGAGGCCTTCATGGCCGAGACGCGGAGCCGTGGCCTGGCCTACATCGGCTACCCCGCTGGCCGTGTGCGGGCCCTCACGCACTACGGGATCGACGGTCCAGATATCGAGCGCGCGCTGGGCATCACGCGTGAGGCCCTGGCTGCGGCCGGGCTCTCGGCCATGGCCGCCTGACCCGACCCAGGAGACCGACCACATGCAAACGACCGACGACGCGCTCGTCAGCGCGCTCATCGCGTCGCGCTTCGACGCCTTCGTCGAGACCTGGCCGGGCCATGCCACCCGCTTCGGCCTGCACCAGCACGACGGCCGCCTGGCCGACCTCTCCCGCGCCGCCAAGGAAGCCGACATCGCGGCCGAACGCGCCTTCGTAAACCAGCTCGAAGGGGTCAACGCATCCACCCTGAGCGAGCGCGTGCGTTTCGAGCGCGAGCTCGCGCTCCATGCCGCTCACCTGCGGCTCTTCGAGGACGAGGTCGTGCGTACCTGGGAGCGGACGACGTCGGCGACCGAGGAGATCGGCACCGGCCTGTTCCTGCTGGCGGGTCGCGACTTCGCACCACTGGAGCAACGCCTCATCTCCATGACCGAGCGCATCGAGGGTATCCCCGGGGCCTTGCTGCAGGTGCGTGACCGCGTCGGCGACGAACCGGTACGGCTATGGCTGGAACTGGAGAAGGCGGCTGCAGCCGAGCTGCCGCTACTGGTGCACGAGATCGTGAACAGCGCCATGGACGCGTGGTCACAGGCCAGCCCCGAGCTGCGTCGCCTGCAGGCCGCGGCGAGAGCCGCGCGTGCCGCTCTCCTCGACTACGCGGCCTGGATCGAGCAGCAGCTTCCCCGCGCCGGCGGGCGTATCGCCCTGGGTCGCGACGACCTCGACGGGTTGCTGGCGTCGAGGGCCCTCGATGGGCTCAGCACGGACGACATCCTGGCCATCGGCCATGAGCAACTCGAGACACAGCACGCCGCTCGGCAGGAGGCTGGACGCGCGATCGACCCGGGACTCTCCGAGGCAGAGGTGGTCGACCGGGTGAAGGCCGATGGGCCGGCCGACTTCGCCGGCGCGCTGGCGGGCTACCGTGATTCGATGATGCGCGCACGGGCGTTCGTCATCGAACGCGACCTGGCCACGTTGCCGCGTGGGGATGTCCTCGAGGTCATCCCAACGCCGGTGCACATGCGGGGCATGCTGCCGCTGGCAGCCTACTTCGATCCGGCGGCCTTTGACCGACCCATCCGCGGCATCTACCTGGTCACGCCCTCGGTCGATGATGCCCCCGGCGCCATGCGCGAACACAACTGGGCCAGCATCGTGAACACGAGCGTCCACGAGGCCTACCCCGGCCACCATCTCCAGCTCTCGGCTGCGCTGTCGAGCCCGTCTCCCTCCCGCCTGCTTCAGGAGGCACCCGAGTTCCACGAAGGCTGGGGCATGTACTGCGAGCAGATGATGCTCGAGGAAGGGTTCGAGGACAGTCCCCAGCGAAGGGTCGTGGTGGCCACCGACGCCATCTGGCGGGCGGCTCGAATCATCCTCGACATCGGCTTGCACCGCGGCGAGTTGGACGTGGACGAAGCCGTCGACTTCCTGGTCGAGCACACGCGCTTCGAACGGCCGGTGGCGCAAGCCGAGGTCCACCGCTACACACTGACCCCCGGCTACAACCTCTCGTACCTGCTGGGCAAGGTCCTGCTGCTGCGTTTGCGTGGCGACGAGCAGGTGCGGTTGGGCGAAGCCTTCTCGCTCAAGGGCTTCCACGACGCCCTGCTCTACTCGGGCAGCCTGCCCATCTCGTTCCACCGGCGTCTGCTGGCGGGTGAAGGTGGCGGGCCCACACTTCCCGGCACCCTCGACGGCTGATGCACCTGATTCCCAGCCTCGACCTGCAGGGTGGCCGTTCGCGCCTCGTGTGGTGGCCCGGAGCCTCGACTGGTAGCGGCACGCCCACCGACCGCCCGGCGGTCATCGCCGAGGCTTTCGCAGGCCAGGGTGCACCGGCCATCCACGTGGTCGACCTCGACGGCGCGGGCCAGGGCCGCCCGGCCAACATCGATGCCATCGGCTCGATCGCGCGCGCGGTGGCCAAGCCGCTGCAGCTGGCTGGCGGGATCGACGGGCCCGAGCAGATCGAGCTGGCCTACGCGGCCGGCGCCACGCGCGTGGTCATGCCCTTGTGGGCTGTGGCCGAGGATCACGCCCTGCTGGCCGAATGCCTGCGCATCGGCGGTGACTGGCTGGCGGTGGGCATGGATGCGCGACCGGAGAGCCTGCATGGATACCCCTGGCGGCACCGCTCGGAACCCACGCTCGAGGAGCTGGTCATCGAGCTGCACACGGCCGGCGTCATCCGCTTCATCTTCTCGCACGTCACCGGCGACCAGGACCTCGCCATGATCGGTCGGCTGTCCGAGGGGCTGGATGCCGAAGTGCTCGTAGCCGGCGGCGTGAGTTCCATGAGCGGCCTCCATCGCCTGCGCGATACCGGCGTCGCAGGAGTCATCCTGGGAGAGGCCCTCTTCACCGGCGCCATCGATCTGGGCGAGGCCATCAGCGCACTCTCCTGACTGCACCTAGTCGGCACGAATGCACACTCCGCCGAGAAATGTTATGGAACCTTCATCTATGCAATGTGAATAAACCCTTGAGTTCAAGCCGAGAGTGACGCTAGTATTCGGCTCGTGCTGCTCGACAGCACTACTGACCTAGACGCAAGGTCATGGGTAGGTTGGGTTAGGGTAGCCGGTGAAGCCGGCGTCATAGATGCCCTTGCGACGTGGCAGAGACTCGGGAGCTTGCTCCCGATCAGCCGGGACAGTTAAAGCGACCCCGTTTCGACGGGGTCGCCTCGATTCTGAGGACGGTTCGTGGCTGCTACCTCTGTAGAACCCCCGATCGACGAGCTGCAGTCGGCCCTCGATGCCCGAGCCGACGAAGGCAAGCGTGCGTGGTGGGAGCGCTACCTCAAGGGCAAGGCTCGATTTCGGGGCGTGCCCACGCCGCAGATCCGTCGCGCATCCAAGGCCTGATGGGAAGCTCACGGCGGGGATGATCTGCCGGCCGAAGACCAGCTCGAGACCTGTCTGGAACTGCTGCGCAGTCCCATGACGGAAGACAAGCTTTCAGCCATGATCCTGCGCGAGGAGCGGCTCATCCCACGAAGGTCGAGTCGGGTGCACGCCGAGCCTGCCGGCCCTGGGGGCCCTCTTCGAGGATGGCCACCTGGCCGACTGGAACGCGGTCGACTGGTTCTGCGTGCGTGTGCTCGGGCCGCTCATCGCGCGCTCTGAGGGCTGTGCCAGAGCGGTCGCCGCGTGGGTGGAGGCCGACACCGTCTGGCAACGCCGGGCAGCGCTCGTCGGCTTCGTGAACCTGGCCTCCACCGGCGACCACGCACAACTCATCGTCGACACCGCCGAGCGACTGGCACTCGACGGTGAGCGGTTCGCTCAGACCGGCGTGGCCTGGGTCATCCGCGAGCTGGCCCAGGCACGTCCCGACCTGGCCGAGCCATCCCTGGCACGTCACCGAGCCGATATGAGCGCTGAAGGATGCGCTAGACCATGCGCTCGGGCCGGACGATCTGGTCGAACTCCTCTTCGGTCACGTAGCCCAGCGCCAACGCCGCGGCCTTGAGGGTCGTGCCCTCCTTGTGCGCCTTCTTGGCCACCTCGGCGGACTTGTCGTAGCCGATGGTGGGATTAAGCGCCGTGACGAGCATCAGCGACTGTGCCACCAGCTGGGCGATGCGCTCGCGGTTAGCGGTCACTCCGGCCACCGCGAACTCGCGGAAGGTGTCGCAGGCGTCCGCCATGAGGCGTGCCGAGCGAATGAGGTTGGCCGCCATCACCGGCTTGTAGACGTTGAGCTCGAAGTTGCCCTGGGAGCCGGCGAACTTGACCGCGGCGTCGTTACCGTAGACCTGCGCCGCCACCATCGTCATGGCCTCTGCCTGGGTGGGGTTCACCTTGCCCGGCATGATCGACGAGCCCGGTTCGTTCTCCGGCAGCGAGAGCTCGCCGAGGCCCGAGCGCGGGCCGCTTCCCAGCCAGCGTAGGTCGTTGGCGATCTTGGTCAGGCTGGCAGCGAGGGTGGCCAGGGCGCCACTGGCGAAGACGACCGCGTCGTGGGCGGCCAGGGCTGCGAACTTGTTGGGCGCGCTGACGAACGGCAGGCCGGTCAGCTCCGCGATGCGAGCAGCCACGGCCTCGTCGAAGCCAGCGGGAGCGTTGAGCCCAGTGCCTACGGCCGTGCCGCCGATGGCCAGCTCATACAAGCCGGGCAGTGCCGACTCGATGCGCTCGATATCCGCTTCCAGCTGGGCCACGTATCCGCTGAACTCCTGTCCCAGCGTCAGGGGCACCGCGTCCTGCAGGTGCGTGCGGCCGATCTTGACGATGTCCGTGAACTCGGCGGCACGCGCTGCCAGCTCATCGCGCAGGCGCGCCACCGACGGCACCAGCGAGCGCACGATGACCGAAGCCGCCGCCATGTGCATGGCGGTGGGGAAGGTGTCGTTGGATGACTGCGACTTGTTGACGTGGTCATTGGGGTGGACCGGGTCCTTGCTGCCCATGACGCCGCCGGCCAGCTCGATGGCGCGGTTGGCGATGACCTCGTTGGCGTTCATGTTCGACTGCGTGCCCGAGCCGGTCTGCCAGATGTAGAGGGGGAAGTGCTCGTCCAGGTTCCCCTCGGCCACCTCGCGGGCGGCGGTGGCGATGAGAGAGCCGATGCCCTCGGGCAGGCGGCCGGCCTCGTCGTTGACCTGGGCACAGGCCAGTTTCAGGAGGCCCATGGCATGGACGATGTCGCGCGGCATGCGCTCGGCGTCGGGGTCGCCGATGGCGAAGTGGTGCAGCGAGCGCTGCGTCTGCGCCCCCCAGTAGCGGTCCGCTGGCACCTCTATGGCGCCCATGGAATCGGTCTCGGTGCGGGTGGCTCCGCGAGTCGGCTCGATCATACTGCCGAATCTACTCGGACTCAGCCCGATGGAGGAGGAGACAACGATCGACCCCGAAGAGCCTGAACAGAGGCCGATCAGAGCCCTTGAAGGCGTCGATGACATCGGCCAGGGGCACGACCTCCGGTCGGTCGACCAGGTAGGAGTGACCGTCCACCACGACCTCCGCGGTCCCCGACGCGAGGACATTCTTGAGCCACTGGCTGTCGTTCCCATAGACGAGCGCGATGACGAAGCCATCTTGGATGGGCTCGATCCCGAGCGGGGTCTCGTACGTCTTGCCGGACGAGCGGCCCCTATGGCGCAGGACCTGGGCGTAGGCGCCGGGCTGGCCGGCGGTCTCCATCTGGCGCGGATTCATGACACGCAGGTTGAGCCGGCGGACGGCGTTCACGACCGGTGTCCACTTGAAGTGCATGCCGCCGAGGAACACGCCGAGGCCCACGACCAGGCTGACGAGGAGTGCCGCCAGGATCGAGACGAGAGCAGTCATGACCACGACCATACGCCGATGTCACGCTCAGCGGGGCCGACGACCGCGGTGGTCGCCTTGATGATGGCGACCATCTCCGCCACCGCGGCCCGAGCCCAGCAGCAGCGAGACCGACCCGCCCAGCCACGGGAGTGCCACGCCCTCGGCTTGGCCCGTCTCGGATCTTGAGAGGGCTGTGGTCTAATGGTGGCCTGCGCGCCCGTAGCTCAGTGGATAGAGCGTCTGCCTCCGGAGCAGAAGGCCGTGGGTTCGAATCCCGCCGGGCGCGCCACTGACTATGACCCGACTTGCGACAGCCGACTTCTCCACGCCGGTGCATGCCACCGGGCCGTGGTCTACCTCGTTCCGCGTCTGGTATCGCCTGCTGCGCCTGATCGGCGCACCACTCATGCGGCTCGCGCTCAGCCGAGGTTTCGGCAACGTCGTCGTGCTGCGGGTCGTGGGGCGGCGGTCGGCGATCGAGCGGTCGCTGCCGCTGGGGCTGCTGACGGTCGGGGGCCGTCGCTACGTCGGGCATCCAAGCGGCGATACTGCCTGGACCCTCAACCTGCGCGCGGCAGGTGGCGCCTCGATCGGAAGCGCGCGGATCTCGGCGTACCAGGTGCGAGCCGTGGTCCTGGCGCCAGGCTCAGAGCGAGATGCCGTCGTGCGCTCCACGTCCCGCCAGCACCCATTTCCCGGCAACGCCCTCTACCGCCTTGCCGGCCGCCATGTCTCGGCAACGGGGGTGTTCTTCCGGCTCGAAGGCGCAGGCACGGATGACGCGCTCGGCCCGAACTCGCAGAGCTGAAGGTCACGTCCACCGGGGACGGTTCGAACGTCCGAGCCAGGTGACTCGGCCTGGGTTGGCGACATGAAACGTATAGCGCTGCACTTGCCATTGCTGGCGGTGATCGTGGCTGCCATGGTCGTCGGCATCATGGCCGGCCTGGCGCGCCTTGGCATCGAGGTGCCGACCCTGGCGATGGACCGGGCGGGCCTGCATGGTCCCATCCTCGTGGCCGGCGTCTTCGGCACGCTGATCGCGCTCGAGCGCGCCGTGGCGCTTCGCACGGTCATGGCCCGGAACTGGACCTGGGCCGACGCGGCGCCGGTCCTGGGCGGAGCGGGCACGATGGTGCTGCTGGTCAGCGGGGCTACGGTGCCGGCGGTGGCGCTGCTGACGGCCGGCGCGGTGGTGCTGGTGACCGTCAACCTCGAGATGCTCCGACGGATCCCGACGCTCGACGTGGCCACGATGGCCATGGGTGCGGGCTTCCTGTTGCTGGCCGACGCAGCCTGGCTGGCCGACCGCATCGTCCCCTTCCTCACGCCCTGGTGGATGGCGTTCCTCGTGCTCACGATCGTGGGCGAGCGGCTCGAGCTGGCCCGGCTGCGCGTCCATGGCCGCGCTGCCTACGTGACCTTCGGGATCTCCGTAGCCATCTATGTGGGTGCACTCCTCTCCATGCTCTTCGACGAACCGATGGGAGTCCGCCTCTCAGGCGTCGGCATGCTCGCGCTGGCAGCATGGCTGCTGCGCTACGACCTCGCCTGGCTGACCATCCGACGGCCGGGCCTGCCGCGCTTCGTGGCTGCCTGCCTGCTGGCCGGCTATGCCTGGCTGGGCCTGGCCGGAGCCATCGCGGTCGTGAACCAGACGATCTGGACTGGCTTCGCCTACGACGCCTACCTCCACGCGGTGCTGCTCGGCTTCGTCTTCTCGATGGTCTTCGGACATGCACCGATCATCTTCCCGGCCATCCTCGAGCGGCCGATCGGCCACCTCCGCTTCGCGTGGGTCCCGCTGGCCCTGCTACACATCGCGGTCGCCGCCCGCATCCTTGGCGACGTCCTCGTGGACCAGCGATTGCGCCAGGGTGCCGGCCTCCTCACCGGAGTCGCCATCGCGCTCTACGGCGTCGTCATCGTGGTGGGCCTGGTGCGCGGAGGTCGGCAACGCCCGGGTGGCTGACGAACACCGCCACAGGCGCGAGCTCGGCCGGCCGGCGGCCGCGAGTCGATCCTTCGATGACTGCGCAGAGTCAGCCACGGGCTCGCGCCGGGTAGTTGCCGACCAGGCGGCCCACCACCGGTCATGACCAATGGCACTGGCTGCCACGACCGCGAATAATATGCTGATGATCGTATGAACAGAACTGTCAGAAATGACTGACACACAGGCTGGGCCCGGCCAGCACGAGATCACCGAGCTCATGGGCGTGTGGTTCTCATCTCTCGGCGTATCCCGCTCCACCGGCCAGATCTTTGGCTACCTCATGGCCTGCGATCCGGCCGAGCAATCGGCCGGCCAGATCGCCGCGAGCATCGGCATGAGCCGGGCCTCGGTCAGCGCGGGCGCACGCATGCTGCTCCAGTTGAACGCCATCGAGGAGCGCCACCGAGTCGGGGACCGTAAGACCTACTACCGGCTGCGGTCGGGCTGGTGGGTCCAGGCGGCCACCACCAAGATGTCCGGGTTCGATCGGCTGGCCGACGAGGCCAGACGTATCAAGGCCGCCGGGAGCGTGACCCGCACCGACGGCCTCGATGAGCTGATCGCGTTCTCCGAGTTCTGGGGTGAAGAGATCCCAAGGCTCCGCGAGCGCTGGGAACAGCGGCGCAAGGCACAGAGAGAGGAAGCATGATCACCACCGATGGAGCGCCCCCCATCAAGACCGAGGGGCTGACCAAGCACTACAAGGACGTCAAGGCGCTGGTCGACCTCGACCTCGAGGTCGAGCGGGGCGAGGTCTTCGGCTTCCTGGGCCCGAACGGAGCGGGTAAGACCACGACCATTCGCAGCCTGTTGCACTTCGTCTTTCCGACAGCAGGCTCGGCCTCCGTGCTGGGGCTCGATGTGGCCACCAGCGCGGTCGAGGTCCGCAGCCGTGTGTCCTACATGCCCTCGG
>CAVQJC010000006.1:0-405132 GCA_963712745.1 uncultured Chloroflexia bacterium | reverse complement strand
ATTCGCCGAGGGGCCCTAGGCTTCGGCAGGTGCACATCGATCGAGCTCGCCGGCTCCTGACCGACCTGCCCTCGCCGCTGCCGCCGCCCAGGCCCGAGATCGAGGCCCACATCCTGCGAGCCGGCTACCTGCCGCCGGGTGCCCGTCGCAGCGGAGACGGGCCCATACGTGATGCGGCCGCGCTCGTGCTGCTCTTCCCGGATGAGGCCGGGGAGGCGCAGCTGGTGCTGATGGTGCGCCCCAGCGGCGACCACATCCACGCCGGCCAGGTGGCCCTGCCGGGCGGTGCTCGTGAAGCGGACGATGCCTTCCCCGAAGGCACGGCCCTGCGCGAGGCGCGCGAGGAGGTGGGACTCGACGCCGAGGCGGCTGGCGTGATCACCCTGGGTGTGCTCGAGACGGTCGATGTACGGGTATCGGGCTTCATGATGGTGCCGGTGCTGGCGGTAGCTGAACGCGCTCCGGCACTGGTCGCCGATGAGCGAGAGGTGGCACGCATCCTGACGGTGCCCGTTCGCCACTTCCTGCCCGACGCCCCCGTCGAGATCGTGGACGAGGAACGGGGCGGGTGGCACCTGCGCTACGGCGCCTACCCAGTGGCCGGCCATCGTGTCTGGGGCGCCACGGGGCGTGCGCTGGGACAGCTCGGCGCAGTCCTCGGACGGGAGGTTGGCTGACTCAGCCGCCGGACCCCGCCTTGGCAGCTACCAGGGCTCACCCTCGGAGCCATCGTGCTCCTCTGGGCGGACGTCGCGGTCGGCCAGGCGGCCTCGGGCAGGCGTGACCTCGGAGACCGCTGGCGGATCGGACAGACGCACGGGCGCAGACTCGATGGCCACGTCGGGCACCTCCACCAAGAGGGCCCGCATGGTCGTGCCGTCGGTCCAGGCACCGTGTGCGACGTGGGGCGGCCAGGCCACCGCCTCTCCATGGTTGATGGTCGTGCGTTCGTCCCCGACCTGCACCCAGCCGCCTCCGGCCACGACGATGAAGAGGCCAAGGTCGGGGCTCGTCTGCGGCGCGATGAGCGCACGGCGCGAGAAGGCCAGCTCAGTGATGCGAGCTCGAGGGTCGCTCCAGATGACCTGGTCGGCCAGGCCCTGGGTGCCGGACGGAGGCCGGGCACGCCGGAGGCCGGGACCGAAACGAAGGACCTCCACGCAGGAGCCTCTAACCGATCAGCGCTTCTTCTTGGACTTGGACTTCGACTTGGGCCGGGAGCGCGGCTTCGACTTGGAGCGGATGGTCGACTCAGCCGAGGCGTACCGCTTCTGGCTCTGGTACTGCTCGCGCCGCAGGATGGCGTTGTAGGCCCTGATGAGCGGCGGGAAGCGGTAGAAACGGATCCAGATCATCGTGCCGATGCCGACCACGAGCGTGATGAGCACGAAGACGAAGTAGAACTTGAAGATGGCGTAGACGAGCAGCAGCCCAAAGACCGAGAGCCCGGTCCAGAACAGCCACTCCTGCAGGTTCACCAGCGGAGGATGGCGGTGGAGCCTGCGCGTCTGCACGTTGTAGAGCACGACCGTGCCGATGAGGAACACGAGCGCGGCCACGCTGATGGGATAGAACAGGTCCGGGAAGTTCTCCGGACCGAATCCGCCCGCAAGGAAGAGCGAGTCAAGGAAGGACTGGTTCACGGCCCGAGGGTAGCAAGACGGCACCGCGCGCGCACAGCGTCCGGGCACGGCGCCGATATACTCGGACTCCCGCGCTGGGCGATCGCGCTCGCGCACGGACATGAGGGAGGAGAGGACCGAGTGCGAGCCCTGCTCTCGGTCGCGGACCGCGCCGGCATCGGCGATCTCGCGCGCGAGCTTCTCGACCAGGGGATCGAGGTCTATGCCACCGACGGCACGCGCACGCTGCTGTCCGACGACGGCATCGAGGTCGCCGCGGTCGCGGATCTGACCGACCTGCCCGGACTCATCGGCGGCCAGGTCAAGACCTACCACCCCCAGGTCTACGCCGGCATCCTCGCTCGACGCCACGTGGACCAGGACATGGCCAGCCTGGCGGAGCACGGCATCGGCGCCATCGACATCGTGGTCGTCTCCATCCGCCCCTTCGCGCCGCAGGTCGGCCGCAGCATCGTGGCCATCGACGAAGCGGTCGAGATGATCGACGTCGGGGGCCTGGCGCTGCTGGGCGCAGCGGCACGCAACTTCGGCGGCGTGGCCGCCGTCTGCGATGCGGCCGACTACCCGCTGCTCATCGAGGAGGTCCGAAAGTACGGCGCCGTCTCGGCCGAGGTGCGCCAACGCCTGGCCGCCAAGGCCTTCGCTGCGCTGGCTGCGTACCAGGGCGAGGTCGCTGCCTACCTCGACCACATCGCCGGCACGCGCTTTCCGGAACTGCTGAACATCGTGCTACGCAAGGAGCGCGACCTGCCCTACGGCGAGAACCCACAGCAGCGCGGTGCCTTCTATCGCGAGACCACGCACCGCACGCGCTCGCTCGCTGATGCCGAGCAGATCCAGGGCCCGGAGCCCACCTTCAACGACCTCATCGACCTCGACGCGGCCTACCGCATGGCCTCCGACTTCGCGGCGCCCACGTGCGCCATCGCCAAGCAGCGCACACCGGTCGGCCTTGCTTCCCACGACGAGGGGCGGGAAGCGTATCGGCGGGCCCTGGCTGGCGACCCGGTCACGGCCTACGGCGCGGTGGTCGCCTTCAACCGCGAGATCGACGAGGCCATCGCCCGGGAGCTCGTGCTCAACCCCTTCGAGGGTGTGGCGGCGCCGGCCTACTCGGAGGGGGCCAGGGCCATGCTCTCAGCCCGGCCCGAGCTGGCTGCCCTGAAGGTGCCGCCGTCGGTGGCCGGTGCCTTGGCCGACTATGGCATCGCCGAGCTCGACTTCCACCGCATCGAGGGCGGCCTGCTGGTCGAGACCAGGGACGCGCTCGATGTCGACCACAGCCAGCTCAACGTGGTCACGCGGCGGCGGCCCACGCTGGAGGAGCTGACCGACCTGATGTTCGCCTGGCGGGCGGTGCGACACGTGACCAGCCTGGCCGTGGTGGTGGCCAAGGGCGCACAACTGGTGGGTGTCGGCGCTGGCCAGTCGAGCCGTTTGACCGCGACCGAGATCGCGCTCCACAGGGCGGCCGACCGGGCGCCGCGAGCGGTGCTGGCCTCCGACGCGTACTTCCCCTTCGGCGACGCCATCGCACTGGCCGCCGAGCGTGGCGTGACCGCCATCATCCAGCCGGGTGGGTCCATCCGCGACGAGATGGCCATCGAGATCGCCGACCGACATCACCTGGCCATGGTCTTCACCGGGCGACGCCACTTCCGCCACTGAGGCACGCCCCTGCCACTGGCCAGCCTGGAGATCAGCGCCACCCCGAGCCAGGGGCCGAGCGTCCGATGGCACTATCATCGGTGCCGTCCGAGGCAGCCGCCTGCAGCTTCCGTACCGAGGGCTTGACCGTGCTCCGTCCCCTAGCCTCGCGCGCGGCCTCGGCCGCAACGATGGCGCTGACCGTCCTGCTCGTGCTCACCATGGGCTCGGTCGCGAGCGCACAGCCGGCCGAGCGGCCCGACATCATCGTGCTCTACCTCGACGACGTGGATCCACACGATGGGCGCCTGTGGAGCGACCCGGCGCGCACGCCCACGCTGGCAGGCCTGTTCGCGGAGCAAGGCGTGCGCTTCGACAACGCCATCTCGGAAACGCCGCTGTGCAGCCCCGGCCGAGCCGGCACTCTGACCGGACTGCACACGCTCAACCACGGGGTCGACACCAACGTCGCGGCGCCGTTCGACCCGCGCGTGACCCTCGCCAGCGAGCTGGGGGAGGCCGGCTATCACACGATCCTGGTGGGCAAGTACCTCAACAAGGTCCGTCCCCAGGTACCCATCGACGAGCTCTCCAGGCACGCCGAGGCCTGGGACGAGTTCGACATCCTCTACGAGGCCAATGTCCGCTACTTCGACTACGACCTGTGGGATCGAGAGGGCCTCACCCACTTCGGCCAGGAACCTGCCGACCACAGCACCATGGTCACCAAGCGGCGACTGGTGGAGCACCTGCGCGAGGCCCCGGCAGACCAGCCGGTCTTCGCCTTCGCCAGCATCCACGACCTGCACGAGCCGAATACACCGGCGCCGGCCTACGAGGGTGACGAGCGCTGCCGGAACATCGGACGCTGGGACCCGCCCAGCTCCGGCGCCGACGTCAGCGACAAGCCCGCATACGTCCAGGAGCGCAAGGAGCGAACGCGGGCGGGCTGGCCGCTGAAGACGTACTGCGAGGAGATGCTGGGCGTGGAGGAGCTGGCCAGCGCGATGGTACGGGAGCAGCAGGCGCGCGGCCGGCTCGATGACACGATCTTCATCCTCACCGCCGACAACGGCTCCACCTGGGGCATCCACCGTTTGCCCCAGCAGAAGGGCGTGCCCTACGCCACGCCCATCCCACTCGTCTTCAGCTGGCCGGCGCGCTGGGGTGACGAGGCCGTGGTGGTCGACGAGGTCGTCAGCAACATCGATCTTGCGCCTACGTTGTGCGCCATCGGCGGCTGCGAGATGGGTCCGTACCCTGGTGGACCCGAGACGGCCGACGGTCTCTCCCTCCTGCCGCTGCTCGACGGCGAGGCCGACCATCTCGAGCGCATCGTCGTGCGCGAGCAGGGTGCGCCCGATGGATACGGCAGCGCGCCCCGGTTCTGGGCCATCCGCACGACCTCTCAGCACCCACTCGGGCGCTACCACTACATCGAGTACCAGACGGGCGAGACCGAGCTGTACGACTCGGTCGAAGACCCCTGGGAGATCAGCAACCTGGCCACCGCTGATGCCTATGCCGAGGTGGTCGCCCGACTGGCCGAGGACCTGCGCGTCGAGTTCCCGTCGCTGCCGTAGGCCCACTGCGCCAGAGCGCCGGCCCACTGCGCTGCACGCCCGGGTGCGAAAGCCCGCCGCGGGTCGGGCAGGGGCGAGCGGTGCTCGCGGGTTAACCCGACTCCTGCGCCAGCTCCAGCCAGCGGGCAGTGCGGTAGTCCCACTCGCCGGTCACCGAGACGGCGCCGCGGCCCTCGGACGCCTCGGCTCGTGCCCGTGCCTCCTCCACGCTCATGGTCCAGCCCGGGGGTCGCAAGTCCGGCGCGAGGTCGGCCAGCGGCGCCAGCACGAACAGTCGTGCTGCCGCAGACGGGTGGGGCACCTCCAGCCACTGGGCGCTGCCCAGCGGCCGATCGTCGCTTCGTGCCTTGGTCGCTCGTTCGACGCGCAACGCGTGGTTGCCGAAGAGCAGCAGGTCGAGGTCGATCTCCCGGGGCCCCCAGCGCTGGCGGTCGACCCGGCCCATGACCCGCTCCAGCCCCTTGAGCTCGACCAGCAGCGACATCGCCCCGTCCGCCGGCGCGGCACCGGCAGGCACACGCAGGGCCACGACCGCGTTCCGGAAGTCGACCTGCTTGACCGGTCCTACTGGGCGCGTGCGGTAGAGCCTCGAGACGCCCGCGAGCGCGGCAGCGGGCAGCACGGACAGCGCCGAGACCGCCCGCTCGAGCGACCACTGCGCATCGCCAACGTTGGCACCGAGGCCGATGTAGGCCAGAACGTGCTGCTCCACGACCGCAGTGTCACATGGAGCAACGGCTTGCTGCGGTAACATCCACCCGCGCTCGTGTCATTTCCGAAGCGCCGCTTCGGGTTTGCGGGCGCCTGACCATACGGCTCTTGATCGAGGGAAGTGTTGACCGCTCCGATCTGGTACGTGCTCGGCTTCGTGATCGCGGGGTTCAGCTTCGTATTCCTGACCATCGGTCTGGCCTGGTTCATCTCTCACCGGCACAAGGGCGACGAGCACAAGGGGTTGCCCTACGAGTCGGGCATCGACACCTACGGCGACACCCGCGGCCGCTTCGGGCTCTCCTTCTACCTCTACGCCCTGCTGTTCGTGGCCTTCGACATCGAGGTCGTCTTCATCGCCCTGTGGGCGCTCGTCTTCGACGATGTTCTGGTGGGCGGGTTCGTGGGCATGCTCGTCTTCGTGGGCATCATGGAGCTGTCGGTGTTGTACGCGGCCAAGAAGGGCCTGCTGACATGGAAGTGAAGAAGCCTGCTGAGGGCCAGGACGCGCTGACCAGGACCGAGCGCAAGCCCGGCACGATCGTGCTGCCCAACACGACCTGGGTTCCGGCCGACCCGGAGGCCTACGCCGGCCAGCCCGCGAGCATCGACCACCTCAAGGAGCTTGAGTTCGCCGAGAAGGGCGACAACGGCCGCTGGGGCGCGCTCGACGTGGTGCCCACCACCGCCGACCTGCTGCTCGACTATCTGCGGGCCAACAGCCTCTGGCCGCTGCTGTCGGGCCTGGCCTGCTGCGCCATGGAGATGATGTCGGCCGCCACCGTGGTCAACGACATGGACCGCTTCAACATGTTCCCCTTCCGCGCCAGTCCGCGGCAGGCGGACGTGCTCATCGTGGCCGGCACCCTGACCACCAAGATGGCCGGCCCGCTCATCCGGCTGTGGGAGCAGATGCCCGAGCCCAAGTGGTGCGTGGCCATGGGCGACTGCACCTGCTCGGGTGGTCGCTACAAGCGGTCCTACTCCACGGTCGAGGGCATCGACCGCATCATGCCCGTCGACGTCTACGTCCCCGGCTGCCCGCCCCGGCCGGAGGGCCTCATCTACGGCATGCTCAGACTGCAGCAGCTCGTTCTCGAACGCCGTGGCCAGTGGAAGGATCGCAAGGTCGGCCCCACCGTGCCCGAGGGCGTCTAGCCAGAGGAGTCGAACCACGGACACGCGCATGCAACGCCTGCTCGACGACCGCCTCGGCGATCGTCTGGTGGTGCCCGCCGAAGCCATGGGCGACACCATCGAGCTGGTCGATCCGCCCGGCTGACCTGTCAGAGGTCATGCGAACCCTGCGCGAGGACGGGGACCTCGGCTTCGAGCTGCTGGCCGACCTCTGCGGCGTCGATACCGGCCTGACCATGCAGGTCGCCTATCACCTGTGGAGCCCGCTTTCGTCCGACTGGCTGCGCGTCATCGCGGACGGCCTCTCGCGCGATGACCCGCGCGTTCCCTCCATCACGCATCTGTGGCCGGGGGCCGAGTGGGCCGAGCGCGAGGCCTACGACATGTTCGGCATCGAGTTCGAGGGCAACCGCGACCTGCGCCGCATCTACATGCCGCCCGACTACCAGGCATTCCCCCTGCGCAAGGATTTCGCCATGCCCGACGACGCCTCCCGCGGACCGGGCGAGGGCATCCGCCACATGGAGCGGCCCGTCACGCCCGGCGATGTGCGACGCGACCCGGTCATCCGCACCAGCCCCGGTGCCGGCGCCCGCCTTGGCGCCGACGGTGAGCTGCTGAGCCTCGCGGCCGGCCACAGCGGCGCTGACGCCCTCGAGGGCGGGGATGGGCGAGCATGACGACCGACCGCGAACAGGTCCGCTCGCTGGACGATCCGGACGTCATGGTCCAGACGCCCGCCACCATCTACGACGCCATCCCGCCGCTGACCCCGCGCACCGAGCGCGAGGCCGAGTTCTACCAGCTCGATGACGGCGAGATGTTCATCAACCTCGGGCCGCAGCATCCATCTACGCACGGCGTGCTGCGTGTCGTGCTCAAGATCGACGGCGAGAGCGATCGTCGACCTCGATCCGGTGCTGGGCTACCTCCACCGCGGGGTGGAGAAGATCTGCGAGCACGGCGACTGGCATCACGCCATCAGCAACACCGACCCACTCGAGTACGCCGCCTCCATGTTCAGCGAGTCGTTGCCGGTGCTGACCGCGGAGAAGCTGCTCGAGCTGGAGGTGCCGCGGCGGGCCGAGTACATCCGCGTGCTGGCCTGGGAGCTGAACCGCATCTCCAGTCACGCCCTCTTCATCGGCTGGCTCGCGCTAGACCTGGGCGGCCTCACGCCCATCCTCTACGGCTTCGGCGAACGCGACGAGATCGTGGAGATGCTGGCGGCGCTGACAGGCCAGAAGCTGCTCTTCAACTACATGCGCATCGGCGGCGTGAACGGTGACCTCAACCACGAATTCCTGAGCCGCCTGGGCGATTGGATGGGCCGCGCCGCCGCCCGCATCAACGACCAGGCCACGCTCATGAACGAGAACGAGATCTTCGTCAACCGGACCAAGGGACTGGGCGTGGTCGACCGCGACATGGCCCTGCGCCTGAGCATGTCGGGACCACCGTTGCGGGCCACGGGCGTGCCCTATGACGTGCGTCGGGCCCATCCCTACAGCGTCTATCCGGAGCTGGACTTCGACATCCCGGTGCGAACCGATGGCGATTCCTACGCACGCTATCTGCTTCACATCGACGAGATCAAGCAGTCGCTGCGCATCATCGACCAGGTCCTGCACCAGATGCCCGACGGGCCGGTCATGGCCAAGCTGCCGCGGCTACTGCGCATCCCGCCGGGCCGGGCCTTCGCGGCGCTCGAGTCCCCGCGCGGGCAGTACGCCGCCTATGCCGTGAGCGACGGCTCCGACCAGCCCTTCCGCTTCCGCATCCACGACCCCTCGTTCTTCAACCTGCAGGCGGTCACGCCGCTGTCGCAGGGTCAGGTGCTGGCCGACCTCATGGCCATCATGGCCAGCCTGGATCCCATCATGGGCGGGATCGACAAGTGACCGCAGCGAGCAACCCCTGGAACCGCCTGTCGCTCGCGGGCAAGATCATCCTGCCGCTGGTAGCCATCATCCTGGTGGCCATGCTGGGTGCCACCCTCCTGTGGGTGACCGGCATCGGCAGCACCGTCACCGACTGGGTCATCGACACCGGCGAGGCCAACATCGAGATCCTGCGCTTCGTCGCGGCTGCCACCGGCGTGCTCCTGTTCACGGTCCCCGCGGCGTTCGTGATCATCTACATGGAGCTCAAGATCATCGCGCAGATGAACCTGCGCGTGGGGCCGGACCGCACCGGCCCGTGGGGCACGCTGGCCTCGCTGATGGCGGGGCTGAAGGTGCTTTCCAAGGAGGACTACACGCCAAGAGGCGTGGACGTACCGGTCTTCACCCTGGCCCCCGCGGTGACCTTCCTGGCCTCGGTCCTGACGCTGCTGGTCATCCCCTTCGCCCCGGGCATGATCGGCTACCAGATGGAGCTCGGGCTGCTCTACTTCTTCGCGGCCTCGGGCCTGGGCGTGGTGGGCCTGATGATGGCCGGCTGGTCCAGCTTCAACAAGTACTCGCTGCTGGGCGGCATCCGCGCCGCGGCCGCGGTCATCAGCTACGAGCTGCCGCTCATCCTGGGCACCTTCGGCGTGGTCCTACTGGCCGGCACCCTCAACCTGGGCCAGATCGTGGAGAACCAGGGCGGCGGCATCTGGAACTGGTATGCCTGGCAGCAGCCGCTGGCGCTGATCATCTTCTTCATCGCCGCCACCGCCGAGGCCGGCCGCACCCCCTTCGACTACACCGAGGCCGATTCCGAGCTGGTGGCCGGCTTCGCCACCGAGTACAGCGGCATGCGCTTCGGCTTCTTCTTCTTCGCCGAGTACGTCAACGTCTTCATCCTCTCGGCGCTGACGGTGACGCTCTTCCTGGGGGGCTACCACGGCATCATCGACGTGGACCCGTTCCTCAGTGCCATCGGCATCGACACGCCGGTCGAGATGAGCAACATCGAACCGGGCTCGCTGGGCCCGTGGCTCATCGCCATCCCGCTGCTGGTGCCGCCCATCCTGACGCTGGCACTGGCAGGCCTGGTCTGGATGGTCAAGTCCTCGTGGGGCGTCATCAAGTCGCTGCTGGTGGGCTTCCTGCTGGCCAACCTCCTGGTAGGCGCGCTGGTCAGCCTCTGGGCCCTGCTCAGCTTCGAGGCCCTCATGGGCATCCTCTGGTTCTTCGGCAAGTCGTTCGCCCTGGTCGCGCTGTTCGTGCTGATGCGCGCGACATACCCGCGCGTACGGATCGATCAGATGATGAACTTCGCCTGGAAGTGGCTGATGCCGGCCGCCCTGCTGAACATCTTCGTCACCGCCGGCGCCATCATCATCATCACGGAGTATCTCTCGTGAGGACCGAGCGGATCCCCGGCCTGGCCATCGTCAAGGGCATCGTCTTCGCCGTCCGGCAGGTCTTCCGCCCCAACCTCACGGTGCGCTACCCCGAGGTCGTCAACGACATCTCTCCGCGTCACCGGGGCCGGCTCATCCTGCTCTACGACGAGGCCGGCACGCTCAAGTGCGAGACCTGTTTCCAGTGCGCCCAGGCCTGCCCCATCGAATGCATCGACATGGGCGGTGTCGACACACGCGACCGCTACCACGTCCATTGGGGCGCCGCGGAGCAGTACGCCGAGCGGCGAGAAGAGTCGGCCTTGCGGCGTTCCGGCCGCAGCGTGCCCGACCGCATGTTCGATCCGTTCGAGCCCATCGACCTCGGCCCGCTCGACGAGATCCTCGCAGCGGAGGGCTACAAGCCCAGGCGGGCGCTGGCCATCCTGGAGCAGACCCAGGGTGCGTACGGGCACCTGCCGGTGGCGGCGCTGCAGCATATCGCCCACCAGACGGGGGCCAACTACAGCGAGCTCTACGGCGTGGCCACGTCCTACCCGCACCTGCACTTCGAGCCGCCGGTCGGCCACATCGTGCGTGTCTGCCGCTGCACGCAGTGCACGCTGCTGGGTGGCGGGCGCGTCCTGGCCGCGTTCCGCGAGCACCTCGGCACTGACATCGGCGGCGTCAGCCCTGACGGGGCGGTCCGCCTCGACACCACCGAGTGCGGTGGCACCTCGTCCGGCAGTGCCTACGTCGAGGTCGACGGCGAGCCCCTGCCCAAGTCGAGCGCGGAGGACGCGGCCACCATCGCCGCTGCGCTGCGTGCGAGCGTGCCCCAGGGGGAGGCGGCATGAGCCTGCCCGTCCTGAGCGGCTCGCGCGACTGGCCATCCGTGCTGCTGGCACGTGCCGCCGACTCCGCGGTCGCCGACGTCGCCGAGGCCGAGAAGGGCGGGGCCTGGGAGGCCTTCCGCAAGGCCACCGCCGAGCTCAGCCCCGACGCGGTCATCAGCATGATCAGCGAGTCTGGCTTGCGGGGCCGGGGTGGCGCCGGCTACCCGGCCGGCGCCAAGTGGCGCGACTGCGCCGCCCAGCCAGAGCCGGTGCGCTACGTGGTGGCCAACGGCTTCGAGGCCGACCCCGGCGCACAGCTTGACCGCACGCTCATGGAGCGTGACCCGCACGCGGTCGTGGAAGGCACGGCCATCGCGGCCTGGGCAGTCGGCGCGGAGTCGGCCATCATCGCCGTCTCGGCCACGGCGCCCGACGCCGCCGAGCGCCTGCGCACGGCCGTCGACGAGGCTTCTGAGCGCGGCTACCTGGGCAGCACCGAGGACGGGCGCAACCTCGAGATCGAGGTGCGCGAGGTCAGCGGCTCCTTCGTGGTAGGCGAGGAGACGGTGCTGTTGCGAGCGCTCGAGAACCGCCGGGCCCAGCCCGACCAGCGCCCGCCCTATCCATCCCGCGCAGGCCTGTGGGGCAAGCCCACGGTCGTCAACAACGTCAAGACGCTGGCGGCCGTGCCCTGGATCGTCAGTCACGGCGCCGGCGCCTACGCTTCGCTGGGCGACCCGGAGGCCCCCGGCACGACCCTGGTGCAGCTCGGTGGCGTGGTCCGCAAGCCGGGCATCGTGGAAGTGCCCACGGGCGCCACGGTGCGTGAGATCCTCGACGGCGGCGGTGGCTCCGCGCAGGGTGCGCTGAAAGCCGTGCTGGTCGGCGGACCCACCGGGGGCTTCCTGCCACCCGACGCGCTCGACACGCCCCTGACCTTCGGCGCCTTGCGGGAGGCCGGTGCGCTGGCCGGCTCAGGCACGCTGCTGGCACTCGACGAGACGGCCTGCCTGGTGGACGTGGCCACGCTCATGGCGCGATACCTCAACGACAACGCCTGCGGCAAGACCATCCCCTGCCGCATCGGTACGCGCCGCCTGGCCGAGCTGGGCAACGCCTACTGCAGCGGGCACGTGCGCCCCGGCGACTCGCAGCTGCTGGGGGACCTCGCGGCGGACATCCGCGACGCGGCGCTGTGCGGCCTGGAGGCCGACGCCTCGAACCCGCTGCTGTCGGGAATGCGATACTTCGCGCCTGAGTTCGAAGCCCACACCGAGCGGGGTGAATGCCCTGCCGGGGTCTGCCAACCCATCCGACTAGCAGGTGCCGTGCGCTCATGACCGACACCCTGCCCCAGACCAGCAGCCAGCCCGCCGTCGACGAAGCCACCGAGCGCCTGCTCGCGACCCAGTCGCCACAGCGCCGTCTGGCTGCGCCCGAGTTCACTATCGAGATCGACGGGAAGCAGTACACCGGCCGCGCCGGCCAGACCATCCTCGACGTCTGCCGCGACCAGGGCATCGAGGTGCCCACCCTCTGCTACGAGCCCAAGCTGCCCGGCTTCGGTGCCTGCCGCATGTGCGTGGTCGAGGTCGAGGGCGAGGACGCACCACCCATCTCCTGCTCGCGCGAGGCGGAAGAGGGCATGGTCGTGCGTACGCAAACGCCGCGGCTGCGGGAGATCCGCAAGACGAACCTCGAGCTCATCTTCTCGGACCACAACGCCTACTGCCTGCCGCCCTGCCAGAACAAGTGCCCCAGCCACATCGACATCCCGGGCTTCCTCAAGGCCAACACCGAGGGCGACTTCGTGGAGTCGGCGCGCGTGTTCAAGCGCACCATCCCGTTCCCGTCAGTGCTCGGCCGAGTCTGCCCAGCACCCTGCGAGGAGCACTGCCGCCGTGACGAGGTGGAGGAGGCCATCGCCATCCGCGACAGCCACCGCTACGCAGGCGACCAGGTGCTCAAGGCCCAGGCGGCCGGCGCCAAGCCGCCGCTGCCCTTCGACCAGCAGCCCGCTACCGGCAAGCGCGTGGCCGTCATCGGCTCCGGCCCGGCCGGCATGTCGGCGGCCTACTACCTCTCGCTCAACGGCCACGCCGTGACCGTCTACGAACGCGACCCTGAGCCGGGCGGCATGCTCCGCTACGGCATCCCCCAGTACCGCCTGCCCAAGGCAGAGGTGCTCGAAGCCGAGTACGAGGCGGTGTGGAGCCTCGGCGCCAGGCTCGTCAGCGGTGCGGAGCTGGGCGTGGACTTCACCATCGACGATCTCCAGAACGAAGGCTTCGACGCGGTCCTCGTGGCCATCGGCTGCTACGACACGAACAAGCTGGGCATCCCCGGCGAGGACGCGGACGGCGTCATCGATGCGCTCGAGTACCTGCGCGTGGCCACGCTGGGTCTGCCCTACCCCGGCCACAAGGGCACGCGCGTGGTGGTCATCGGTGGCGGCTTCAGCTCCATGGACTGCTCGCGCACGTCGGTGCGGCAGGGCTGCACCGAGACCACGCTGGTCTACCGCCGCGACATGAAGGACATGCCTGCGGCCGACGAGGTCCACGAGATGCTCGAGGAGGGCGCCCGCGCCATCTTCCAGGCGTCACCGACTCGCATCGTCACCGGGGAGGACAACAAGGTCACCGGTGTGGAGTTCCAGCGCATGGCGCTGGGTGAGCCGGACGCCTCGGGCCGCCGCCGGCCACAGCCGGTGGAGGGCACCGAGTTCATCATCGACTGCGACCGGGTGCTGCTGGCCATCGGCCAGGGCCCGGAGATGGGCTGGCTTGAAAACGGAGCGGACGGCGTCGAGAAGACCAAGCGCTGGCGGCTGGACGCTGACGCGGTCACCTTCGGCACCGGGCGCAAGGGTGTGTTCGGGGCCGGCGACGTGCGCACCGGCGCGGCCACCGTGGTGGAGGCCATCGCCGAGGGTCGGCGCGCCAGCTACGCCATCGACGCCTACCTCCAGGGCCAGGACCTCGACGAGATCCGGACCCGCCAGACGCTGGCCGAGCCGCAGCCCGAGTTCCTCTCCATCGTGCCCTACACCGGAGAGGTCAAGGAGCCTCGGATCCGGCTCAAGGCCATGCCGGCCGAGGAGCGCAACGACTCCTACATCGAGTACGAGATCCCCTACACGCAGGAAGAAGCCATGGCCGAATCGGCGCGCTGCCTGCAGTGCACCTGTGAAGCCATCGGCTACTGCGACCTGCGCCGCCAGGGCATCGAGTACGGCACCACGCTCTCCACGCTGCAGCCCAAGCGCACGGGCCTGTCGGTGCGCTCGGTGAACGAGAACCGCTTCACGGGTTACAACCACGACTACATCCGCGACGACAGCCACGCCTTCATCCTGCGCGAGCCCTCGCGCTGCATCGACTGCGGCCGCTGTGCCAACGTCTGCCGTGAGGTCGTGGGCGCAGCCTGCTACGACTTCATGCGCACCGGCTTCGACACGCTGGTGACGACGCCGCTGGACATGAGCCTGAACACCACGCCCTGCGTCTCCTGTGGCCGCTGCGCCGAGACGTGCCCCACCGGCGCGCTCATGCCCAAGCCGCGCGTGCTGGAGAAGTACGAGGTCGACGAGTCGCGCTGCATCCTCTGCGGCATCTGCGTCGATGCCTGCCCCTACGACGCGCTGCGCTGTGGGCCCGACTTCGAACTGGCCCATGAGTCGCGCTCGGAGCCGCAGATCGACCTCATCGCGCTGGCCGACATGGATCGCGACACCGAGCTCAGCTACGTCCGCCGCGAGCGCGACTGGCTGGCCCGGGCTCAGGCCGACGGCCGTGACATCCCGAGCGAGCAGCTGCTGCCCATGCTGCCGCCGGGACTGGCGGGCAACGGCCAGGGGAGCCGCAGCACGGTAAGCGGCTCCAACGACACCACCGCCGGAGCATCCGCGGGTGGCGGAGCATCGGTCCACCACAAGTAGTCCAGGGGGTACAGAGAGGGAGTGGAGCTACCGGGGACGGTCCCGTATCTCGACTGGCGCTGGGATGACCTGATCTTCCTGCTGCTGGCCGGCGTGATGCTGGGCTCGGCGCTGCTCGTCGTGCTGGGGCGGGACATCATCCGCTCGGCGCTCTGGCTCATCCTGTCATTCGCCGCTCTGGCCGGCATCTACGGCCTGCTCGGCAGCGCCTTCATGGCCATCAGCCAGGTACTGGTGTACGTGGGCGCGATCGCGGTGCTCATCCTCTTCGCGGTCATGATCACGCAGTCCAAGCGTGGTCCCGCCAGGCTCGTCTTCAACCGTCAATGGTGGGCCGGGGCACTGGCTGCCATGGTGCTCGTGCTGCTCATGGCCACGACCATCCTGCTGACCGAATGGGACGCGACTGCGCAGGTACAGGTAGCCGAGGCCCGTGACATCGCCTTGACCCTGTTCAACGACTACATGCTCGCGTTCCTGGCCCTGGGTGTGCTGCTGCTGGCCGGCGTCATCGGCGGGCTCTACCTGGCCAAGCGCGACGACGACATGCCCGAGACCAACAACCCGCGCACGGCCATGCGCGACGAAGAGAGCAAGGCATGAGCCAGTCGCTCGAGGCCTACCTCATCCTGTCGGTGCTGCTCTTCGGCATCGGCACGTTCGGCTTCCTGGCCCGCCGCAATGCCATCGCCATGCTCATGTCCATCGAGCTGATGCTCAACGCGGTCAACCTGGCCATCATCGCCTTCGGGGCCTTCACGCCCGAGTTCGCCGCGCAGGCCAGCACGATCGCGCTGTTCATCATCGCGCTGGCGGCCGGTGAGGCCACGGTCGGCCTGGCCATCGTCATCGCCATCTACCGCAACCGCAGGACGCCGCTCGTGGACGAGTACACGTCGATGAAGGAGTAGCGGCAGATGGACCTCATCTTCAACGCCGAGGCCGCTGCCGAGCATGGCAGTGAGGCCGCCGAGGAAGCACTGCAGCTGGCGGCGGCCACGGATGCGCAGTCATTGGCAGTCCTGCTGGTGCTGTTCGTCCCCCTCATCGGCTTCCTGCTGACGGGCCTCGTAGGCCGGCGTCTGGGTCGGCGGCCCTGGATCATCTCCATCAGCGCCGTGCTCATCTCGGCCTTCATCGCCACGCTGCTGGCATTCGCGGCGCTTTATCCCGACATCGCGGACACGCTGGGCTTCGGGGCGCTGGGCAGCGAGAACGCGCGCTGGGGCTTCACCGTCTACACCTGGATCCCGGTCGGCGACTTGCAGGTCGAGTTCGGATTCCTCTTCGACAACCTCACCGCGGTGATGCTCATCGTGGTCACCTGGATCGGCTCGCTGGTGCACATCTACAGCATCGGCTACATGGAGCACGACGACGCCAAGTGGCGCTTCTTCGCCTACCTCAACCTGTTCATGTTCAGCATGCTGCTGCTGGTCATGGCCGACAGCTACCTGGTCATCTTCGCGGCCTGGGAGCTGGTGGGCCTGTCAAGCTACCTGCTCATCGGCTTCTGGTACAAGCGGCGAGCCCCGGCGCTGGCGTCGAAGAAGGCCTTCCTGGTCAACCGCGTGGCCGACCATGGCTTCCTCATCGGCATCATGGGCGTGTTCCTCATCACGGGCACGATGAACGTGCTCCAGTCGTTCGAGATCATGCCCTGGTCGGAGACCGAGTGGTGGATCGTCGATGCCGTCATCCTGCTGCTGTTCGTGGGTGCTGCCGGCAAGTCCGCCCAGTTCCCCTTCCACGTCTGGCTGCCGGACGCGATGGAGGGCCCCACCCCGGTGTCCGCGCTCATCCATGCCGCGACCATGGTCAACGCCGGCGTCTATTTCATCGCGCGCACCTCGCCCATCTTCGCGCTGGCGCCGGAGACGATGCTGCTGGTGGCCAGCATCGGCATCTTCACGGCCATCCTGGCGGCGTCGATCGCGCTGACCCAGAAGGACATCAAGAGAGTCCTGGCCTACTCCACGCTCTCCCAGCTGGGCTACATGTTCGCGGCCCTTGGCGTAGGCGCGTGGGTGGCGGCCATCTTCCACCTCATGGCCCACGGCTTCACCAAGGGCCTGCTCTTCCTGGGCTCGGGCTCGGTCATCCACGCGGTCCACGAGGAGCAGGACATGGACAAGATGGGGGCGCTGCGCAAGAAGATCCCCATCACCCACTGGACCTTCCTCATCGCTGCGCTCTCGCTGTCGGGCATCCCGCCGCTGGCCGGCTTCTTCTCCAAGGACGCCATCCTGGGCGAGTCGTTCATCTTCGGCTACGGGCCGGTGTTCATCGTGGGGCTCATCGTGGCCGGCATGACCGGCTTCTACATGTTCCGGCTGATGGGCAAGACGTTCTACGGCCAGAGCCACGTGGATCCCGAGGTCGAGCCCAAGATCCACGAGTCGCCACGCTCGATGACCACCCCGCTCATCCTGCTGGCCATCCCGACGGTCCTGCTGGGCATCGTCATCGGCACGCCACTGGGCGACTCGGTCATCTTCAGCTGGTTGGAGCCGATCTTCGCGCCGGCCGAGAGGATCATGGAGATCCACGACCACGAGTACCTCATCTTCGGTATCGATGGCGCGCTCATCCTGGCCTCCGTCGTGGTGGCCTCGGTCGGCATCGCCGTGGGCATCTGGTTCTTCGGTTTCTTCAACCTGAAGGCACGGCTCGATGAGGTCGATGCCATCGCCGGACGCAACCGCCTGACCCGGTTGCTCTACACCGCCTCCTACAACAAGTGGTACTTCGACGACCTCAACGACCTCATCTTCTACCGCTTCGGAGGCAAGGTCGCCAACGGCATCATGTGGTTCGACGTCAGGATCATCGACGGCATCGTCAACGGTGTGGGCTCGGTGACCACGTCGGTCGGTGACGGCGTCCGCCACATCCAGACCGGCCGCGTCCAGAACTACGCCCTGGGCATCGCCCTCGGGCTCATCGTCATCGCCACCCTCTTCATCCTGATGGCCCGCTGATGGACCTCGGCCGGCTGGACCTGCTCTCGCTGCTCATCTTCACGCCGCTGGTCGGCGCGTTGATCCTGCTCTTCGTGCCCAACCGGCGCGTGGACATACACCGCTGGGGCGCCTTCGCCATCTCGCTGGTCGCCTTCGCCATCTCGCTGTTGGTGGCCCTTGGCTTTGACAACGACCAGGCGGGCTTCCAGCTGGTGCAGACGGTCGACTGGATCGGCTTCTTCGGCATCCAGTACAAGGTCGGCGTGGACGGCATCAGCCTGGTACTCGTCCTGCTCACGACGCTGCTGACCTCGATCAGCATCCTGGCCTCCTTCGGCCCGATCCAGACGCGGGTGAAGGAGTACATGATCGCCTTCCTCGTGCTCGAGGTGGGCATGCTCGGCGTCTTCCTCAGCCTCGACCTCTTCCTCTTCTACGTCTTCTGGGAAGTGGTGCTCGTACCGATGTATCTCATCATCGGCATCTGGGGCGGCGCCAATCGCATCTACGCCACCATCAAGTTCGTCATCTACACCCTGGTGGGCTCGCTGCTGATGCTCATCGCCATCCTGGCCATCGCCTGGAGCTACTACCAGGCACAAGTGGCGCTGGGCGCGGCAGACCCCTGGGCGGGCGCCTTCGACTACACCAAGTTGGTCGAGTTCGGCTTCGATCCGACGCTCCAGTTCTGGGCCTTCCTGGGCTTCTTCCTGGCCTTCGCCATCAAGGTCCCGATGTGGCCGGTGCACACCTGGCTGCCCGACGCCCATACCGAGGCGCCCACAGCCGGCTCGGTCATCCTCGCGGGCGTGCTGCTGAAGCTCGGTGGCTACGGGCTCATCCGCATGAACCTGCCGCTCTTCCCCGATGCGGCGGTCGATCTTGCTCCGTTCATCATCGCGCTCTCGATCATCGGCATGCTCTACGGGGCCGTCGTGGCCATCCGCCAGCCCGACCTCAAGCGCCTCATCGCCTACTCCTCGGTCAGCCACATGGGCTTCGTGACACTGGGCATCTTCGTCTTCAACGAGCAGGGCGTGCAGGGCGCGCTCTTCCAGATGGTCGCCCACGGCGTCATCACCGGCGCCCTCTTCCTTCTCGTCGGCGTCATCTACGAGCGCACGCACGACCGCACCATCGCCAAGATGAGCGGCCTCGGCCAGCGTGTCCCCGTGTTCGCCACGCTGATGGTCTTCTTCAGCCTGGCCTCGGCAGGCCTGCCCGGCCTGGCCGGTTTCGTGGGCGAGTTCCTGGTCCTGCTGGGCTCCGTCAGATGGGAGCCGATGGTGGGCTACATCGCCGCGTTCACCATCATCTTCGCGGCGGTGTACCTGCTGTACATGGTCCAGAACACCATCATGGGCGACGTCAGCGACTTCCTGAAGGGCCTCGGTGACAGGCTCACCGACGTCAGCAAGATGGAGGCCGCGACGCTGGCGCCGCTGGTGCTGCTGACGGTCGTGCTGGGCCTCTTCCCGGCGCTGGTCCTCGATCTCATCGCGATGCCGGTGACAGAGATCCTGGTCATCGTCGACGATGCGGCCGAGACCGTCGCCGAGACCACCGCGGGGTTGCTGCCGTGAGCAGCGAAGTGCTGGCCTTGCTGCCCTTCACGCTGATCGTCCTGCTGGCCATCACGGTCCTGCTGGCCGACCTCTTCTGGCCCCGGCGCGACGAGTTGCTCATGTCGCTCGGCGTGGGCGGCCTCTTGCTGGCCCTGGTGGCGACACTGGCTATCGGGCCCATGCCCTGGGACTTCGGCGCGCTGAGCGAGGCCCAGTCCGTAGGCGACCCGGCGCTCTACACCCGCGACCTGCTGACGGCCCTGCTCGATGTCGTGCTCATCTCCATCGGCCTGCTGACGCTGCTGTTCGCGCCCGACTACCTCGTACCGCGCAAGCTGCCGCTGGCCGAGTTCACGGTCACGCTGCTCTTCGCGGTCAGCGGCGGCATGCTCATCGCCGGCGGCCAGGACCTGCTTATCCTCTTCATCGGGCTGGAGCTGCTGGTGCTGCCGGGCTACATCCTCGCGGCCCTGGCCAAGCGCGACGGGCTCTCGACCGAGGGTGCCATCAAGTACTTCCTGCTGGGTTCGTTCTCCAGCGCCATCCTGCTCTTCGGCCTGGCCTTCGTCCTGGGCTTCACCGGCTCAACCCAGCTGGGGGCGGTCGCAGCCGCGCTCGAGGGCGTGCTCGAGGGCGGCGAGCCGATCCCCCTGGCGTTGGCCATGGCCCTGGCCCTGCTGGCGGTCGGCGTGCTCTTCAAGATCGCCGCGGTGCCCTTCCACTACTGGACCCCGGACGCCTACCAGGGCTCGCCCACTCCGGTCACGGGCTACCTCTCGGTGGGCCCCAAGATCGCCGCTTTCGCGCTCATCCTGCGCATCTTCGTAGAGGCGCTGGGCCCGCTGCGCGGCGAGTGGGCCCTGGTCGTCGGCGTGCTCGCGGCCGTCACCATGACCGTGGGCAACCTGGCCGCGCTGGGCCAGGACAACATCAAGCGCATGCTGGCCTACAGCTCCATCGCGCACACCGGCTACATCATGGTCGGCCTGGTGGTCTTCGCCACCGCGGACGACCTACAGGTCGCGTCCTCGGGCGTACAGGCTGTGCTCTTCTACAGCGTGGCCTACGCCTTCATGAACCTGGGTGCGTTCGCGGTAGTGGCTGCGCTGCAGCGACGCCCCGGTGTGACCAGCCAGATCTCGACCTTCACCGGCCTGGGCTATCGCGCTCCGGTGCTGGCCCTGGCCATGACCGTGTTCCTGCTGTCGCTGGTGGGCATCCCACCGCTGGCCGGCTTCTTCGCCAAGATGACCGTGGTCCTCAGCGCCCTCGAAGTGGGCGGGGGCATGACGCTACTGGCGGTGATCATGATGCTCAACGCCGCCATGGCCGCCTTCTACTACCTGCGCGTGGTCGTCTACATGTACATGCGCAAGCCGGCTGACGAAGCGCCGGAGGTCACCATCGGCGGCATCACCAAGGCCGGCCTGGCCCTGGCCGCAGCGATGGTCATCCTCATCGGCCTGTTCCCGCCGGTGACCGGCGCCATCCTCGAGTGGACCGAGGCGGCCGCCACGGCCCTGGTGCAGATCTAGGCGCTACCCGGAGGCTGCCGGCCCACCGGTGACGGCCTGCTCCTCGGCAGCAGGCTCCTCGACCACGGTGGCTGTAGGCTGCCCGGCCTCGAACAGCGTGGCCGAGATGATGGTCACCGGCGCTTCGCTGACGTTGGCGGCGTGGTGCACCAGCTGGGGATCCTCGATGACTCCGTCGCCGGGGCGGAGCAGGTAGGTCCCCGGGCCCATCGGCTCGCTCGAGCCGCCTGCACGAAGCAGCACGCCCTCGCCGGAGTCGACGGTGTACTCGAGCTCGCCCGATACGATGCGGGCCAGCTGCCAGCCGGGGTGCGTATGTGGCGCCAGCTCGGCCCCGGCGGCGATGGTGTAGTGCCACAGACCCAGCTGTTCGCCGGGTGCCGAGCCAGGCTCGGCCAGGCCCAGCCCCGCACGGACCACGCCGCTCCCGTCAGCGCTGGCGCTCCCGCCAAAGCGGTCGTCGATGGCGGCGGGGAGCGCTGACTGACGCGCTGATCGGCGTTGCGCGCGCTGCTCTGCTCGGTCGGTCTTTCGTTCGGCTCGCCGCTGGGCTCGCAGCTCTGCTCGGTCGGTCTTTCGTTCAGCCATGGCGGCGCGGCGCAGGTCTCGGAGCTCCTCGCGTGCCCCACGCCGCTCTGCCTTGTACTCGGCAGCGAATGCCTTCCATTCGGCGCGCGTCGACTTGAGCGTGTCGCGCAGCTCGGCTCGGCGGGCGCGCCAGTCTTCGACGCGTTCACATCGGCCGTCGGCGTTCTGTGATGAGCACTCGGCTGCGGGCTCGGTCTGGGCCACGACCGGGCCCACCAGGGACATGGCAAGGAGTGCTGCGGAGGCGGCTCCAGCGAGCACGAGGCGATGACGGGAACGCACGAGTGTGACCTCCTGGCGGGTGCAGCTCGGTCCGATATCATCGGCCGCCGAGATGACGCTGGCAAGGGGCGCGGGACGCCGTATCTCAAGCGTCGGCGCGTGCGCGCGCCAGCAACCCCAGGAAGCGCGCGGCCACGCTCGATCCGGGAAAGACGAGGTCGGCGCGGGGTGCGATCTCGGTGGCATCGGCGGCCGGGCTGACGACGGCGATGGCCAGACCTTGCACCCGGCCGTCGTCGCGAGCCGCCCGCAGCGCGTCGAAGGCCAGCGCGTCGTTGCGATCGTCGCCCAGCATGAGCACCGTGTCGGGACGATACTCCCCCATGAGCCGCTCCAGGGTCATGCCCTTGGTGGTGGCGCCGGGAGGTCTCAGCTCCCAGGCGCGGCGCCCGCCGGGCTGATCGAGCAGACCGTCGGTGTCGATAGCGTCCACGGCCGCGCGCACCCGGCGCCGAGCCGCGTCGGTGTCGGGGGCGCCGCGGAAGTGGAAGGTCAGCGCGGGGCCTTTGTCTTCGAGCACCAGCCAGGGTTCGGCAACCATCGGTGGCACGCCCGTCTTCAGGCGCTCGGCCATGGCCGTGACCGCGGGGTCGGCCGGCTCCCGCTCGACCCGGATGTGCGCCGGGCGGAAGCCACGGACGGTGCGCGCTCGCTCGGCCCCATGATCGCCGTGATAGCTCGCGCCACCGACCCGCACGCGTCCGGCCAGGTCGGGCACGGAGCGACCGGAGATGAGAGCGACGTGAGTGCGCGGTGAGCCGGCCAGCTGGCGCAGTGCCCGCTGGGCGCTCGGGATGACGGCCGCTCGCCAGGGGTCGAGCCCGAGCCGGGAAATGGTGCCGTCGAAGTCGCAGGCCAGCAACAGCCGTCCGCGGAGCAGCGGGCGCGCACGCGTCATGGCCTCGGCGGCGGAAGACACCGCCACGCCGCCGGCGAGGGGCACAGCCAGGTCGTCAGAAGCCAGCGACGATCTCCTCGTCGTCTGCCGCCGCCTGGACCGTCGCGACGTCGCCCGCCTGGTCACCCCGCCCCTCGCGCATGAGCCAGGCCGGAACCGCGGCGATGACCAGGATGATGGCGGCCACGATGAACAGCGAGCCCAGCACCTCCGCCGCCTCTGATGAGGCCCAGAGCTCGATGGCGTCGAGCACGAGGGGGTCGCTCAGCGGCTGGCCTACCAGCTCCGGCGGCAGGATGGAGTCGCGGTAGGTCTGGTCCTCGAGGGCCACGGTCACCTGGTCGATACGGGTCGTGCCGAAGGCCGTGAGCACGGCCATGCCGACGGCCATGCCGGCCATACGCGCGACCGTGACCGCGGCACTGGCAGCTCCGAAGGCGGCGCGGCCGGCCGCCTCCACGGCCGCCATCGAGCGCGGAGTGACGGTGAGCCCGAAGCCGATGCCGAAGACGGACATGGCCCCCACCGGCACGTACAGCTCGGTATCGATGCGCGTGGTCGAGAGCCAGACCAGGCCGACCACGCTCGCGGCCAGGCCGACCAGGGTCACGGCGGTGGCGTTGAAGCGCCGCATCATGAAGCCCGAGGCGAAGGCGCCGATGGCCATGAACAGAGCCATCGGCCCCAGCACCAGGCCCTGTTCGTCGGGGCCCGCGAAACGGACCCGGTCGATGAACGCAGCCATGCCCACGATGGCCGTGGCCAGGGCGTAGCCGGTGAGCAGGCTTACCAGCACCGCCCCGCTGAAGACGCGGTTGGTGAACAGGCGCAGGTCGAGGAAGGGCTCAGGTACACGCAGCATGCGCACGACCGCGAGCACGCCGGCGACGATGGCCACGACCGTGGCCACCGGGATGACCGGCAGGTCGCCTGGCTCATCGCCGATGAGCGTGATGGCCAGCAGGGCACTGGTGAGGGCGATGCTGGAGAGGACCGCGCCGACCGCGTCCATGCGCGAGCTGCCCGGGGCCACGTCCCAGTCCGGGGAAGCGGCCCAGACGTAGAGGGCCGCCAGCAGCGCCAGCGGTACGGTGATGTAGAAGACCCAGCGCCAGGCCGGCACGAGGTAGTCGACCGCGCTGCCGCCCCAGATGTCGATCGAGGCGAGCGCGTCGCGCAGCTGCAGGTGCTCGAGGATGAGCGCGCCCAGCAGGGGCCCGATGGCCATGCCCAGGAAGGTGGCGGCGCCGATGAAGCCGAGCGCACGGGAGCGGAGATGGCCGCTGTAGAGGTGGCTGGCGCCGGCCGTGGCCACGGGCAGGATGGCGCCTGCGCCGGCGCCCTGCACCACGCGTCCGAAGACCAGCATCTCCAGGTCTTGGGCGGCGCCGCAGATGAACGAGCCGGCCGCGAACAGCAGCAGGCTCAGCATCATCAGGCGCGGTAATCCAAAGCGGTCCGCAGCACGTCCGGCCAGGGGCATGGCGGCGATGTAGGCCACCAGGTAGGCGGTGATGATCCACGAAGCCCGCCGCAGCTCGTCCCAGCCCGAAAGGTCGAAGAAGATGTCCGGCAGCGCGACCGCGGTGATGAACAACTCGATGCCCACGAGCAGCACACCCAGGCACAGCGCGGCCAGCATCACCGCGCGCGAGGTCCGGCCCATGGGCTCAGCGGTGGCAGTCAGGGCCCGGGCACTCCGACAAGACCATGGCGGGCGGCGGTCATCGCGGCATGGTCAGCATCCAGGCACCCTGGGCGATGGACAGCCGCTCGGCCTCGAGACCATCGATCTCGGCCAGCCAGCGGTCGACGATCAAACGCTCATCAGGCCGGTCCCCGTCGTCCACGAACACGCGCGCGCCGGGGCTGAGCCGGTCCCGCAGCACGGGCATGGCGGGATAGCGGGCCTGCGGCCGTATCCTGCCCGGCGGGCCGTCGACGACGAGCATGTCGATGCGCTCGGGGACACCTGGCCCGAGCTCGTACCAGGGCCAGGTCTCGGGACCTACGGGTGTATCCACCAGCGGTGCGTCGAGGACGCTCACACTGCCGCTCACCCCGTACGCCTCGAGCTCCTCCCTGGACCGCGCCGCGTACTCAGGCAAGTGCTCGAGCGTGACCAGATGGCCGCGGCCGGATTGCTGCAGCCGGCGGGCCAGGACCACGGTGGATAGCCCGGCGCCGAGTTCCACGACAGTGTCGGGCGCGAAGCGGTCGATGGCCCCGACCAGCTCGGCGAGAAGGTCCGGGCTGGCGGCATAGGCGCGCGTGGGTGGCAGCGGTCTGGGCAGACCGAGCTCGCGGGACAGCCAGTCGCGAGACTCCAGCTGCACGAGGAGGTGGCGCTCACTGCGCCCCACCAGGCGCCGGGTGACGCGCTCCTGCTTGGCAGCGCGACGGACAGCCGCCTGGCGCTCACGACGGCGCGCGCGCCTGGCCTCGCGGAGGTCTCGACGTCGGCGGCGACGAGCAGCCCGCTGGGCGGGCACGAACCAGATCACGACCACCAGGGCAAAGGCAACGGCCACGGTCGCCGCGCCGACGACGAGGCTGAGGGGGTCCGCACCGACTACGAGGCTGATGAGCAGAGCGAGTGACGATATGCCGAGCGTCACGATGGTCAGGGGCAGGGGCCGGGCGATCGACGGCATGGCCGAATGATGGGCCATTCACCACGGCCGCGCCACGGGGGCTTGACATGGGCGTCCCCGGCCGTCTAGCATCAACAACCGCTTATATAAAGACTTGTTGTTGTGACAAGTCGAGTTCGGAGGAGGACCGCTTGCCAAGTCCGGCACGCATCCGTTCCACCATCGCCACCATCACCGGTCCGCCGCAGGACCTCAAAGGTGTGGCGCTGGTGCACAAGGCCCTCGCCGACCCCACCCGGCTGCGCATCCTCCAGCGGCTGGCCCAGGGGGATGGCACTGTCAGCGACCTCATGCGCCACGTCGACCTGAGCCAGCCGCTCGTGTCGTGGCACCTGCGCCGCCTGCGTGCGGCCGGTCTCGTGCAGACCCGGCGGCAGGGTCGCGAAACCATCTGCAGCCTGGGTCGCGAGGCCCTGCTGCGGTTCCACGAGCAGGAGATCGCACTCTTGGGATTGGAGAGGTAGTCATGGGCAAGGGATCGTTCATCTCGCCGGAGCAGCGCTCCGGCATCCGGGCCAGGGTCGAACCCATCGCTCTGGCCATGTCTCGAGCAGGGCTCACGCCCAACATGCTCACCCTCATCGGCTTCGGCATCGCCTCGCTCGGCGGTGTGCTGGCCGCTCTCGAATGGTGGTTGCTCGCCGGCATCGTGGCCACGGCCGGTGCGGGCTTCGACATGTTCGACGGGGCGGTCGCGCGCGCTACCGGGCAGGTGAGCAAGCTCGGTGCCTTCATGGACAGCACCTTCGACCGCTGGGGCGAAGGCATCGTGTACCTGGGCATCGTCATCGGTGCCACGCGAGCCGGTTTCGATCTGGGAGCCTGGCTGGCGGCCGCAGCGCTGGTCTCGGCCTTCATGGTCAGCTACACCCGCGCCAAGAGCGAATCGCTCGGCTTCTCGAGCGGCACCGGCATGGCCGCCATCGGCTTCGCTCCGCGCGAGGTCCGCACGGTCATCCTCGGCATCGCCGTCGTGGGCGCAGGCATCTTCGGAGTCACTCCCGACCTGTTCGACACCGGCAGCCTCATCCTCGCGATAGGCCTCGGTCTGATCGCCGTGCTGGCGACCGTCACGGTCATCCAGCGCGTCCGCTTCGTCACCGCCCAACCCCCCAACCCCCAGAACGACTGACACGAGACAAGGCAGGAGACACCACCAATGAGCAACAAGGTTCGCGTCGGCATCATCGGCGTCGGGAATTGCGCCAGCAGCCTCGTCCAGGGCCGCTACTACTACCAGGACGCCCCTGAGGACACCTTCGTCCCCGGCCTGATGCACGTCAACCTTGGCGGCTATCACGTCCGTGACATCGAGTTCGTGGCGGCCTTCGACGTTAACGCCAGCAAGGTCGGGCTGGACCTGGGCGAGGCCATCTATGCCAAGCCCAACAACACCATCCGCTTCTGCGATGTACCCCGGGTGGGTGTCACCGTCCAGCGCGGCCCGACCATGGACGGCATCGGCCGCTACGTGGCAGCCGTCGTTCCCGAGTCGCCGGAGGCGCCGGTCGACGTGGTCGCGGCACTCAAGGCGGCCCAGGTCGAGGTGGTCGTCTCCTACCTGCCGGTGGGCAGTGAGGACGCTACTCGCTGGTACGCCGAGCGAGCCATCGAGGCCGGCTGCGCCTTCGTCAACGCCATCCCCGTCTTCATCGGCCGGGAGCCCGAGTGGCAGGCCAGGTTCGCCGCTGCCGGGCTGCCCGTCATCGGCGACGACATCAAGAGCCAGGTCGGCGCCACCATCAGCCACCGCGTGCTGACTCGCCTCTTCGACGACCGCGGAGTGAAGGTCGACAGGACCTACCAGTTGAACTTCGGCGGCAACACCGACTTTCAGAACATGCTCGAGCGCGATCGCCTGGAGTCCAAGAAGATCAGCAAGACCAACGCCGTCACCTCGATGCTGGACTACGAGCTCGAGGAGGGTGCCGTCCACGTCGGCCCCTCGGACCACGTGCCCTGGCTCGAGGACCGCAAGTTCTGCCACATCCGCATCGAGGGCACGACCTACGGCGACGTGCCGCTGCTGGCCGAGCTCAAGCTCGAGGTCTGGGACAGCCCCAACAGTGCCGGCGTCATCACCGACGCCATCCGCTGCGCCAAGATCGGCCTCGACCGCGGCCTCGCGGGCACGCTCGTGGCTGCCTCGGCATACTTCATGAAGAGCCCGCCCCAGCAGATCCACGACGACGTCGCCCGCGAGCGTCTCGAGGCCTTCATCCGGGGCGAGGACGAAGCGACCCTGAACGGCGCCGAGTCGGACGCGGTCGAGGAGGCTGAGGCGGTCCTGGCGGCAGCCTCGAATGAGCAGGAGGCGGTCACGATCGCCTGACAGGAGGGACGTGTCCGGCGTCGACTACGCACCACACCGCCGCTCGGACCGGGGGCTGCTCTGCGGAGCCGTGTCGCGGGCCTGGGAGCGTTTCGTGGTCCTGGTCTTCCGCGCCGTCAGCGCCCTGCTGGTGCGGGTGCCGCTGCGCATCAGCGAGCCGCTCGCAGGAATCGGCTTCCGCGCCGGCTACTACCTGTGGCCGTCGAAGCGACACATCATCAAGAGCAATGCCGCCCACGTGCTGGGCCTGCCACACGACCACCGGGACGTGGCAGGCCTGGCACGCGGCATCTACAGCACCTATGCGCGCTTCACCATCGAGCTGATGCGGCTGCCGAACCTGCCCGCCGACGAGCCCGCCCGGCTCGTGTCCAAGGAGGGCGAACTACACCAGCGGTTCATGGACCTGTGGCACCGCTGCGAAGCAGAGGGTCGCGGCATCGTCGCCGTCTCCGGCCACATCGGCAGCATCGAGGTCTTCGCCGGGGCCTATGCCCAGCAAGGCATCCCCACCTACGGCCTGGCCGACGACTCGGCCTATCCGGAGCTCTTCGAGCTGCTCAACCGCTCGCGGGCGCGGTGGGGCGTGACCATCATCCCCTGGCGCCGGCTGCGCGATATCTTCCGGGTCATGCGCAAGCCGGCCATCCTGGGCATGGTCGTGGACTGGGGCTACCGGCCCGACGACGTGCCGGTCCGCCTGTTCGGCGACTGGACCACGCTCCCAGCCGGCCCGGCCACGCTGGCCGCTCGCACCAACGCCGTGGTCGTGCCGGTCCTGGCCCGACGCCAACCCGATGGCTCCTACGTCCCCATCATGTACGAACCCATCGAGGTGGCCGGAACGTCGGAGGCCGAGATCGCTCGCGCCACCCAGGCGGTGGCCGACGCCCTCGAACACATGATCGCCGCAGCCCCCGAACAGTGGTACACCTTCAAGCCGATGTGGCCGGCCCACGATGGCGAGGCCGAGGACCTGGCCCTTCGAGCGGCCAGGGTCGGGGCCCATGACTGAGCAGCCGACCGGTGCGCACACGGCGGCCGACTCGCCTTCCGAGGCCATCAGCAGATCTGCGCCGCCGCCGGGGCCGGCTCTCGATCGCTTCGGGCGCGTCGTGTTCAGGCTGCTCATCGGTACCCTCTGGCTCGCGCGCAGGCTGCCCGACAAGCCACTCTACCGCGCCGCGTTCGCCCTCGGGGCGGGCCTCTACCTGCTCCTGCCCGAGCGGCGCGAGCTCGTGCGCGACAACCTGCGGCGGGTGTGCACCTGGCTGGTCGAGAACGGCATGGCCACACCGCGGGTGGCTCGGGCCGCCCGGGATCGCCGGGCACTCGACCGGCTGGTGCGGGCTACCTTCGGGCACTGGGTCGTGGGCTACGCCGAGGCAGCTCTGGGCCCGCGCTACAGCGGCACACAGCTGAAGGCCCGCTTCGTGCCGGCCGATCCCACGGCCACGGCCATGGCCATGAGCCTGCCTGAGCCGGGGAAGCCGGGGCCCATCCACATGGCCATGCACTTCGGCTCGGTCGACCTCTCGGCCCTGTACGGCTCGCGGGTCGGCCCCTTGCCCCTGACCGGACCGATGGAGTTCGTGGACTCGCCGTTGGCGAGGGCCTATTTCGATCGCGTGCGCTTCGAGTTGGGAGTCACCATCGTGCCCGTCGAGGATGCTGCCGACGCACTGACCGGTGCACTCGGGCGCGGTGAAGCGGTGGGCATCGTTGCCGACCGCAACATCGTCGGCCGCGGGCGAGCCGTGGAGCTGTTCGGCGGGCCGGTGCGGCTGCCCATCGGGCCGGCCATGCTCTCGGTCCAGACTGGGGCTCCGTTGTATCTGGAGGCCATCGAGCGGACCGGGCCGGGCGAGTGGCTCGGCCATACGGTTCCGCTGCGGCCACCGGAGGGCGCCCAGGGCCGGGCAGCCACGCGCGCCATCCTGGAGCAGGAAGCTCGGGCCATGGAGCGCATCATCGCGCGCGCGCCCGAACAATGGACCACACTGTTCTTCCGCATCTGGGAGGACGACGAGGGGTGAGCGAGGAACAGGCGACAACGCGGCCGGCGGCGACTCCGAAGCTGCGCATCGACCCGCATGTCCACACGCTCGCCTCCGACGGCATCCACGGGGTGGCGGACATGATCAGGGCCGCCGTCGACGCGAAGCTCGACGCCGTGGCCATCGCCGACCACGAGCGCATGGACGCGGCCCTCGCAGGCAAGGCCATGGCCGAATACCACGGCTGGCCCATCGAAGTCATCGTGGGCGAGGAGATCTCCACGCGTGGCGGGCACCTGCTGGGGCTGTACTTGAGCAGGCGGATCGGACCCTGGCACTCGCTCAAGGACTCCATCGCGCGCATCCACGATCAGGGCGGGCTGGCCATCATCGCCCACCCGCTGCCGCCCTATCCCCTGTGCGCGAGCGAACGCTCCATCCGCAGGCTCATGGACGAGGCCGACCCCATCTTTCACCCCGACGGCCTGGAGGGCTTCAATCCCACCACCGCGCGCATGCGCTGGAGCCACAAGGCGCCCGCACTGGCTGAGGAGCTGGGCATCGCCGCCACCGGCGGCTCCGATGCGCACAAGATGGCCAACGTGGGCTCGACGGTGACCATCCTCGAGCGACACGGGGATGTCGAGGCCAGCCTGCGCCGGGCGCTGGCCGAGCGCGACACACGCTGGGAGGGCAAGGCCTACACCTGGAAGGGGCAGCTGCGCATGTTCGCACAGCAGACACGCAAGAACCTCGACGCCATCGCGGACGAGGTCGGCGGCAAGGTCCGCCGCGACGGTACCGGGCGGGACCTGGGCTATCCGGGCGGACGCGAGCGCCCGGTGCACTTCGACCGCGATGCTGCCGGGCTGCCACGAGCGGAGGAGGCTCCGTGAAGATCGGCCTGGTCACGCCATACATCTTCCCGCTGCCCGGGGGCGTGAACGCTCACGTGGGCTACCTCTACGAGAACCTGGTCAAGCGCGGACACGACGTGCGCATCATCAGCGCGACCCACGGTCCGCAGCGCTCGAGCGAGGGCGACATCATCCGGCTCGGCTACGGCTGGAGCGTGCCCACCAACGGCTCGGTAGGCACGCTCACGGTCTCGCACCGCTACCCCCAGCTCGTGCAGGCCATGCTCGACCGCGAGCGCTTCGACGTCATCCACTTCCACGAACCGTTCGTGCCCTTCCTCTCCCTGGTCCTCCTGCGCTACTCCAGGGCCGTCAACATCGCCACCTTCCATGCGTACTCGGGTTTCAGCCCCTCCTACGAGTTCGGCAAGCGCTTCATGCGCACACCCGCCCGTCGGCTGCACGGCCGCATCGCGGTCAGCGCAGCCGCGCAGCACTTCATCAAGCGCTACTTCCCCGGGGAGTACAAGGTCATCCCCAACGGCGTGGACCTTTCGCAGTTCGACGACGTGCCGCCGTTCGCTCGCTGGAATGACGGTGTGCCCAACATCCTCTTCGTGGGTCGCTTCGAGAGCCGCAAGGGGCTGATGTACCTGCTGCGGGCCTACTACCAGCTGCGCCTGGAGGGACTGGGCTGCCGCCTGCTGGTGGTGGGCAGCGGACCTCAGGCCGGCGAGGCGCGTCGCTACGTCCAGTCGCGCCGCCTCGGTGGCGTGGAGATGCTGGGCCGTCTCTCTGACCACGACAAGGCGCGTGCATTCGCGACGGCCGACATCTACGCCGGGCCGGCCACGGGCCAGGAGTCGTTCGGTATCGTGCTGCTCGAGGCGATGGCCTCCGGCAAGCCCATCGTGTGCAGCGACATCCACGGCTACAAGGGAGTGGTCCGCCGCAACGAGCAGGCCGTGCTGGTGCCGCCACGCGACGTGGAGGCTCTGGCTGCAGCCCTGGGCACCTTGCTGCGCGATCCGCTGCTGCGACGGCGCATGGGCGATAGCGGCCGTGAGCGCGCGGTCCAGTTCAGCTGGGAGAACATCACGGCCAAGGTGGAGGACTACTACGGCTTCGTCATCCGGCGACTGGCCGCCAAGGACGCGCTCCCCTCCGGCTTCAGCGCGGACGTTCCCGAGACGCCCCAGCGCGCACCAGGCCTGTGGACCCAGGCAGAGCAGGATCCGAAGGCCACGCCGATCGCGCGATCGGGCAGCCTGACGAGGTCGGAGGGCGAAACCGGCAGGTGGCCGCGGCAGCAGCCCTGCAGCCCGGGATCGACGACGACCGCTAGCGCCTACCCCGAGGGCGGCGGCGAGGGCCGGCCCCAGGCACGGGCGGCCACAGCCACGGCCACGACGAAGACGACGCTGATGGCGCCGATGACGAGGGTGGCCGCGTCAGCGATGCCGTCCTCGGCAGCAGGGTCGGTGTTGACCGCGAACTGGAAGTCCCAGTTCCAGGTCGGCAGCAGGCCCTGGTAGAGATGTGCGATCTCCGACGGTAGCGGCAGGCCGCTGATGTTCGGATACCACACCAGCAGCCAGAGCACGGCTGCGCCCAGGACACCCAGCACGAAGCGTCGCGGATCGCGCGCGCGCAGCGTCAGCCAGGCCGGGATCCCCAGCACCACCAGGCCCATCAGCGCCAGCACGTCGGAGGTCATGGTGATGCCCGTGGTCGACGAGGTGTCGAGCAGGAGCAGCGCCGCGAAGACGCCGCCGAGCGTGAGCAGGGCGACGGTCACGATGGCCGCCAGCCAGGGCCCGCCGCGGCCGTCCTCGCGCGGCCGGAGAGCCTGGGCCCGCGAGGCTCGCCAGGCAAGATAGCCGGCCACGGCAGCGCCCACCCCCAGGACGAAGATCGCCGCCACGCCGCCCTCGCTCAATTGCGCGGTGCGGGTGACCTCCGCGGCACACGCCACGCCCTCCGGACGTGCCACGGCCGTACCGGAGAGGATGCACAGCGGCGTGCGCAGCAGCCACAGCAACGGCACGCCGATGATGGCCAGGGCGCCGGCAACCCGGGCCAGGAACCAGGTGCGTGCGCCCGGTCCGTGCCACAGCTCGGCAAGGAAGTACGAGAGGGCCAGCAGCATGAAGGGCAGGCTGGCGTAGACGTGGTACTGGAACGCGGCCCGGTCGATACGCGCCCAGGGCAGCCAGAGTGCCGCCCACATGACCACCACCAGCGTCAGGGCCAGGCTACGCCGGCGCCAGGCCATGACCGCACTGAAGGCCAGGCCCGCGATGCCCAGCCAGAAGACGACGAGGTTGCCGGCGTCGTAGATGAGCCCGGTCGTGCCGTCGGCGTAGCGCTCCTGGAAGAACCACACCGGCTTGAGGTCGAGTGGCCAGGCCCACCACGGGGACGAAGCGGCGTGCTCGGCGCGGAGGTTGTCGTGGTACTGGTACATCGATGCGGTCAGGTCGGCCAGATCACGGCCGTCCTCGACCGACTCGGGCAGGAAGGGCAGGTCTCCTAGCAGCGGCAGGCCCCAGGCGTTGCCCAGCTCGACCCACGGTGCGTAGCTGATGACATACGTCCCGATGGGCAGGACCAGGAGGGCGCCCAGCGTGAGCAGCCAGGGCACGAACTGGACCGGCCCCGGGCGCAGCCAGACGCTGGTGTCCCGAGCCGGCAGTCGGGCGGCGGGGGAGAAGGGGCCACGCCCCGCCCAGGTCACCACGAGTGCGATGAGAGCCACGAGCGCCCCTGCCCCCACGGTCAGCCCCCCGTAGAGCGGCTGCCCCAGCAGGACCAGCGCCAGTCCGGCCAGGATCGGCGCCGTCACCGCCAGCAGGACCTCCACCCTGGTGAAGGGCAGCGGTCGACGCACCATCGCCGCCGCCAGTAACCCTGTGAGCAGCAGCATCAATAGCACGAAGCTCCAGTTGCGCGAGGGTTCGGGCATATCGGCTGGGCGAACGGCCATGGCGCCGAGGACGGCCGTCATGCCCATGAGAGCCAGCAGGGCCATGGAGCGGCCGAGCGCCGAGCGCAAGAGCACCAGCAGGCCGAGGCCGCCGATGGCGTAGAGCGCGACCCATTTCGAGGCCAGGGCAAGCCCCAGCGCCAGGCCCGCCCCGATGACGATGGCGAGGGCGATGAGGGCCCGCCTCGGAGCGAGGTAGAGGGGCGCGAAGACGAGTGCCGCGAGTAGGATGAACGTGGTCACGTAGACGTCGTTCATGGCGATCCGCGAGTTGGCGAAGAGCATGCCCTCGGCAACGACAAGGACGGCCACGATGAGGGCGATACTTCGCCGTGCGAAGAGCACGCGGGCGAGGAGATAGAGGAGGGCTGCTCCCAGCACGCCCAGCAGCACGCCCGGCAGGCGCCAGCCGAAGGCGTTGCCGCCGATGCCGATCGTTGTCACCGAGCCGTCCGCCGCGACCGCCAGCAGCTGCGTGCGGTCGGCGTCGGGTCGGTCCGCCTGCGTGTCGGCCAGCAGCCGCAGCGGTTCGTAGGGCAGCGGCACGTCGATGAAGACCGATCGGCCCCGGGGCTCGACCACGTAGACCGTGGGCCCACCCTCGGGCGCGTCGCCCAGCACATGAGCCAGGCCAGCCGACTCGTTCCAGGCGAGGCCGCGCGTCTGGCCAGGCATCCACATCGTCTCAGGGATGCCGGGTCCATCCTCCAGCAGCGGCACCGTCAGGAGCTCGGGCCCGGCGGCGGCGTAGAGCGTGGGTTCGTCGCTCGCCGGCTCGGCCAGCATCAGCGCGCTGACGGCGGACGCGCTGGCGATGTCATCGACCGGGTCGAGCGTCCAGGCGTCGAGCACACTCACGCCGGAGTGATCGGCCACGGCCAACAGCGGCGCCGACGCCAGCTCTGCCCCGGGCAGGTCACCGGCCTCGATCAGCGCCAGCACAGCATCGGCCGCGCTCTCGTCGAGCCAGGCAGCGATGACCACCGAACCCTCGGCCGCCAGGCGTTCGGCCAGCGGCTCACGGTCCGTGGCGAGGGCTTCGGCCAGGAGATCGGCCGCGACCTCGCGGTCGGGCAACGCGCGGGTATCGACGACCAGGCGCTCGGCCCACGGCAGCTCGAGCAGGTCGGTGACCCCCACCATCAGTCGTTCGGAGACGAGCTCGCCAGTCTCGGGGTCGAAGGATCTGAGCGCGCCACGGGTGGCCGCCACAAGGGATGTATCGGTAGCGAGCAGTCGCTCGACCGGGGCACCGGGGCCCGGGGACAGGGGCTGCGGTATGGTCTCGAGGAGGGCCTGGCCTCCCGGCGCGCCGTCGAGCACGGTCGTGTCCAGCCGGTAGAGGCGGCCCACGGAATCGGCCACGAAGAGACGATGACCAGCGTCGTCCACCGCCACGGCGGCCGCGGCCAAGGGGACCTCGGCCACCAACCTGTCGGTCTCCAGGTCGTAGGCGCGCAGGGCGCTGCCGGTCCCGACCCACAGCCGGTCGCCCCGGCGCCGCTCGTCCTCGGCCGATCGCGCCCAGCGTCGCTCGAGAGCGGTGTCGGCTACTGGCACCCCCAGCTCGGCGGAGCCCGTGATGTGATTACCGCCGGCGAGGCGGATACCCCAGGCCATGGCGTACTTGGCCAGGTGCGGGTGGGTGAACTCGTAGATGTCGTGAGGCTCGCCGTACTGCCACTGCTGCAGGAACTCGGTGGCCGTGCGAGCGTGGTAGACCTCGTCGAAGTACATGCGCACCGGCTGGTCCAGACGGAAGCCGCGGATGCCGAGCACGAGCACGGCCAGCACGGCCACGATGAGCAGGTCGCGCCGGTCGAGGCGCCCGCCCCGCTCCCACGCCAGGGTCGCGCTACGGTCGCGCCGCAGCGAGCCCCACGAGAGACGGGACACGACCTGGTCCACGACACCAGGCCCGCGGACCCAGAGCTCCGGCGAGGGCGGCAGCGCCGGGTAGCTCGAGGGTGGCGCGAGCGCTGGCACCCCCTCCCCCGCGGGGGCCGAGGCGTAATCGAATCGGTCTGGGCTGGTGCGTAGCGAGGGACGCAGCTGCCAGGCCGCCCACAGGCCCACGCTCGTCTGCAGCAGCGCCGAGAGCACCACCAGCGGCTGGCTCCTGAACCACTCCCCCAGCGGCAGCGTCTCGACGTTGCTACTGCCGTAGAGCGGCAGCGTCAGGATGGCGTGCAGGTTGATGAAGGCGCCCACGCTCAAGAGCAGCAGCGCCAGCGCCCAGCGACGCTGCACCACTGCCAGCAGCGGCATCAGCGCGACGGCCGGGAAGATGTAGCGCTCGTGGACCCGCGTGGGCAGGATGAAGAAGGCGATGGCCAGGAACGTGATGGCCACGATGAGCGTCCAGCGATCGTCGCGCACCGCGCCGCGAACGACGCCCCAGAGGAAGCCCGCGACCAGCAGGGTCGCACCGATGGCGAGGCCCGGCAGCGGGCCCAGAAGCTCCAGCGTGTCCTCGTTCCAGCGCAGCGCATCGGCCAGCGAGGGCTGCCCATCGACACCGACGAGCGCCCACAGGTTGAAGGCGTTGACGCTGAGATAGCCGTAGCCACCGGCGGTGCCGAACATGCGCTCGAGGTATTCGTCTGGGCCCAGGCCGAAGGGCAGCGCGATCACGAGGTAGGCCAGCCAGGCGACCCCCACGGCCGTCAGCAGTCGCAGTGGGCCCTGTTCGCGCGCCAGCCAGCGGCCGAGCGTCCCGGGCACCCATGGCCGCTTGCGTGGCCCCGAGCCGGCCTGCAGCAGGTGCCGCTTGACGAGGACGGCGGCCACGAGGGGGATAAGCACCACCCCGAACTGCGGCTTGACCAGGGCTGCGGTCGCGGCCATGGCCGCGGCACCCTCGCTGTTGCCGCGGATGAGCGCGGCCAGGCCCAGCAACAGCACCAGGGCCCCGGCCGCGTCGGTCTGGCCCCAGAGGGCCGAGTCGTAGAAGGACACCGGGTTGAACAGGTAGAGGGCGGCGGCGACCAGCGCCAGCGCCTCGCTGCGAGGCCCGGGCCAGGTCCAACCGCGCACCAACCTGAAGATGAAGTACCCGACCGCGATGTCGAGCAGGATGGGCGGCAGCTTGACCAGCTCGGCGGCATCGCCGGCAGACCCGGCCAGCAGGCCCAGGCCCCAGAGCACGTAGAGATAGGCCGGCGGGTAGTCGGAGAAACCGGCGTTCTGGTAGAAGCCGCCGGGGCCGAACTCGGCCATCGAGCCGGCCCACGACGCATAGGAGGCCAGGTCCGACTCGAAGCCCGAGGCCGGGAAGAGCACGTATGCGATAGTTAGCCGCAGTGCCAGACCGCCGAGCAGCAGGACGATGATGGCGGGGCTCAGGGCGAGCACGGAAAGGGGGCGGACCGGCTCTCCGTGGCTACGGCCGACCCCTTGCACCAGGGTCGAGGTCACCGACGACGTCCTGCCTCCTGGGAAAGCGATGAGGTGAGCGCGAGTATATCAACGGGCCCCCTGTCCTCCCCAGACGCGCCCCGACCCGAGTCGGGGCCCGGCGCCTGGCTCGAGGCTCGGCTGGCCCGTATCGACCCCGCCTGGGTCTCGATCGCCCTCTTCGTCGTGGCGCTCATCGTCTATGTCGGCTCCAACCCGGCTCGCGGCGATCTCTACGACCATTTCGTATGGCAGGCGGACGCCTTCCTCCATGGCCGCGCCGAGATCGCCTATCCGGTGACGGAGGGGCCGTACCAGAATGGCTACTTCCAGGACGTGCTGCCGGTGGGGCCGGACCGCGCTCAGATCCCCTTCCCGCCGCTGCCAGCGATCGTGCTGCTGCCGTTCGTGGCGGTGTGGGGCCTGGGCACCAACGGCTCTGGCGTGGCAGCGGCCCTGGGGGCGGTCAACGTCGTGCTCTGCTGGGTCATGCTGCTGGGCGTGACGCCACGTCGCTCGGCGGCCCTGGCAGGCACCGTCTTCTACGGCTTCGGCACGGTGGCCTGGTACGCGGCCATGCTGGGCACGACCTGGTTCCTGGCCCACGTCGTGGCCTCGACCTTCCTCTTCATCGCCATCGCCGTGGCCACGCGCGCCGAGGCGAGCGTGCTCCCCCAGCGGGCCGGTGCCGGACGACGGACCCTGGGCCGCCAGTTCGCGGCTGGACTGGCCCTCGGGGCGGCAGCCACAGCGCGGCTGACCACCATCTTCGGCGCGCCCTTCTTCGCCCTCGTCGGTGGGGGAGGCTCATGGCCACGGCGCACACTGGCCGCCGGCGCCGGCGCCCTCATCCCGGTTCTGCTGCTCACCGGCTACAACCTCGTCACTACCGGCGAGGTCTTCCACCCGGCCTACGACTATCTCTACGAGGTCGAGTACCGGCCTCAGCCGGGATTGGTCCATCCTGAGTGGGCGGCCGAAGACCCGCGCTACATTCCCCAGAGCCTCGGCATCATGCTGGGCTCGCTGCCCGAGATGCCGTTGCTCGACGACCCAGCCTGTGCCACGCGGAACCTCGGGCTCGACTCGCTCACCGACCGTGAGTGCCCTCTGCTGCGGCCCAGCCCCATGGGTATGAGCATCCTGCTGGTGAGCCCGGCCTACTTGCTGATGATCCCGGTGCTGCTGCGCTGCTGGCGCCGCCGCCTGGTAGCCGGCGCTGCACTGGCCGTCATCGCCATCGCCCTTGCCGACCTCATGCACTTCAGCCAGGGCTGGGTGCAGTTCGGCTACCGCTTCAGCAACGACTTCGCGCCGTTCGCGGTGATCCTGGCGACCCTGGGCATCGCCCGCCTAGGCACAGGCTGGCTCGCGCTCGCGCTGGTGGGGGCCTCAGTCGCGGTCAACGCCTGGGGCGTCTACTGGGGCGTGACGCTGGGGTGGTGAACCTGACCCGCCCGGCCCGTCGTGAGTACGCGCTGGGGGCCATCCCGGTATTCCTGCTGGCCCTGGGCCTCTACCTCCGCACGCTCCTGCCCGACGTGGGCCTGTGGGATACCGCCGAGTTCCAGGCGGTCGGCCCGGTGCTGGGCATCGCCCACCCCACCGGCTACCCGACCTATACGCTGCTGGCCTGGCTCGGCTCGGTCGTCTTCGCGCCCTTCGGCAACGAGGCCTATCGGGCCGACCTGCTTTCGGCCTGCCTCATGGCCGGGGCCGCTGCCCTGTTGGCGGTGCGGGTGGTCATGGCCACGCGCCGCTGGCAGTTGGGTCTGGCCGCAGGGCTCGCGTTCGCGGTCACCCCGGTGGCCTGGAAGTGGGGCCTGCGCGCCGACCCGCACGCGCTCCACGTCTTCATGGCCGCGCTCATGCTGGTGCTGCTTGGTGGCTGGCAGGCGCGGGTCGCGGCGGGCGGCAAAGGCGCCGGACGCTGGCTGGTGGCATGTGCGATCGCTTTCGGCCTGGCCCTGGGCAACCACGCCCTGACCCTGCTGCTGGCGCCAGGCATCGCCGTCTTCGTGCTGCTGGTGGCGCCGCGCATCCTCTGGCGGCAGTGGCGCCTGGTGCTGGCGTGTGTCGCCGCGCTGGCGCTCACGACGGCCCTCGTCTATCTCTACCTGCCATTGCGGTCGGCCATGGACCCCGGCCTCGACTATGCCGACCCGGAAACGTGGGAGCGCTTCTGGTACGTCGTCCTGGGTCAACAGTTCCGCGGCTCCTTCGGCGGACTGCCACCGCTCGCGGAACTCGTCTCGGGCGCCTGGGACGAGCTCGTGCGCAACCTTGGCGTCCTGTCGATCCTGGCCGTCTCGGGAGCCATCCTGGGCCTCCGCCGGCATCCGCGCCTGACGCTCCTGGGCCTGCTCTGGTTCGGCGCTACCTGGCTCTTCGCCGCGGGCTACAGCAACGCGGTCATCGAGCGCTACTACCTGGTGCCACTGCTGGTCGCAGCGCTCTGGGTCGGCTTCTCGGGCGAAGTCATCTGGGACTCGTTGCGCACGGTCATCCCTGATGCACGACGGCCATGGCCCGGCCTGGCGGCTGGCGGCCTGTCGCTGGCCCTGATGGCGGCCGTGCTGCTGCCGGCGCTTGACCGCTACGAGGCCATGGACGCGTCGGGGGAGACCCGGGGCCGTGACTACCTGGAAGCCGCCTTCGAGGCTCTGGAGCCGGAGGCTGCGGTCATCTCGTGGTGGTCCTTCTCCACGCCGTTGTGGTACGGACGCTGGGTAGAAGGGCGTCGCGAGGACCTCGTCATCCTCGATGACCGGGACATCCTCGACGATGGCTACGGTGACGTCCGTGGCGCCATCGACCACTTCCTCGGCGAGCGCCCGGTGTACATCGTCCGCATCAAGGAGGACCGGGAGGCGCTGGAGCGACTCTACGAGCTGGAGCTTGTACCGGGGGTTCCCGGCGAGCTCTATCGGGTGGTGGGGCCGGCGACGGACGGTGACAGGAGCGACGGGGACTGATGAGGCTGTGACCCTTAGGATTGGAGCTGTGCCCGAACCGAACGCCCCACACAGCGACGACCGGCGCGCCCGCGTCGCGGATCGGGCGCGCGTCGCGGAGCTGAGCTACTTCTTCCCCGCGCACGACGAGGCCGAGAACATCGAAGACCTGGTCGACGAAGCCCTGGCCGAGCTGCCCCACCTCGCCGAGCGCTTCGAGATCATCGCCGTCGACGATGGCAGTACCGACGGCACCGGCGCCATCGCGGACAGGCTGGCCGCGGAACACCCCGATATCGTTCGCGCGGTCCACCACCCGCTCAACCTCGGCTACGGCTCGGCCGTCCGCTCTGGGCTGGCCGCCGCACGCTATCCACTCATCTGTTTCACCGACGGCGATCGCCAGTTCAAGGTCGCGGACCTGGCCCGGCTGACCGCCCGGCTGGACGTGGCCGCAGCCGACGGGAGGGTCGCCGATGTCGTAGCCGGCTTCCGTATCAAGCGGGCCGATCCGCCCGTCCGCCTGGCCTACGCGCGCGCCTATCGGGCGGCCCTGGCCACGTTCTTCAGGCTGCGGGTGCGGGACCCCGACTGTGCCTGCAAGCTATTCCGGCGAGATGCGCTCGAGGGCGTGCGCGTGGAGTCCGGAGGTGCCTTCCTCTCGGCCGAACTGCTCATCAAGATCGGCCAGCGGGGCGGGCGCATCGCGGAGGAGGGCGTCCCGCACTACCCCCGAACCGCCGGCCGCGCCTCGGGAGCGGACCCGCGCGTCGTGCTGCGAGCGGTGCGTGATTTCTGGTCCCTGCGCCTGCGCTTGTGGGTGAACCGGGCCGAGGCACTCGAGCGCGGTCAGCCGATCCTCGGCTGAGGCCGCGACCCGGGCGCCCGAATCGCCGCTAGCCGAAGGCGCCGGTATCCTCGTCGGGGCGCTCGTCACCGTGGCCCAGCCGGTCATCCAGCGGGGTCTCATCGGGCAGGTCGTCGGGCGGCGTCGCCCCCGGCGAGCGTCCGCCTTGCCCACCCGGACCAGCGCCCGGACCCTCAGGCTCGCTCTCGAGCGAGTTGACGAACTCGCGGAAGACGCTGAGCTTCTCCTCCTCGTCGGCCTCCGGGATGACGCCGGCGCGGTCGAGCACCGCGTCGGTGGCGAAGATGGGCGCAGCCACGCGCACGGCGAGGGCGATGGCATCCGACGGCCGGGCGTCGATCTCGTAGTCGCTGCCACCCTGGATGAGGATGATGCGGGCGCGGAAGGTCTCGTCGGCGAGGTCTGACACGAGGATATGGCGGACGCTGACCGAGAGGTCGTCGAGGATCGACGCCAGCAGGTCATGGGTCAGTGGCCGCTCCGCCTCCACGCCCTGCAACTTCATGGCGATGGACTGGGCTTCCCAGCTGCCGATCCAGATGGGCAGGTAGCGCTCGCCGTCCGTCTCGCGCAGGATGACGACGTGCTGCGATGAGAGCATGTGCACGCGCACGCTCTCGACCACCATCTCGCGCGCTCCCTGAGGCATGGTTCGATTCTAGCGGCGTGGCCTGAGGCTGCTGCGCGGGCGACCTACCCGGGGACCGGGAGTGCGGCCTGGTAGACACCGCTGGGAGTGACCCACACGAGCGTGTCGGCCTTGCGCTTACCCTTGTTGGACTTGTAGACGCCGTCGATGACGTACATCCCGCGGATGTCGTCCATCTCGGTGCCGTCGCCCTGCGGGAACCACTGGCCGACGTAGCTGCCGTCGGCCTTGTCGAAGCCGACGACCCGCCCGTGCTTGGCATCGTAGAGATACACCCGCCCGGCCGTGGAAGCGCTGCCGGATCCGTGGACGAGGCGATAGTCCTGTCCAGGCCGCAAGTCGCCGTCGTCTGGCGGCGTGTCCAGGATGAATCCGCCGTCGTACTTGCCGTACTCGTGGCGCCGCAGGGCGTTGTCGAACAGGGCGTAGACGTCGAAGTCGATGTAGAGCTGCTCGAAGTCGGCGACCTCGGCGGTCTGGGAGGCGAGATAGGGTCCCGGTGGCGAGAATGCGCTGCCATCGAAGGTCTGTTGATAGCGCATGAGCTGGTTGAGCGACGGTTCGGCCACGTAGAGGCGGTACTCACCGACGCCATCGTAGGCCTCGATATCGCCGTGGTCCTTGCCGAACGTCGCGCCACCCTGCAGCACGAGCCGGGCGAGGGTGCCGGCGCCGGCCGAGTTCGACGGTCGCCAGCGCCACGGTCGCGCATCGTCGTCGACGATGATGACGTCAGGCCCGGCGGCGGCCAATTGGACGGGTTTGCCGATGGTCTTGTCCGTCCCGCGCTGCTTGTCGCCCTCGTGCACGATGTCGGCCGTCTTGCCGCTCCTGAGGTTCGCGCGGTGGACGATCCCTGTCGCGCGATCGATGAAGATGGCACCCCCACGCGGGCCCTCCACGAGGTAGGCCGGGTCGGCATCCTTGGGCACCTTGGCCACTCGCTTGATGCTCGGGTAGCGCGCGCCGTAGAGCTTGTCGAGGCCCGTCTGTACGCGACTCTCGAGCTCGTCGAGGGCAGGTGCGGACAGGCCGGTCGCGCGTGCACGCTCGATCTCGGCCCACGCGTCGCGGTAGTACTCCAGCGACGTGTCGGGCTCCGAGGAGAGCAGGTTGTCCGCTCGATTGGCCGCGTCCATCGCGGCACCCAGCGCCGAATCAGAGCTGGCCACCTGCTCGACCTCGCTGACATCGGCTCCGCGCGGCGTGAGCGCGAGCACGATGCCCACCACGAAGACGACCGCGACCAGCGCCAGCAAGCCCATGGCCGCCCGCCGCCGGGTCTCCGCCCGGGAGTGCACCGCGGCCACCTCGCGGGCGTTCGTACGACGCTTGGGCATGGCGTTCCAGAAACGGTCGAGCAAGCCGTCTGCTGTATCACGCACGGCGATCATGGCCGAACCGACGGTACCGCCGACCGGCTCGGGGACCGCACCGGGCAGATCGCCGTAGGCATCACCGACCGAGGCCGTCGCTCGGGCCTGCACTCGCGAGGTCTGCTCCTTGGCCTCGACGGCGATGATGCCGTCCGAGCCGGCGCCTCCGGCGGCCACGAACAGGTGGTGGAGGTGTTCGGTGGCCGCCTGCGGATGGAGCGTCAGGATGGCGCTCTTGAGCTCCTCGGTGCCCACGGTCTCAGTCAGGTTCCGAGAGACCAGCAGGAGCCCGTCGCCGACACTCAGCTCGCCGCGCCAGACGTCGATGCCGCGCCCGTCGCTGCTGGGCAGTCCGCCGGGGGAGCTGCGATCGGGCATCAACAGCCGTGCCGAGCGCACGAGGTATGCCTCAGCCGGACCGAGGGTGGCGAGGTACAGCTCGTTGTTGCGGATGACGGCAGCGGCTACGCCGAGCGATCCTGGAGGGAGGCCCGCGCCCTCCCGGCTGCCCTGCAGGCGGCGGTCGGCACTCTTGACGGCCTTCTCCAGGCAGACCGGCACACCGGCCGACTCGTCGTAGTAGTACTCGTGCCTGATGGTGTCGGCCACGAGTGCCGTCGCCTCCCGGGCCCGAGGTCCTGGAACGCCCGAGCTGACGACGATGAAGAGCACGCCCTTGGAGCGGGTCTTCGAGCCGGTCGTCGGCCGAGTGACACTCAGCGTGTCGGCCGAGGTCGAAAGCCGGTCCCGCTCGGCGATCAGTCCATGCGTGATCTCGAGTCGGGTAGCCATGGGCGGCCTAGTCTAGCGCGGCTTGGCGGAATCCCCGCTCAGCGGCCGGCGCACGATCACCTGCAGCTCCAGCAGGCGCTGGCCCCCGGGGGCGGAGGCGAAGGCGTCCAGCAGCTCCGCGGAGTGCAGGCGGAGCTCCTGGGCCGTGGGAGCATCGTCAGCGGTCACCAGCAGCGCCGGCGGGCGGACCTCCAGCAGGCGCGACGCTCCGGCTGCGGCCGGCACCAGCTCCTCGGTCAGGCGCGACCAGGACGCCATGGCCCGGGCCGCCTTCAGCTCCTCGTCGAGCCCCAGCTGGCTGGCGATGCCGGGAAGCAGGTCGCCCAGGCGGTGGACGGGCCGTTTGCGCGCGTTCACCTCGCTGCCTCGCCGGCCCGCGAGACAGTCCCGGGCTCCACCTGCCACAGCGTCGAGGCCGCTACCAGCGCAGGGTCGAGGTCGTCCGGCGTGGTCGTGGTCACGATGGCCTGGGGCAGACTGCCGATGCGGCGGACGAGATGGGCCCGGCGTTCTGGATCGAGCTCGCTGAACACGTCGTCGAGGAGCAGTAGCGGAGGGCGGCCGTCGAGGGCAGTGAGGACGTCCAGCTCGGCCAGCTTCAGCGCCAGGATGGCCGTGCGCTGCTGCCCACGCGAGGCGAATTCGGTCAACTGCCTGCCGTCGGTCTCGAAGGCCAGATCGTCGCGGTGCGGCCCCACCAGCGTGGCACCGTTCCAGACCTCTTTGTCGGCCGTCTCCCGCAAGCGCCGGCGCAGGGCGGCTTCGTGGCTCTCGTTGGCAGACGGTTCGACGTTGGAGACGTAGCGCAGGTTCAGCCCGCTCTCCTCGGGCGCGATCTCCCGATGCGCCGCGGAGAGCGGTTCGGCCATGGCTGCGAGCGTCTCGTGACGCCAGTCGAGGATCCGGCCGCCGTGCTCGACGATGACGTTATCCCAGTACGGAAGCTCGGCTCGATCAGCTTCCTCCTCGCGGATACGACGGAGCAGTGAGTTGCGCTGGGTGAGCGTTCGCTGGTAGGTGGACATGACGGCGGCGGCGGTCGGCTCGCGCTGGACCACGAGCGCGTCGAGCAGGTATCGGCGCAGAGAGGGCGAGCCCACGATGAGCAACATGTCTTCGGGCGCGAAGAGCACGGAGCGCAGGATGGGTCGGAGAGCGGCTGCGCGCCGGTTCACGCCGTTGACGCGGATGCGCTTGCGAGCTCCGGACCCTGCCCCCCGGGCGTGGATGACGACCTCGAGCTCCTCGGTCCGAGCGCCGAGCTCGACCCGTGCTGAGGCACGGGCGAAGTCGACCCCCCAGCGCACCATCTCGGGATCGGCCGAGCTGCGATGCGAACGACCCTCGGAGAGCACGACCAAGGCCTCGACGAGGTTGGTCTTGCCGGCGGCGTTGCGGCCGACCACGACATGGGGGCCGTCGCCAAACGTGACCTCGAGGTGCTGATAGCTGCGAAAGCCATCGAGCGTGAGCGTGCGGACAGGCATCAGGCGTGATGCGTCAGACGACCGACTGGGTCGGCCGTGGAGCGCTGGGTCGCGGCGTCGATCAGGACGGTGTACGCACCGGCATGATGACGTGGACGTAGGCGGGGTCGTCCACGGGCTTGAGCACGCCGGGTGCCAGCGGGCCGCTGAGCTCGACCGCCAACTGCTCGGCCTCCATGTTCTGCAGTGCCTCCACGAGGTAGCGCGCATTGAACGCGATGGTCACGGGGTCACCCTCGAGCTGGGCCTCGACCTGGCCTTCGGCATCACCGATGTCGGCCTTGGCGTTGACAGCGATGGAGCCTGGGTTCTCCTCCTCGCCGAAACCGAGGCGAACCACGTTGGCTGAGGAGGAGGCGATGAGGGCGGTCAGGCGCACGGCCTTCAGCAACTCGTCGCGATCGACGAGTGCACGGGTGCTGTGTGAGGTCGGCAGGACCGACTGGTAGTTGGGGAACTGGCCGTCGATGAGCCGGCTGACCAACTCGGTGGTATCGACCTTGAAGATGACCTGACTCTTGGCCTGGGCGAGGATGATGTCGACTGGCTCGTCGGTGTCGCCGAGCACACGCATCAGCTCGATGTACGAGCGGGCCGGGACGACCACGCTGGTCTCCTCGACCGACTGCATCAACTCCAGTGTCTTGACCGCGATGCGGTAGTTGTCGGCCGCAGCCAGGGTCAGGGTCTCACCGCTGAACTGGGTCAGCACGCCGGTGAGGATCGGGCGCGTCTCGTCGGCCGCCGCAGCGAAACTCACCTCGCTGAGCGCGCGGCGCAGGGACTTCTGGCTGACCTGGGTGGTCGGCCGGTCGCCGGCGCCGGGGATGACCGGGAACTCCTCAGCCTCGATCCCGCGCAGGTGAGTCCTGTAGGCACCGGCCCGGATGAGCAGTGTGTCGTCCTGCTCCATCTCCAGGTCGACTCGTTCACCGGACGGCAGTCCACCCACCACGTCGGTGAGCAGGCGAGCGGGCACGGTCGTGGTGCCGTCCGTATCGATCTTGCCTGGCACCCAGACGGAGATGCCGATCTCGAGATTGGTGGCCGTCAGACGGAGTCCACCATCCTGGGTCTTCAGCAGGACATTGGCGAGAACCGGCAGCGTCGCCCGGCTGCTGACAGCGCGACTGACGAGGGACAGGCCCCGGGCCAGGTTCTCCTGCATCAAGGACAGCTTCACGAGCGGACGAGCTCCCTATTAGATGTACATGGGTCTATCTAATCTTCTCATCTCATCATCATCTTCATGCTGTGGATTGTGATGATGGTTCGACCGCGCCGTGCTGCACTCACGCTTACCCGGCCCTGTCCGAGACGGCGGACAGCCTGTGGGTGAGCGGTGTGCCGTCGCCCTGCCGATGTGGACGGCCCGTCCGATACCCACGTACCGCTCCCGGCTGGCCCACCGCTGCACCCACCGTGAAGCCCGCGCACCAGCGCTCAAGCGCCCGGGTAATCCACAGCCCCATCCACCATGTCGGGCGTGGCTGCGAGCGTCGGTCTGGGCACATGCGCACCCACCAGCCGCGCGAATCTCGCTGGCCGAAACCCAGCCGGCGCTGGCGGCCATCGGTGGCTAGGAATCGGAGTAGATGGACTCCCGGACCGCGGCCAGCTCCCGTCGCAGGTCCTCGTTCCGCGCGGCCTCCTGGTCGATCTTCTTGCAGGCGTGCAGCACGGTCGAGTGGTCGCGGCCACCCAGCTCGGCGCCGATACGCAGCAGCGACACGTCGGTCTCCTCGCGCATGAGGTACATGGCGATCTGCCGGGGCACCACGATGGCGCGATCGCGTTTCTGACCACGCAGGACCTCCAGGTCCACGTCGTAATACTCCGACACGGCCATGGCGATGCGTTCGGGCGTCACCGCGCGCTTGCGCGGGCTGTAAAGCACGTTGCTGAGCACGGCCTGGGCCAAGTCGACGCTGATGGGCATGCCCTGCATGGAGGCATAGGCCACGATGCGATTGAGCGCGCCTTCGAGCTCGCGGATGTTCGACACGACCTTGCGCGCGATGAACTCGAGCGCTTCAGGGTCCACGCGCACGCCCTGTTCCTCGGACTTGGTGCGCAGGATGGCGATGCGCGTCTCCAGGTCGGGCGCGGTCAGGTCGGCGATGAGGCCCCACTCGAAGCGGCTGCGCAGGCGTTCCTCGAGCGTGGTGATCTGCTTGGGCGGCCGATCGCTCGAGAGGACGATCTGCTTGCCGTCCTCGTGGATCGCATTGAAGGTGTGGAAGAACTCCTCCTGTGTGCGCTCCTTGTCGGCGATGAACTGGATGTCGTCGATGAGCAGCAGGTCGATCTTGCGGTAGCGGGCCCGGAAGTCGTCGATGCGGCCCTGCTGGATGGAGGTGATGAAGTCGTTGGTGAACTTCTCGCTGGTCGCGTAGACCACGCGCTTGCGCGGGAAGCGCTGCACGACCGCGTTGCCGACCGCGTGCATCAGGTGCGTCTTGCCGAGCCCCACGCCGCCGTAGAGGAAGAGCGGGTTGTAGGCCTCGCCGGGCCGTTCGGCGACCGAGAGGCTGGCGGCGTGCGCGAGGCGGTTAGCCGAGCCTACGATGAAAGTGCGGAAGGTGTAGCGGGAGTTGAGGTTGACACCTCCGCCCTCGGTGCCGCCGACGCGACCGGGCTCGACCCGGACCGTGGGTCCGGCCGGCCGGGTGAACTCCTGCGGCGTCTCTGCCTCGACCACCTCGTCGGGGTCGAACTCGCGCACCTCGAACTCGACGTTGACGCTGTAGCCGACCACGCGGGCCAGTGTCTGCGCGATAAGCGAGCGGTATCGGTTCTCAAGCCAATCCTTGGCGAAGCCGTTGGGTGCTGCGACGCGAAAGCGGTCTCCGTCGACCCCGACGAGCACGGTGTCCTTCAGCCAGGTCTCGTAATTGGCCGGGGACAGCGACACCTGAAGCTCACCGAGGGCGGCTCTCCAGACCTGCTTCGCATCCATCGATGGCAACGTGACCCGTTCTTGCACACAGCTCTTGCGCCTCCGTCCGGGCGATGTCCCTGGAACCGGGCGAGGCACGATCGGCGGCCCATCTGAGGAACCGGGCCGGCCCCCCTCGGGCCGTCACGACGGTGGCTCCAGCTTGGGCTCCCAGGCGTTTCGTAGGGCGCCGGGGCGGCATACGTTAGCACCGCGTTTCGGCACCGCGCAACGTCGAACCGGCATACCCCCAGGGAGTATCGAGGCCGGTGCCGACCGCGGCCGCGATGTCGGGCCACGAGGGAGACACGAGGGCGGCCACGCTCGGACCGAACGGACGTTCGCCAGACCGCCGGAGTGGCCGATGCGAATGGCGGGGTGGCCGCGTGCAACTCTTCTGCAGACCGCACCTCTCCGGACCGTACCCCACAGCACCGGCGCGAGGCAGACTAACCGACGCGCTGTCCCGGCGCCGCCCCATCGTCCGGGGCCAGGAGCGGGATCTCGCCGCCCGCCCCGAGCGCCCCGAGCACCAGCACCTCACTGCGGAAGCCGGCCACCCGTCGCGGCGGGAAGTTGACCACGGCCACCACCAGCCGCCCGATCAGCTGGGCGGGGTTCGGGTAGGTCCTCGTGAGCTGTGCCGACGACTGCCGTTCACCCGCCGCTCCGAAGTCGAGTCGCAGCCGATAGGCGGGCTTGCGTGCGCCCTCGAGCGGGCTGGCCTCGACGATTCGCCCGACCCGCAGATCGAGGCGCTCGAAGTCCTCCATGCTGGCGCTGCCCGGATCGAGGAAGGGCGGCTGGGTCTGCGCCTGTGTGTTCGACACGTCTGTTTCCTCCGTCTTCGGGGGGTCGTCGCGTATACTCCGGCGGTCTGGATGCGCCTTGGTGCCCGGGACGGCCACAAGTGGTCTACCAGCACCGTGCTCCGCATCGATCACATCCGCATCGGCAGGCCGGTCCCAGAGAGAAGGTCCCGACCGTCTGCCCGAAGGAGCCCTGACCCCGTGACAAAGCAAACGTACCAGCCCAAGAAGCGCCATCGCGCCAAGGAGCACGGCTTCCGCAAGCGCATGAAGTCCCAGGGCGGCCGCAAGGTGCTCGCCGCTCGGCGGGCACGTGGTCGCAAGAAGCTCACCGTCTGACGTCCGGCAGAAACGAAGGGGGGCGGTGCCGACGATCCGGTCCCGCGAGGACTTCGCCCGCATCGGCGGGCAGGGACACTCGCGGTCGGACCGGCTCATCGTCGTCCGCTTCGTACCCAATGGCCGCGACCACGACCGCTTCGGCATCTCGACTGGGCGACGCCTCGGAGGCGCCGTCCAGAGGAATCGTGTGCGCCGGCGCCTCCGCGAGATCCTTCGTCTCTCCCCTAACCAGACGGGCCACGGCTGGGACATCCTCGTTGTCGCCCGCGCCCCTGCCGTCGATGCCTCCTTCGATGAGCTACGCAGCGCAATCGAGCGCCTGCTCGGCGCAGTACGCAGCTCGGTGAAGGCGCGTCCGTGAAGTCGTTCAGCCAGTTCACCAAGGGGCTCGGCATCGGCCTGATCCACGTCTACCGCAAGACACTCTCTCCGCTCTTCGCCGGTTCGTGCCGATATGAACCATCCTGCTCGGTCTACACCGAGCAGGCCATCTCCAAGTACGGGCTGCTCAAAGGCAGCTGGATGGGTGCCAAGCGCATCGCCAGTTGTGGTCCATGGCGTCCCGGCGGCTATGACCCGGTGAAGTGATGCGTATCCGTTCCGTCCTCGCGACGCCGTTCCGACTCTCGTTCCTTGACCTGCTCGCAGCGCTGGCCATCGCGTTCATCGCCTTCAGCATGATCGTCGGCCCGGTCGTGGCCCAGGAGGCCAGCCCGTCGCCGCAACCGTCCGTGGCGGCCGAGGCCACGGTCGAACCTGAAACCTCGCCCTCACCGGCCGCCAGCGCCGAGCCAGAGGCCAGCGCCGAGCCAGAGGCCAGCGCGGCCGCTACCCTCGCGCCCGGCGCCGTCCCGACCCTGGCCCCCGGTGCACGCACCACCGGAGACCCCTGCGCTCCGACGCCCTCGCCCGACCCGAACGTCACACCGAACCCCGATGCGACCGGCCCGCCCAACCCCAACCTCTGTCCGGCGCAGCCCGACGGTGCCAACCCGCTGTCGCTGCTGGCCTGGGTCTTCACGCCGATCTTCCAGGTCATCTTCATCGGCCTGGCCTTCCTCTACAGCATCACCGGCGACATCGGCATCGCCATCATCCTGCTGACCATCATCATCCGCACGCTGATGATCCCCATCTTCCGCATGCAGATCGTCTCGCAGCGGCGGATGCAGATGCTCCAGCCGGAGCTACGGGCCATCCAGACCAAGTACAAGGGCGACCGGCAGAAGATCTCCGAAGAGCAGATGAAGCTCTACCGCGACCGCGGTGTGAACCCGGCCTCCGGCTGCCTGCCCGCCGTGCTGCAGCTCGTCCTGCTGCTACCCATGTACCAGGTCTTCATGCAGGGCCTCAAGGCGCCGGACATCAGCTCCATGCTCCACCCATTCGGCATCCAGTTGGTCAACGTCCAATGCCAGGACCCGGGCAATCCCTACGCCCCCTGCATCAACCCCGACATCCCCTGGCTTGCCTGGATCCCCAAGATCGACTGAGACCGGCTTCCAACTGCCCGGCTACCCCGGCGGCTTGCCGTCGAACGAGCCCGAGATCTTCGTCATGGTCTTCAGCGGCTTCGGCCTCGGCCTCTCGCTGCTGGCTGCGACGTCGGCCCTGCTCCAGTTGATCCAGTCGCGAATGATGATGAACCGCAACCTCGCACCCGGCGATAGCGCCGCCGCGACGACCAACCGCATGATGCTGCTGCTGCCGCTGTTCTCGCTGATCTACGGCGCCATCCTGCCGGCGGGCCTCTTCATCTACTGGATCACCACCACCGTCTTCAGCATCGTGCAGCAGTTCCTGATCAACGGCTTCGGCGGCCTGTTCCCGCTGTTCGGCTGGACCCCCGGATTCGCCAAGGACCACCAGCCGCGCTTCCCGGTGAGCATGCCGGAGCCCAAGCCAGCCTCGTCCGACCAGGACGACAAGTCCACCACGACCACCAAGCGCTCCACCAAGGAGAGCGCAGCGGGCACCATCAGACCGGCACGGCGTCGCAGCCGCCGGCGAGGGAGACGTCGATGAGCGAATACCAGGAGTTCACGGGCAAGACCGTCGAGGAGGCCCTCAAGAACGCGCGCGAGGAGTTCGGGGTCTCAGGCCTCTCTGACCTCGACTTCGAGATCCTGACCCAGGGCAGCCGAGGCGTCTTGGGCATGGGCGCTGAGCCCGCACGCATCATCGCGGCGCCACGAACGGCGCTGGCTGGTGGCACGCCCCGGAAGGAGCCCGCACAGGCCGCTCCGGTGCAGGAGGCCGCTCCCGTGGAGAAGGCCGTTCCGGCACCGACAGCAGCTCCGGCAGAGGCCCCGGCGCCACTTGACGACGAAGCGCCAGCGGAGCCCAAGCCGCGCCGCAAGTCGAGCGAGCGCGGCGACGGTGCCGACCGGCGCCGAAGTCGTGGTGGGAGTCGCTCGCGCGAGGCCTCCAAGGTGAGTGAAGCCGCCGCCACCGAGGTCGAGGCCGCAGTCGCCGCAGGCACCACTGTCAAAGCCGAACCCACCGAGGACGCCGAGATCTCGCCGGAGGCGCTGGCTGCCGGCAAGGAGATCCTCGAGCAGCTGGTCGAGATGATGGGCTACGACGCATCGGTCGAGGTCACCACCGGAGCCACTGCCAAGATCACCGTCTACGGAGCCGACGAGGAGGAGAAGGAGGCGCTGGGTGCGCTCATCGGCCGCAAGGGCGAACGCCTGTCGGCGCTGCAGCACCTGGTGAACCTCATGCTCTCTCGCAAGATGGGCACCTGGACCCGCGTACTCGTCGACGTCGAGGATTACCGTGGCCGCCGCGAGCGCCAGCTCGTGGAGGTGGCCACGCGTGCCGCAGAACGCGTCAACGAGACCGGCCAGATGCTGCAGCTCGAGCCGATGTCCGCCCTGGAGCGTCGCTGGGTACACCTGGCACTCCGCGATGTCGACGGCGTCGCGACCCAGTCGATCGGCGAAGAGCCGATGCGCCGGGTGGTCGTGCTCAAGGTCTGATCCAGGCGGGCCGCCCTTCCGCGGCCCCGGACAAGCCGACGACCCCGTCGACTTCGACGGGGTCGTGCTGTGTCTGCGAGTTGGTGGAGATGGGGGAGAGTCGAACTCCCCGTCCAGAACCGTCTGCCGAAGACCACTACGAGCGTATCCGATGGTTTGTCGTCGATCCTGCGGACCAGCATCGGCACCGTGCCGCAGGATCCAGTCACGTCCCCTTGCGGGCTTTGCACCGGGCTACGTGACGCTGACCCGATGCGCATCCTCGCTGTATGACGCTTCCACAGCCCGCGAGGACGAGGCTGCTTCCACGCTCACCTTACGGCCTTAGGCCGCGAGGGCGAGAGCAGGCTGGCGGTTGTTGCCAGTTACTTCTAGTTTTGCCACCTGATTAACGAGGCCTGATGGCAACCTCGACTCGCGTTCTCCGGGGTTCGGGCCCTGTCGAGACCACGCATCCCCACGGACCCTTGATTCTAGCAGTCGAACACACGTTCTGTCTAGTCGAGGCGGGGCTGGTGTGCCGCGCTAGCGGCCGCGCATCGCGTCCGAGATCTCGCGATCCATGTCGCGCTTGGCCTGGCGGGCGGCGATATCGCGGCGACGGTCGTAGTTCTTCTTGCCGCGCGCGAGCCCGAGCTCTATCTTGGCCCTGCCCCGATCGTTGAAGTACATCGAAAGCGGAACCATCGTCAGGCCCTTGGCCTTGGTGCGCCCCAGCAACTGATCTATCTGCGTCCGATGGAGCAGCAGCTTGCGGTCGCGCATGGGCTCGTGGTTGTAGCGGTTGCCGCCGGCCCAGGGCGCGATTCGGGCACCGACCAGCCAGGCCTCTCCCCTCTCGATGCGAGCGTAGGCGTCCTGCAGGTTGACCGAGCCCTCGCGCACCGACTTGATCTCGGTGCCGGTGAGCGCGATGCCGGCTTCGAACGAATCCTCGATCGTGTAGTCGTGGCGGGCTTTGCGGTTGGTGGCGACGGTCTTGCCCATCGGTCGGATCCCCAGAGTGCTGGCGGTGGCGGGTGGCGGCCCCCTAGGGTCGCACAGACATACGAACGCCGGCCCAAGTGGGCCGGCGTCCTCGTGGCAAACACCACCCGGTCGGCTCGACTAGCGTCGAACCTCCGAGGCGGTGCTGCTACTTAAACGAGTTTGCATTGCACACCACCTCCTTTCGCTTGAGGAGACGGTACCCGACCTGTCAAGTGGCAGCGTTCGGCCTTGTTGTTGCTCAGTGACTTTGACCACGCCAACTGGTCAGCGACTTCGTCCGTGGCAGCCGATGCGTGGCGGTGTCCACACCGACTGCTCGGTGCATCTGTCCGACCAAGCTTCGCATGGCGGGACCCCGGGCACATCTCAGCCCCCAGGCGCAGGGCCGGGCGAGGATGCCGGCTCGGCTGCCTCGATGGTGGCGGGCGCCTCGGTGGCCAGCGGGGACGGACTCGACAGTGGCCCACCCAGCAGCAGCGCGACTGCCGCCTGCAGCTGCGGGTCGGCCTCAGGGTCGCCGCCTGCCGCGCCGGCCCAGTAGCGCCCCTCATCATCGGGCACGACCACGTCGGGTATCAGGCCCACGCCCTCCACCCAGGTCTTGTCGCGAGTCAGCCATTTGGCCACCGACAGCCGATAACCACCGTTGTCACCCGGCAGCTCGCTCCATTCCTGCACCGTGCCCTTGCCGAACGTGGGCTCACCCACCAGCCGGGCCCGGCCGGCATCCTGCAGGGCTCCGCCGAGGATCTCGCTGGCCGAGGCCGAACCACCGTTGACCAGCAGCACCACCTCGATCGACGGATCGGTCGCGAGTCCGCCGCCGGAGACGTCGACCGACACCTGCCTGCCTGCGGCATCTTCCTCCCACAGCACCGCACCGTCAGCGAGGAACTGGCTACTGATCTCCACCGTGGCATCGACGAAGCCGCCGGGATCATCGCGCACGTCGACGATGAGCTTGTCGATGCCCCCCTCGAGATGCGAGCGCAGGGCCCCCTCGAAGTCATCGGCCGACTTGGCACTGAAGCTCTCGATGGCGATATAGCCGACCCGTCCGTCCGACAGCGTCGCGGAATGCACGTCCTCGGTCACGACGGTGTCGCGGGTGATGACCAGCTGGAGCTCCTCGCCGTTCCGCTCGAGCGTCAGCGTGACCTCGCTGCCCCGCGGCCCGCGGATGAGCAGGACGGAGTCGTCGATGGTGCGGCCCATGAGCGCGGTGCCGTCGACTTCGGTCACGATGTCGTCCGGGGCCAGCCCGGCGGACTGTGCCGGTGCACCGGCCAGCACCTCCACCACCAGCAGTCGGCAGACCTCGTCGATGGGCTCGCAGCGCTCACCTTCGGTGTCCTCGGTGCTCATCACCGCCCCGATGCCCTCGAACTCGCCGCGGGCGTCGTCGAGCGCGGAGCCATACTCGTCGGGGCTCATGTACCGCGAGTGGGGGTCATCGAGGACGTCGAACATGCCCTCGATGGCGCCTTCGAGCAGCTCGGCCGGGAGTGGGGTGCCGATGTAGTCATCGGCGATGCGCTGATAGGTCTCCGTGAAGGCCTCGATGGCTGCCCGTTCCTCGGCGTTGCGACCCGATGGGCCATCGCCGAGGGAGAGACCGGCCAGGAAGATGACGGCGGCGGAGACGGCCAGCAGCACTGCCGCCACCAGGCCCGCTGACGAGCCGCCGCGCCCCGTTCCGGGCGAATCCTGGTCAGGAGCCGGCGGCGGCATTTCGGCGGGAGAGGTCATCGGGGATCGGTCGCTGCTAACGCAGGTAGGTGCGCACGCTGATCCAGGCACCCACCCCGCCGAGACCGATGCCGGCACCGAGCGTGATGGCCATGATCTGCATGGTCAGGGAGCGGTCGAAGCCCAGCGGCACGGAGCCCGCGATGTCGCTGGCGATGTCGCTGATGCCCGGCGAGGCGACCAGCAACAGCACCAGCGTGACCACCGCTCCGCCGAGCCCGATGAAGATGCCCTCGAGCACGAACGGCCAGCGCACGTAGCGGTCGGAGGCCCCCACCAGGCGCATGATCTCGATCTCCTGCGCACGCGCCATCAGGGCCATGCGGATGCTGTTGACGACGATGAGCAAGACCGTCAAGGCCACGAAGCTGAGGACGATGACTCCGAGGTTGCGCAGCTGGGCCGTGAGTGCGACGAGTCGGTCGATGCCCGACTGCTGGCCGAGCACTCGAGTGACCAGCCCGGTCTCCGACTCCAGCGCCTCCACCAGGTCTCCCGAGCGGCGAGGGTCGCGCAGCTCGACCGAGAGGTAGGCGTTGAAGGGGTTGTATCCGACGTAGGCGCCGGTGATGTCGGTCTGGCCCTGCTCGGCCCGTGCGTCCCGGAAGTTCACAAGCGCTTCTTCCTTGCTCACGTAGACCACGGTGGTCACGTCCGGCCGGCCCTCGATCTGGGCCTGGAAGTCGGTCACCCGCTCCTCGAGCAGGCCATCGTGCAACTCGGCCCGCACCTCCACGCGCGATTCGATGTACTCGATGCCGGCCTCCACGCCGGAGATGACGATGACCAGGGCGCTCAGCAGGATGAGCATGAGGATCATCGTGAACGTGGCCGCAAACGTCATGACGCTGTTGCGCCACAGGCCCTGCAGGGCCTGCCTGATCGAGAAGCGAACGAAGTGCATCAGCGGCCGGCCCTAGTACTCACGATGGTATCCGCCGACCTCGTCGCGCACCACGCGGCCGTCCTCGAGGGCCACCACTCGCCGGCGCAGTGCCGTCACGACCTCGGCGTCGTGGGTGGCCATGAGCACGGTCGTGCCCATCTCGTTGATGCGCAGCAGCAACTGGATGATCTCCCACGAGATGAGCGGGTCGAGGTTGCCGGTAGGCTCGTCGGCGATGATGAGTCGCGGGTCGTGGACCATGGCCCGGGCGATGGCCGTGCGCTGCTGCTCGCCGCCCGAGAGCTGGTGCGGGCGCTGCCTGGCCTGCTCGGTGAGTCCCACCAGCGCCAGCGCGCGCTCCACGGCCGGATCCATCAGGCGCTTGGACGTACCGGTGACCTCGAGCGCGAAGGCCACATTCTCGTAGACGGTCTTGCGCGGCAGCAGGCGAAAGTCCTGGAAGACGATGCCGATCTTGCGGCGCAGCAGAGGCACCTCGCGCTTCTTCATGCGGCCGAGGTCATGGCCGGCTACCTCGACGTGGCCCTCGGTCGCCGTCTCGTCTCGCACGAGCAGCTTGATGAGCGTCGACTTGCCGGCGCCTGATGGCCCGACCAGGAAGATGAAGTCGCCCTCGGGTATGACGAGGTCGACGTCGATGAGCGCTTCCTTGCCGGTGTCGTAGGTCTTGCTGACCGCGTCGAGACGCACCGAGTCGAGCCTCTCCAGCGGAGGCAGGGGCTGGCCGGGGACTGGTGCTCCGGGCGGTACGGGTCCGGGCACCACTGGGGCTGGTGCCTGATCGGGCCAGGATGCTCCGGGGGGTGGCCCGGCGACGGCCCGGGAAACGGCGTCGCTCATCGGCCGCGAGCGTAGCACAGGGGTCGCCCCAAGCCCGCCGGCGGCGTCGGCACTGGCCGCGCCGGCCGCTCGAGGCGGCCCTGGTGGCGCGGAGCGCCGGCCCTACTGGCCGCGGAGCGCAGCGAGGACCGGCTCGTGGACGCGCCCATTGGTGGCCAGCACGCCCCGGGCAGGCATGTCGAGCCCGCCGACCAGGTCGGTCACGCGCGCACCGGCGTGCTGCATCACCGCCAGCGGTCCGGCCAGGTCCCAGAGCTTGAGTTCCGACTCGACCATGACCTCGGCCGCTCCCTCGGCCACCAGCATGTAGCCGTAGAAGTCTCCCAGGCCCCGGTCTCGCCAGACCGAGCCGAGCAGGCCGCTGAAGCCGGGTGCCAGGCCCGACTCCACGATGCTCGGGTACGAGGAGTAGACGACCGAGGTCTCAGCCAGCGACTCGACCGCCGAGACCGACAGTCGAACGGCCGAGCCGCGGTCCCAGCCGCCGGGCACGGTGTCGACGGCCCATGCTCCGCCTCGGTCCCAGCTGAACCAGCGCCGGTGCAGGGCTGGGGCGCTGACGGCGCCGACCGCCATGCTCCCGTCGACCTCGAGCCCCAACAACGTGGCGTACACGGGCACGCCCCGCATGTAGTTGTGGGTGCCGTCGATAGGGTCGATGATCCAGCGCCGTCCGCTCTCCGACGCTGCTTCCCCGTACTCCTCGCCCACCAACCCATGATCGGGGAAGCGGGCGCTGATCAACTCCCGCACCGCTCGTTCAACGGCCGTATCGGCCTCGGTCACGAACGTGGCATCGGGCTTGGCCTCCACCTGGATCGGCCGCCGGAACGAGGCCAGCGAGATGGCGTCCGCGGCGTCGCAGGCGGCCAGGGCCACCTCCACCGCGGCGCCGATCTCGGTCGAGGTGTCGGGCAGTGTCAGCTTGCTCATCGTCTCTCCGTGGGGCCCGGCCTGTGCTACAGGAGGGCGAAGCTCATGGGGATGTAGCGGTCGAACCGTGGACCAGGGCCTGCGGAACAGTAGACCGCCGGTGCGCCGTCGATTCGCAACCCGGCGGCCAGCAGCGGCTGCAGCGCCGAGATGGCTGGACCGGGCACGACCAGCTGCCGCCCTTCGAGCACGTGCGTGACGTGCGCGAGATAGCCGATGAAGCCGGGCAGGTAGGAGGGCTCGAGCGCCGCCACTGGGCCTACCCGTCCGCTGCTGTGGGCGTAGCCGTAGCCGAGCACAGCCTCGGTCTCGTCCAGGAAGAGGACGCCCTGTCGGTCGCGGGCCCACAAGGCGTGGTCAGCCGGTCGCTGATAGCCCATCAGGGACTGGTCGAAGGCCGCCACCGCCTCGGTCACCATGGGTCGTCGGTGGACGCTCGCGGGCAACTCCGGCAGCGCGTCGTCGGCCAGGGCGCCGCGCAGCAGGTAGAGCGGTGTACGCGGGGCCATGCCGGCCGCGGCGTAGAGCCCCGTTGACACGGGCTGGTCGGCCTCGGCACAGACCGAGACACGCGCCACGCCCTCGCCGGCCCCACGGATGCAGGCATCGAGCACGCTCTGACCGATGCGTCGTCCCTGCCACGACGGCTCCACGAAGAGGAACGAGAGGAACGCATCCGCGCCGCGACGCATGAGCACCCCGAAGGCGATGACGCGGCCGTGGTCGTCGGCCACGTAGCTGGAGCTCGGGTCGGTCACGAGCAAGTGCTCGAAGTGCATCTCCAGCGGCGCCGCGCTGCGTGGGTGGAGCGCCCGGCCTCGCTTGGTGTCGAGGTCCTCCACGGCGTGGAAGAAGACCTCGAGCATGGCCGGGATATCGGCGGCGGTCGCTTCTCTGAGCTCAGGCAGAGCCACCCTCCCGCTTCGTGGCGACACGCTCAAGCTCGGCCACCATGAAAGCATCGAGGTCGCCATCGAGCACGGCCGTGGTGTTGCCGGTCTCGTGGTCTGTGCGGTGGTCCTTGACCATCTGGTAGGGGTGCAGCACGTACGAGCGGATCTGGTTGCCCCAGCCGGCGTCCTTGTGCTCGCCCTTGAGCTCGCGGATCTCCGCCTCGCGCTCCTCGATGCGTCGCTCCAGCAGGCGCGCGCGCAGGATCTTCATGGCGGCCTCACGGTTCTGGTGCTGCGAGCGTTCGTTCTGGCTCTGGGCCACGATGCCGGTGGGGATGTGCGTCAGGCGCACCGCGGAATCGGTCTTGTTGACGTGCTGCCCGCCGGCGCCCTGGGCCCGGTAGGTGTCGACCTTCAGCTCGTCATCGGGGATGGCCTCGATCTCCGCCGCCTCTTCCACTTCGGGCAAGATCTCGACCTGAACGAAGGTGGTGTGGCGCCGCGACTGAGCGTCGTAGGGGCTGATGCGCACGAGCCGGTGCACGCCGGCCTCCGCGCGCAGCCAGCCGTAGGCCCGACGTCCCTGGACCCACACGGTGGCCGACTTGATGCCGGTCTCCTCGCCCTCCAGCCGGTCCACGATCTCGGTGCCGAACCCGCGTCGTTCACACCAGCGCAGGTACATGCGCAGCAGCATCTCCGCCCAGTCGGTGGCCTCCGTACCGCCGGCCCCGGCGCTGATGCTGATGAAGGCGTCGGAGTCGTCGTAGTCGCCGCTGAAGAGCAGGCTCGTGCGCATGCGCTCATAGATGGCCTCGACGGCCGCGAACTCGGAAGCCACGCCTTCCTCCAGCTCGGCGTCATCGGTCTCGGCGGCCAGCTCGGCGAGTTCGGCCATGTCGTCGACGCGCTCGATGAGGCCATTCCAGGCGTCGAGCTCTTCGCGCAGGCCGTCGGCAGCCCTCAGCACGCGCTTGGCCTCGCGCGAATCGTTCCAGAGGTCGGGCTGGGAGGCGCGCTCATCGAGCGCGGCCAGCTCCTGAGCCTTGGCGGCTAGGTCAAAGCCGCCCCGACGTCGCGTGGACGCGGGACACGAGATCACGGATCAACGCGTGGTCCATCGGCGGTCAGGGCCGTCGCTTCTAGCGTCGAGAGCGCAGGTCCTGCAGCAGCAGGGGGCGCAGCTCGATGATCTTGAGTGCGGTCTTGCTTCGGGCGACCACGGGGTTCACGCACGGGCAGTAGCCGTTGTGAACGCATTCACCGCAGTTGCCATCACAGTCCAGCCAGGCGGCGTAGCTGCAGTTGCGGCAGTCACGCTCGCAGGCGATCAGGTCGGTGAACGACGGATCTCCGATCTCGGCTCCGGGCTCAACCGAAAACGGCTTCACTTATGTGTCTCTCCCTCATCGGACCGTTAGCCAGGGCACGTTCCTTGCAACGGCCGCATATAGACACACCGGCGGGGGTGGCCGCCGGCGTTTCGTCCGAGTGTAGCGACAGCAACCGGTTTCACACAAGGGGTCAGTCCAAGATTCGCTGAACATCGGTCGCCGTTGGGGCTGCCAGCGGCGCCCCCAGGGCCGTGCCGCCCCGCCCCTGCCCATGCACCACGTCCCGCTGGGCCTGTCTGGAGCCGCACACACGCCTGCCTCTCACAGGGGTCGGCCGCGCGTGAGCCCTATACTTCGGACTCCATGCGTAAGTTAATGTCCCGCCTGATCGGGACCTCCGAAGAATCAGATCTGCGTTCGCTCCAGCCCATCGTCGATCGTGTCAATGAGCTGGAAGTCCACTACAGCGAACTCTCCGACGAGCAGATCAAGGCCGAGATGGTCGAGGTCCGCGAGGAGGTGCGCACCGCCGCACCTGCCAGCGAGCCCTCCGAGGAGGAGATCCACAGCCCCGATAGCGAACGCCGGGCGTCGCTGCGACGCGAGCGGCAGAGGGCCGACTCGAAGCGCATGCAGGCGGCGCTCGACGACGTACTGCCGGACGTCTTTGCGGCAGCCCGAGAAGTCAGCCGTCGCGAGCTGGGGATGCGTCCGTTCGACGTCCAGTTGCTGGGGGCGATCGCCCTGCACGAGGGCAAGATCGCCGAGATGAAGACGGGCGAGGGCAAGACCCTGGTGGCTCCGCTGGCCGCCGCGCTCAACGCCATGTCCGGGTGGGGCGTCCACATCGTCACCGTCAACGAGTACCTGGCCAAGCGTGACCCCCAGTGGATGGGACCGATCTACCACGGCCTGGGCCTTGCGGTCGGCATCATCCAGCACGACACGGCCTATCTCTTCGACCCCGACTACCGCACCAAGGACGAGACCCTCGTGCACCTGCGCCCGGTAGAGCGCAAGGAGGCCTACGACGCCGACGTGACGTACGCCACCAACAACGAGCTCGGCTTCGACTACCTCCGCGACAACATGGTCCAGGAGCTCAGCGAGCGGGTCCAGCGTGACCGCTACTTCGGCATCGTGGACGAGGTCGACAACATCCTCATCGACGAGGCACGGACGCCGCTGATCATCAGCGGCGCGGCCGGGGAATCGGGTGACCTGTACAAGGTCTTCGCGCGCCTGGTGCCGCGCCTCGAGGCCCGGCCGGATGGGGCCGAGGAGGGTGGCGACTACTTCGTCGACCTCAAGGAACACGCTGTCTCGGCGACCGAGGAAGGCGTGGCCAAGATCGAGAAGATGCTCAACGTCCGCGATCTTTACGGGGTCGAGACGGACCCTCGACTGCCGCGTCACTTCGAACAGTCGCTGCGGGCCCATGCGCTCTACAAGCGGGACCGCGACTACATCGTCAAGGACGACGAGATCGTCATCGTGGACGAGTTCACCGGCCGCCAGATGCCCGGGCGCCGCTGGTCGGAAGGTCTCCACCAGGCTATCGAGGCCAAGGAGGGAGTCCGCATCCAGCGCGAATCGATGACCATGGCCACGGTCACGTTCCAGAACTACTTCCGTCTCTACGACAAGCTCGCCGGCATGACCGGCACGGCGATGACCGAGCGGGAGGAGTTCTACAAGATCTACGGGCTTGACGTGGTGGCCGTCCCGACCCACCTGCCGATGATCCGCGAAGACTTCGCCGACCTCGTCTTCCGCGACGAGGAAGCCAAGTTCAACGCCGTCATCGACGAGATCGCGGAGCAGCAGGCGGCCGGCCGGCCGGTCCTGGTGGGCACGACCTCCGTCGAGAAGAGCGAGACGCTGGCGAGGGCGCTCAAGAAGCGGGGCGTGAAGCACGAGGTGCTCAACGCCAAGTTCCACGAGAAGGAAGCGCCCATCGTGGCTCAGGCTGGTCGTTCTAGCGCGGTCACCATCGCCACCAACATGGCCGGCCGCGGCACTGACATCAAGCTCGGCGGTGACCCCGCCGGTCTTGCCAGCCAGAAGCTCCACAACATGGGCCTCAACCCGGTCGAGGTCGACACGGAGACGTACGACAAGGTCTTCGCCGAAGCCAGGGCGGAGTGCGATGCAGATCACGAGAAGGTCGTGGCCGCCGGTGGCCTGCACATCATCGGCACCGAGCGACACGACGCCCGCCGCATCGACAACCAGCTGCGTGGCCGCTCCGGTCGCCAGGGCGACCCGGGCTCCTCGCGCTACTTCCTGTCCCTCGAGGACCCGTTGCTCAAGCGCTTCGCGAACGAACGCGTCACCGCACTCATGGAGAAGATGGGCCTCGAGGGGGAGGTGGCCATCGAGTCGCGGATGGTCTCCAAGACCGTCGAGAACGCGCAGTCTCGTGTCGAGGGCTACAACTTCGATATCCGCAAGCGCATCGTCGAGTACGACGACGTCATCAACAAGCAGCGCGAACGGATCTACGAGGAACGCGACAAGGTCCTCCACAACGAGGACCTCAGCGAGACAGTCCTGGCCTTCGTCGAACAGGAGCTCGCCCGCGTCGTCGAGGCGCACCTGGGTGAAGTCGAGACGGACTGGGACTTCGAGGGCCTCTCTGAATCCCTCGGCGCCCTGGGGTTGACCGGTGAGGCCTTCTCCGCTGACAGGCTCGACGAGCAGGGGTCGCGCGAGGACATCGTCGGCTACATCAACGACATGGCCGCCGACGCACTTGACGAGCGCGAGCAGGAATACGGCGAGGAGACCTGGTCGCTCGTAGAGCGAGCGGTACTGCTGCGCGCGATCGACACGCTGTGGGTCGAACACCTCACCGAGCTCGAGGACTTCCGCAAGGGCGTAGGTCTACGCGGCTACGGCGGGCGCGACCCGCTCGTGGAGTTCAAGCGCGAGGCCTACAGCCTCTACTCCGAGCTGCGTGGCTTCATCCAGCACCAGGTGGCGTCCACCATCTACCGCGTCAGCGTCCAGCGGCGCGAGCAGGCCCCGGCCCAGGAGCCTACGACCATGCCCACGCTCACCCCCGAGCAGCTGGCCAGACTGAAGCTCGGTGGCAACGGCGGCGCAGCTGCGGCGGACGCCGGGCCTGCCTCGCCCGGCACTGTGACGCCCGCCGTGTCATCCGGTGGCAGCGCCACCGCCACCAGCGGGGCCACCGTGACGACGACCACGCAGCTCCTGCCCGGGCTGGCCCCGCAGACGCCCAAGAACGTGCAGCTGCAGAAGGGTGACGAGACGGTCAGTGCAGCGCCCGCGCGTGCCCTTGGCCAGCCGCCCGACGGCGACAAGATCGGCCGCAATGACCCCTGCTGGTGTGGCTCCGGCAAGAAGTTCAAGCGCTGCCACGGCGCAGCCTGACACCACCCCTTCCCTGCCCACCACACCGCCAATACCGAGCGACGTGCCAGCGATCAGCCGACTGCTCTCGCGGCCGCCTCGACGAGCGTATCCACCACCGGCGCTCGGGTAGCCTCCAGCACCGACCGGGATGTGGTGCCGGTGGTGACCAGGACCGAACGCGCCCCCAGAGCCACAGCCGCGTCGTGGTCGTCCACGGTGTCGCCGATGATGGCCGTGCGCCGTGCATCGACGCCGACGGCGGAGAGGTGGTCACGCAGCCGTCTGGCCTTGTTGCCGTCGCTGTCTCTGGTGGGGCTGCCCTCGATGCGCACGAACCGATGCCGGATCGAGTGATGGTCGACCAGTTCCTGGAGCTGGTCGTCGTGCGCCATCGACAACAATGACTGCGAGGCCCTTGCTGCGACGTGGTCCAGCGCCGGCAGGGCATCGGGCTGCAGCGAGAGCGCCAGGACCTCGGCGTCGTACTCGAGCTGATAGCGCCGGCGGATGTAGGCGAACTCGTCCGCGCTCACTGGCCGGCCGAAGAGCCTCGCGTAGAAGTCACCGAACGGACGACGGAAGTGGGTGCGGACGTCGTCGCCGGTGAGGCCGTGGACACCCATCGCCGCGAGCGTGCTTCCAGCGACGCGAGCCGTCAGCTCGAAGTCGTCGAGCAGCGTCCCGTTCCAGTCCCAGACGACATGGGCGACGGGTGTGGACAGGCCGCCTACGCCGGCAGGCTCCAAAGGCCCACGCCGTAGCCGATCACGAGCACGGCCAGCGTCAGGGCGCCGAGCAGGATGATGGCCGCGACCGCGATCCGCGGATCGGTCTTCTCGACCTCAGGGTTCTCCAGCGGCGCGGCGTTCCAGCGGCGCGACCGCAGACCGTCACGGTAGTCGGCGGTCTGAGGTGGCGCCGGCTCGAGTCCGCCACCGGCCGTCGGCCGGTACAGCGTCGTCTTGCTCTGCCCGCTGGTCGGCTCCAGTCCGGACTGGTCGGTCATGCCTCGTCCTCGTCATCTTCGCCCCACAGCAGCATCGCCTGGGTGCGTTGGATCTCCGAGGAGAATAGCGCGCCCACGGACTCGCCCCGGTGGATGCGCGTGATGGCCTCACCGATGAGCGGCGCCACGGTGAGCACCTTGATCTTGTCGAGGTGGTGGGAAGCCGGCAGCGGGATGGTGTCGGTGATGACGACCTCCAGCAGCGCCGAGTCGCGGATGCGGTCGACGGCCGGATCGGAGAGCACGCCGTGGGTGGCGCAGCCGTAGATCTCCAGCGCGCCTTCACGCTCCAGGGCCCGGGTCGTCTCGACCAGCGTGCCCCCGGTGTCGATCTCGTCGTCGACGATGATGGCGCGTTTGCCTCGCACCTCGCCGATGACGTTCATCACCTCCGCCCGGTCGTCATTGCCCTCCCGGCGTTTCTCGATGATGGCCATCGGCGCGCCCACCAGCTCGGCGAACGTGCGCGCGCGCTTGGCGAAACCGAGGTCGGTCACGACCACGGTGTTCTGCAGCTCTTTCTGGCGCCAGTAGTTGGAAAGCAGATGGGTGGCCGTGAGCTCATCGACGGGGATGTTGAAGAAGCCCTGGATCTGACCTTGGTGCAGGTCCATCGTCAGCAGACGGTCCGCGCCGGCCACGCTGATCATGTCCGCGACGAGGCGGGCGGTGATGGGCACCCGCGGCTGATCCTTCTTGTCCGAGCGACCATATGAGTAGTAAGGCACGACGGCGGTGATGCGCCCGGCGCTGGCGCGCTTGAACGCATCGATCATGATGAGCAGCTCCATGATCGACTTCTGCACCGGCTTGCAGGTGGGCTGCACGAGGAAGACATCCTTCTCGCGCACGTTGTCGATGATGCGCACGAAGATGTTCTCGTTAGCGAACTCGAACACCTCCACGCGCCCCAGATCCGCCCCCAGGTAGCGGCCGATCTTGCGGGCCAGCCGCTCGTTGGCATTGCCCGAGTAGAGGCCCAGAGCCTCACCGGGTCGCATGCGTTCGACCTCGCCGAAGGCGGTCACTCGCTGGTCCGGGCCGGATCCGTCATGCCTGCGCCGCTCCGTCGCTGCCGGGGCCACCCTCTTCGGGCCCATCGGTGTCATTCTCGCCGACGTCGCGTTGCCCCGCCAAGCCCTCGCGGAAGACGGCGATGCCGGCCACCGAGTCTCCCTCGTTCAGGCGCATCACGATGACACCTCGCGCGGAGCTGCCGTAGCGGTTGATGGAGTCCACGTCCGTGCGCACGACCTGGCCTTCCCTGGAGATGAGCAGGAGCTCCTCGTCCGACTCGTCGACGAGCTCGACCGCGGAGACTTTGCCGCTCTTCGCGCCTTCCAGCGAGATGAGCCGCACGCCCTGGCCGCCGCGGTGCTTGTTGCGGAACTCGGTGTTGGCCACGCGCTTGCCGTAGCCGGTCTCGGTCAGCACGAGGATGTCGTGACCCCGCTGGACCACGCCCATGTTGACGACGCGGTCGGCCTTGTTGGCCAACCGGATACCGATGACACCGGCCGCGTCGCGGCCCATGGGTCGCACCTCCCCCTCCTTGAACCGGGCGATACGGCCCATGGCCGTGGCCAGGATGATGTCGTCTGCACCGGACGACACGGCTACCCAGGCCAGCTGGTCGTCCTCGGCTACGGTGATGGCGCGGATACCGGTCGAACGGACTCGTTCGAACTTCTCGATGGCGGTCTTCTTGACCATGCCCTTGACCGTGGCCATGACCAGGTTGTGGCCGGGCTCGAAGTTCGGCAGGGTGATGGTCGCGAGCACACGTTCTCCGGAGTCCACCTGCACACCCTCGAGGTTGATGATGGGCATGCCCTTGGCCTGTCGGCTGGCATCGGGGATCTGGTGCACCTTGGAGCTGAAGACCCGGCCGCGGTCGGTGAAGAAGAGGGCCCAGTCATGGGTGTTGGCCACGAGCAGGTGACCGACGGCGTCCTCCTCCACGGTACGAGCTCCGATGATGCCCTTGCCGCCGCGCGCCTGGCGACGGTAGGTGATGAGCGGCTGGCGCTTGATGTAGCCGCGACCGCTGATGGTGATGACCACGTCCTCATCGGCGATGAGGTCGTCGTCGCTCAGCTCCTTGTCGGCGCTGCCCTCGATCCTGGTTCGGCGGTCCTCTCCGTACTTGACGTCCAGCTCACCCAGTTCGTCGCGGATGATCTGCAGCACACGCTTGGGGTTGGCCAGGATGTCCTCGAGCTCGGCGATCTTCTGGATGATGGTGATGTACTCGTCCTCGATCTTCTGGCGCTCGAGAGCGGCCAGGCGGCGCAGCTGCATCTCGAGGATGGCGTTGGCCTGGATCTCGGACAGGCCGAAGCGCTGCATCAGGTTCCGCCGCGCAGTCTCGACGTCGGCCGACTCGCGGATGGTACTGATGACCGCATCGAGATTGTCGAGCGCGGTCTTGAGGCCCTCCAGGATATGGGCCCGGTCCCTGGCCTTCTGCAGGTCGAACTCGGTGCGCCGCCGCACGACCACCTGGCGCCATTCGATGTGATGGTGCAGCAGCTGTTTGAGTGAGAGCGTCTGGGGCTGGCCGTCGACAAGGGCCACGACGTTGGCGTTGAAGGCCATCTTCAGGGCTGTGTGCTTGAACAGGTTGTTCAGGACCTTGCGCGGCGCAGCGTCCTTCTTGCACTCGATGACGATGCGCATGCCGTCCCGGTCAGACTCGTCGCGCAGGTCGGCGATGCCGTCGACCTTGCCGGTCTTGACCAGGTCAGCGATCTTCTCCAGCAGGGTGGACTTGTTGACCTGATAGGGGATGGCCGTGGCCACGATGGCGGTGCGGCCGGCGCGCGTCTCCTCGAAGACCACTTGCGCCTGCATCACCACGCGCCCCCGACCATGGCGGTACATGTCGCGGATGGCGTCGATCTCTTCCCACTCGCCGGTGGCCGGATTTCGGCGGCGGTCGTAGCGGAAGATCATGCCCCCGGTGGGCAGGTCTGGACCGAGCAGGTGCTCGCACAGCTGATCCGTGTTCATGTCAGGGTCGTCGATCAATGCCTGCGTGGCGCGCACGACCTCACCCAGGTTGTGGGGCGGGATGTTGGTGGCCATGCCCACCGCGATGCCGGCCGAGCCGTTGATGAGCAGGTTGGGCAGCTTCGCGGGCAGCACAGCGGGCTGCATGCGGGTGCCGTCGTAGTTCTCGACGAATTCGACGGTTTCCTTGTCGATATCGGCCAGGATCTCGGCGGTGATGGCCGTCATGCGCGCCTCGGTGTAGCGCATGGCCGCGGCGGGGTCGCCGTCGACCGAGCCGAAGTTGCCCTGGCCGTCCACCAGCGGGAAGCGCAGTGAGAAATCCTGGGCCAGGCGCACCAGAGCGTCGTAGATGGCCTGGTCCCCGTGGGGGTGGTACTTGCCCATGACGTCGCCGACGATGGCCGCGCACTTTCGATAGGAGGAACTCGAGTTCAGCCCCATCTCGTTCATCGTGTACAGGATCCGGCGGTGGACGGGCTTGAGGCCGTCGCGCACGTCTGGCAGGGCACGACTGACGATCACGCTCATGGCGTAATCGAGATAGGCCGACTTGAGCTCCTCCTCGATGGGGACCGAGCGGACGTTTCCGACTGGGTCGGTCATGCGCGACTCCTCGTGTAGCGATCACCCTGGGCGGCGACCGACTCGTTGCTACCGGCGAGCACGGCTGCGAAACCCGCTGCCTGGTGTGCGGCGATGCTGGTGGATGCGGCGCGGCGGTCGCGCCGGATGCCGAGAAGGTCGGCGCGGACTGCTGTGGCCAACGCCGGTGACTGGTTGCCCAGGGCGTCACGGACGACCCATGCGCGCGCCCCGTCGGCGCGCTTCGCGGCCATCTCGGCCTCAGCCGTCAGGAGCGCGGCGGTGGCGGTGCTGTCGACGCGAGTCCACTCACGGATGGCCCACGACAGGGCCTTCTGCACCATCTCCTCGGCGTCGCCCATGAGTAGCCGGATCATCTCCAGTGCTCGCTCGACAGCCTGGGGCCGGAGCTCGTCGCGTCGAGCTGAGGGCAGGCGGTGCGGGATGGTCGCCAGACTTGCACCCACCAGCCGTCGCTCGTAGGTCAGCTGTGAGTAGAGCAGCTGTTCGAGCTCCGCCCAGCGGAAGGGCTCGGCCAGGATGCCGCGGGCCCACAGGTCGGCCAGACTGTCGACCTCGACCCAGTCCTGGGCGCCGCGACCCATGCGACGCATCAGCTGCCAGCTCTGTTCTGGATCCTCGAACAGCGAGCGTCGCAGGCAGGGCAATGCAAAGAGCCTCAGGTCGCGGTCCTCTGCGCCGACCAATCGCTGGGCCAGCTGCAAAGCCGGGATACTCGAGCCTTCGCGCAGGGCGCGTTCCAGGGGCCTGCGCACGGCCTCGAGAAGAGGCGCGCGCACCACGTATACGTTGGGCGCATCCGGGCTCACCCGACGAGCCAGCTGGGTGAACGCCTCATCGGCCAGGCTGGTGAGCCCTTCACGCAGGACCTCGAGGAAAGCCTCGGGCTCATCCATGCGCTCAGCCAGGCGATTCCCCAGGGAGACCGCCTGCGCGTGATGCGCCGCGACGAAGGCGTGAGCCCTCGCGCTTGCCTCAGACATCGAGGTTCTGCACCTTCCTAGCCTCCGCCCGGATGAAGTCCTTGCGCGGCCCGACCTTCTCGCCCATGAGCACGGTGAACATATGGTCCGCCTCGGCGGCGTTCTCCGGATCCACCTGCAGCAGGGTACGGGTGGCCGGGTTCATCGTCGTCTCCCACAGCTGCTCAGCATTCATCTCGCCCAGGCCCTTGAAGCGCTGCACGGTGAGGTTCTTGACCTTCATCTCCTTGATGATGCGGTCGCGTTCCTTCTCGCCGGAGGCGTAGTGCGTGACCTTGCCGGTGCTGACGCGATACAGCGGCGGCTGGGCGATGTAGAGGTGGCCGGCCTCCACCAGCTCGGGCATGTTGCGGTAGAAGAACGTCATCAACAGCGTCCGGATATGGGCGCCATCGACATCCGCGTCCGCCAGCAGGATGACCTTGTGGTAGCGCAGCTTGGCCAGGTCGAAGGTCTCGCCGATACCGGTGCCGAGGGCGATGATGAGTGGGCGGATCTTCTCGCTAGACAAGACCCGGTCGATGCGTGCCTTCTCCACGTTGAGCATCTTGCCGAAGAGCGGCAGGATGGCCTGGCTCCTGCGGTCGCGGCCCTGCTTGGCCGAACCACCAGCCGAGTCGCCCTCGACGATATAGAGCTCGCTGCGCTCGGGATCTCGCTCCTGGCAGTCGGCCAGCTTGCCCGGTAGCGCGGAGCCTTCGAGCGCGCTCTTGCGCACGACCAGGTCACGAGCCTTGCGCGCAGCTTCGCGAGCTCGTGCAGCCGTCAGCGACTTGTCGATGATGCGCCGCGCGTCGGAGGGGTTCTCGTCGAGGTACTGGTTGATGCCCTCCCCTACCGCAGTCTGGACCTGGCCCTTGATCTCAGCGTTGCCGAGCTTGGCCTTGGTCTGACCCTCGAATTGCGGATCGGTCAACTTGACGCTGATGACGGCGGTCAGCCCCTCGCGCACGTCGTCACCGGAGAGCGCGCTCTTCTTGTCCTTGATCAGGCCCTGGCGACGCGACCAGTCGTTGAGCGATGTCGTCAGCGCCGCGCGGAAGCCGGTGACGTGGGTACCACCATCGACCGTATTGATATTGTTAGCAAAGGCAAGGACTGTTTCGTTGAAACCGTCGTTGTACTGGATAGCGACCTCGATCTGCGTCGCTCCGTCTCGCTTCTCCGCCGACATCGGACGCAAGTTCAGCACGTCCTTGCCCTTGTTGAGATGACGTACGAAGCTGACGAGTCCACCCTCGAAGTAGAACGACTTCTCGCGGTGTGGCGTCACGCGTTGATCGACTAGACGGATGTTGACGCCCTTGGTCAGATAGGCCGATTCACGCAAGCGCTGCGCGATGACATCGAAGCTAACCTCGACCGTCTCGAACATCTCGCGATCGGGCCGGAAGGTCGTGGTGGTACCGCGACGTCCGTTGGACCGGCCGATGGCCTTGACCTCGTTGGTGGGGATGCCCCGTTGGTAGGACTGGGTCCACACCTTGCCGTCGCGCACCGACTCGACGGTCATCTCCTCCGAGAGCGCGTTGACGACGCTGACACCCACGCCATGCAGGCCGCCCGAGACCTTGTAGCCACCGCCACCGAACTTCCCGCCCGCGTGCAGGACCGTGTGCACGACCTCGAGGGCGCTCTTTCCGGTCTGCTTCTGCGTGCCCACGGGCACGCCACGCCCGTCGTCGCTGTTGCGGATGGAGCCGTCGGGCAGGAGGGTGATCTCGATGTACTCGGCATGGCCGGCCATGGCCTCGTCGATGGAGTTGTCCACCACCTCCCACACGAGGTGGTGGAGGCCTCGACCGTCGGTCGAGCCGATGTACATGCCCGGCCGTCGGCGAACGGCCTCCAGACCCTCCAGGACCTGGATGGAGTCGGCGGAGTAGCTTCCCGCCTGGGACGTGCTATTCCCCGCCTTGTCCTCTGCTGTGGCCTGATCGGTCATCTCTGCTCTCCAGTCATCGGTCGACCGTTGTCAGTCGGTCGACCAGGCGACCGAGATCATCATCGTCGTACCAGGTGATCGTGATCCGGCCGCCCTTGCGACCGGAGGCGATCTTCACCTTCGTGCCCAGTGCTTCGCGCATCTGGGCTTCCATCTGTTGGATGTCAGGATCGACCGTTGTCTCGCGGGCCGCCTGGCGCCGCTCATCCGGGCCCTTGGAGGCAGACACGAGATCTTCGGTCTGGCGTACTGACAACGAGCGCCCCACGACAGCCGCCAGCACGACCTCCTGGCGCTGATGGCTATCGAGACCGGCCAGGGCCTTGGCGTGGCCGCCGCTGATGGTGCTTTCCGCTACCGCCTGCTGGACAGCGGGCGCGGTCTCCAGGATGCGCAGCGAGTTGGCGACAGCGGGACGTGAACGACCGACCCGCTCGGCGACGCGTTCCTGTGTGAGCCCGAACTCGTCTATGAGGTGCCGATAGGCTCGTGCCTCATCGAGCGCGTTCAGATCAGAGCGTTGGATGTTCTCGACCAGTGCCATCTCCAGTCGCTCGAGTTCGTTAGCAGTGCGAACTACTGCGGGGATACTCTCGAGCCCGAGCAGGTCTGCCGCACGCCAGCGGCGTTCACCCGCGATGAGCGAGAAGCCCGCACCCTGCTCCACGACGACGATCGGCTGCAGCACGCCATGTGCGGCGATCGAGTCGGCGAGCGCCCGCAACTCGTCGGCGTCGAACAGGCGTCGCGGTTGTTCGGGGTTGGGCGTGACCGAAGAGACCGGTATCTCGCGGGCGGCTGATACGCTCGACGGCGCGGTGGGAATCAAGGAGGCCAGTCCTCGCCCGAGCCCGCTGCTCTTCCGTTGCTCGATGGCCATGACTAGCTCACCTCCCCTTCCTGGTCGCTGCGCGGTGCCTGATAGCGGCCTCTGGCGAGTCTGAGGCCGTCGCCCGGTTCGACGCCGCTCCTGACCAGGAACTCGGCGGCGATCGCCTGATACGCCAGAGCACCACGAGAGAGCGGACTGTACTGCGCGATCGGTTGTCCATAGCTTGGAGCCTCAGCCAGCCGAACGCTCCTGGGCACGACAGCCTGGAAGACCTGGGAGCCCAGGTGTCGGCGTACTTCAGCCGTGACATCTGCTGAAAGACTCGTGCGGCCATCGTGCATCGTGAGAACGACCCCTTTCATCGACAGTTGGGGGTTGAGGTGGTCCCTGATGAGCTCGATCGTAGCCATGAGCTGGCCCAGTCCCTCGAGCGCGTAGTACTCGCACTGGAGGGGGATAAGGACACTATCCGAGGCAGTGAGCGCGTTGACCGTGAGCAGGCCGAGCGAGGGAGGGCAGTCAAGCAGGATGAAGTCGAAAGGTTCCTCCAATCCGCCGAGTACCTGCTTCAATCGGCGCTCACGGCCGGCATTCGGCACGAGCTCTACCTCTGCTCCGGCCAGGCTGCGATTCGACGGGACGAGTGAAAGGCGGTCGATCGCCGTGGGGCGAATCACATCGTCAAGCGCAGAATCATCCAGCAGGACGTCATACACCGAGGTAGCGACGGTCTCCTTGTCCAGGCCTACGCCACTGGTGGCGTTGCCCTGCGGGTCCATGTCCACCAAGAGGACCTTGTGCCCGTCCAGCGCCAAGTACGAAGCGAGGCTGACCACGGTCGTGGTCTTCCCGACTCCACCCTTCTGATTTGCGCAGGCGACGATCTCGCCCACCTAACCCCCAAACCCTTCGCTGCACACGTGACAAGTTTACTCTGAGATGGCGGATGTTGCCTCCTGGCACCACCTTGTCCACACCTTCTCTTCGGGCGCTCTGGACGGACCGTGACGGGCGCGGTTCAGGGCGCTAGTGGCATTCCCTCATGGGAAAGCGTGCGTCGGTGGGCGTTTGAGTCTACGAGTGGTTGATCACTGGCGTCGCCTCTGGCACTTATGCGCACCTTGTCCACATCGTGCAGAGTCGTTCCACGTGGAACATCGTGACGAGGGGAACCGCTCCGGAGCCGTACAGCTCGTCGATCGAACCGGTGCCCACTCGGGCAGGTAGGTGCGGGCGTCCATCGCTGCGTCGGCTTGAAGACCACGCGGACCTTCGCTGGGTCGCGCGTCACCTCACCATGCCGGGACTCCGGGTACAGAGGTCGCGCCGTATGTCTCTCTGTTCCACGTGAAACTTGATGGTCCACGTGACACTTGAAGCTCGCAATGCTGGCGCTATGCGGGCACACCGCACAACGCAACCGATCGATCGGTTGCGACTCGTTGAGATGGGGGCAGATATGCGCGAGTGGGGGGCCATTCCGTCCGGTGAAACACAGAGGCGCAGGAGGGGAGGGGGGTTGCCCTTGAGCGCGGGACGGTGCATGGCACTCTCGTCGCCGATGCAGCCGGCCGGGCGCAGCGACGTCACGGCCGCGACTCGAGGGGGGGCTTCGGAGCTCCGCTATACTCGTAGGAGAGATGGCCCGCAGCGCGAGGGGCGACTCGACCGCGCCATCTCGAGCCGTGGAAACCTCAGAGCTATCGACACACCCTGATGAGCGTGTTGGCTCCTGCCGTGGGAGCTGTCCTTGCTGCCATCCTGGAGTCGAGCGTGCTGACCCATCTTCAGGTGGGCAGTGTCCGGCCCGACCTCGTTTTTGCCGTGGGCATCGCCGTGGCGATGGTGCTCGGCTTCGAGAGCGGGATGACCTGGGCTTTCGTTGGAGGCATTACGCTCGATCTACTACTACCCGGGCGTGCTCTGGGGTCTTCGGCGTTGACGCTCGTTCTACTGACAGCCCTGGCGCTGCTGGTGGCCCGGGCGGTGTGGCCTCCGAGACTGGCCGTGATCAGTGGGACCGCTTTCGTGCTCACGCTGGGCTACCAGTTGATGGTGCTGGCGTTGCTGGCCTTCACCACGGGCATCTCGTTCGTGGGGCTGTCCATTCCCGGCCTGCTGTTGATCGGGCTGCTCAATGGCATCGTCGCGGGCGTATCGGTGCCACTCGTACGGGCTCTCGACCTGCGTTTCGGCGAGCCCGAGCGGCTGGCATGGTGAGCGCATGACGGGCGATCCCATCAGCACCGGCCGGTCGCAGCCGAACCAGCGCAGTCTTGCGCCTCGGTTCATCGCCTTCGGCGTGGCCATCGTGCTGGCGGTGACCGGTCTCGGCCTGCGCCTGTTCCAACTGCAGGTGGCCGAAGCCTCGTCGTTCGAGGCCTACACCGCGCTCCAGCTCACTGCGGAACGGCCGATCTCGGTCGCACGTGGGCTGATGTACGACCGCAGGGGCCGGCTGCTCGTCGAGAACGTGCCCACCTTCGTGCTGCGCATCCTGCCCGCAGAGCTGCCGTTCGAGGAGCGACCCGAGGTCGCCGAACGCATCTCCCGACTGACCGGCGTGAAGCAGCGCAAGATCATCGAGCGCATAGACGCCCACACCGGCTCCCAGTTCGAGCTCGTGCGCATCTCCGATATCGATACCGAGACGGCCCGAGTGATCGCCGAGGACCCGGACATGTTCCCCGGAGTCCGGGTCGACCTCGAGGCTCGGCGGCGCTATCCACAGGGCAAGCTCATGGCCCATGTCCTCGGCTGGACCGGACGCATCAGCGGGCCCGAGTACCAGCGCCTCAAGGACGAGGGCTACTACCCGGAGGATCTGCTCGGCAAGGCCGGCCTGGAGGCCACCTATGAAGACGTGCTTCGCGGGACCCACGGTCTCGAAGAGGTGGACCTGGACCGCGAAGGCCACGAGATCCACACGCCGCGCGTCCTGCGCGAGGCCGAGCCTGGTCGATCGCTCGAACTGACCATCGACACCAAGGTCCAGCGCAACGCCGAGAAGGCGCTGAAGTGGGCCATGAGACGGATCGGCAGCAAGCGCGGGGCCTTCATCGCCATGAACCCGCAGAACGGCGAGATTCTGGCCATGGTCTCGTTGCCGTCCTACGACAACAACGAGTTCGCGCAGGGCATCGCGATGTCCCAGTACACCAAGCTCCTGCGCGACCCGTCCAAGCCCATGCTCAACGTGGCCATCAACGAGCAGTACCCGCCCGGTTCGACGTACAAGCTCGTGACCGGCACGGGCGCCCTCGCCGACGGCAAGATCTCGAGCAGTTCGCGCATCCAGACCAAGCCCTTCCTCGAGATCGGCGACTGGAAGTACTGGGAGTGGAACCGCAAGGGCTGGGGGCCGCTCAACATCTTCGACGGCTTCGGGCACTCGAGCGACACGTTCTTCTACCAGCTGGCCGGCAAGCTCACCATCGACCGGCTCGCCTACTGGGCTCACCAGTTCGGATTCGGCAAACCGACCGGCATAGACCTGCCTAGCGAGGCGGCCGGCATCGTGCCCACCAACGAGTGGAAGCGGCGCACGCTGAACGAGATCTACTTCACCGGTGAGCTCTACCAGGCTGGTATCGGCCAGGGCTACAACATGAGCACGCCCATCCAGGTGCTGAACGCCTATGCCGCGCTCGCCAACGGCGGCACCATCTACAAGCCCCAGCTGGTGCGCAAGATCCTCGATGCCGAGGGCAAGGTCATCGGGAAGGTGCCGCCCGAGGTGGTGCGCAAGATGGACATCGACCCTGCTGTCCTGCGCACCATGCGCGTGGCGTCCCGTCGCGTCGTGACCATCCGCCACACCGACAACCTCGTCGACCTGCCCATCGTCGTGGCGGGCAAGTCCGGCACGGCCGAGTTCGGCATTCGCGACAAGAGCGGCCGCCTGCCCTTCAGCAACTGGTTCGCGGCCTTCGTGCCAAGGCAGGCCCGAAAGACCGCGTCTGACCCGACCGGTATCAATGCCGTCAAGCGCGAAGACTCCAACCTCGTGGTGCTGGCCTATCTCGACGATACCCGTACCACGGGCAACGCCGCGACCGAGGTCGTGAAGTACTTCCTGCAGCTCCATTACGGGCTTAAGGTCGACCTGCGAAACCACCATTACCTGCAGCGCGACAACTTCTACGACAGGAACAGCTAGATGAGCACGCTGCGACTGGAGCCGGCGCGTGTCGGTACGCTGACCGCCAGGGAAGGGGAGGGCCGCTGGTACGGCTTCGACCTGCCGCTGGCCATCTTCGCCCTCTCGCTCACCGTCATCGGCCTGCTCATGGCCTTCACCAACTCGGCCGACGACCCCTTCCGGCCCGGCTCGATCTTCACGCGCGGGCTCATCTGGCTCGCGCTCGCGGCTGTCGTCTTCGTCGCCACCGCCGCTGCCGACCACCACTGGCTGCGCACCTTCGCGTGGCCGATCTATGGCTTCAGCATCGCCCTGCTGGTGCTTACCCTGGTGATCGGCAGCGGTACCGGTGGCGTTTCCCGCTGGGTCTCGATCTTCGGGCTGCAGTTCCAGTTCTCCGAAGTGGCCAAGATCCTGCTGGCGGTAGTGCTGGCGCACTACCTGGCCACGCGCGAGTCGAGCATCTCCGGCCTGCGCACGGTCCTGGGCGCGGCCCTCGTGGTGGCCCCGCTCCTGGGCCTGGTGCTTTTCCAGCCAGACCTGGGCACTTCTCTCGTGTTCGGCGCCATCATGCTTGGCGCGCTCTTCATGTCCGGCGCCAGCTTGCGCTGGATCGCGGCCATGGTGCTGGGCGTGCTGGCCATGGTGCCCGTGGCCTGGGAGGTGGTGCTGCGCGACTACCAGAAGCAGCGCCTGGTCTCGTTCATCGATCCCGCCGCCGACCCGCTCGGCTCGGGCTACCAGCTGCAGCAGTCGCAGATCACGGTCAGCTCCGGGGGACTCTTCGGCCGCGGCCTGACCAACGGCCTGGCCGGACAGAACCTGCCGGTGGGCTCGACCGACTTCGTGTTCGCGCGCGTGGGCGAGGAACTCGGCTTCCTCGGAGGTGCGGTGGTGCTGGCTCTCTTCGCGCTGCTCATCTGGCGCGTGCTGCACGTGGGCTGGCGTTCTGGTGACACCTTCACGCTCGCCTTCTCGGGCGGCATCGCGGGCATGCTCCTGTTCCAGATGATCATCAACATCGGAATGGTCCTCGGGGTCATGCCCATCACCGGTATCCCCCTGCCGTTCGTGACACACGGGGGGGCCTCGCTCATCAGCGCCGCCCTCGGTCTGGGCATCCTCGAGTCGCTGGCCATGCGTCGCTCGCGTTCCATCTGAGTCCCAGCCGAACGGCCCCGGCCGCATGGCCCCCGCTGACGAGCCACTTCGCATGAGCCGTCCCGCCGCCTTGCCCGCTACGCTGTAGCCGTATGCCCTTCCTGCCCGAGCTCCCGTTTCCTGACGGCCTGTTCTTCTCATCGGGCAGTGGTGGCGAAGAGGGCGCGGCCTTCGCCAGCGCCATGTTCAGCCTCTTCATCCTCTTCATCGCGGCCAAGGCCGGCGAGGAGATCTTTCGGCGCATCAACCAGCCCGGCGTCATCGGCGAGATGCTGGGCGGCTTCATCGTGGGTCCCTTCGCGCTGGGCCTGGCCGATGTCACCGTCACCGCGGAGGTCTTCGCTGAGCTGGGTGTCATCATCCTGCTGTTCACCGTCGGCCTCGAGGTCCGGATCGACGACCTGCTCAAAGTCGGGGTGATGGCCATCGCCGTCGGCACCATCGGCTTCATCCTGCCCATCATGGCGGGCGCTGCCATCGGGCTGGCCATCGGTGAGGACATGCTCGCCGCGGTGCTCACCGGTCTGGCGCTCGCAGCTACCAGCATCGGCATCACCAGTCGCGTCCTGGCGGACATGGGGGTCCTCGACAGAGCCTTCTCGCGAGTCATCCTCGGCGCCGCCATCGTCGACGACATCCTGGCACTGCTGGCCATCGGACTGCTCTCCGGCGTGGCTGAGGGCGACCTTGGCCCCGAGACCCTGCTGACCATGGTCGCCGGCATCGCGTTCGTAGGCATCGGCCTGGCGCTGGCCCCGTTGGGCCGTCGCCTGCCGCGCAGGCTCTTCACCTGGCCCAGGTTCGCGGACACCCCGACCGTACCGGTCTTCATCATCATGTTCGCCGGCGCTCTGCTGGCGCAGTTCGTCGGTCTGGCGGCCATCATCGGCGCCTTCGTGGTCGGGCTGATGGTCGCCGAGACCCCGGTCCGCGAGGAGGTGGAGCACGGCTTCCGGCCGCTGCTGGGCATCTTCGCGCCGTTCTTCTTCGCCGTCACCGGCGCCAACATCGACATGAGCGCGCTGCTCGATCCAGAGCTGCTCATCATCGTGCTCGTGCTGGCGGTCATGGGCGTCCTGACCAAGCTCGTCGGCGGCATCGCCGGCTCCTGGAGGCTGGGCAAGTGGAACTCGATCGTGGTCGGCGTGGGCATGAGTCCGCGCGGCGAGGTCGGCATCGTGGTCTCTGCCCTGGGTCTGACGCTGGGCCTGATCGGGCATGAGATGTACGCGGTGCTGCTGGCGGCTGTCATCCTAACCACGCTGGTGGCGCCGGTGATGCTGCAGTGGGCCATCCCCAGGGCGCAGCGTGACGAGCGCCACTCTGGCGGGCATGCCAGCTCCGGAGCTGCCTAGGAACAGACTCGGGGACAGCCTCCCCGTCGAGCAGAGTCCGCCACTGTCCGACGGCGACGTGCTTCTCGCGGCGCTGGGGCCCGCCCCACGCGGGCAATGATCCTCCCTGCTACCCGGCCGCCTCGGCGCCCTACCGGTGCCGCAGCTCGTCCAGCTCGCGCTTGTAGTTGCGGCCCATGGTCGTGCGCGATAGCCACTCGATGTAATCGCCGTCGTAGCGGGCGACCTGGTTGAGGGTCCAGCCCTGGTAGCGGCCGAAGGTCAGCGGCCGCCCTACCGCTGGCGGGCTCGAGGGAGGGGCGCCGGCTTCCCCGAAGCGCCCGCTCGGGGAGGACGTGTTCACGGCCCCGTGCCGCGCCGCTCGGCTGTCGCCCGACACGAGTGCCGGCCCGGCCGCTTCAGCCAGCCCGATGCGGCGGTCGTACTCCGCGCGCTTGTCCGGGTCGGACAGCACCGCGTAGGCCTCGTTCAGCTCCACCATGCGCGCAGCCGCTTCCGACGAGAGATCCTTGTCGGGGTGGTAGCGCTTGGCCAGGTGCCGGTACGCGACCGTGATGAGCTCACGGTCGGCCTTGGGGTTGAGCATGAGCGTGTCGTAGAAGGTGCGGGCCATACCTTGCTGACCATACTCGACGCCACGGGTGGCTCGCTAGTTGTGCTGCATCCGCGCCACGCCTTCGCCGCGAGCGGTCGCGGTTGACGCTCTTCGCGGAATCCCGCTAACATCACCGTTCGCGCCCGGGAGTCTGTCGCGCCGTGTTCGCCTGCGACTCGCGCCCCGCGTCGACCCAGTCACTCACATCACGTACCGACCACGCAACGGGAAGCCCATGTACGCAGTCATCGAATCAGGCGGCAAGCAGCACCGCGTCGAGCTCGGTTCGGAGATCCAGGTCGATCGCCTGGACGTCCAGCCCGGCGACTCCATCACGCTCGATCGCGTCTTGCTGGTCGCGGACGACGACGACGCCGCGATCGGCCAGCCGGTCGTCGACGGTGCCACGGTCTCGGCCGAAGTCCTGGGCCAGGACCGCGGCGACAAGATCATCGTCTTCAAGTACAAGCCCAAGGCCCGCACCCGCGTGAAGAAGGGCTTTCGTGCTGAGCTGACCACGCTCCGTATCACCGACATCGCCTTCGGCGGCAAGAGCGCTGCCGAGGATGCCGAGAGTGCGCAGAAGGCCGAGGCCAGGAAGGCCAAGGAGGCCGAGAAGGCGGAGCAGGCCGCAGCCAAGAAGGCCGCCGAGGAGCAGGCCGCAGCCGACAAGGCGCTGGCAGCCAAGCTGGCCGAGGCGGAGGCGCCGGCCAAGCCGAAGGCCACCAAGAAGAAGTCCACCGCCAAGGAGGCCGCTGCGGAGCCCGAGCCGGAGGCCCAGGCGTCTGCCCCTGCGGAGCCCGAGGTCAAAGCGCCTGCTGCTTCGGAGCCGGAGGCCCAGGCCTCTGCCCCCGCGGAGCCCGAGGCCCCAGCCGAGAGTGACGGCGAAGCTGCTGCCGACGCCGATGAGACCAGGGACGCCGAAGAGACCAAGAAGGACGAGTAGAACGTGGCCCACAAGAAAGCAGGTTCCAGCTCCAAGAACGGTCGCGACAGCGTCGGCCAGCGCCTCGGCGTCAAGGCCGGCGATGGCGAGCTCGTCAGCGCTGGTTCGATCATCGTGCGCCAGCGCGGGATGACGTTCCTCTCAGGCCCCGGTACCGGCCTGGGCAGGGATTACACCGTCTTCGCCACTGTCGACGGGCGCGTCCGCTTCGAGCATGCGCGCAAGGACAAGAAGCGCATCCGCATCGAAGCCGAGACGCTCGCCAGCTGACCCCGAAGGACCCACAACATGAAGCCCGACATGCATCCCAAGTACTACCAGGCACAGGTGCACTGCGCCTCCTGCGGCATCGAGTTCACCATCGGCTCCACCCAGGAGGAGCTGCGCGTTGACATCTGTTCCAACTGCCACCCCTTCTACACCGGCAAACAGACCATCGTCGACACCGCCGGCCAGGTCGAGCGTTTCCAGAAGCGCCTCGAGCGCTCGGCGAAGCTCTAGAGCAGCACCGCAACGTGACCCAGTCGCCGGCAGGGCAGGGGACGGCCGCCCCGCTGAGCGGCGATCCCGGCACCGAAGCATCGCCCCGCTTCGCCTATGGCGGACAGGCGCTCATGGAGGGCGTCTACATGCGCGGCAAGGACGCCATCGGAGTGGCCGTGCGTGGCCCCGACGGCCAGATCTTTGCCGGCCAGGAGCGGCTCGACAGCGTCCTTCATCGCCGTCGCTTCGCCCGCGCCCCGTTCTTCCGCGGTGTCGTGGTGCTCTACGAGACCCTCGTCATCGGCACCAAGTGGCTCATGAGATCGGGCTCGCTGGCAGCAGCTGGAGAGGGTGTGGCCTTCGGTGGCAAGGCCATCGCGCTGACCATGCTCGTGACCATCGGCCTGGCCGTCGGCCTGTTCGTGCTGATGCCGCTGTTGCTGGCCCAGGGCGGCGTCACGCTGCTATTCGGCGAGGTCGACAGCGGCATCGAGTCGTTCCTGGTGCACATTCTCGAGGGACTCGTGCGTGTCGTCGTTTTCGTCGGCTACCTGGCCCTGGTCAGTCGCTCGGCTGAGATCGGCCGGGTCTTCCAATACCACGGCGCGGAGCACATGACCATCCACACGCTCGAAGCCGACCTGCCGCTGCAAGTCGACAATGTGCGCAAGTTCCCCACCGCGCATCCCCGCTGCGGCACCGAGTTCCTGGTCATCTTCATCATCGTCAGCATCCTGCTGTTCAGCCTGCTTGCCGGCGTGGACCTGTGGGTGGCCATCCTGGGGCGCATCCTGCTCGTGCCGGTCATCGCAGCGGTTTCGTACGAGCTGCTCAAGTTCGGCGCCGTCCGTCGTGAGCAGGGTTTCTGGAAGTGGCTCTTCATGCCCGGCATCTGGATCCAGAAGATCACAACCAAGCAGCCGGACGATTCGATGATCGAGATCGCAATCTGCGCCATGCAGGAAGGCCTGGCGGCCAATGGCGACACCGCGCCCGAGGGCAGCTGGGATCCGCCCAGGGAGCCCATGCCCGACGTCGACGAACTGGCCAAGGAGATGGGTGCGCGCATCGAGGCCGAGGAGGCCGAAGCTGCCGCCGGCGAAGCCGAGCCGGCACCCGAGGCTCTCGAGAGCGAAGTCGCCGCTACTGCGGCCCATCCCGCTGACCCGCCGGCCGAGACGGCCGCTGACGTCGCGGCCAGCCCGGTGGAGATGCCCGACGGCAACGAGACCCCGGCTGGCAGGGCCGGAGGCGCCACGGAGGGCGCATGAGCCTCGATGCCCGGCTCGAGGAGCTGGAGCGCCGCCTTCAGGCCATCGAGGCCGAATGGTCGAAGCCTGAGGTCGCTGCCGATCGGGAGCGCAGCAAGGTGCTGGGCAGGGAGCAGGCGCAGATCGGGCCCATCGTCGAGAACTACCGTGCCCTGCGCGGTGTCCAGGCCGCCCTGGAATCGGCCCGCCATGAGTTGCAGACCGAGAGCGACCCTGAACTGAAGGAGCTTGCCCGCGAGTTGATCGCGGAGAACGAGACTGAGGTGGCCCGGCTCAACGAGGACCTGCGTATCCAGCTCCTGCCCAAGGACCCTAACGACGACCGCGACGTCATCATCGAGATCCGTGGCGGGACTGGCGGCGAAGAGGCCGCCATCTTCGCCGCCGATCTCTTCCGCATGTACGCCCGCTACGCGGAGCGGCACCGCTGGAAGGCGGAGACGCTGTCCGCCAACGAGTCCGGTGTGAAAGGCCTGCGCGAGGTCATCTTCGAGATCAGCGGCCAGGGTGCCTGGAGCCGGCTCAAGTACGAGGGTGGCGTGCACCGCGTTCAGCGCGTGCCGGAGACCGAATCGAGCGGGCGCATCCACACTTCCACGGCCACCGTGGCCGTGTTGCCCAAGGCCGACGAGGTCGATGTCCAGATCGACGAAGCCAGGGACCTTCGCATCGACGTCAAACGCGCCTCGGGCCCCGGCGGCCAGTCCGTCAACACGACCGACTCGGCGGTGCGTATCACCCACTTGCCGAGCGGCCTCGTGGTCGAGATCCAGGATGAGAAGAGCCAGCACAAGAACAAGGCCAAAGCCATGTCCGTGCTCCGCGCGCGCCTGCTCGAGCAGGAGCAGCGCAAAGCCCAGGAGGAGGAGGCGGAGGCCAGGCGTTCGATGGTCGGCAGCGGCGAACGGGCGGAGAAGATCCGCACCTACAACTACCCCCAGGACCGCATCACCGACCATCGCATCGGGCTCGACCTGCATGGCATGCCTGCCATCCTCGACGGGGACCTCGACAAGCTCATCGACGCTCTCATCCATACTGACCAGGCGGCCCGACTGGCCTCCCTGGAGAGCCAGCCCGGCGCCGCCCGCTAGGCGCCCGCGCGGCATCATGGAGATCCGCCCCCAGAGGGTCGCCGAGCTCCTCACCGACGCCACCGCGCGTCTTGAGGCATCCGGCTCGGAGTCCGCGCGCCTCGACGCCGAGGTGCTGCTCGCGTGGGTGCTGGGCGTGGATCGCAGCGCGCTCGCGGCACATCCGGAGACGGTCCTGAGCACCGGCCAGCTCGACCGTTTCGAGGCCAACGTCGCGCGCCGCGAGACGGGCGAGCCAGTGGCCTACATCCGCGGGCTCAAGGAGTTCTACGGTTCGGCCATCTCGGTCGACCCGCGTGTGCTCATCCCGCGACCGGAGACCGAGACGCTGGTGGAGCTGGCGCTGACGCGCATCCGGGACGACCTCACCGGCTCCATGCGCGACCAGGATGCCGGAGCCTACGTCGTGTGGGATGTGGGCACGGGCTCGGGTGCCATCCCAGTGGCCATCGCGCTCGAACTCCGCCGCCGTGGCTACGGCGACACCGTCCGCTTCCACGTCAGCGACATCAGCGGTGATGCCCGGGACGTGGCCACCATCAACGTCGTCTCGCATGGCCTGGCCCATCTCTTCACCTTCGCCGAAGGCGACCTTGTCGACGTGGCGCCCCCGCCGCCCGGCCCGGTCGATCTGCTGCTGGCAAACCTGCCCTACATCCCGACCGAGGTGGTGCCTGGCCTGGCCATCGCGGCCAGCTTCGAGCCGGTCGATGCGCTTGACGGTGGCCCCGACGGCCTCGCTATCGTCCGCCGCCTCCTCACACGCGCACCCGAGGTGGTCGGACCCGGAGGCGCCATGTTCCTGGAGATCGGTGGCGACCAGGGCGAGCTGATGGAGGCGGCAGCCTCCGAGGCCCTGCCCGAGTGGCGCTTCACGCTGCACCGCGACCTCTCCGACACTCCCCGCGTGGTTCAGCTGGACCGACCCGATGACTGAGGGTCGACCGTCGGTGCAGCCCGCCGGCGATGCTGAGGCCCTGGCCGACGCCATCCTGGCCATGCAGGCCGGTGGCATCGTAGGCATCCCCACCGAGACCGTCTACGGCATCGGAGTAGTGCCACGCCCTGACGCGCTGGCGGCTGTCATCGCTGCCAAGCGGCGCCCACAGGAGAAGGGCATCGCCCTGCTCATCGATGGCCTCGACCAGGTCGACGGCCTCGTGGAAGTGAGCGCGCCGGCGCGTCGCCTGGCGGCCCGCTATTGGCCGGGGCCGCTCACGCTGGTGCTGCCCCTCCGTCGTCCCGGGCTCGTGCCCGAGGCGGTGACCGGTGGCCGTGACACGCTCGGCCTGCGCATCCCCGACCACGCCGTGCCGCGCGCGCTCGCCCGCGTGCTCGGACCCATCGCGGTGACGTCGGCCAACCGCTCGGGCGAGGAGCCTGCGCTGACCGCGGAGGCGCTGCTGGCGGCGGTGGGCGACGCTCTCGCGCTCGTGCTCGACGACGGCCCGGTCCGGGGCGGCGTCGCGTCGACCGTGGTCTCGGTGGCTACTGATGGGTCCTGGACCGTGCTGCGTGAGGGCGCCCTGGAGCGCGTCGCCATCGACCTTGCGGCAGGGCAAGACTGAACCCGCTCCCCGAGTACACTCAACGAACGCGCAGGGACCGACGAACGGAGCACCGATGACCCCTACCTCTGGCCGCCAGCTGGCCGACACCCCCCTCGCGGCCGTCGACCCGGAGCTGTGGGCCGCCATGGTCGCCGAGCGCGAGCGTCAAACCTGGAAGATCGAACTCATCGCGAGCGAGAACTACACCTCAGCGGCGGTCATGGAAGCTACCGGTTCGTGGCTGACCAACAAGTACGCTGAGGGCCAGCCGGGCCGCCGCTACTACGGCGGCTGCGAGCACGTCGACGTCGTGGAGCTCCTGGCCGAGGAGCGTGCGCTGGAGCTGTTCCCGGGCGCCGAGTTCGTCAACGTCCAGCCCCATTCAGGAGCGCAGGCCAACATGGCTGCCTACCTGGCCGTGCTGGAGCACGGCGACACCATCCTGGGTATGAGCCTGGCGCACGGGGGCCACCTCACCCACGGTCACCCCATCAACTTCAGCGGACGCTACTTCGACGTCCACGCCTATGGCGTCTCCGAGACCGACGGACGTATCGACTACGACGCGCTCGAGCGCCAGGCGCAGGCAGTTCGGCCCAGAATGCTGGTGGCCGGTGCCAGCGCCTACCCTCGCCTCATCGACTTCGAACGCATGGCCGCCATCGCCCACGGTGCGGATGCGCTGCTGATGGTCGACATGGCCCATGTCGCGGGCCTGGTGGCCGCCGGCGTGCACCCCAGCCCTTTCCCCCACGCTGACATCGTGACCACCACTAACCACAAGACCTTGCGCGGGCCGCGTGGAGGCATGATCTTCGGCACGGCCGAGCTCGGGCGGCTGATCGACCGCGCGGTCTTCCCCGGCACCCAGGGCGGACCGCTGATGCACGTCATCGCGGCCAAGGCCGTGGCCTTGCTGGAGGCCCGCGGGGAGACGTTCCGCAACGACCAGCATCGCACCGTCGAGAACGCGGCGGTACTGGCCGAGACGTTGCTGGCCAACGGCACCGAGCTCGTCTCGGGCGGCACGGACAACCACCTCATCCTCGTCGACGTGACTCCCCTCGGTGTGACCGGTACCGAGGCTGAGGAGCTGCTCGACGAGGTCGGCATCACCGTCAACAAGAACGCCATTCCCTTCGACCCGCTGCCGCCCAACAAGGCCTCGGGCATCCGCGTGGGTACGCCCGCCACGACCACCCGCGGGTTCGGCCCGGCCGAGATGCGCACGGTCGGTGAGCTTATCGTGCGCACCCTGCGCGGGCGTGACGACGCCCGTGCCCTTGAAGCGGTGCGTGCCGAGGTACGCGAGATCTGCGCGCGATTCCCCGTAGCGGGGCTTTCTGTGGCGTGAACTTCGAGGCGCTGCTGCCGATCCTCCTCGTAGGGGCCGCTGCTGCCGTCGTCGCCTACCTGCTGACACCGCTGGCGATGCGCCTGGCCACGCGCGCCGGGGCCATCGACGAGCCTGACTCGGGCCGTCGCATCCACGAACGGCCGATTCCCCGAGCGGGCGGCCTGGCAGTCGCCGCTGCCTTCGTCTTGGTCGGGCTCGTGGCGCTGGCGCTGCAGTGGCAGCTGGGGCTATTCGTTTCCGGCCCGCAGTGGTTGCTCGACCGCTACCTGCTCGACGATGGTGCACTGCTGGCGGTCTTCGGTGGCGCGGTGCTGGCAGCCGCCTTTGGCTTCATCGACGACAAGTGGCAGATTCGAGCTCGCTGGCAGTTCTTCTTCCAGCTGCTGCTGGCCCTCTTCGCCATCGCCCTGGGCCTGACCATCCTGGAGATCAACAACCCGCTCGATTTCCTCGGCGGCATCTTCGGCGAGGACACGCTCACCTTCGCCGGCATCGGGGCCGGGCTGGTCACAGCACTCTGGATCGTGGGCATGATCAACAGCATCAACTTCATCGACGGCCTCGACGGCCTCTCGACCGGGGTGGCCATCGTCGCGGCGGTGACGCTGGGCTACGTCTCGCTGGGCTACCAGTCCGCCTATCAGCCCATGGTCGCGCTCGTCTGCGCCGTGCTCGCGGGCGCGCTGCTGGGCTACCTACCCTGGAACTTCAACCCCGCCCGGGTCTTCATCGGCACCACCGGCGTGATGGTCGTGGGCTACCTGCTGGCGGTACTGGCCATCCTCGGATCGGCCAAGATCGCCGTGGCCTTGCTCATCCTGGGCGTGCCCATCATCGACACTTTCTGGATCATCACCCGGCGCATCCTCAGCGGACACTCACCTTTCACGCCCGACCGCGGGCACTTCCACCACCGGTTGCTCGACCTGGGCCTGTCGCACAAGGGGGCCGTGCTCCTCATCTATGCCCTCACCATCGTGCTGGCCGTGCTCAGCCTCGTCCTGTCGGGTGGGTCGGGCCCGATCTATGCCTTCATGCTCATCGTCATCGCCTCCGGCATCGTGCTCCTGCTGGTGACCTTCCGAGTGGGTCCCGACGGGGCACTGGAGGCCACGACCTACGATGAGCCGGACGGTCTGCCCCCCACCGCCGACGACGAAGGTGCCGCAGGGTGAGCGGCGCCGAAAGGTGCAGCACGAGCGTGCTGCTATACTCCTAGCCGCCCGCGAGGGGCGCCCACATGGACGGGAAATCATTCGCATACTTCGCCCTGTTCAGCGAGATCGGGCTCGTCCTATTCGTGACGACGTTCGGGGGGCTCCTGCTCGGCCACTGGCTCGACCAGCAGCTGGGCACCAATCCTCTGCTCGTGATCAGCGGGTTCCTACTCGGGATCCTGGTGGGGGCTGTGGCGGACTGGCGCATCCTGGGCCGGTTCCTCGCGCAGATAGATGACTGACGGACGCATCGGCGCTCCGTCCCAACGGAGCTAGCGTGTCCAACGATCCGGCCCCGGCAGACGCCCAGAACCTGTCGGACGAACCGAACGACCAGATCGAGTTCAGCGCGGACAAGAAGAGCCGCGTCTCGACGAGATTCCTGATCGGCTCGATCGTGTTCCTCATCGTCATCAATCTCGGAGCACTGCTGTGGGGACCGACCGCTCCCTTCGACTACGACAACCCGGATCAGGCTTGCCTCGAAACCGGTGACTTGACCGACACCATCAATTGCCTGGTCAACGGCACGCTCCACCTGCCGCGCCCTCACGAAGTCTGGGTGGCCGGCGGTGGCCACGGCGACACTGGCCTGGTGACCTTCGAGATCAGCCTCACCGACACGCTGGTGACGATGTTCGTCATCACCGCCATCGTGCTCGGCGTGCTCATACTGGCTACTCGCGGTCGCGGAGACGTGCCCGGCTTCTTCCAGAACTTCGCCGAATGGGCGCACGAGTCGCTGAGCGGCTGGTCCTTCGGCATGGGTGGCAGCAAGGCCGGGCGCTACGTCCCCATCTTCGCCGCCTTCTTCGTGCTCATCCTCGCCTTCAACTGGAGCGGCCTGATTCCGGGCATCGGCATCCTGCCGGCCACGCGCGCCCCTACCAGCGACCTCAACGTCACGCTCGGACTGGCCCTGTTCGCCTGGCTTTACTTCCAGTTCCAGGGCTTCCGCGTACTTGGCGTCGGCGGCTATCTCTCTAGGTTCTTCCCTGTCTACGAGTTCAAGGGCGGCATCGGCGCGGGGCTCATCGGCATGTTCGTGGGCCTGATCGAGCTCATCCTCGAGTTCGTCAAGCCGATAACGCTGTCGATGCGACTCTTCGGCAACATCTACGGCGGTGAGGTGGCCCTGGCCATCGTCACCGCGCTCGCTGGCGCCCTCCTCATCCCGGTCGCGCTCTACGGACTGGAGATCATCCTGACCTTCGTCCAGGCACTCATCTTCTCCACCCTGACCCTGATCTTCATCCTGGCGGCCATCGAGAGCCATCACGAAGAGGAGCATGAGGAAGGGGAGGCGCTTGCCGCCGATTCGTTCGCCTACAAGGACGGGGAACAGGGGGCCACCGCCAGCGCCTAGAGACCAAGACGGGCATAGCAGCCCACCTCAGTACCACACCAACCACCGGGCGAGGCGCCCGGCACAGCGAGCGTCACCAAACCAGGAGGAAGCCCGGAATGCAAGCAGCACAGGCAATGTCCCAGGCAGTCGCGTCGGCGGCGGAGGGCCGGCGATGGCGTAGGCTGCCCATCTACCTCATCGTCGCGGCCGCTATCACCGGCATCGCCCTGCTGATGTTGGTCTCGCCGACACTTGCCGCCGAAGCCACCGAGGCTGCGGCCGCCGCGAGTCAGCCGGTCGACCTCGCACCTATCGGCGCTGGCCTCGCCGCCATCAGCATCGTCGGACCCGGTCTCGCCATCGGCATCCTCGCCGGCATGTCTGCCAGCGCCATCGGCCGCAACCCCGACGCCGCTGGCCAGATCCGCAGCGTCGCGGTCCTCATGGCTGCGTTCGCTGAGGGTCTCGGCATCATCGCGCTGGTCGTGGCCCTGGCCCTCGTCTTCGTCGCCTAGACAGTCGGGTACGTCGTAGCTGTGGAACTCCTGGCCGTCGCACAGGGCCTGACCGAGGCACTACCCGTGCTCGCCGCCGAATCGGGTGGTGAGGAAGGGGGCGGGCTCACCGTCAACCTGTTCTGGGTCATCGTGGCCGGCGCCAACTTCGCCGTCTTCTTCCTGCTTGCCTGGAAGATCGTCATCGAGCCGCTCGGCGAGCGGCTGGCCGAGCGGCGCGAGCGCATCGAGCAGGGGCTCAAGGATGCCGACGCAGCCCGGCGCGACCGTGAGGCCGCAGCCGACCAGCGGCAGGCGCTACTCAACGAGGCCCGCAAGGAGGCCAGCGAGATCGTCCAGCGTGCCCAGAAGGTCGCGGACGATGAGCGTGAGAAGGGCGTCGCCGAGACACAGGCGGAGATCGACCGCCTGCGCGAGCGCGCTGTCGCCGAGATCGACGCCGAGCGCAAGCGCGCCCTCGCCGACGTTCGTGGCCAGGTCGCAGAATTGGCTCTGGCCGCTGCCGGCAAGGTCGTGGGTGAGACCATGAGCGACGACCGCGAAAAGCGGCTCGTGGACGAGTTCCTGACCCAGGTCTCGGCTGAGGCTCCAGCCGGAGACGCTCGCAACTGATGCCACACATCGACGCGGGTGGTGCATGGCGCTAGCCCGTAGCACGGCTCGCCGCTACGCGGCGGCCGCCTTCGAGATCGCTGAACGCGACGACTCGATGGAGGCCTGGCTGGCGGCGTTCGTCGTGGCCGATGAGCGCCTGACCGACAGCCAGGTCGTGCGCCTGCTTTCGAATCCGGCTGTGCCCGCAGCCTCGCGCGTAGATGTCCTCAAGCGCATCCTCGGCGACGACGTGAGTGGCCGCCAGGGCAATCTGCTCGCGCTCCTCGTCCGCCGGGGCCGCTTCGAGCAGCTGCCCACGGTCATCCGGGAGTTCATGCGCCTCTACCGGCTGCGCGAGGGCATCGTGGAGGCCACCGCGACCTCCGCCAGCACGCTCGATGCTGCCGAGATGGAGGCTCTCCAGGGCCGCCTCGAGACCCTCACCGGCAAACGCATCGAGCTCCACCAGGAAGTCGACCCGGCCCTGCTCGGTGGGCTCGCCGTACGCGTGGGCGACCAGCTCATCGACGGCTCCGCTCGCGGCCGCCTCGAACGACTCCGCTCCCACCTCTCGACCATCGCTAGCTGACGCCGCCAGAAGGAACACGCATGGCAATCCGCTCCGACGACATCACCCAGATCATCAAGTCCGCCATCGACGAGTTCGACGCGGGCGTTGAGACGCGTTCGGTCGGCACCGTGGTGGAGGTCGGTGACGGCATCGCCCGCATCTACGGGCTCGAGGGCGCACTCTCCTCCGAGCTGCTCGAATTCCCCGGCGGCGTCAAGGGCATGGCCCTCAACCTCGAGGAGGAGACGGTCGGCGCCGTGATCCTGGGTGACTACACCCAGATCAAGGAAGGCGACACGGTCAAGACCACGGGCACTGTGGTGGAGGTCCCGGTGGGTCCCGAGCTGATCGGCCGCGTCGTCGACGCCCTCGGCCAGCCCATCGACGACAAGGGTCCTATCGCCGCCAAGTCCACGCGGCCCGTGGAACGTGTAGCTCCCGGCGTCATCACCCGCAAGCCGGTCGACACGCCGGTGCAGACCGGCATCAAGGCCATCGACGCACTCATCCCTATCGGCCGCGGCCAGCGTGAGCTCATCATCGGCGACCGCCAGACGGGCAAGACCACGGTCGCCATCGACACCATCATCAACCAGAAGGGCGAGGGCGTCGTCTGCATCTACGTGGCCGTCGGCCAGAAGCTGTCGACCGTGGCCCAGACCGTGGCGGTGCTCGAACGCGAAGGCGCCATGGACCACACCATCGTGGTCGTGGCCGGCGCCGAGGACCCGGCACCACTCCAGTACCTCGCGCCCTACGCGGGCGTGACCATGGGCGAGTTCGTGATGGAGGAAGGCGTCGAGATCGAGGGTGAGACCGTCAAGGACGCACTCTGCGTCTACGACGACCTCACCAAGCACGCCTGGGCCTACCGCGAGATGTCGCTGCTGCTGCGCCGCCCACCGGGCCGCGAGGCCTACCCCGGTGACGTCTTCTACCTGCACAGCCGCCTGCTTGAGCGCGCAGCCCGGCTCAACGAGGAGAACGGGGGCGGCTCGCTCACGGCCCTGCCCATCATCGAGACCCAGGCCAACGACGTGTCGGCCTACATCCCCACCAACGTCATCTCCATCACCGACGGCCAGATCTACCTCGAGTCAGACCTCTTCAACGCCGGTCAGCGGCCCGCCCTCAACGTGGGCATCTCCGTCTCGCGCGTGGGCTCGGCAGCGCAGACCAAGGCCATGAAGAAGGTGGCCGGTCCGCTCAAGCTGGACCTCGCCCAGTACCGTGAGCTGGCGGCGTTCGCCCAGTTTGCCTCCGACCTCGACAAGGCCACCCGTGACCAGCTGAACCGCGGTGAGCGTATCTCCGAGGTCATCAAGCAGCCGCAGTTCAGCCCGCTCGCGGTCGAGCGCCAGGTGGCCATCCTGTGGGTCGTCACCAACGGCTACCTCGATGACATCGAGACGGGCAAGGTCCGCGACTACGAGGAGCAGTTCTACCGCTACCTTGACGCCGAGCAGTCGGAGCTCATCGGCAAGCTGGCCGAGGAGCAGGCACTGACCGACGAGATCGTCGAGGGCCTGCGTGACGCGGCCGAAACCTTCACGCAGACCTTCACCGCATAACCGAGCGACGGCCGACGCCGTCCCCCAACAGGAGGAAGCCACCAGCTCGTGCCAAGTCAGCGCGAGATCCGACGTCGCATCGGATCGGTAGGCAACATCAAGCAGCTCACCCGCGCCATGCAGTTCGTGGCAGCCTCCAAGCTCCGCCGAGCCCAGGACGCCACGCTGGCCTCGCGAACGTACAGCGACAAGCTCGACGAGGTCCTCGCCGACGTGGCGGCCGTGGTCGACGCGGAGCAGCACCCGCTGCTGGCCGAGGAGCGAACGGGCACCCGCCTCATCGTGCTCTTCACCAGCGATCGCGGCATGGCCGGCTCGCTGAATACGAATACCATCCGCTTCGCGGCCCAGGAGATCTCCCGCTCCACCGACGACCTTGCCGTGGTAACCGTGGGCCGCAAGGGCACCGCAGCCATGCGCCGAGCCCACGTGCCCCTGGTGGCCTCGTTCGACGGGTTCGGCGACCGGCCCTCGTTCAGCGATATCCTGCCCCTGGCGCGCCTGGTCAGCGACGACTTCCTGGCGGGTACCTACGCCAGGGTGCACCTGCTCTACCCGGCCTTCGTCTCCACGCTCGTGCAACGCCCCGAGATGAAGCGCTTGCTGCCGGTCAAGACCGACCCCGACCACGCATTGGACATCCCCGGCCGCCAGTTCATCTTCGAGCCCGATCCGGGTCGTGTGCTGGAACAGCTCATGCCGCGCTACGTGGCCACGCGCCTCTTCCAGGCCGTGCTCGAGCTCACCGCCAGCGAGCAGTCCTCACGCATGGTGGCCATGCGTAACGCCACCGAGAACGCGCAGGAGCTCATCGACGACCTGACCCTCACCTACAACAAGGTGCGCCAGTCGAACATCACCCGCGAGATGATCGAGATAGCGACCGGCGCCAGCAACGCCTAGCACCACGGAGGAACCAGCCCACATGGCGGCAACCACCAGCACCAAGCCCGAGCAGACCGCAGGTACGGTCGGGCGCGTCATCGCCATCACCGGGCCGGTGGTGGACGTCGAGTTCCCCGCGGGCCAGCTGCCGGCTATCTTCAACGCGATCACCATCGAGACGCCCCAGAGCACCGTCACCTGCGAGGTTCAGCAGCACCTGGGCAACAACTGGGTGCGCGCGGTGGCCATGACCACGACCGATGGCATGGCTCGTGGCATCGATGCGGTGGACACCGGCGCGCCCATCAGCGTGCCCGTCGGTCCTGAGACCCTCGGTCGCGTCTTCAACGTGCTCGGTGAGACCATCGACGGCAAGGGCGAGGTCAAGACCGAGCTCACCTACCCCATCCACCGCAAGCCGCCGGCTTTCGATGAGCAGGCCACCGCGACGGAGGTATTCGAGACCGGCATCAAGGTCATCGACCTCATCTGCCCCTTCGCCAAGGGTGGCAAGATCGGAGTCTTCGGCGGCGCCGGCGTGGGCAAGACCGTCATCATCCAGGAACTCATCCGCAACGTGGCCCAGGAGCACGGTGGCTACTCCGTCTTCGCCGGCGTGGGTGAGCGCTCTCGTGAGGGCAACGACCTCATCGCCGAGATGACCGAGTCCGGCGTCATCGAGAAGACCGTCTTCAGCTTCGGCCAGATGAACGAGCCACCGGGCGCCCGCCTGCGCGTGGCCCTGACCGGCCTGACCATGGCCGAGTTCTTCCGTGACGAGGGCCGCGAGGTGCTCCTCTTCGTGGACAACATCTTCCGCTTCACCCAGGCCGGCTCGGAGGTCTCCGCGCTGCTCGGGCGCATGCCCTCGGCGGTGGGCTACCAGCCCAACCTGGCCACCGAGATGGCGGCGCTGCAGGAACGCATCACCTCCACCAAGACCGGCTCGATCACCTCGCTACAGGCCATCTACGTGCCCGCCGACGACTATACGGACCCGGCCCCGGCCACTACGTTCGGCCACCTCGACTCGACCATCCGCCTCGAGCGCTACCTGACCGAGCTGGGCATCTACCCCGCGGTCGACCCGCTGACCTCCACCTCCCGCGTGCTCGATCCGCTCATCGTGGGCCAGGAGCACTACGAGGTCGCGCGTGAGGTCCAGCGTGTGCTGCAGCGCTACCGCGACCTGCAGGACATCATCGCCATCCTCGGCATCGATGAGCTGTCGGAGGAGGACAAGTCGCTCGTGGCCCGCGCCCGTCGCCTGCAGCGCTTCATGAGCCAGCCCTTCTTCGTGGCCTCTGTCTTCACCGGTCGTGACGGCGAGTACGTGCCCATCAAGGACACCGTGACGTCGTTCAAGGACATCCTCGAAGGCAAGGCCGACGACTTGCCCGAGCAGGCCTTCTTCCTGGCTGGCACGCTCGACCAGGTGCGCGAGAACGCGGCCAAGCTGGCGGCCGAATGACGATGGCAACCCGTCCGCGAGCAGGGGAGGAGGGCTAGGCCATGCCGCTCCAGCTGGAGATCGTGACTCCCGAGCGCGAGACCTACTCGGACATGGTCGATGCGGTCTACTGCCCCGGCACGGAGGGCGAGTTCGGTGTGCTACCCCACCACGCGCCGCTGCTCTCGATGCTCGGCGTGGGCGAGCTGCGCATCCAGAAGGGCGGCGAGGTGGAGTACTTCGCCATCGCCGGCGGGTTCGTGCAGGTGCGACCCGACAAGGTCGTGGTCATGGCCGAGCTGGCCGACCTCGCTGCGGAGATCGACCTCGAAGCCGCCGAGGAGGCGCGCAACGAGGCCGAGCGGGCCATCGCTGCCGGGTTCGACGAACCGGACGACCTGGCGCGTGCCCGGGCTGCCATGGAGCGGGCGCTGCTGCGTATCCGCGTCGCCGAGCGCCGGCACCGCGAGGGGCCCCGGCAGCGCCGTTAGGCCAGATAGCCGAGACTAGGTCCTGATGGCAGCCACTCGGCCCTTCCACTGGGAGTACCAGGCCCCGGTCGTCCCCGATGAGACGATTCGTATCGAGGGTGGTCTGGCCCTGCGCGGCGAGGTGCCCATCAGCGGCTCCAAGAACGCGGCACTCAAGCTGCTGGCCGCGGCCACGCTTACGGGTGAGCGCTGCCGTTTCACGAATGTGCCTGAGATCGCCGACGTCTCCCTGATGGCGGAGGTGCTGAGCGACCTCGGCGTGGTGGTCGAGCACCCCGAGCCCAACACCTACGAGGTCAGCGCCGGCGACATCGACTGGAACTTCGTGCCGCTCGAGGCAGCCGCACGCATGCGCGCCAGCTTCATCCTGCTTGGTCCGCTGTTGGCCCGTCTCGGCAAGGTCATCATCAGCAACCCTGGCGGCGACCGCATCGGCCGGCGTCCGGTGGATCTGCATGTGGAGGCGATGGAGGCGCTGGGTGCCACCATCGATTACCGCAACGGCTACTACTTCGCCCAGGCTCCCGGCCGCCTGCGCGGTGGCGAGGTGGGCTTCCCGCATGTCACGGTCATGGGCACCGAGAACGCCCTACTCGCGGCCACACTCGCGGACGGCCACACGACCATCCGACCGGCCGCTCGCGAGCCTGAGATCGACGACCTCATCCGGCTGCTGCAGTCGATGGGTGCGGAGGTCGAGCGCACCGCCCCCGACGTCATCGAGGTCGAGGGTCGCCGCCGCCTGCGCGGAGCTACCCACCATGTCATCGCCGACCGCATCGAGGCCGGCACGTTCGCGGTGGCTGCGGCCATCACCGGTGGTGAAGTCACCCTCAGCGGCGCGCCGGGCGCCCACCTCGGCGCCTTCCTCGACGTGCTCGAGCAGGTCGGCGTCGAAGTCCGCGGCGAGGGTGATCGCATCACCGTGCGCGGAGCCGGGTTGGGAGGCTACAGCGCCACCGACATCGAGACCGGGGCCTACCCCGGTCTGGCCACGGACCTGCAGCCACCCACCGGGGTGCTGCTGACACAGGCACGCGGCCGGAGCACGGTCCATGAGACCATCTACGAGGACCGCTTGGAGTGGCTCACCGATCTTGGCCTCATGGGTGCGAATGCAGAGATCCAGGATGCTCATCATGCGGTCATCAGCGGCCCCTCCCAGTTGCAGGGCGCGGAGGTCGAGGTCGGCGACCTGCGGGCCGGGGCCTCGCTCATCCTCGGCGCCCTCGCGGCGCAGGGCCATTCCACGATCCACGGCGTCCATCACGTGCGCCGCGGCTACGAAGGCATCGAAGGCAAGCTGCTCGACCTCGGCGCCCGCATCGAGCAGGATCCGGCTCGCTAGCCGGCCCACATGAAGATCGGGATCGACCTGGGCACGGCCAACGTGCTCGTGTACGTCAAGGGCAAGGGCATCGTCATCCGCGAGCCCTCGGTGGTAGCCATCAGCGAGAGCAACCACATCGTGGCCGTGGGCGAAGAGGCGCGCGAGATGATCGGCCGCACTCCAGACAACATCTCGGCCATCAGGCCCATGAAAGACGGTGTGATCGCCGACTACGTCATCACCGAGGCGATGCTGCGCTACTTCATCCGCAAGGCCGGGCGCACCTTCACCAAACCGGATGTCATGGTCTGCGTGCCCTCCGGGGTAACCAGCGTGGAAAAGCGCGCGGTGCGCGATGCCGCGCTCAAGGCAGGAGCTCGGGAGGCCTACCTCATCGAGGAGCCGCTGGCAGCCGCCATCGGCGCCAACGTGCCCATCTCGGGCGCCTCGGGGAACATGGTCATCGATATCGGCGGCGGCACCAGCGAGATCGCGGTGGTGGCCCTCGGTGGGATCGTGGTCAGCCGCTCCCTACGCGTTGGCGGCAACCGCTTCGACGAGGCCATCGCCGGCTATATCCGCCGCAAGTACAACCTCATGATCGGTGAGCGCACCGCCGAGGAGGTCAAGATCGCCATCGGCACGGCCCTGCCGCTCGAGCGCGAGCTCACCCTCGATGTGCGAGGACGCGACCTCGTCGCCGGCTTGCCCCGGACTATCCCGCTGACGAGCTCGGAGGTCATGGAGGCCATGGAGAAACCGCTGCAGCAGGTCGTCACGGCCGTGCGGGCGGTACTCGAGCAGACCCCGCCCGAGCTGGCCAGCGACATCATCGACAAGGGCATGGTCATGACTGGCGGCGGGGCCCTGTTGCGCAATATGGACCGCCTCCTGACGCAGGTCACGGGCGTGCCCTGTCACGTGGCCGAGAACCCGCTCAACTGCGTGGCCCTGGGCACCGGCCTGGCCATGGAGCATTTCGACTTCTTCAAGTCGTCGCTGGTCCAGAAGGTCTAGGCATGTCCGACGCAGCGGGCTCCTCCGCCGGGCGCCGCTCGTTCGTCGACCTGCACACCCACAGCTCCGCCTCCTTCGACTCGCTCGCCGACCCGCGCAAGATGATGGCCAAGGCCGTGAGCCTGGGCTTGACCCACCTGGCCATCACCGATCACGAGCGTATCGACGGCGCACGAAAAGCCGCGGAGTCTGCGCCGCCTGGCCTGCAGGTCATCGTGGGTGAGGAGATCCGCTCTGCCGACGGCGACATGCTTGGTCTGTTCCTGCGCGACCTCGTGCCCCCGGGGCTCTCCGCGGTCGAGACCGCGGCAGCCATCCGCGAGCAGGGCGGCCTGGTGGGCCTGCCCCACCCGTTCGACAGCTTCCGCAGCTCCGGCGGCAGTCAGGCCGGTGAGGTCGACCAGAAGCTCGAGGAGTTGGCCGGTATCGTTGACTACGTGGAGACGCACAACGCCCGTGCCTACCGGGATGCCAACCCGCTCGCGGGAGCGTTCGCCGAACGCCGGGGGCTGCCCGGCGTGGCCTCCTCGGATGCCCACAGCCTCACCGAGCTGGGTATCGCCACGACGGTGCTGCCGGGACCGTTCAGCACTGCCGAGGAACTGCGTGCCCTGCTGCCCGACGCCGAGCTGATGACCGGCCGCGCCTCGTACTACGTGCGTCTGTGGACGCCGCTGGCCAAGCTCGTCAACCGCGCCAAGGGCAACGGGCGTATCCGGCCCGGCGCGACGGGCGGAAGCACCGAGAGGGCGCCGTGAGTGAGCCGAGCGGCGGCGACGGGGGCCGCGAGATCCGCGAGCGGACCGAGCCCTTCGTGCTCGCTCTCGACGAGGTCCCCGACGTCGGCGATGCGGTGAAGGAAGATCCGCTCCTGCAGGACGACCTCTCCGAGGGCGCGGTCCCGCTGACCGATCGCCTGCGCAACCGCCGGACCCAGGCCTCGATCATCGTCCCGATCATCGTCCTCATCCTCTTCGCCGTCGCTCTGCCGGGGTTCGAGCTCGACACGCTCGTGGGCCACGTCCTCGGCGCTGATCCCTGGTGGCTGCTGGCCGCCTTCGTCATCTACTACCTCGGCTTCCCGCTGCGCGGCTACCGCTGGTCGCTGCTGCTGCGCGGCATCGGGGCCAGGGTGGGTGTGCGTGACTCCACGGAGATCATCTTCGTCAGCTGGCTCGTCAACAGCGTCGTGCCGGCCAAGCTCGGCGAGGTCTACCGAGCGTGGCTGCTGAAGGTCAACTACCCGGTCTCGCTGTCAGCGACCTTCGGGACGATCTTCATCGAGCGCATGTTCGACATCTTCGCCATCGTCATCCTCGGCCTGGGGGCAGCCTTCTGGTCCTTCCGCACCGGCCTGGACGAGACCGTGCGCCTGATCATGCTGTTGGGCATCGTGGTGGTGGTCATCATCGCCATCGGCCTCTTCAGCCTGCGCAACTTCGGACGGCGGCTGGTCGAACGACTTCCGCTACCCGAGCGGGCCAAGGGGCTGTACGAACGCTTCGAGGAAGGCGTCTTCTCGACCGACCGTCGGACCCTGCCCATGGTCGCGATGCTCACGCTGCTCATCTGGACTACCGAGGCCCTGCGGCTGCTGTTCGTGACCTATGCCCTCGACTTCGAGATTTCGCTGGGCATCAGCGGCGCGTTCTTCGTGGCTCTGGTGGCCTCGCTCCTTACCGCCGTACCCTTCACGCCGGCCGGCCTGGGCATCGTGGAGGCCGGTATCGTGGGCCTGCTCACGGTGGTCTATCAGGCCGACCCCAACGAGGCTGCCGCCATCGCGCTGGTGGACCGGGCCATCAGCGTGCTCTCGGTCATCATCCTGGGGTTCATCGCCTACCTGCTCTCGCCCAAGACCAAGGGTGGCCGTCCGACGGCCTCGAATGACGACGCGGATGCGCCGGGCGCGGGCGCTGCCGAGGACGACGGGTCGGTCGAGCAGGAAGCGACCACGGCCTAGCTGGGGCACAGCGCCGGGCAGGCGCGGGCAGGGCCGTGGTCGAGGATACGCGACGTGGAGGCGGCCGACCCGCCGCCGGTCAGTGCTTCTTGTTGGGCGGGCTGGACGGCGGCACCGAGCGTACCGCTGCGACCGGGCGGACCGGTGCGTAGCGACCCGTCTGGCGGACCGAGAGCCGGCGCATGCGCAAGGCCAGGTAGTACTCCATGACCTGTCGGACCTGGGGCTCGCTCATGAGGTCATCCGAGCGGAGCGCGTACTCCACGCGCGCGGTCGGATGCGTGCTCGAGGAAGAGGTGAGGCCGAAGTACTGTGGCGAATCGGTATCGTCGCGAAGTTCTCGAAGGCCCTTGGCCAGCTTCGTGGCCGTTCCCAGGGACGGCGTGCGGTCACCCCGGAGCAGGCGCGAGATCGTGGAGTGGTCCACGCCTGACTGCTGCGCCAGCTGGCGCTGCGACATCTTCTTGGCCTTGAGCTGTGCTCGGAGCCACTCGTTGAAGGCCCGTGGGTTCTGGACGCTCATAACACCCCGACAGCGTCTTCCATTTCGGACACCGGGCTTTCCGCTTCGGTGCAGCCACCGTCCGGCGGCCGCTACATCTTCGTTGCGGGGACGCCCCGGGGAATATGGTCCATTGGTACCGGGTGGCAGTGGGGGAACGGTCCTCCATCACGCTGCGATCGGGTGCACTCCGTACTAGTCGTCGCTGTAGCCGCCGCCGATGGCAGGCTCGATGAGACCGTAGCGACCGTCCTTGCGTCGGTAGAGGACCGCGACACGCTCGTTCTCCGCGTTGACGAAGATGAAGAACGTGTGCCCCAGTTCCTCCATGCGCGTGATCGCGTCCTCCTCGAACATGGGCTCGATAGCAAAGCGCTTGATCTTGACGATGCGCGCGTCCTCGTCATCCTCGGAGGCATCCATGTCCAGTGGCTCCGTGGACAGTGCCGACTCCGCGTATCGTGCGTGCTCTGCGCGACGGCGGTCGCGTGGGCGCTGGCGGGCCTCCACCACTCGACGTTCGATCTTGTCGATGACCTCATCGGCCGCGACCATGAACGTCGAGGCGGCCGCCATGCCGCGCAGATGCTGTCCCGCGGCCAGGACCGCGACGTCGACGACGTGACTGTCGGCGACCTTGCGGTTGCCCTCGATCCGAAGCTCGACCTCGGCTTCGCTGCGATCATCGAGCATCCGCTCCAGGCGCTGCAACTTGCGCTCGATGTAGGCACGGTCCTTGTCCGAGACGGTCAGGTTCTTGCCTCTGATCGTGGTTCGCACCAGCTACACCTCCGCTTTTGGTCCGATGATAGGCCGCGCCGCCGCCGCCCGCCTCGGCCGTACGGTGTCGTCACCTCGGCCGCACGAGGTATCCACGCCGCCGCCACGTCCGGCTAGCCGGTGCCGCCACGGCCGGCTAACCGCTGCTGCCGCGGCCGGTCGGCCGTCGGCACGGCTGGTCAGCGGTCGCGCGCTACGGTCATGGCTGAGACGGCCGCTGCACCGCCCTCAGCCAGGGCCGCGGCGCAGCCTGCGAGCGTCGCACCGGTGGTCAGGATGTCGTCGACGATGACGACCCAGCATCCCTGCAGCCATGGCCTCGAGGCGGGCACGGCGACGAACGCACCAGCCGTGCTGCCGGCGCGTTCGTCCCGGCTCAGTCCGTGGAGGGCGCTGGTACGGAGCCGACGCTCGAGGCAGCGCTCCACAGGTAGGCTCAGCTCTCTGGCTACGACCCGTGCCAGCTCCTCCGCCTGGTCGAAGCCTCGCTCGCGGCGCCTGGACGGGTGGACGGGCACCCACGTCAGCAAATCCCCACCCCGCCCCGCCCGCCTCCAGCGCTCGGCCAGCACGGCCCCGAGCGGCTGGGCCAGCCGGCGCTCCCCGCGGTACTTGAGCGCATGGAGGGCGGCGCGCACGGGTCCGCTGTACATGGCGCACCACTCCAGCTGCAGCAGACCGGGCGGCATCACCGCCGGCAGGCCCAGGGGAGAACCTGGCGGTTCGGCCAGCCGGCGCCGCAAGGGCGCGCAGCAATCGTCACAGAGCACCTTGCCCTCGCGCCCACATCCGGGGCAGGTAGGCGGGAGCAACAGGTCCATCAGGAAACGCACGCGCCAAGCCTGGCGCCGAACCCTTAGACCTCGCTCTCCCCGGCCTTATCGGTGTCTTGTCCGACGCTGGGCGTGGGCTCGATGACGACTTGGTCGCCGACCTTCACGCCCGCACGAGCGAGGGTGCCCGCGGGCATCTCGACGACGCCTTCCGCACCGCGCACGGGCAGCACGATGCCGCGCCAGGGCGGTAGATCGGGTCGGACGCCGACCACCGCTCGATGCTCGCCGTCCGCGGCCTTCGAGACGAAGAGCGCGTCGATGGGGAAGCGCATGAACATCATGTGGATGCTCGAGGTGGGCAGATAGAGGCCTTCTCCGTCGGCTATCGACGCACGCCCCATGAGGCCCATGAAGCGCTGAGCGAAGGACTTGCCGAGCACGACCCGGTGACACACGACAGTGTCGTCACCGACCCGGCGCAGGCGCAATCGGTCTCCACTCATGGTTCTCGATCCATCTTCAGGCGAGGGCCCGCCGACCTAGTTGACGTTGCCCAGGTTCTTGACGATGAGGATCATTGCCGGCCCCAGGATGACGATGAACATCGAGGGGAAGATGCAGCCAACGAGCGGGAAGAGCATCTTGATGGGCGCCTTGGCGGCCATCTCCTCGGCGCGCTGGCGGCGCTCGATGCGGAGCTGCTCCGCCTGCACTTCGAGGACGTTGGCGATGGCTACACCGAGCTGCTCGGCCTGGATGATGGCCCCGATGAAGTTGGTCAGTGCCGGCACGTTGGTACGGGCCACCAACTCCTTGAGGGCATCGCGCCGGGGCTTGCCGATGCGGACCTCCGCAAGAGCGCGACGGAACTCGTCCGTCAGCGGTCCCTCCGTCTTTTCGATGACCTTGCCCAGCGCGGCATCGAAGCCGAGACCGGCCTTGACCGAGATGGTGAGCAGGTCGAGCACGTCGGGGATGGCTAGCAGGATCGCCTTCTGACGGGCCCTGATGCGGCTGATCAGCCAGTAATCGGGCACGAAGAAACCGATGACCAGGGCCACGCCGGCCACGATCAGGCTCGTGGTCGCGCCCGACCCCAGCGCCGCGCCGAAGAGCAGGAAGGCCAGGCCGCTGACGACGAGCGCAGCCACGACCTTGAGGCCCATGAAGTCGATCGTACGCAGCCCGTAGGGATAGCCGGCTTCTGCGAGGCGGCCCTCGGTGCGACCCACGCGCTCGCGGGAGGTCAGCCGGGTACCGATACCAGCGAGCCGCCGCATGAGCGGACGCAGGGTGCGGTCCATGACCGGCTGCTGGAGCTCGATCTCCTCGAGGCTGGTGACACCTTCGAGGGTACCCAGCTGGCTCAGACGAGCCTGGACCGGGTCGGAGGTGCGAGCCCCGAGCAGGGCCCAGACGATGAGCAGGACGCCGCCGGCAGCCAGCAGCGCCATGAGGAAGGGGATTCCCATTGCGCTAGACCTCGATGTCGACGATGCGGCGGATGGCCAGGAAGCCGATGAGCATCATGACCCCGCCGATAGCGAGGATGATCACGCCCAGCGGGATGCCGAGCACGTCCGGCGGGGCCAGGAACATCGGCTCCATGAACGTCGGTGCGATGACCGAGAGCAGGAGGACCAGGAAGATGGGCAGGCCCGCCACCACGTAGCCGGAGAGCCTCTGCTGTGCGGTAAGGGTCCGGATCTCGCCCTGGATGCGGATGCGCTCGCGGATGGTGAAGGCGATGGAGTCCAGGATCTCCGCGAGGTTGCCGCCGACCTGGTGCTGGATGGAGATGGCCGTAGTCATCAGCTCGAGGTCATCGGAGCGGACGCGCCGCACCATGTTGGCCAGTGCCTGTTCGAAGGGCAGGCCCAGGTTCACCTCGCGGATGACGCGGTTGAACTCGGTGGAGATAGGCGGCTGGGTCTCCCGGACGACCAGCTCGATGGCTTGCAGGAAGGAAGCGCCGGCGCGCAGGGCATTGGCGACCAGCGTGATGGTGTCAGCTAGGTGGTCGTTGAACGCCTGCAGGCGCTTGGCCTTGCGGCGTCCCACGTAGAAGCGCGGGACCCACCAGCCCATGACCGTGGCCACTAGCAGCGCGATGGGATTGTCGAGCCCGGGCATGATCGTCTTTCCGAGCAGGAACAACACCACCGGGGCTCCGATCACCGCCGCGATGCGGATGGCCAGGTACTCCGAGGGGCGTAGCTGCAGGTCGGCACGCGCCAGATCGCGGGCCATGGTCGAGCCCCAGTCTCGCTGTGACACCGCGCGGTCGACGCCTGCCGCTGCTCGGCCACCGAAGAGCCGTGAGCGTAGGGACTTCTTGTCCGCTGCGCTTTCGTCACGCTTGCGGGCCTCGGTCGCCGCGATGGCGACCTGCTCGATGCGTTCGGTGGGCGAGACGCGGCGGCCGCCGAAGACGCCGAAGAACAGCAGCAGGACCGCGGCGGCGGCCATGATGGCGACGAGGACGGCAGGATCCATGGCTTAGCTCCTAGGACCGGTAACCGAAGAGGGCCGGCGGCAGGTTGATGCCCATGACCTCGAACTTCTCGGTGAACTTGGGCCGGATGCCGGTGGGCCGCAGCAGACCCTGGATCTGGCCATCTACGACACCAGTCTGCTCGAAGGTGAAGACTTCCTGCATCACGATGACGTCGCCCTCCATGCCCTGCACCTCGGTGATGCTGGTCACGCGGCGCGAGCCGTCCTTCATGCGGGACTGGTGGACGATGAGGTCGACGGCGGAGGCGATCTGCTCGCGGATGGCCCGCAACGGCAGGTCGACACCGGCCATCAGCACCATCGTCTCCACGCGCGCGAGCATGTCGCGCGGGCTGTTGGAGTGGCCGGTGGACATCGAACCGTCGTGGCCCGTATTCATGGCCTGGAGCATGTCGAGGGCCTCGGCCGACCGGACCTCACCCACGACGATGCGGTCAGGCCGCATGCGCAGCGAGTTGCGCACGAGTTCGCGAATGGGGATGGCGCCCTTGCCCTCGATATTGGGCGGCCGAGATTCGAGCGTGATGACGTGCTCCTGGCGGAGCTGCAGCTCGGCCGCGTCCTCGATGGTCACGATGCGCTCGTCGTTGGGGATGAACGAGGAGAGCACGTTGAGGGTCGTGGTCTTGCCGGAGCCTGTACCGCCCGAGACGAAGACATTGAGGCGCGCCTCGACGCAGGCCTTGAGGAAGTCGAACATCTCGGGAGTGGCCGTGCCGAAGCGGATGAGGTCGTCGACGGTGAAGGGCGAGGCCGCGAACTTGCGGACGGTGATGACGGGGCCGACCAGCGAGAGGGGCGGGATGATGGCGTTGACGCGGGAGCCGTCGGTGAGACGGGCGTCAACCATCGGGCTTGACTCGTCGACTCGGCGGCCGATGGGGCTGATGATGCGATCGATGATGCGCATCACGTGGTCGTCGTTCTGGAACGAGATGTTGGTCAGTTCCAGTTTGCCGCCGCGCTCGATGTAGACCTGGCGCGGGCCGTTGACCATGATCTCGGTGATGGACTCGTCACGCAGCAGCGGCTCGAGCGGGCCGAGGCCCACGATCTCGTCGGTGATCTGCTCCAGCATGCGCACGCGTTCGGCGCGCGTGAGGGCCAGGCCCTCTTCGTCGACTGCGATGCTGAAGATCTCTTCGATCTGGCGCCGGACCTCGACCTGGTTGGTGAGGTCGAGCTTGGGGTCCAGGTCGGAGATGACCCGCTGCTGGATGCGGTACTTGGTGTCGCGGAAGGACTCGCGCACCGGCACCTGGCTGATGACGCGCTGCGGCATCGGCGGCGGAGCAACAGCGCCCGGAGGCATGGCAGGCGGCGGCTGGGCACCTCCGGGCGGCGGAGGCGGCAGGGGTCCGACTGGCGCGCCACCACCCGCAGGCTTGGCGCTCTCAATTCGCTTCAGCAGTGACATCTCGACATCTCCCTAGCGAGGATCCATGACGACTTCACCGCCGTCCGAAGAGTTTGCGTGCCGGCTCCTTCTCTGCGTCACCCTCGGAGGAGCCTTCTTCCGAGACCAGGGCACGTGAGATCTTGAGGATGTCTTCGCTCACGGGAGCCTGGCTATTGCTCCACACGAACGGGACGCCACGGTTGAGCGCGTATACGACGGTCCGTCCGTCGGAAACGACCTGGTGGTCGATCTTGCGGCCGACCGAGTTCTCGACGTCGGCCACGCGGATGCCGAAGGCCGAGTCCGCTCGGTTGAGTACGAGCTTGAGCCGGTCGCCGTAGCCGAGTTGGTCGGCCACCTCGAGGAACAGGCGGATGTTCTTGATGTTGGTGATCTCGAGGGTCAGGATCGTGAGGATCACGTCCGACATGTCGAGCAGGGCCAGCGAAACGTCGTTGAAGTGTGGCCACAGATCGACCACGGTGAAGTCGTTGGTCTGGCGCAGACGGCCCATCATGCGCCGGATCTGGTCGACGGTGATGAGCTCGGCCATCTCGGGGCTGGGCGGCGCCAGGAGCACCTTGATGCCTGTGCTGTGGTTGATGAGCGTGGTGTCGACGAGGTCCTCGTCGGTGGTGCCCGGGTCGGCCACGACATCGATGATGGACTTGTTCTTGGGGTTCAGGTTCAACAGCACGCCGACATCGCCGAACTGGAACGAACCGTCCACCAACGTTACTGCCTGGCGCTGCTCACCGGCCATCGCCACCGCCAGGTTGACCGCAAGCGTGGTGCGACCGACTCCGCCCTTGGGAGCGAAGAGAGTGACGATCTTGCCGTCCTTCTTGTCCGAGTCCCCGCCTGGCACAGCCTGGGCCGGCACGACCATGCGCCCGCGCTTCTGCTTCTCACGCACGTGCACCTGCCGGATGGAGGCAGTGAGCTCGTCGGAGCTGAAGGGCTTCACCAGGAACTCGCGGGCACCGGCCAGCATCGATCGACGCAGGTAGTCGGCCTCGCCCTGGACGCTCATCATGATGATGGACGTCGCGGGGAAGGTGGCCGAGATCCGCTCCGTGGTGGCGATGCCGTCCATACCCGGCATGTTGATGTCCATGAGGACGATGTCGGGCTGGAGCTTTCCGGTGATGTCGACCGCTTCCTCGCCAGACGAAGCCGCACCCACGACCTGGATATCTGACTCGAACGAGAGCAGCTTGGTCAGGTGTTCTCGGGTCTCGGCGATGTCATCGACGATGACGACTCGGATCTGTTCGCTCACGCTCGGTTCCTCGTGGCCATGGTCGGCAGGCGGCCGAAGTGGGTGCCCAAGGGTAGACCGGGAGCCGCGATTCGACCGGGCGGACGGTGTGCATTCGCTCGAAGCGGTCCGAGCACGTGCTCGCCGGGGGTTGACAACAAGAGCAGGACTCCAACTGGTGTGACAAGTGTCACCGGAATCCTAGGCAGGCCCGGCCGCTCCGGCGATATGACTATCGGGCTATACGGCATAGGAGCCGTGGTAGGAGTCCTGTGTACCTGCGAGCGGTTCGCAAGCCGGAGGCAGGGCCCGGCCGCGGAACGGTTGTCGGACCTCGTCGCGAACGGCACCCTCGGGTCCCGGCGGCTATGATTCGGCCGGTCACCTTCCCGCTTCATCCCCGAGGTTCGCGTATGCGCCAGATCCGACTGCGCCGACTGCGCCGCAGACTCGGTCTCTACCAGCCTGCGGCTGCCAAGCCCGCGCCGCGCCGCGGCGACAAGGCCATGGACCCGGCCAGCGTACGTGCCCGCCGCAAGGTCTTCGAGACCCTGGCGCCGCATCCGGATTGCCCCGAGGGCTGGACCACCGGCGCACCGGACTTCGTCATCTTCGGCGCGCAGAAGTCGGGCACCACCTGGTGGTTCCGACTCATCGAGCAGCATCCCGGGGTGGTTCAGCCTGAGAACCAGCGCCCGGAGCTCCACTTCTTCGACCGTCTCTGGTCCGAGTGGCCGACCGACGAGCAGATCCTCCAGTATCACAGCTACTTCCCGCGTCCGGCGGGCAAGATCGTCGGCGAGAAGACACCCGAGTACATGAACTGTGCCTGGGTGCCGCCGATGGTCAAGCTGGCCGCGCCCGACGCCAAGGGCATCGTCCTGCTACGAGACCCCATCGAGAGGTACATCTCGGGCATGAGCCACCAGGACCGGGGCGGCCTCCTCGACGGCGAGGACGTGACCGGCGCCGTGCGCGTGTTCGGTGACCGCGTGCGAGTCGTGACCGACGCCATCGAACGCGGGCTCTACGCCACCCAGATCGAGTGGCTGCTGGAGCAGTACCCGCCCGAGCGGCTGCTGGTGTTGCAGTACGAGTCTTGTGCGGCCGACGCCGCCGGGCAGCTGGCGCGGACGTTCGAATTCCTGGGCCTGTCGCCGTTCGAGCTGCCACCAGACGAGCTGGCCCGCCCGCGCAACAAGGCCAAGCTGGAGAAGGTCGCCGTGTCCGACGAGCACATCGACCTGCTGGTCCGCTACTACACACCCGAGGTCCGGCGCCTGCGTAAGCTGGTCCCCGACCTCGACCTCTCCCTCTGGCAGCACTTCCGCGCGATCGCCTGAAGCGGACCCTCGCCCGGCGATCTAGCGCTTGATGGGGGCTACCAGCTCCATGATCTGGCCATCGTCGCGGATCGACAGGGTGAGACCCAGAGCCCGAGCGCGTTCGCCGATCTCCTTGACCTTCTCGGGCGCGAGTGAGCGCGCGGCGACGTCGGCTTCAAGGTCGGCGGACCGCCTCTCCTCCATCATCGCCAGTAGCGCCGGCGGCGTCTCCATCGAGCGGGCCGTGGCAGCTTCGCTCGCCTCAGCCTGCCCCTCCGGGTTGAAGCGAGGCCAGGTGCCCTCGACGCTGGCCACCAGCTCGCGCTCGCCCCAGTCCAGGCGCACCAGCACCGACGGCGGGCGCAGCGCGAGGTAGCCGGCGATGGCTTCCACGACACTGCGATAGATGGCGCTCTCGATGTCCGAGTCGAGCCGCTCCTCGGGGCCGTGGGAGTCGTACTCCACGTTGATGCCGGTACGTCGCGCCCGGTCAGCGGCGATGCGCCGGATGGTGGGCCCCAGGCCAAGGTCGTCGAGCACCATCGGCCGGATCTCGAAGATGAACTCCTTGGTCGTGTCGAGCGACTGTTGCACGAGCTGGCGGAGGACCTCGATCTCGTCGGTCGCGCGCGGATCCTGCCTCTGCATCAGGCGCTCGACGATCTCTGCCTGCAGGCCGATATTGGCCAGCGACTGGGCCGGACCGTCGTGGAGCTGGCGCACGATCTCGCGGCGTAGGTCCTCCTGGCTTCGCATGGTCATGGCTGGCTGGTTGAGCCCTGGCGCACCACTACCGCCAGCTGCCGCTGCCAGCGGGCGCAGGCCGGGCGAGGCCACGGGCGCGGGCCGAGACGGGCCGCCACCCATGGACGAGAGGCTGTTGTCGATTTCGACGAGCCGTTGGAGGAACCGGGCGAGCACGCGTTGCTTGCCCTCCAGCACCTGCCGCTGTGCGTCGAACAGCAGCTCTCTCCGGGTCAGTGCCAGGAGTCCGTCGCGGACCTCTCTGAGCTCATCCGGGTCGGGCGTGGCGGCGGTCTCGAGCGCGGCCAGGCGTGTCTCCATCTTGGCCCGGCGAGCCTCGTGCCGCTCGATCTCCACGAGCACCTGCTCCATGAGCAGGTCGATCTCGCTGTTCTCCCCCTCGATGCGACTGATGTCGTCTTCGAGCTCGGAACGGAGGCTGATGATGGTGGCCGGACCTGGTCGCGTGCCTGGTGGTGGACTCGCCGGGAGGCCCTCTGGTGGCCGCCCGGCCGCTGTGGCGGCCTGACCCGGGGCCGAAGCGCCCGGGGCTGGGGGAGGCATGCCTGGTTCAGGCGGCGCGGGAGTCGGCGCGGTCGGTTGACCCGCGACGGCCGGTGGAGGCCCGGGTGTGCGCGAAGGGTCCGGGCTGCTCAATCCTCGGGGATCCTGATCCAGCCCTGCTTCATGGCGTAGACGACGGCCTGCGTGCGGTCGTTGACCGAGAGCTTGCGGAGGATCGAGCTCATGTGGTTCTTGACGGTCTGCTCGCTGATCGACAGGGCATAGGCCACCTGCTTGTTGGTCATGCCCTTGGCGATGTTGTCGAGGATCTCGACCTCACGCGGGGAAAGGGGCGCGAAGATGGGGGCAGCTTCTTGCCCATAGACGGCCAGCTCACGGAATTCCTTGAGCACACGATTCGCGACTGACGGGCGCGCGAAGACCTTGTCGTTGATGAGGTACTCGCCGTTGTTGACCCGGCGGATGATGGTGACAAGGTCCTCTGGTCCGATGTCCTTGAGCAGGAACGCAGCCGCGCCGGCCTTGATGGCCTCGAAGAGCTGGTCCTCGTCCTCGGTCGCGGCCAGTGCGATGATGCCGGCGCTGGGCACCTCGCGCTTCACTCGCTGCGTCGTCTCGATCCCACCGGGGGCCGGCAGCGACAGGTCGAGCAGCACGATATCCGGCGTGCTCGCCGCCGCCGCATCGATGGCACTGCGGGAGTCGTCAGCTTCGGCCACGACATCGAAGTCGTCCTCAGCGTCAAGGGTCTGCCGCATGCCCACCCGGAACAGGGCGTGGTCATCGACGAGCAGGATCTTGACCCGCGCATTAGGCTCTCGCCGGTCGGGGCCGCCTCGGCGTCGATCAGGTCCCTGGTACTCGCCCGGAGTCATTCCACACTCCTCTCCCTGGGGTGAGGCTCGAGCCGCAGCATCGTGCCCCGGATTGCTTGGCCGACAACTTCGAGTCGCATGCCGGGGGCTGTGGCCCCTGTGCATGCCTCTTGTCTCCCGGTTCCTTGCCGCCGCGCACGCGGCGTCCCGCGGTCCATGTGGCTCGGAGTATAGGGGTTGAGAGGGGCCGTCCCTGCGCCAGTACTCACGATGACGTGCACGCATCGGCCAGCCGGAACAGCCATGAGCCCTCGTCTGCCGCCTCCAGGGGCACTGGATCGGTCGTCAGGCAGCCCCGTGCGTCCTCCCTGAGCAGGGCCTCGGGGTAGGGCCCGCGCTCGTCGATGACGACGACCCAGGGCGCCTCGAAGACATCCGCCAGCTCGAGGATGGCATCGAGATCCTCGTCGGGCAGGACGACCGCCTGGCCTCCGAGCGCAGCGGCGAGCCACATGGGATGGTCGCTGATCAGCGTGGGGGGAACGGCCTCCCCGTCCGCCACGGCGACCTCGCGGAGCTGGGTCGCCAGCGCCGCGTATCGCGCCTGGGTCGAACGCGACTGCTCGGAGAGGACTGCCACGCTGAAGGCGGTCATCACTGCCGCCGTGGCCACCAGGGCGATGGGCGCGAGGATGATGTTGGGTCGCTCCCAGCCCCGGCGTGTCGAGACGCGAGCCAGCAGGGCGTCGCCGCCAAGCGCAGCCACCACACCAAGGCCCACCAGCAGCGGCCCCGAGGCATGCATGAACGTGCCCCACAGGGTGGCTACGGGGAACAACAGCATCGTGGTCGCGAACGTGAGTAGCGCGCTGACAAGCACAGCCACGAGCGCGGTCGGGCGACGCAGCGCTGGGGAGCGCCGCATGCCGACCAGGGCGATCAGGCCGGCGATGCCGACTGGGAAGGCCGGCAAGATCACTACGTTGAGGAGGCTGTCCCAGGCTGCGACCAGCGGGTTCCACAGCACCGTGCCCAGGCCCTGACCCAGGTACGTGGCCACATCGGGGCGGTCGCGCCAGGCGAAGATGTCCTCGTTCTCGAGGAGGAACATGTTCTCCACTGCCTGTCCAGGAAACGGGCCACCCAGCTCGAGTGCGTTGCGCAGCAGCCACGGGACCACTATCACCAGGCCACCGGCCACGACCGGCCACAGGCGCCTGACGGACTCCCGGAGGCGCCTGCCGGCCGGCCTCGTGCGCGCGGTCCAGGCCAGCATGAGGACGAAGGTCAGACCTAGCCAGATGACCTCCTGGCGCGAGAGGTAGGCCAGTCCCAGGGCCACACCGAGCCCAAGGCCGGCGAGGATGTCTGGACCCCTGGCCTCGTCGTGTCCGTCGCGGAAGCCGATGACCCTCGGTACGAGCAGCGCCCCAGCCAACAGGAAGACGGTGAAGGGTGTGTAGGAATCGGGTACGGCGGAACCGAGGACGAGCGGGCTGAGCACGGCGGCGAGCAGACCCGAGGTGATCGCCACGGCTCTTCCGCGTCTCATGTCGAGCCCGTGGGCATTCGCGGCTTCGCGGCCGATGGCCCAGGCCAGCGGCGCCACGGCTGCCCCCAGCAGTGACGAACCCACCTGGGCTGCCCAGAACGTGGAACCCAGCACCGACATGGCCGCCGCCGACACGAAGGTGCTCATCGGCAGCCACAGCTCGAAGGCCGGCTTGGGTGCCTCCAACGGCGGCGTGGCGTAGCTCCAGACCGCGTCGCTGACGAGTCCGTTCCCGGCCACTAGGTTCTGTGCCACGCCGACGTAGTAGGCGCTGGGCTCGGTCGTAGGGAAAGGGATCTCTGCTGCCGCCAGCAGGCGGACGGCCAGCGCCAGCAGATACAGGCCCAAGGGGATGTACACGCTCATTTGTCGCACCGCGCGTCGGCAGGACCAAGGCAGACGGCGTACAGCGCCGCCCGCGGCAGCCGCTCAGCAGCTTGCCCGTCTTCCTCCTTGGCCGGCAGGGGCGGCAGCACGACGAGCGGTTCGGAGAGCCAGTCCGGCCTGAGCTCGCCGGCAAGCACGGGGCGAAGGCCGGCGGTGATATGCGCGCTCTCCAGTGCCAGCCAACGCACGTCGTATCGCCGCAATGCCTCTTCGACCACAGCCAGGGGATCGTCGGGCGTGACCACGCCGGCCCAGCCGCCGTGGTACCGGTACGCGCCGGCGTCAGGGCTCATGACGACGTCGCCAGGCTGCGCGTCGGCCGCGAGGGCGGCCAGGATTTCCACCCGGCTGTCGCGCTCACGTCGCCACGCACTCGTGGTGGAGAGCGTCGCGACCACCGACACCGCGGCGATGACACCGACCAGCATCAGGCTGAAGTTGCGGCTGGCGCGCGGGGCGTCCCATGACGTGCGGCGTGCTGCCACCCAGCCCACGGCGGCTGCTACGCCGAGCATCACCAGCAGGTACGCGTGGGGCACCAGGGCCACGGCCGAGTGGATGAACGTGCCGTAGGGGACATGCACGGCCGAGACCAGCGCGGTGAAGACGAACAGCGTCAGGGTATAGATGAACCACGGCAGGAAGTCGCGGCTGCGTCGACTGACCCATGCCCCGACGAGCGTGAATGGTACGAGCAGCGCCAGCATGGGCCCGGCCACGAAGATCAGCAGGGCATCCCACAGGCCCCGCAGTCGGCTCTCGATGATGGGGCCGATACCCTGCGACAGGAACGACTCAAGGGTGGTCTCGGTGCTCACGCTGTAGAGCTCGCGGTACTCGGTGATGAAGAGGATGCGGCCGCCGACCGACGAGGGCGAGAGTGAGCCGAAGACGTCCAGCTGACGGAACAACCAGGGCGCGGCGACCAGGACGAAGCCACCGGCACACAGCAACGCTGCGGGCCAGCCGATGCGAGAGGCTCTTGGGCGGCGCAACAGATCGTGGACGAAGGCCAGAGCGAACGGCACGCCCAGCAGCACACCGTCGTTGCGCGAGAGGTAGGCCAGGCCGACGACAAGGCCGCCGGCTGCGAAGGACCACCTGTGGCCCCGCAGGCCCCTTGCGCAGAGCCACAGCGCGAGCGCGCCCAGGAACATGAACAGGGCGAAGTTGTCGGGCTGACCGAGGTACGCCGACACGCCCGCCGGTACGGCCACCAGCAAGCCGGCGGCCGCTGCCTGCCAGCCGGGCATCCCGGCGTCGCGGCCGATGAGATAGGCCAGGGGAGACGTCGCTGCCGCGGCCAGCCAGAACGGAAGCGCCGACGCGACCGCGGTCGGGCCCAAGATCCAGATGAAGGGCACCTGCACCACCGCCGCGAGGGGCATCCAATGCGCATTCGAAGGGATGGGCAAGCTGCCTTGCTCGGGCAGCACCCCGCCGACCTCCACGAAGTTCCAGATGTAGTCCACGCTGAAGCCGCCACCGGCGGCCAGCTCACGCCCCAAGTTCACGTAGTAGAGCGCGTCGGGGTAGGCCGGTTCGGCGAACAGCATCGCCGTGACTACGCGCACGGCCAGCGCGACCACGAAGAGCAGGATGGGGATGGCCATTGCATCCCACACTAGCAACGGTCTCGCCGCTGCCCCCGGGGTACGAATGGGCCACCCCCGGGGGTTCTCGTGGTCGGAGGGGTGCGATGTGGTGGACTCGCGATGGGACCAAGGAACCATCCGGCCGACTGGACATGACCGCTAGCCTTCCGGAGTGATATCCAACCATCGGGCGCGCCCCAATCTCACCATCGTGCTGCCGGCCTACAACGAGTCGGAGCGCATCGGGCCAGCGCTCGACGAGCTCTTCGGCTGGTTGCACCGTGGTGGACCCGCTCGCAGCCACGGCCGCTCGTCGGCCGGGCTCGGCGCCTGGGACGTGCTCGTGGTCGACGACGGTTCCGATGACGACACCGCCGCGCTCGTCTTGGCCCGACCCGAAGCCCTGCGCGGGCCAGAAGGAACGCCGGCGCGCCTGCGCGTCCTGCGCCGACCCCACGCCGGTAAGGGTGCTGCCGTTTCCGCCGGCATCCTGGCTGCCGAGGGTGACCTCATCGTCTTCACCGACGCTGACATGGCCACGCCGCCCGACCAGATCCCGTTGCTGATCGAGGCGCTCGCCAGCCACGACGTTGCGCTGGGCAGCCGTATCCATCCCGACGGCTCCGATCGACGTGCCAGCCAGCCCACCTTTCGGCGGGTGCTGGGCCGCATCTACCGGCTGATCGCGGGCGCTTGGGTCACCGGCGACGTGCCGGACACGCAGTGCGGCTTCAAGGGCTTCCGTCGCGCAGCCGGCCACGACATCTTCGGACGTCTCAAGACCGACGGCATCGTCTTCGACGCCGAAGTCATCTACCTGACCCGGCGACTGGCGTACCGCTATGCCATCGTGCCGGTGATGTGGCACGACATCCACGGCTCGCGCATGCAGGTGCGCTTCCGGCTCGGCCTGAGCGTGCTCTGGGATCTCCTCCGCATCCCCATCATCCACCGGCGTACCCGCGCTGCGGCTCCCGCTCCCAGGACCAGCGACACCGTCTGATGGGGTAGTCCCCGGTCCGCGGTCGCGCTTCGAACGTCGCCGGGGCGGCCCCAGGACCGGGGAGTTTCCCCAAGAACGACTCGTGGTCGCTGCTGGCGCGTGACGCCTAGCCGGCAGGTTCCTGAGGCCGGCGACCGTCGATCCATAGCCGCACGGGCGCGGCCAGGATGACCAGCGTCCCCAGCCAGAGCGAAGGCATGGCCACCACCACGGCCAGGGCTGATGCCCACGGCCGGCGCAACAGCAGCAGCGCCAGTGCGAATGGCAGGCGCGCGTACCAGGGCGGCCCGATGTGGATGTCGATGGTGGTCGGCTGGCGCAGCAGATGCTCGATCCACTCCGGCCACAGGTACAGCCACGGCAGCGTCACCAGGAACGCGAGGGCGAGCGCGACCACGACCTGCCGCCACTGACCGGGTCGGACGCCCAGGATCGGGGCGACTTTGGCGAGGGCCATGAACACCAACGGCTCGGCGCGTCCCCTTGCGGCCAGCACCGCCGAGGCGGCGATGAGCCATTCGATATTGCCTGCCATCAGCACCATCACGCTGACCGGGTAGAAGAAGACCAGTCCCGACCACAGCCACGAACCCGCCACGTAGCGGATGCAGAGCACTCCCAGGACCATGATGCCGATCTGCATGACCAAGTCGGGCACCCACGAAAGAGCCCCGAAGAGCACGGCCCATGGAGGCGCGTAGCTGAAGACATCGAGCTCGCCGATCTGGCCGATGTAGACCGGGTTGCCGGCCACCAAGTCATCCCCGGCTCGAAGGTAGGCTTCGAGGTCCGTTCCGACCGTGAGCCCGCCGTTTGTCGCGAGGAGTACGGCGAACGTCAGGATGCCGACGGCCCAGCCGGCGAGGGCCAGCGCGACCGTGGCCACGCGTAGCGGACGTCTGCGGTCGGCCGTGAGCGCCGGCTCGATAGGGCTCGTTCGTTCGAGGGTCGCGGTCATGGGCAGCCATACCGCGCTGATCGCTCGGTCATCGTGATCTCGAGGCTACTCGCGGGCGTGAGCCGCGACCGTCGGTCGAAGGTACTGGTGGAGAGCAGGGCGGTCCGGATGGAGCCGGCCGTCTATGAGCGGACGACGCTCCAGTACCGTTCCGCCGCGCCCGTACCCACTCCGCCGGCCTCAGCCACGCGCGCGCCATAGCCGGTGACGGCGTCGAGCATGCCTTGCTCGCTGTCGAAGAGACGTTGCACCTGGCTGGCGTAGGTCTTGAGGCCAGCCGTCTTGCGCTCCAGCTGATCGCTGATATCCGCGTAGCGTGCCTCAAGCGCGAGCCCTGACGGGACGTCGATGTCCTGGCCGGCCAGGTCGGCCGGCCCTGAGAAGCCGCTCCACCACGCGTAGGGGAAGTCCTCGTAGAACGAAAGCTTGCCAGCCATCCGTGGCGCAGGCATCACCCATGACACCTCGTCGGTCAGTAGGGCGAGGCCTGCGTCGCGGCACAACCGGTGATCGACGTGACCGCCGACTCCCAGGGGGAAGTACACGTGCTGGGGCTCGAGCCGCAGGATCTCGCGGCGCAGGATGTCGGTGGGCGGCTCGTCGTCCTCGAAGGGGTACCCGAGCAGGGCCTCATCACCCTCGTAGCCGCGGTGGACTGCGTCGGGCAGATCAAGGTCGACCAGCGCCGCCTCGATGAAATAGGCCCAGCGTTCATCTTCGACCTTGCGCATGGTGGCAGCGTCGGCTGCGTCCAGGTCATAGCGTGCCAGCGTTCCCTGTGATGCCACATCGTCCCGAAGCGGCCGGTCCTCGCTGGCATCGTTGGTGATGTTCGCACTGCGCGACCACGCGGCGCGCTGCCAAAACTGGCGGGCCTGGGTGTTGGCTCGCTCCTGGGTGGCGTCGAGGCGGTGAGGGTCAGCCTGCCACGGGGCGCCTGCACCGGTGGCCGTGGTGACCGGATACTCTGCCGCGATGTTCGAGCGGTTGAAGGCCTGCGTCGCGGGATGGAGTGCCTTGGTGCCGAAACCCAGCGCCTCGCGCTGGTAGTCAGCCATCTCGGCATCGCCGGTGAACACGCCCGAGTAGACGGTCAGGATTGTGACCGACTGCCCGAGCTCGCGGAGGCTGGCGACGAGGCCGCCGCAGGAGAGGGCGACGTCGTCCGGATGAGGGGCTACGAAGACATGTGTCATCGCGGGCGAGGATAGCATCGGGTCCAAGGCACGATCAGCTGGGATGACCGTGCGTGCCCACCAGAGGAACGAACACGCACGCGTCGGCCGTTCGCGTCTCGAAGTCCTTGCCGGTGCGCTTCACGATGGTGAGCTGCTGCGAGCGGATCCCACCGACCGGGATCACGAGCCGCCCACCATCAGTCAACTGGGATTCGAGCGGCCGAGGCACCATCGGGGCACCGGCCGCCACGATGATTCCCGCATACGGCGCGTGCGGAGGGTAGCCGGCGCTGCCGTCGCCAACCAGCACCTCGACCTGGTAGCCGAGGTCGAGCAGCCGCTGCTGAGCGGTCTCCGCCAAATCGGGCTCCCGCTCGATCGACGTGACCCGGGCCCCGCACTGCGCCAGCACCGCTGCCTGGTACCCGGAGCCGGTGCCGACATCGAGGAAGGATGGGGCTAGCCCGGCCCATGGCCAGCCCAGGGTGGCCAGGTCCAGCGCAGCCGTCATGCGCGCCACCATGTACGGCTGCGAGATCGTCTGCCCGTGTCCGATGGAGAGCGGGCCGTCCGAATACGCGTCCCCTTCGCGGCCGCGTGGGACGAAGGCCTCCCTGGGCACCGTCGCCATCGCCGATAGGGCTGCTCGGTCATGGATACCGCGTGCCTCGAGTTGGTCACGAACCATTGCCGCGCGCGCAGGCGCATACCGGTCGGGCGGGGGCGGCCGATACCTCGCGCCTTCTACCCCATCGTGGTCAGTCCAGGACGTCGCTAGAGGGTAGACCGCTCGGCTCCGGCAACGTGCTCGGCTCTGGCGTGTAGCAGGGCACGGGGGAGGGCCTGATCGACTCGTCGGGCGAAAGGCTGGCCTCGGGGTCCAGCGTGGGGCAGGGTCCGATGGATGGTTCGGCGGTCGGCTCGGGCGTGGGCTCGGCGGTCGGCTCGGGCGTGGGTCGGCGGTCGGCTCGGGCGTGGGCTCGGCGGTCGGCTCGGGCGTGGGCTCGGCGGTCGGCTCGGGCGTGGGCTCGGCGGTCGGCTCGGGCGTGGGCTCGGCGGTCGGCTCGGGCGTGGGCTCGGCGGTCGGCTCGGGCGTGGGCTCGGCGGTCGGCTCGATGGTCCCCGAGACGGGTTCGGTGCTGGCCTCGTCCGTGGGTTCGGCTGATGGGCTAACCGCGAGCGTCGACTCCGGGGAAGCGGTTGGCTCGGCGCTGTCGAGGATATCGCCCAGCAGACCGCCGCGGCCAAGAAGCACCGCCCACGCGAAGATCAATGCGAAGACCGCGATGATGACCGCGATCCACCACTTGCTTACCGGGTCGTCGATGTACGGAAGCTCTTCGACGCCACCGCCACCGCCACCGCCACCGCCACTAGCCGCGGCCTTGGTCGACGAACCCTTGACCGGCTCGGTCGCTCGTTCCGGCTCCTCCGCCGCGGGCTCCTCCGCCGCGGGCTCCTCCTCGGGTACGGCGTCTTCAGGCTTCTGTTGGTCGGTCATGTAGCGGGGCTCTCCCTGGTCGTGCGCGATAGCGTTCGAATGATTATCGCGTTGACGAGCGCGCCGTGCCGAAGCTACGCGTCACGTACAGCCGGCAGCCAGGTGGCGACGACCGCGGCGATGACCGTGAGGACACCTGTGGCCGCGATGATCATGCCCGCATCGACATGGTCGGCGAGTCCGGAGCTGATAGCCATGGCCCCGGTGAGTGCACCCATGACGATGCTGGAGCGGATGGCAACGACGCGTCCCATCATGCCCTCGGGCGTACGCTCGGCGAAGAGCGTCTGGCTGGGGATGACATAGACCAGGTTGAACACGCCCACGACCACCGCCGCACCGACAGCCACGAGCTCGTTGGAAGTCAGCCCCAGGATGATCGTGGCCACTCCCATCACCGCGAAGCCGGTGATGACCAACCAGCCCTTGCGCAGTCGTGCCCCGATGGCACCGACGACGAACCCGCCGACGAGGTTGCCAAGGCCGATCGCCGCTTCGATGACGGCGTAGCTCTCGGGATACGGGATCGTCTCGCCCTCGAGCGAGCGCTGGGCGTAGACCACCATCAGGGCCAGGGTGGCTCCGACCGTCAGCTGCGCGACGACGCTCACGAGCGTGTTCTGGAACAGGGCTGCGTCGTGGCGCAGGAACTCCCAGCCCTCGCGCAACTCCTCGACGAAGGCATCCATCGCGCTGCTGACACGGGGGCCCACCTCCCTGACCGCCGGCGGGATCACGAGCCCCGCGAGCAGGACCGCGCTGACGACGTACGTCAACGAATTGACCCAGAAGGCCAGGGCCAGATTGGTGCCAAGAAATGCCACGAACACGCCGGCCAGTGGATAGCCCGCGATGTCGGCCATCGTCTCACCCGTCCAGATGGCGCCGTTGGCCGGGGTCAAGTCCTCCCGCCGCACGATGCGGGGGATGATGGCCGCCTTGGCCGGGCGGAAGAACAGGCTGATGGTCGTGACCACGAAGACGACCGGGTAGACGAGCCAGATGTTGATATCGGCCACGAAGGGCAGCGTCAGCACGAGTCCTGCGCGCATGAGGTCGCTGACGATCAGCACGTGCTTCTGATCCCAGCGGTCCACGAACGTCCCTGCGATCGGCCCGAGGAAGAGGTTGGGCAGGGTCGCCGCCAGGAACACGAAACCGGTCTGCATGGCCGAGCCCGTGACGCCGAGAACCATCACGCCGAGGGCGATCTGGTGGAGTCGGTCGCCGAACAGGCTGATCGTGCCCGCCAGCCAGAAAGCTGAGAAGCGCGCATCGCGGGCTAGTCGAATGTAGGGGTGTTCCCGGACCCGCTGGCCGAGGCCGGGGGCGACCGTCCGCGGTTCCGCGGTGACTGCATCCACCGCTTCGGAAGCCGATGGCGTGCCCAGGCCTGGTCCCATGGCCGAGCCACCGATGACTGGGCGGTCCAGGCCGGCCTGATCCGCCGTGAAGACTGGGTGGTCCACAGCGGCAGGCTTGGCGTTCCACATCGAGACCACGCCCGACTCGGGGTCGGCCGAGCCGCGGGCGATGGCCGAGAACAGATACCAGCCCACTCCAGCGGCGAGGAGGACATCGCCGATGCTGATGACGTTTGCGATCAGCGGGATAGCGATGGGCAGGACGTCGCCCAATGGCCCACCAGCGAGCAGGAAATCGAGTCCCAGTTCCTCGGGTAGCAGCACGTTGAAGGTGGGCGACAGGTCGGCCAAGGTAAGACCGGCCATCTCCACCGCCGGCAGATACACGGGCATGTAGCCGGCGTTGAGGAGGATGGCGATCCCGTTGGCGGCCACTCCCACCATCGCGAGCAGCAGTCCGGGCTGCGAGCGGTTCAGCCAAAGGGCGACCACCAGCAAGCCGAACGAGAGCGTGAACAGGGGCAGACGCAACTGATCGACCACGTCGACGCCCTGGTCGATGAGCCACTGCGTGATCACGCGCAGAAGCAGGCCAGCCACGATAAGCCAGCCATAGCGAAGCTGCGCCGACAGGAGATTCGAGATCCGGCCACCTGCCATGAGACCGGCGACGACACCCAGGGCGATCGCGATCAGCAGCATCAGACTTCAGGTCCGGACGCGATCAGGCAGGGTCGCTCGCGCTCGGAAGTCTGCGGGGCTGAGCCCGCCATATGCTCGGGACTCTCCGACTAGGGCTCGGCGGGGGCTGAGCTCGCGGGCAGTGTGCCCTTGGTCCTGGCAGCGGCGACCTGGCCCAGCGTGGGCACCGTTATCGGCTGCTGTTCAGGCTCGCCCGGCTCGTCATCATCCTGTGAGGCCTGCGTCGCGGTCTTCGTGCGCGAGAAGGCATCGACCACGACAGGATCGAACTGGATGCCCGAGTAGCGCTGGAGTTCCTCGAGCGCTTCCTCGGTGGTCAGCGGGACCGGGCGGTACGGGCGCGACGCCGTCATGGCCTCGAACGCGTCGGCAACGTGGAGCACCCGTGCCAGCAGTGGGATCTCCTCGCCGATGAGGCGGTCCGGGTAGCCCGAGCCGTTGTACCACTCGTGGTGGTGCCGGATGAGCGGGCGTTCCGCCGCCAGCTGATCGACATCCCTGAGGATCTCTTCACCCTTGACCGGGTGTTCGTTCATAAGGATCCGCTCTTCGCGGGTGAGCTTCTCGGGCTTGAGCAGGACCGAGTCACGGATGCCAATCTTCCCGATATCGTGCAACAGACCGGCCCACTCGAGCTGTTCGAGTTCGGGCTCGCTGAGATGCATGGCCCGGCCGATCTCGACGGCGATGCCGGAGACGTGCTCCGAGTGCTTCTTGGTGCTCGGATCCCGCGCGTCGATAGCGGACGCGAGCGCCTTCACGGTCTGCGTGAACATGTCACGGACATCGACCACGGCCTTGAAGGCGGCACGAGTCGTGTACAGCGGCATGCGCGACCGCGAACACGACAAGGGGGCCGACGAAGAGGTACGCCAGCGCCATCAGCCAGGCGATGGGGGTTAGGCCGCACGAGGCCCAGACCGAACGACCGGAAATCGGACCGTCAGCACGGCCGCGATATGGTCGCATCTCTCGGAGAGCGACCGCAAGCGAGGATAGCGACGGTGATTGACGAGCACGAAGACGATGCACGCCCGCCACGCCGCCCCACCAGCCCGCTCGTGCTGGCGATGCTCCCCCGCCGCACGACTGGTTTCGTACACCGCCCGGATGCCACGGCGGCGACCACGGCGATCGAGTGGTTGTACACCACCCCATACCAAGGGACTTGGCCCCGGAGCTCTCGAACCTCGAGAGTGCCAAAGACGCCCACCACGGCGGCTGCTGTAGGACCGCCCAGCATGCCCGCCGCGATGATTGGGGCAGCGGCGACGCTCACCATCGAGCCGCGCGGCACGTGCACAGGTGAGGCAGACGCTAGGAGAGTGACCGCGACCCAGAAGGCGAGGCGACCAACCACAAGAGGCCCATCAAACTCATCGATGGGCCATACGACCAACTCGCACGCGAGCAGCGTGACAGCCGCCAGAGGAACGACTACCAGAAGAATCCGAAGGTGTCTTGACAAGTGCAACGCGACTCCTGACCGTGGAAGCAAGGAGGCCGCTCAGTATCTCGATTGATAGCTGTCAACTCCCCATCCAACCTTGGTACTGGGAGTGCGCTAGTCCCTTCAGATGGGTCTGATGCCCGCGCTGCCCGCGACCACGAGTGTCGCGAGAAGAGTCGAAAGCAGCGTGAGCCTCGACAAGAGATTGCGAGGCATATCGACTACCAGGGCTTGACTGTTGCCGTTGGGATTCATCGGTTTCCCCTCGTGCCTGGCGCGGAAACCGCGTCCGGCTTGATGGGGAGCGCTTCTCGGGCTTGACTTCGAAGGTCCCCTCTCTCGAGCCCTTCGATGCGGACCTAGTCCCGCTCCGTGGTCGTTGCTTCAGCCTCGGGGGACTGTTGCATGGGCAAGGTTAGGTACGGGGTGGCTCGGGGCCCTATAAGTACTAGTACGTACGACTAGTCAGCGTGAGTCCGATAGTCCCTTGACGATTTCCTCGTATGAACGAGCGGGCAGACCCAAGTCCCGTTCGTGAGCCGATGCCATGCTTCGATAGTGCGCCTGTGCTGCGTCAACCGCGCCGACTCTGGCGAGACACGCAACCAGTCGTGCCCGGAGTTCGAACGCAGTGGGATCGAGCGCTGCAATCGGCGACAGTACGTCGATGCATCTCGGTGTAGCGCCTGACGTCCACCAGCGCAATCGAGGTCGCGTGGGCTAGGTGAAGAAACGTACCGTGGAGCGTCGTCCTCCACTCCTCGGCCCACTCCTCGTACTCGAACTCGGGCGCGAAGCTGCCCTGGTAGAGCGCGAGCATCTCCGGCCTCGCGCGCCATTGCGGTGCCGGTCGACAAGATGTCTGACGCCTGTCGCGAGAACGCCACGCTGTCGACCTGGAACAAGTCCTTGTCGAGGAACACCAAATCGGTCTCCATGTGAACATAGTCGGCAGTGGAGCCGTCCTCATACCAAGGCTCGAGATCTCGGCGAAGGAAGAAGACGGTCTGGTGGAGGCTGTTCGTGGCTGACTTCGGGTTCTGGTCTGGCCACAGGCTGTCCATCACCTGCTCGCGTGTTGCCGCCAAACCTGGCCGTGTCACCAAGTAGAGCAATAGAGCGGCCGACTTTCGCCGAGTGTCTGTAAGAGTCACGATACGGTCGCCGATTTCGTAACTTGTGAGACCGAGGTCGTGGACACGGACAGTCGGACTAACCCGGCGGATCAGCTGTGTCGCCATCCCGACGCCGTGACTTGCCATCGGCCGAGCGTTCAAAGTCACGAAGAACTTGGGCGTCGTCGGCGAGCCGAAGCGGGCGAGAGCGACGCCGCAGCACTCGCGTCCTCGTCCTGTTCCATATCTGGACTCTGGCGACGAAGCGCTGGTACCCACCGAGATGGCTCGCGAAGGATGGAGCGCTCGAGCGCGTCGGGAAGAGAGCACCAGGGTGCCTATCGCCGGCTGCAATCACGTCCGCCAGCTCCAGAATAGCGAGCGCCGACCCTCTTCACTCTCCGAATCCAGAGTGCGAGGGCCCGCTGCCGTCGCGCTGAGCTGCGGCCTCGAGTATTCGTGCGCGTGCCAGCCATCGCCAGGCGTTCTGTCCTGCCGCAAGCCTCCACGGGCCGCCTGTGCAAGTGGCGTCCTGCGCCTCGGGAGCGCGCCTCATTACCGCGAGAGTGGCAGCGAGAACTGCCTCCGGGATTGTGCGTCGATAATCTGCGACTCCAGGCTATCGAGCGTCGACGTGCCCTGTCGGCGTCCTGAGCCTGCCTTCGCCTCGCCAGGGCAGCGCGATGGTCGCGTAGAGACGCTGGCGCTCTGTCGCCAGTTCGCGGGACCAGCGAGCGTCACCTCGCTCAAGCCTGGCGAGGAGCGATCTCGCCTTCGATCCGACGTCCGCACACAGCATGCATGTATGCCGCGTCCGCGATTGCGTCCGCCGTAGCGTCCGGCCGCATCGCAGTCGAGATGGCCAAGTCGAAGTCCCTCTCTCGAGTATCTCCAGCTCCGCGGTGGCGGTCGCTGCGACTGGAGCACGTCGAGGCGATGATGCCCGATGCGTCCTCAGTGCGCTCCAGGTGCTCAACCGCCTCTGACGCCAGGTTTCGTGCGTGTTGGTAGTTACCGCGAGCCAGCTCCGCGTACGCGGAGTTGTGAAGCGTGACACCGCGAAGTAGTGGAGTCCGTCCCGACGCTGGTCAACCGCGAGGTGACGGAGTGATTGCACGGCATCGGAGATGCTGCCGCCGAGATCGCGTGCAGCAGCCTGCGCCAGGAGACGGCGACGTCCCGGAGCGGCGCCGGAACCTGGGTATCGTCGGCGACAGCCTCGACCTCGCTGGTGAGGAGGCCTGCGTCTCCGTTCATGTGGTGGATCGCCGCGGCGGTGAGCCCGACGAGTCCGCGTTCCTCCGACGAGAGCCCGCTCCTGTCGATGCCCTCGAGCACCTCGAGTGCGTTGTCGGGAAAGCCGTCGCTAATCAGGGCGCGTGCCTGGATCACCTTGACGGCTGTCGGTGGGGACGTTTCCGGCATCAACTCCACGATCTCGACCGCCGCGCCCCAGGCACCCGTGCCCAGCGCTTCACTCGCCGCGGACCCGAGGACATCCATGGCCACGTCTGGTTCTTCGGCCAGAGCGAAGTGGCGCGCAGCCAGGAGCCAATCGACATGGATGGCTTCCGTTGCGATGGCGTGGTGCATGGCCCTGACCTGACCCGGAGACGAGTCACGTTGCAGGTGGACCTGCAGGAACTCCTGGAAGAGGGGATGGAGTCGGCGCCCTCCCGCGGCATTGCCTCGATGACCGAGCAGTCCCAACGTCTCCACCTCGTCGAGGGCACGCTCGACAGCCGCGCGATCCGGCTCAGAGGATGTCACCGAGAGCGCCGCCACGACGAACTCCGGACGGACGTGATCGACGAGTGACGCATGCGTGAGGATCAGCTGGGTCCGTGTTGACAAGCGCGTGAGCACCTCCTCAGCGAGGAACTCGTAGATCGGCCCCGTAGCACCGCTCAAGGCATCGATGAAGGCCGATACCTCTTCAGGCTGGCTGACGGCGATGGAGGCCGAGACCAGTTGCAGGCTGGCGGCCCACCCCTCAGTCCGAGTGGCGATGACTTGGCAGGCTTCGTCATCGAGTGGCTGCCCGTAGACGGTGGAGAACAGCTCTACGATCTCTGCGCGCGTGAAGCGCAGATCGTCGATGGTGAGCTCAGATACGCGCCCCTGCGCCAGGAGCCGGCCGAGTCCCAGGTTGGGCCTTCCACGACCGGCAAGGATGAAGTACATCCCGTCAGGCGCCCGTTCGAGCATGCGTCCCATGATCATGCGCACGTCGGACGAGGCCTCCACCAGGTGGTAGTCGTCGAGGATCACGGCCACCCGGCTGATATCGAGCGCACTCAGGTCCGCGAGGAACTGGCCGAGCACGATCTCCCTCGATGAGCCCATGGCCGCCACGTTGCGCAGAAGTGCTTCCGTCGAGCGGCCGAAGTCCGGCGAGATCCCGCGCAAGGTCGCGACCATGTAGCTGAGGAACGTGATCCAGTCGCCGTCCGACGTTTCGATCCGATACCACACGCACCTGTCGCGCGTTTCCAGCGCGAACTCACTGAGCAACGTCGTCTTGCCGTAGCCAGCTTCAGCTGAGACCAGGATCAGCCGCGCCCGCACTTGCTGGCCGAACCACTCGGACAATCGCCGGCGCGTGAGCACGGATCGTGCCGGCGTGGCTGGACTGATCTTGCTGGCGATGATGGCCAGGCCCGACGGGTGGGGGTCAACGTCCCCGGCCTGGACAGAGATGTATGACGCTCCAGCCGCTTGCGGCTGGACGTCGGAAGTGCGCTCGGAGCTCACCGACTCGGGCATAGGCGCATCATCGTGAGACGCGCTCATCTCGCGCTTACCACGCTGTGGATAAGTGGCCTTAGGTACCCTCGTACTCGAAGAAGATCTTGAGTTCTGCTTCGTACTCGGCGATCCGCCCGTCCTCGACACGAGCCGTATGGCGGACAACTTCCACGTGGCGGATATTGCGCACGGTCAAAGACGCACGAGCGACGGCCTCTGCGGCTGCAACGCTCCACGACTCAGGGCTGCTGCCGACCATCTCACGGATGATGATGACGCCCATCGCTCTCCTCCTCTTGCCTCGTCCCGGCGGACCATGAGTGTACGGGTCTAGGCGTACGCGCTCTCCGCGTAGTGGTCCTCCTCCACGTTCTCGAAACGGGTCTGTCGCTTCTTGAAGTAGAGCTGCATGTCCCCGGTTGGGCCGTTGCGGTGCTTGGCCAACTTCAGGTTGATGACCTCGCCGTCCGCATCGTCATCGTCCGGATTGCGTTCCTTCTCGCGCCACAGGAACATGACCAGGTCGGCGTCCTGCTCGAGGGCACCGGACTCTCGCAGGTCAGATAGTCGCGGTTCCCCCTTCTCACCGCGGTTCTCCGTCTGCCGAGACAACTGCGAGAGCGCCACCACGGGCACCTGCAGCTCGCGCGCCAGCGCCTTGAGGCTTCGCGAGATGTCGCTGACCTCCTGCACGCGGTTGGCGTCCCGCGAGGTCACGCTCGACTGCATCAGCTGCAGGTAGTCCACCAAGATAAGGTCCAACCCGGACTCGGCCTGAAGTCGGCGGGCCTTGGTACGGAGTTCCATGGCGCTGATGTTGGGTGTGTCGTCGATGAAGATCGGCGCAGTCGCGAGCTTGCTCATGGCCGGCGCCAGGCGTGCGAAGTGGATCTCCTCCAGCCAGCCCGTGCGCAAGAGGTTGGAGTCGACGTTGGAGACGGACGAGAGCAGGCGCAGCACCAGCTGCTCCTTGCTCATCTCGAGGCTGAAGATGCCCACCACCTTGCCCTCGTTGACCGAGGCGTGCTCGGCGAAGTTGAGCGCGAGGCTGGTCTTGCCGATCGATGGCCGGGCCGCCACGAGCACCAGGTCGGACTTCTGGAGGCCGGTCGTGAGCGCATCGAGTCTCTTGAAGCCGGTTCGGATGCCGCTGATCTCGCCCTTGTGCTGGTGGAGGTAGTCGAGTCGATCCCAGGCTCCGTGGAGGAGTGAGTCGAGCGAGGAGAATCCCGATTGCACGCGCTTCTCGCTGACGGCGAAGAGCTCCGACTCCGCCCGGTCGATGACCGCACTGATATCGCCCTCTTCCTCATAGCCGTAGCCGGCGATACGGCCAGCCGCACTGATGAGGTTCCGGAGCACGCCCTTGCGTTCGACGATGCGCGCGTAGTGGGTGACGTTGACGGCCGTGGGCGTGAGATTCATGAGGCTGGTCAGGTAGGCCGAGCCACCGACGTCGTCGAGTTTGCCCTGCCGCTCCAGCACTTCGCTGACGGTGATGATGTCGATGGGCTCACGACGCTCATAGAGCTCGAGAACCGCAGCGTAGACGGTGCCGTGGTGGCCTCTGTAGAAGTCGTCAGGCTTGAGGATCTCCGCCACTTCGATAACGGCGTCCTTGTCGATCATGAGCGCGCCGAGGACCGATTGCTCGGCTTCGATGGACTGCGGCGGCAAGCGATCGATGGACACAGGGAGTCTCCGGGACATCAGGAAGTCAGGGGCGAGTGGGACTGTTGCACCGATGTTCGCGGTTCGCGAAGGCGCTCCGCAAGGCGCATCTCCACGAACCGGGGCCGAACTCTCCACGATTCTTGTGGATAACCCGTGGACAAACGTCGATAAGGACCGTTTACGCTGCTAATCGACCCTGCGGATGACCCCGACGAGCTTGCCCTGGATGCGCACATCGTCGTAGAACTGCGGCTCGTACGCCTCGTTGGCCGGCTGCAGACGCACTCGGTCACGCTCCTTGAAGAAGCGCTTCAGTGTGACCGCGTTCTCCTCCACCTGGGCGACCACGATGTCCCCATCGAGGGCGCTCTGCTGCTCGCGGATGACCACCAGGTCACCGTCCATGATGTGGGCGTCGACCATCGAGTCCCCACGCACGCGCAGCACATAGGTGCCGGCACTGGTGTTGATGAAGTCCGGGACACTGACGGACTCGCTGCCATCCTGATAGGCCTCGATGGGGCCACCGGCGGCGATCTCGCCGATCACCGGGATGGCCCGGGTGCCAGGCTCCGGTCCGCGGGCCAGCACATCACCACCACCGCCCGTGGTGAGCAGTGCCGAGGGAGTCAGTCGCAGCGCTCGCGATTGGGTCGCGTCACGCTCGAGCTTGCCTTCCTTCTCCAGCGCTGAGAGGTGATGGTGGACCGCCGAGGTGGAAGCCAGCCCCACCGCCGAGGCGATCTCGCGCACGGACGGCGGGTAGCCGCTCTCCCGGACGGTAGCGGCGATGTACTCGATGATTCGCTGCTTGCGAAGAGCGTCGTGCTTGGTCACGGGTCCTCCTTGATGGAACACTACCGAACACTTGTTCGAATGTCAAGACTGACGGGCTGGAGCTGGAGGTCTCGTTCGATCGGCTGCCTTGGCCGGTGGCCGCGAGCTGGCGCGTCGGCCGTGGAGGTTCCCGGGCCTGCGGGTGCTAGACTCGCGGCTCCGATGGCCCTGAGAAGCACCTTCCGGCTGGGGCTGACCGCGCTCAGCTTCTGGCCTTTCATCCCGCTAGCGTCACGTGCGCCGGTCTACGGCCGGCTCATCGCCGAGCTGGCGATCGATGGACGGGTGCCCTGGTCGAGGAAGGCGATCCTGGGGATGGCTGTGGCGTACGTCCTGTCGCCCATCGACTTCATCCCCGATTTCATCCCCTTCGTCAGCCGGGTCGACGACGTCATGGTCACCATCATCGCGCTCGACCTCTTCCTCGAAGGGGTGCCCAGGGAGCTCATGATCGAGAAGATGTATACCCTTGGTATCGACGGCCGTGAGCTGGAGCGCGACATGGAAGCCGCACGGCGCTTCCTCCCGCTGCCCATCAGAGCGTTCGCCCGACGACTGCCGGCCCTCATCGAAGCCAGTGCCGATGTCGTGAGGACAGAGCTGGAGGCCCGCGGCTACATCGAGTCAGACGAAGAGGACAAGGAGGCAATCTCAGCGTGAAGGTCATCCTCACAGCGGATGTCGACCCGCTCGGCAAGAGCGGCGAGCTCAAGGACGTAGCCAACGGCTACGCCCGCAATTACCTCATCCCGCGAAACCTCGCCGTGCCGGCCGCAGGCGGTACCTTCCGCGCTTGGCAGCACGACATCGCCAGCCGCGAGGAACAGCGCAAGAAGGAGCGCGAGGAGGCCGAGATCGCTGCCCAGCGCATCAGCAGCACCACGCTCACCATGGGCGTCAAGGTCGGCGAGGGCGGCAAGCTCTACGGCTCCATCACCGCCAAGGACATCGCCGATGCGCTCGCGCGCCGCGGCATCGAGATCGACCGCCATCGCATCGACCTCGAGGAGCCCCTGCGCCAGTTGGGCACCTACAAGGTCGCCATCCGCGTCTACTCGGGCCTGACCCCCGAGGTCACGGTCGCGGTCGAGCCCAAGGGCTAGCCGACCGCCGGGGTTGCCCTCCGGAACATGATGGTGCGGTGAACCGCGCCACGATCCTGCACGTCGATCTCGACGCATTCTTCGCCGCCGTCGAGCAGCGCGACCGCCCGGAGCTGCGCGGGAAGCCCGTGGTCGTGGGTGTCGGCGGTCCGGATGACCGCGGCGTCGTCTCGGCTGCCTCCTACGAGGCACGCCGCTACGGCATCCATTCGGCCCTGCCCCTGCGTACCGCCGCTCGCCTCTGCCCAGACGCTGTCTTCGTGCCTGTCGATGGGCGCAAGTACGGCGCCGTCAGCAGGCAGGTCATGACCATCCTGCGGCGCTTCACGCCTGCGGTGGAGCAGGTCTCCATCGATGAGGCCTTCCTCGATGTGGCCGGCTCCGAGGCGCTCCACGGCAGCCCCCTGGAGATCGCTCGCTCCATCAAGACCGCCGTCAAGGGTGAGTTGGACCTGGTCGTCTCCGTCGGTGTAGCCACGACCAAGCTCGTGGCCAAGGTCGCCTCCGATCTCGATAAGCCCGATGGCCTGGTGGCCGTGACACCCGGCAGCGAGGCCGACTTCCTGGCGCCGCTGCCGATCTCGCGCCTCTGGGGTGTGGGCGAGAAGACCGCCGCCGCCCTCTCTGACTTCGGCGTCCGCACCATCGGTGACCTGGCGGCCCTGCCGGATGATCTCCTCGCACGGCGGTTCGGCAAGCAGGGTCCCCAGCTGGCACAGCGAGCCCGTGGTGTGGATCCCTCACCGGTCTCGGGCTCCGATCCCGCACGATCGGTCTCCCACGAACACACCTTCGACATCGACACGGCCGACCCGGAGGTGTTGGAGCGGACGCTGTTGGCCTTGTCCGAGGGTGTAGCCGGCCGCCTGCGCGCTGGTGGCGTCAAGGCGCGCACCATCGCGGTCAAGGTCCGCGATTCCTCGTTCACAACGGTCTCTCGCCAGCGCACGCTGCAGGAGCCGACCGATCAGACCGAGGTCATCTTCGCGGCCGCCCGCGACCTGGCGCGACCGCAGCTTCGAGGCATCCGCGTGCGACTGCTGGGCGTGGGCGCATCGCACCTGGGAGACGGCGAACAGATGTCGCTGTTCTCGGCCGAGGACGAGCGCAGGCGAAGGGCCACCGAAGCGGCAGATGCCATCCGCCGACGCTACGGATCCAAGGCCATCCGCCGGGCCCGACTGCTGGGCAGCGGTGTGGCCGAGCCGTTCGAGCGCGACCCCATGACCGCGCCGGAGGGAAGCAGCATCGGGCGCGCTCGAGAGGAACGGCCCGGCGAATGACCGTCCCGGTCGTGACATCGGAGGTGGCACGCCCAACGCCCACGATCGTCCACGAAACGGCCGCGGGGTTGACGTTCGAACAGATGTTCGGTTAGCATCCCAGGGCCGCAACAGAACAGATGTTCGACATTGCCGGTCCGAATGTGCCCCTCGGCCGCGTCGCACGCAGCAAGGAGCCATCGCCATGTTCAACCTCCGCGCCATCGCCTCTGCCGTCACCGTCGACAGCGCCGGTCGTCCTCGCGAGATCCGAGCCCACGGCCAGCGGCTGGCCGTGACCGGGCTGGAGTCCGTCCGGGATGAGACTTCGGCCTACCCTCTCGATTCGGGACCGCGCACCGTCTTCGTCGTGATGACGGCGCATCGGCGTTATCGCCTGATCCATCTCCCTCGTGACCGGCGCTGGACCGTGGAGGAGCTGCCTGGGCGCGGCTCTGCGATCGCCCAGGCAGCCTGACTGGCCGCTGCCACCGTCGACCGGGACACCCCGCCCAGCCGCATGCGAGAATGCGCGCGATGGATGAACGAGCGCATCGCGTCGCTGACATGCTCCTCGGTGACTTCGCCCGGGCGCTTGCCTCGGAGCAGCCGACCCCGGGTGGTGGGGCCGCCGCCGCTGTCGCCGCCGCGCTCGCCGCGAGTCTCACCTCCATGGTCGTGCGGCTGTCGCTTGACCGGCCCAAGTACGCGAATCATGCCGAGCTGCACGCCGAAGCGTTGGCGGCCTCGGACGCAGCTCGCCTGCGGTGCCTCGAGTTGGCCGATGCGGATGCTGCCGCCTATGCGGCCTATCGTGCGGCACGCGGCCTCCCGCGCGAGACCGAGGAGCAGGAGGAAGCCCGCGCCGCAGCCACTCGTGATGCCGCTCGCGAGGCCACGGTCGTGCCGCTGGGTGTGGTCAAGGCCTGCCACGCCCAGGTCGAGCTCGTAGACCGGCTGGTCGGGCGCACCAACCTCCATGTCGCCAGCGACCTGGATGTGGCCGCGCTCCTGCTCGACTGCGCCGCTCGTGCGGCGGCGGTCAATGTGCGCGCGAACATCGGTTCCATCGGAGACGATGGCTTCGCAGGTGCGGTGATCGCGGAGCTCGACCAGCGGCTCCAGCAGATCCAGAGCACGGCCGACCGGGCTCGTGAGCGCGTGGCCAAGGGCACGCTACGTCGACCAGAGGGCGATTGAGCCCGGGCGTGGACTCCGTGCGTTAGAAACCGCGGGCGACGAGAAGGGCCAGCACCACCAGAACACCCAGCAACGAGCCGGCCAGGGCATAACCCCAGGCAGTCACATCGACCGGACCGAGCGGCTCGCCTGCGTGTGCGTGGCCGTGGCCGCCATCGGGCTCGTCGTTGGCGCTGGCGTGGGTCGCGTCGCGGTGAGACATACCCGTAGTATCGGTCATCGTTCCGGCTGCAGCGCGTCGGTCACGAGATCGTCCACCGTCAGGTCTTCCGCCACGGTCGAGCCGGGGATCGAGCGCATGATCTTGAGGCCCGACTCCCAGGCGCTGCGATCGACGCTGCCAAGCCCGTGCTCGGCGGCGTGCTCGCCTTCCCACGAGGCGATGGTCGCCTGCAGGATCGCCAGCTGGGTCTGGGGGTCGCCCGCCAGCTCAGGCACCCGCGCGAACGTGGCGTCGAGCCCGAGCTGAGGGTCGGCCGCGATCTCCTCCATGGCCCGGATCGTGGCCGCGGTGAAGGCGCGCAGGGCATCACCCTTGGACTCGAGTGTCACCTTGCCGGTCACCAGGCCGGGGCCGGGCAGGGGAGCGACATCGGACACGTGCAGTACGTTCACGTCGAGTCCCTGCAGCGCCAGCTGGACCGGCTCGTTGGTGACAAAACCAGTCGCTGCATCGACCTGCCCGTTCGCCACCGCCACGCCCTGGCCGAAGTGGGGGTACGTCACGATCTCAGCATCTTCCGGCGACAGGCCGGCGGACGACAGTAGGGCCTGGAGGGCTACCCACGAGGAGCCATAGCGCCCTGGGATGCCGATCGTCGCCCCAGCCAGGTCGGCTGCACTCTCGATTCCGCTGGACGCCTGGCTGAAGACCACGTTCGGGTCACGGCCGTAGATGGTGGCTCCGTACACGACAGGGATCCCCTGGCTGACCGCCGGGATCACGCTCGTGCCGTCGGCCATGCCCACGTCGATGGCCCCGCGCGCCAGCAGCGTGATCAGCTCGGGATCGATCTTGTTCTCGAAGTTCACATCGAGGCCGGCCTCGTCGTAGTAGCCGGCCTTGTCGGCGAAGTAGAACTGTGCGAATTGCACGCTCGGGATGTAGCCGAGGCCCACCGTGAGCTCTGTGCGCACCGTGTCGTCCTCGCTCGATGCCCCGGCTGCCCCGGCTGCCCCGGCCAGCGACAGCGTGAGGACGGCCGCGAGGGCGCTGAGGCCGACAGCACGACGAAGGTTCGGAAACGAGCGGTCCATCTTGGAGTTGATCCTTTCGCGTGGTCAGTCGGGACTGCGGACGAGGTGTCGTTCGATGAGTACGACGACGAGGTAGAGAGCGACGCCCAGCATGGCGATGGTCAAGAGAGCGGCGAACATCAGGGGGATATCGAACATGCTGCCGCGCGCGAGGTTGATGAGCACGCCCAGGCCGCTGTCGCCACCGGCCCATTCGGCCACGATGGCCCCTACTACCGCGAGCGTAACGCCGATGCGCAGGCTGCCCATGATCTGCGGCAGGGCAGAAGGCACTTCGATGCGCGACAGGCGCTGCCGCCGCGTGGCTCGCAGGCTGCGGCCCAGTTCGATGAGCTTGGGGTCGACCGAGCGGATGCCCACCATCGTGCCGACCGCGACCGGGAAGAAGCAGATGAGCCCGCAGATGAGCACACGGCTGCCCAGGCCGGTGCCGAACCAGAGGGCGATGAGGGGCGCCAGCGCCAGGATGGGCGTGGCCTGCGCCGCCACGATGTAGGGCGAGAGCATGCGCGCGGCGAGGCGAGACCGGGCCAGCAGGATGCCGGTGAGGATGCCGGCGATACCGCCGACGGCCAGGCCCAGCATCACCTCGGCCAGTGTGGTCCAGAAGTGTGGGCCGATGGTGCCTTCCAACCAGCCGCTGACGAAGCGCTCGGCCACGACCAACGGTCCCGGCAGGATGTAGGACGGGTAGTCGCCGACGATCACGACCAACTGCCAGGCCACGAGGAAGACCAGGGCTGCGGCGGCGACCGGGCCCACGTCGCGGATGACTCGGTGTCCACGGCTTACCCGACGATCGGCCGCTGCAAGTTCGGCGGGCGTATCCCTGCCCGGGGCAGTGGCGGTCATGCCGCGGCCCCAGCCTGAGCGTTGGAGGTGAGATGAGCACGCACATCGTCGGCGGCGGCGCTGAACATCGAGGCACCGGCGCCCAGGAGGTGGCGGGGACGCGGTGCCTCGACGGGTACTTCGGCCACGATGCGACCAGGTCGGGCGGACATCACAAGCACGCGATCGGAAAGGTAGACGGCCTCTGAGATGCTGTGGGTGACGAGCACGATGGTGGTTCCGGTCTGGCCCCACAGCGAGAGCAACTCGTCATCGAGGCGCTCACGCGTCATGGCGTCGAGCGCACTGAAGGGCTCGTCGAGGAGCAGGACATCGGGCTCGGGTGCCAGGGCGCGCGCGAGGGCCGCTCGCTGCGCCATGCCACCTGACAGTTGGTCGGGATAGGCCCGCGCGAAGGCCTCCAGGCCCGTCAGCCGCAGCGCCTGGTTGGCCCGATCCTCTCGTTCGCTCCGCCCGATCCCCGCCAGTTCCAGCGGGAAGGCGACGTTGGCAAGCACATCGCGCCACGGCAGCAAGCGTGGCTCCTGGAACACCAGCCCCACCCGCGGGTCGGGCCCAGCCACCGTCGAGTCGAAGGCCAGCACGCTGCCCCGATCGGGAGGCAGCAGACCGCTTGCCACGCGCAGCAGCGTGGACTTGCCGCAGCCGTTGGGCCCCACGATGGCCACGATCTCGCGTTCGGCCACGTGCAGATCGATGCCGTCGAGCGCGAGCAGGCGCGAACCGTCGATCTCGAAACTGCGAGCGATAGCGTGGAGCTCGATGGCGTCCAAGTCTGGTGACCTCCGGCCACCCCATCGAGGCATCGACAAGAAGAGACGGACGCACCGCTCCCGCCGGGGCGGGCCGGTCGCGTGCCGCGAGCGACCGCACGCCGACATGCCGTCGGCGGCTGCCTCTCTCCTTCTCTCATCCGGACTGTGACCGTCGGCTCCCTGCAAGGGAATCAACCGCGACCTGGTGGTACGCGGGTCGTGGGCTGGCGGCCGGACCTCTAGGTCCTCGTGGCCACCGACCACCGGTAGGGGATTTCACCCGACCCCGAAGGCGAGGCGTGTATGCGAGTTGTGTGGCGACTATAGCAGCGGGCCAGCAGGGGACCCATAAGGCATTCGGCACCACTGGCAGGGGCCGAACGGTCGCCTGCACATTCCGGGGTTCTGCGCCATGCTGTGGCCGGAATGACGAGCCGAACGACCCCAGTCGGCATCCTTGTCATCGCGCTAGCGGGCTTCATCGCCGTAGGCTGCAGCGCACCGACGGCTGCCGTGTTCCAAGCTCTGCTCGACCCCGCCGCGACAGTCGTGTCTGCGCCGGAGGCCGACCCTGCCGCCGATGGCGCTGCCAGCAGCGAAGTGGCGATGTGGTGGCCGCACCCGGATGGCTACACGATGGTCCTGCCTGCGGGTTGGTCGGGCGTGGCTCTGGGCGGAGAGCAGACCAGCGACCTCATCGAAGCGGTGGCCGACACGCTGCCTGAGTTGGCCGGTCGCATCGATGCGGTCCTGGACGGCAGCGGGACGCGTGTCAGCGCCATCGCCGCGGATCCGTCCGGCAGCGGCCAGATCGCGCCCCTGCTCATCGTGCTGGCGCAGCCAACCAATGGCCAGCGCGCTCATGTCCTCAAGACCGGGGTCCGTGAGCGCATCGGCGCCCTGCCCGGCCGCACCGGCCCGCTCTCTGCCCAGGATGTCGCGCTGCCGACGGCCAAAGGGGTACGCTTCGACTACACCATCGTCGATGCCGATCTCGGAGAGCTGCGGGTCCGCTCGATCCTCTTCCGCTTTGGCCGCCAGGCCTACCTCGTGAACTTCGTGGCCTCCGCCGACGTAGCTGTCGATGCCGAGGCCGTCTTCGACGCCATCGCGGACAGCCTTCGTTTCGGGGTCTGACCGTCCTACACTGCGGAGCGTGAGCAGCACCGCCGGCCGCGAGACCATCGACATCACCGACGCCTCGACCTTCCAGCTCCTGCCTCCCTGCGCAGACCCACGCTTCGACCACCGCACCTGCGACTACTGGGAAGACGAGGTCCGCGGATCCAAGGGGGCCCGCCCATCATGGTTGCGCGCAAAGGCGCCCGCACCACGACCCGCGCCGGCGCCTCACTCGGACAACCCCTTCGCGCCTCCACCCCGAGACCCCGTGGGCTTCAACCCCTTCGATCCCGCGGTCGTCGCCCCGCCGGCGGACTTCAACCCCTTCGCCCCGCAGCCCGAGACGCGCTCGGATGAAATCACGTCCGAGGCGTCGCCGAAGCTCCGCCTGCTCCGTCGTGGTCGCGCCGTGTTCGGCTCCTACGCCAAGGTCCTGCTACTCGATGGTGAGCCCGCGGCGTACGCGCAATTCGGACCGCTGTCGGCATACCCACGCGCTCAGCACGTCCGTGAGCTCTATCCCCGCCTGCCGAGTTCGCCACTGCCAGCCGTCATCACCTGCGTGGCCACGACGCCGGCGGCTCGTGGCCATGGTATCGGCTCGGAGTTGGTCCAAGCCGTCGTGGCAGACCTCCAGGCTCGCGGGTTCGCTGCCGTCGAGGCCTATCCCGACCTGACCCTCGCGACCGACGAGGCGTCCGCGGCGAATCCCCTGTTCTGGGAGGCCTGCGGGTTCAGGACTGCGGCCCCGGACGACCGATTCCCGGTGATGCGGCGCGAACTGGACTGAAGGTTCTATCAGGGGCCCCTGATGCTGACAGTCATGGCTCCTTGACGACCGCCGGCAAGGTCGCGTACGCTCGACAAGTCATACAACCCCAGCCCCCGGAGTCTGCATGTCCCGAACCCACCCATTGGCTCTGGCCGGTCTTGCCTCCGCTCTGCTCCTGTCTACGTCGGTGCCTGCCCTGGCGGAAGATGCAGACGGCCCCCTGACCGTCTACTCCGGCCGCAGTGAGTCGCTGGTCGGCCCGGCGCTGGCGGCCTTCACCGCGGCCACCGGCATCGAGGTCGAGACGAAGTATGCCGACACCGCCGAGCTGGCGACCATCCTGCTCGAAGAGGGGGATCGGTCTCCAGCCGACGTCTTCTTCGCCCAGGACGCGGGCTCTCTCGGCGCGGTCGGCGCCGCGGGCCTCTTCTCGTCGCTTCCGGAGGAGTTGCTCGAGCAGGTCGATGCCAGCTTCCGCGACGCCGACGGAGAGTGGGTCGGCGTCAGCGGGCGCGCACGAACGGTCGCCTACACGACGTCGGAGGACGTCGAACTGCCGGCTTCGATCCTTGACTTCACCGACCCGGCGTGGTCCGGCCGTCTCGGCTGGGCCCCGGCCAACGGCTCGTTCCAGTCGTTCGTTACGGCGCTGCGTGTGGTCGAGGGCGAGGCTGCGGCGCGTGACTGGCTCGAGGGCATCCTGGCCAACGACCCCGTGGCCTACCCCTCCAATACCGCCGCGGTCGAGGGAGTCGCGGCAGGCGAGGTGGACGCGTCCTTCGTCAACCACTACTACCTTCTGAGGCTGCTGGCCGAGCACGGTGAGGAATACCCGGTGGCGCAGGCGTTCTTCGAGGAAGGTGACGTCGGCTCGCTGGTCAATGTCGCCGGTATCGGCCGCCTCGGTTCGACCGACCAGCCTGCCTCCGCCGAGGCACTTATCGAGTATCTCCTCGGGGAGGACGCCCAGCGTTACTTCAGCCAGTCCACGTTCGAGTACCCGCTCAGCGCCGGCATCGCTGCCGACTCACGGCTGCCGGCCCTCGAGGACATCGGTGCGCCCGACGTCGACCTTTCAGCTCTGGCCGACCTTCGAGGCACGGTCGAGCTGCTGCGGGACACAGGCGCCATCGACTGACGACTCGGAGAGGAGTGTCGGTCAGGCTGTGACGATCATCGCTACCGCCCGCCGGGCGGCCGTCCACCGAACCTCCGGTTCGCGTCGCCCGCCGCTGGCCCTGCTGCTGGTGGCGGTGACCGTGGCGTCGCTGGCGCTGGTGCCGCTGGCCTATCTCGTCACCAGGGCTCTCGAGGGCGGGACCGATGTCCTCGGGCCCCTCCTGCGGCAGCGCACGCTCGAGTTGGCGATCTCCACGCTCGCGCTTGGACTGGCGGTCATCGTCGGTGCGGTCGGCCTGGGCGTGCCCCTGGCCTGGCTCACCGTGCGCACGGACCTCCCCGCACGGCGAGCCTGGTCGATCCTCGCCATCGCGCCTCTGGCGGTGCCCTCGTACCTGCTGGCATTCGCCTTCGTGGGGGCGTTCGCTCCGCGCGGCTGGGTCTCGGCGCTGCTGGGCCCGCTCGGACTGGCCAGCCCAGCCGTGTATGGCTTCGGGGGAGCAGCCCTGGTGTTGAGCCTGGCCACCATGCCCTACGTCGTCATCGCCACGCGTGCAGCGCTGGTCCGGCTCGACCCCGCGACCGAGGAAGCCGCCAGATCGCTCGGCCGCGGGCCCTGGGCGGCGGCCCGCACGGCGGTCGTACCGGTGCTGCTGCCGGCGGTCGGGGCAGGCGCATTGCTCGCGTGTCTCTATGCCATCTCCGACTTCGGGGCCGTGTCCATCCTGCGCTACGACACGCTCGCTACCGCCATCTACTCGCAGTACCGGTTCTCGTTCGATCGCTCTGGTGCCGCGGTGCTGGCGCTGCTGCTGCTGGGCCTTGCGCTCGTGCTGGTGTGGACCGAAGGCCGGGTCCGCCGGCGGGCGGCGCTGGCCACGCCGCACGGCCGCATGCGGATTCCGGGGCTCATCGAGCTCGGGCCCTGGCGCTGGCCGGCCATCCTCTTCGCAGCATCGGTCGCTGCCCTTGCGCTGGGTATCCCTGTCGTCACCATCTCGCTCTGGCTCATCGGCGGGATCACCGGCGGCGCGGGGATCACGGTCGGGCTGGGCGCGCTTCGGGACTCGCTCGTGCTGGCCGGCAGCGCTGCCCTGCTGGCCGTACTGCTCGCTCTGCCACTGGCCCGCCTCGTCGTGCACTTCCCCGGCCGTTGGTCGGGTGGCACCGAGCGCCTGCTGTACGCGGTCTACGCCATACCCGGCATCACCCTGGCCCTGGCCATCGTCTCCTTCACCCTGAACGCGACCCCGGTGCTCTACCAGACGCTCTTCGCGCTGGTGCTGGCCGTCACGCTGCGCTACCTCGTGCAATCGGTGGGCGCGCTGCGTGGCCCGATGCTGCAAGTCTCGCCGCGGACCATCGAGGCGGCCCGGTCGCTGGGCGAGGGCTCCCTCGGTGTGCTGCGTTCGGTCACGCTGCCGCTCCTGCGGCCCGGCCTGGTCGCCGGCGTCACGCTCGTGCTGTTGTCAGGTCTCAAGGAGCTCCCGCTGACCTTGTTGCTCGCGCCGCCCGGGATGAGCACGCTGGCAACGGAGCTGTGGGATGCGGCCCGCGAGGCCTTCTATGCGCAGGCGGCGGTGCCGGCGGCCTTGCTTCTGGCCGTCTCGTTCGTGTCGGTCGGTCTGCTCGTGCAGCGCGGGGAGATCGAAGCGTGAACAGGACCGATCCTTCACTCGCCGTCCGTCTCGCCGATGTGACCAAGCGCTTCGGGGACAAGGTCGCGCTCGATACCGTCAGTCTCGAGCTGGATGCAGGCACGATGCTGGCCCTGCTCGGTCCTTCGGGCTGCGGCAAGACCACCGCCCTGCGGCTCATCGCCGGCTTCGAGCGACCGGATGCGGGCACCGTCGAGGTCAGCGGCAGGCGAGTCGCCTCGGCCTCGTCGATGGTGCCCCCGGAGCGACGGAAGATCGGCCTGGTCTTCCAGGACCTGGCCCTCTTCCCGCACCTCTCGACCCGCGACAACGTGGCCTACGGCATCCGGCGCGACGCAGACAGAGCCGCACGCACCGCTGAGCTCCTCGAGCTGGTGGGCCTGTCGGCCGATGCCGGGCGCATGCCCCACGAGCTCTCGGGTGGCATGCAGCAGCGGGTGGCGCTGGCGCGCGCCCTGGCTCCGCGGCCGGATGTGCTCCTGCTCGATGAACCATTCTCATCGCTCGACCAGGCAATGCGCACACAGTTGCGCGCGGAGGTCCGGCAGATCCTGAGAGAGGCCAGACAGAGTGCGATCTTCGTCACCCATGACCAGGCGGAGGCTCTGACCATGGCCGACACGGTAGCGGTCATGACGCGCGGCCGGATCCTGCAGGTGGCACCGCCGGAACTCATCTACGCGGAACCGGCCACTCCGTATGTGGCCACCTTCGTGGGTGTGGCCAACCTGGTGCCTGCCGAGGTCCGCGACGGCATCGCCAGCACCCGATTTGGCCGTGTGCCACTCATCGGCCGCGACGACGAACGCCCTGAAGGCCATGCGCTGTGCCTGCTGCGGCCCGAGCACTTCGGTATCGAGGAGGCTCAGGACCGGCCAGCCTCACCTGCCAGCTGGGAGGTCATCGACCGCCGCTTCTCCGGATCTGAGATCCTGCTCGAACTGCGAGCACCCGACGGTGAACGTCTGTGGGTCGAGGCCGGTAGCCGTGTACGGCACCTCTCGCTCGGCGATCGGGTAGCTGTGACCCTGCGTGCCGTCGAGACGGTCGCGTTCGGTCGCCGGGTGAGCACGTCCGCGGGGCCATGACCGACCCGTGCCGGCCCGTTGACCACTCGCGACTGGCCCCCGACACCCCCGACGCCCACGCCAGCCTGAGATAGCATCGCGACCATGGACGGTCTGGCCAGGGATAGCTTCGTCGAGTGCGTGCCGAACGTCAGCGAGGGCACCGACAGGGACACCCTCGACGCTGTCGCGTCGGCCATCGAGGCCCATGCCGGCGCTTGGCTGCTGGACCGTACCGCCGACCGCGATCACGGGCGTAGTGTCTACACCGTGGCTGGCTACCCCGGGCGGGTGATGGCTGCTGTGGAGGCCGCCCTCGAGGCCGCCATCCAACGCATCGACATGCGTCGACAGCGGGGCCGGCACCCTCGCCTGGGCGCCGTCGACGTCATCCCCTTCGTCCCGCTCGGCGACACGACCATGGAGCAGTGCGTCGAAGGCGCTCGCACATTCGCTGAGCGCATCGCCGAACGGTTCGAGCTTCCGGTGTACCTCTACGCGCAGGCCGCCCGCAGACCAGCCCGGCGTGTGCTCGCCGATATCCGTCGCCCAGGCTTCGAAGGGCTGAGCGCGGCCATGGCCGAAGCAGGAGGCGAGCCTGACTTCGGACCGACGCGCCCGCATCCGACCGCAGGTGCCACCGTGGTCGGCGCCCGCCCGTTCCTCATCGCCTTCAACATCCAGCTCTCGACCACCGATGTGGCCTTGGCACGGCGCATCGCCACACGCATCCGCGCCCGAGACGGTGGCCTGCCGGCGGTGCAGGCCCTGGGCATCGATCTCGCGTCGCAGGGTTGCGCCCAGCTATCGCTGAACATCCTCGATCATGAACGCACCCCCCTGTGGCGCGTGTGGGAAGAGGCCGAGCGACTGGCCGCGGAAGAGCGGGTGAGCATCCTCGATTCCGAGCTCATCGGGCTGGCGCCGGCCGCAGCCCTCGTGGCCGTGGCGGACCACATCGGCTCAGCTTCATTCCACACCGCCGAGCAGCGCCTGCGCGAAGCTGCTGCGTGGCTGCGCATCCGCCGCTTCGACCCCGACATGGCTCTGGAGGTCCGCCTGGCCCAGGCGCGCGGCGGCGGTCGGACAGGGTGACTGACTAGCGTCCGCGTTGCTCCAGCAGGACTACCGCGGTCTCGTTGGGCACTGACGAGATCGTCACCTTCAGGCTGGGGACGGGCTGCAGGTCCGTCGCGCTCATCTCCTTGAGGAAGCGCTCAAGGTCACCTTCCGGCCGCGCTGCGGCTTCGGTGAGGGGCAACGGCACCACCAGGTGGGCATCCAACTGACCGACGACCTCCGCCGCGTGGGCAGCGGAGAGCTGTGGGCCGATGCCAAGGAGGACCAGATCTACGTGGCCCATCTCACGGATGGTGTCCTGATCGAGCAGGTGGCCCACCTCACCCAGGTGTGCGGCGTACACACCGTCGAGCTCGTAGACATAGGACGTGCCCATACCGCGGACGGCCCCCTGCTCGTTGTCGCGGAACGTACGCACCCCGGTGGTCATCACATCGTGGACCTCGTACTCGCCGGGCGAGTCGAGGACGAAGGCCTTCTCGAGGCTCGTCGGCAGAGACACACCGAGCTGCCGTGAGGTGACGCCTGCCTGGGCCTTGCTGCCACGACCGGACACGACTGCCTCGTCGGGGTGGCCGTACGAGACGATGTCGGCCGTGAGGCCGCGGCCCGTGGGCCCCACGATGGACCGGAACGGGTCTGCGGCGACGACCCCTTCTCGTCCCTTGAGACGAACACATGAGCCGCCGTACCAGGTGATCTCCATGGCGCCGATGGTGCCATACGTGCCGCCTTGCCACCGATGGCGCACACAAAGAAGGAACGAGGGGCGCCTGCCCAATCAGCGCCCCTCGTTCCAAGAGGGAGGGAGAGGGAACTGTGAAGAATTGTCTTCGCGGTTCCGTGCCGACAACATTACCCAGCGCGCGTGAAGGCACCAGACCACGAATGATGAAGAAACGGACATCTGGTAGGGGTTCGTCGCAACCGCCCGATGGTCGGGTTGGGCTCTGGGGTGATGTGCTGGCAGAATGCATCCCTATGGCACCCATCGATCGTCACGCCTTCCCCGGGCTCCGCGTGGCCCGCGTCCTCTCGTATGCGTTGCTCCCGGCCCTGCTGGCGACCGCGATCGGCATCGGCCCGGTCGCCGGCCAGGATGCTTCGCCCTCGCCGCCAGCCAGCCCTGACGCCGAGCCCACGCCGTTGCCCGAGGGCTTCGACAGGAAGATGGTCAAGAAGGTCGGGGAGGTCATCGAGAGCGTGCATCCTGTGCGCGGGCTGCCGCCGGCCGAGGGCGTCTCCTACCGCGTCATCGACGACGAGACCTTCCTGGCTGAGCTTGAGGACCTATTCAGCGAGGAGTACCCGGACGAGTACCTTGCCGCTGAAGACGCGGCCTGGACGCGCCTGGGCCTGCTGGATCCGGGCCAGGATCTCAAGACACTCATCCTCAAGGTGTATGACAGTCAGGTCCTCGCCTTCTACGACCCGCGTGAGAAGACCTTCTCGCTGATCGGCCCCGTCGACAAGATCGGCGCACTGGAGTCGATCGTGGTGGCCCACGAGTACGGCCACGCACTGCAGGATGCCGAGTGGGATCTCGAGGACAGTCGCATCATGGACCTCGACCGGTCCGACGCGATACTCGCCCAGCAGGCACTCATCGAGGGCGATGCCACGGCGCTGATGTACGACTGGTCCGCGCGTGAGCTGAACCTGGTCGATCTTCTGAGGGTCTCGGCCCAGGCGCTGACAGACACGGACAGCCGCAAGCTCGCACGCATGCCCGTCATCATCCAGCGCCAGCTGGAGTTCCCGTACATCGACGGATACGCCTTCGTCATGGCCATGCGTGGCCGAGGCGATTGGGCGGCCGTCGATGACGTGTGGGAGGCTCAACCGGTCTCGACCGAGCAGATCCTCCATCCGGAGCTGTATCCAGGCGAGTTGCCGGTCGAGATCGACCTGCCCGATGTCGCCGCCGCACTCGGCCCCGACTGGTCGACCAGCTACGAGCAGACACTGGGCGAGATGCAGATCGGCGTGTGGGTGGCCGACGGGCGCAAGGCACGTTCCCTGTTCCCGGGGCTGCCCGCTCAGCTGCCAAGTGCACAGGACGCGGCGGGATGGGGTGGCGACCGCCTCGTGAGTCTCGATGGGCCTGACGGAGCATGGGCCGTGGTCTGGCAGACGGACTGGGATACCAAGCAGGACCAAGGGGAGTTCCGCGAGGCCGCTCGCGACGCCATGAAGGACCTGCCAGGCGCGCACTCGGCGGCGAATGCCGATGTCGCAGGGGGTCTATCCTCTCCAGTACTCGTACTGGTGGCTGACAGCGAGGGGACGATGGCTGCCCTTGAGGACGCCTTGGGTCTCTGACGACTCACATCGCGAGCCGCCAGCGAGTGAAGCACGGAGCGGCGGACGATGAAGAAACTGACACTTGTGTCGGGATTGGCCTGGTTGGCCGTCTTGAGGTGCTCGCAGCGCGAGCCGCAGTCCCGTAAGGTCCGGCTGCCATGACTGATCAGAAGCCGGATTCCGGCGACACGACCCAGCCTCCCGACGATGCATCAACGTCTCCTGCGGCAGAACAGGCCGAGGATGCGGGCCAGGACATCGCCGACACCGGGGGCACCGAGGACACCGGCGCCGCCGAGGATGCGGCCGAGCAGTCCATCGACGCCGAAGCCACGGCCGACGGTGCGGCCGACGCAGGCGCCGAAGTCTCCGACGAGGACGAAGCCGAGCAGACCGCCGCTGAGGATGCCGACGCCGCCGATGGGGCGGTCGTTGAGACCGAGGCGGAGGCAGCCGACGCCGCTGCTGCCGGAGCTGCCTGGACCACGACCCCGGTCGCGCCTGATCCCGAGGCCACCGAGGCTGCCCTGGCTGCGCTTGCAGCCAAGCCCGAGGTCACTCTCGAGCCGCCCGAGGCACCGCCGACACCACCGCCCGGCGAAGGGGGCGAGCCGCCCGACGAAGGCACTCCCGTCCTGCTCGTCGGTGCGATCCTCGTGGGCGCCTTCATCGTGGCGCTGGCCATCGTGCTCATCCTCTTCCGCCCATTCGATAGCCCCACCGACGTCGATACGTCGCTGTCGCCATCGCCGGTCGTCACCGAGATTCCCAGCGAGAGCCCATCAGCCATCCCGACAGTGGATACGCCCAATTTCCGCGGTATGTCGCTGGACGAAGCCGAAGCCGAAGCTGCCGACTACGGACTCGTCGTCCGCGTCAACCCGGTGCAGACCGACGAGGTCGAATCCGGCACGGTGCTCAGCCAGGATCCCGCGCCTGGCGAAGCTGTCGAGACTGGCTCGACCGTCGAGTTGGCCGTGGCGCGGCCGGTGCCTACCAGCCCGGTTCCCGACGTCGTGGACCTCTCGAGAGATGAGGCTATCGAGGCCATCGAGGACGCCGGCTTCGCGGTCGGCGACATCACCGAGGAAACGAGCGACGAGATCGAGGCCGGGAACGTCATCCGCACGGAGCCCGAGGTCGATTCCGAGCTAGCTGCCGGCAGCAGGATCGATCTCGTCCTCTCCAGCGGGCCCGCCCCCGTGGCCGTGCCCGACATCGTCGACCGGCCCGAGGCCGACGCCATCAGCGAGCTCACCGCCGCCGGCCTCATCGCCGGTGACGTGACCGAGGCCCACCACGACACCATCGTGGCGGGCAACGTCGTGAGTTCCGATCCGGCCGCCGACACCGAGGTCGACCCCGGCAGTGCGGTCGACTACGTCCTCTCCAGCGGGCCCGCCCCCGTGGCCGTGCCCGACATCGTCGACCGGCCCGAGGCCGACGCCATCAGCGAGCTCACCGCCGCCGGCCTCATCGCCGGTGACGTGACCGAGGCCCACCACGACACCATCGTGGCGGGCAACGTCGTGAGTTCCGATCCGGCCGCCGACACCGAGGTCGACCCCGGCAGTGCGGTCGACTACGTCCTCTCCAGCGGGCCCGCCCCCGTGGCCGTGCCCGACATCGTCGACCGGCCCGAGGCCGACGCCATCAGCGAGCTCACCGCCGCCGGCCTCATCGCCGGTGACGTGACCGAGGCCCACCACGACACCATCGTGGCGGGCAACGTCGTGAGTTCCGATCCGGCCGCCGACACCGAGGTCGACCCCGGCAGTGCGGTCGACTACGTCCTCTCCAGCGGGCCCGCCCCCGTGGCCGTGCCCGACATCGTCGACCGGCCCGAGGCCGACGCCATCAGCGAGCTCACCGCCGCCGGCCTCATCGCCGGTGACGTGACCGAGGCCCACCACGACACCATCGTGGCGGGCAACGTCGTGAGTTCCGATCCGGCCGCCGACACCGAGGTCGACCCCGGCAGTGCGGTCGACTACGTCCTCTCCAGCGGGCCCGCCCCCGTGGCCGTGCCCGACATCGTCGACCGGCCCGAGGCCGACGCCATCAGCGAGCTCACCGCCGCCGGCCTCATCGCCGGTGACGTGACCGAGGCCCACCACGACACCATCGTGGCGGGCAACGTCGTGAGTTCCGATCCGGCCGCCGACACCGAGGTCGACCCCGGCAGTGCGGTCGACTACGTCCTCTCCAGCGGGCCCGCCCCCGTGGCCGTGCCCGACATCGTCGACCGGCCCGAGGCCGACGCCATCAGCGAGCTCACCGCCGCCGGCCTCATCGCCGGTGACGTGACCGAGGCCCACCACGACACCATCGTGGCGGGCAACGTCGTGAGTTCCGATCCGGCCGCCGACACCGAGGTCGACCCCGGCAGTGCGGTCGACTACGTCCTCTCCAGCGGGCCCGCCCCCGTGGCCGTGCCCGACATCGTCGACCGGCCCGAGGCCGACGCCATCAGCGAGCTCACCGCCGCCGGCCTCATCGCCGGTGACGTGACCGAGGCCCACCACGACACCATCGTGGCGGGCAACGTCGTGAGTTCCGATCCGGCCGCCGACACCGAGGTCGACCCCGGCAGTGCGGTCGACTACGTCCTCTCCAGCGGGCCCGCCCCCGTGGCCGTGCCCGACATCGTCGACCGGCCCGAGGCCGACGCCATCAGCGAGCTCACCGCCGCCGGCCTCATCGCCGGTGACGTGACCGAGGCCCACCACGACACCATCGTGGCGGGCAACGTCGTGAGTTCCGATCCGGCCGCCGACACCGAGGTCGACCCCGGCAGTGCGGTCGACTACGTCCTCTCCAGCGGGCCCGCCCCCGTGGATGCCCCTGACTTCGTGGGCATGTCCCTCGAAGAGGCACAGACGGAAGCCGAGCGCGTCGGTGTCATCGTGGTCACCGACCCAGTCGAGGAATTCGAGTCAGAGCCGGGTACCGTGCTGGCGCAACGGCCGGAGGCGGGAACTCCGATCTATGTCGGCTCCACCATCGAGCTGACCATCGCCGTTCCTCCGGTTCAGACCGAGGTCCCCGATCTCACCGGTCCGGCCGACGAGGCCGACCAGAAGCTCAGCGACGCTGACCTCGTCGGCGCCGCGTCCAGTGACTACAGCGACACCGTCGCGGCCGGCGACGTCATCAGCCAGGACCCCGCCGCCGGCTCGACCGTCGATGTCGGCTCCACCGTCAGCTACGTCGTGAGTCGCGGCGTCGAGATGGTGGCGGTCCCCGATCTCACCGGTCCGGCCGACGAGGCCGACCAGAAGCTCACGGATGCTCGTCTCAGCCGTGGCACCGTCAGCGACGACTACAGCGACACCGTCGCGGCCGGCGACGTCATCAGCCAGGACCCGTCGGCCGGCAGCGATGCCGCCGTCGGCTCGGCCGTCGACTACGTCGTGAGCCTGGGCCTCGAGCAGGTCGAGGTGCCCGAGCTCGTGGGCATGCCGCTTGGCGAGGCTGAGGCTGCCGTCGATACGGCGGGCCTCGTGCTCCAGACCGTGCCGGTCGAGACCGGCGACGTCGCTCCCGATACCGTCCTCGACCAGGATCCCGCCGCCGGGGCCTCCGTCGCGGTCGGCTCGAGCGTCAGCCTCTCGATCGCGATCCCGCTACCCCAGACCGAGGTCCCCGATCTCACCGGTCCGGCCGACGAGGCCGACCAGAAGCTCAGCGACGCTGACCTCGTCGGCGCCGCGTCCAGTGACTACAGCGACACCGTCGCGGCCGGCGACGTCATCAGCCAGGACCCCGCCGCCGGCTCGACCGTCGATGTCGGCTCCACCGTCAGCTACGTCGTGAGTCGCGGCGTCGAGATGGTGGCGGTCCCCGATCTCACCGGTCCGGCCGACGAGGCCGACCAGAAGCTCACGGATGCTCGTCTCAGCCGTGGCACCGTCAGCGACGACTACAGCGACACCGTCGCGGCCGGCGACGTCATCAGCCAGGACCCGTCGGCCGGCAGCGATGCCGCCGTCGGCTCGGCCGTCGACTACGTCGTGAGCCTGGGCCTCGAGCAGGTCGAGGTGCCCGAGCTCGTGGGCATGCCGCTTGGCGAGGCTGAGGCTGCCGTCGATACGGCGGGCCTCGTGCTCCAGACCGTGCCGGTCGAGACCGGCGACGTCGCTCCCGATACCGTCCTCGACCAGGATCCCGCCGCCGGGGCCTCCGTCGCGGTCGGCTCGAGCGTCAGCCTCTCGATCGCGATCCCGCTACCCCAGACCGAGGTCCCCGATCTCACCGGTCCGGCCGACGAGGCCGACCAGAAGCTCAGCGACGCTGACCTCGTCGGCGCCGCGTCCAGTGACTACAGCGACACCGTCGCGGCCGGCGACGTCATCAGCCAGGACCCCGCCGCCGGCTCGACCGTCGATGTCGGCTCCACCGTCAGCTACGTCGTGAGTCGCGGCGTCGAGATGGTGGCGGTCCCCGATCTCACCGGTCCGGCCGACGAGGCCGACCAGAAGCTCACGGATGCTCGTCTCAGCCGTGGCACCGTCAGCGACGACTACAGCGACACCGTCGCGGCCGGCGACGTCATCAGCCAGGACCCGTCGGCCGGCAGCGATGCCGCCGTCGGCTCGGCCGTCGACTACGTCGTGAGCCTGGGCCTCGAGCAGGTCGAGGTGCCCGAGCTCGTGGGCATGCCGCTTGGCGAGGCTGAGGCTGCCGTCGATACGGCGGGCCTCGTGCTCCAGACCGTGCCGGTCGAGACCGGCGACGTCGCTCCCGATACCGTCCTCGACCAGGATCCCGCCGCCGGGGCCTCCGTCGCGGTCGGCTCGAGCGTCAGCCTCTCGATCGCGATCCCGCTACCCCAGACCGAGGTCCCCGATCTCACCGGTCCGGCCGACGAGGCCGACCAGAAGCTCAGCGACGCTGACCTCGTCGGCGCCGCGTCCAGTGACTACAGCGACACCGTCGCGGCCGGCGACGTCATCAGCCAGGACCCCGCCGCCGGCTCGACCGTCGATGTCGGCTCCACCGTCAGCTACGTCGTGAGTCGCGGCGTCGAGATGGTGGCGGTCCCCGATCTCACCGGTCCGGCCGACGAGGCCGACCAGAAGCTCACGGATGCTCGTCTCAGCCGTGGCACCGTCAGCGACGACTACAGCGACACCGTCGCGGCCGGCGACGTCATCAGCCAGGACCCCGTCGCCGGCAGCGATGCCGCCGTCGGCTCGGCCGTCGACTACGTCGTGAGCCTGGGCCTCGAGCAGGTCGAGGTGCCCGAGCTCGTGGGCATGCCGCTTGGCGAGGCTGAGGCTGCCGTCGATACGGCGGGCCTCGTGCTCCAGACCGTGCCGGTCGAGACCGGCGACGTCGCTCCCGATACCGTCCTCGACCAGGATCCCGCCGCCGGGGCCTCCGTCGCGGTCGGCTCGAGCGTCAGCCTCTCGATCGCGATCCCGCTACCCCAGACCGAGGTCCCCGATCTCACCGGTCCGGCCGACGAGGCCGACCAGAAGCTCAGCGACGCTGACCTCGTCGGCGCCGCGTCCAGTGACTACAGCGACACCGTCGCGGCCGGCGACGTCATCAGCCAGGACCCCGCCGCCGGCTCGACCGTCGATGTCGGCTCCACCGTCAGCTACGTCGTGAGTCGCGGCGTCGAGATGGTGGCGGTCCCCGATCTCACCGGTCCGGCCGACGAGGCCGACCAGAAGCTCACGGATGCTCGTCTCAGCCGTGGCACCGTCAGCGACGACTACAGCGACACCGTCGCGGCCGGCGACGTCATCAGCCAGGACCCCGCCGCCGGCAGCGATGCCGCCGTCGGCTCGGCCGTCGACTACGTCGTGAGCCTGGGCCTCGAGCAGGTCGAGGTGCCCGCCGTACGCGATCTCTCCGAGACCGCCGCCGTGGCTGCCATCGAGGAGTCCGGCCTCGCCGTGGGTGAGGTCCGGCAGCGTAACAACGACGTCGTTCCGGCCGGCGCCGCGGTGAAGACCGCGCCCGCCGCCGGTGAGACCATCGACAAGGGCTCGGCTGTCGTTCTCACCATCAGCAGTGGCCCCAGGCAGGTCGATGTGCCTGACCTCGCCGGCATGTCCGAGGCGGGTGCAGTCGATGCGCTTGTGGCCGTCGAGCTGGTGGCCGAGAGCGCGTCCAGTGACTACAGCGACACCGTCGCGGCCGGCGACGTCATCAGCCAGGACCCCGCCGCCGGCTCGACCGTCGATGTCGGCTCCACCGTCAGCTACGTCGTGAGTCGCGGCGTCGAGATGGTGGCGGTCCCCGATCTCACCGGTCCGGCCGACGAGGCCGACCAGAAGCTCACGGATGCTCGTCTCAGCCGTGGCACCGTCAGCGACGACTACAGCGACACCGTCGCGGCCGGCGACGTCATCAGCCAGGACCCCGCCGCCGGCAGCGATGCCGCCGTCGGCTCGGCCGTCGACTACGTCGTGAGCCTGGGCGTGACACCCAACACCATCGTCCCTGTCGTACGCGATCTCTCCGAGGCCGATGCCGTGGCTGCCATCGAGGCCGCCGATCTGACGGTGGCCGAGATCGTCACACAGACACATGAGAAGGTCCCCGCCGGGAACGCTGTCAAGACCGACCCCGCGGCCGACGCCGAGGTTCCCATCGGCACGCCTGTCACGCTTTCTGTGTCAACAGGTTCCAAGGTCCGTTCCGTGCCCGACGTCGCGGGTCAGCCCGCAGCCGAGGCGCAGGCGACCCTCGAGGCCGCGGACCTCGCGGTCACCGTCGATGAACGCAACAACGGCAAGGTCGAGAAGGGCGTCGCCGTCAAGACCGAGCCTGCCGCGGGCACCGATCTCGAGATCGGCTCCGACGTCACCCTCGTCGTGAGCAACGGCCCCAAGCAGGTCACGGTGCCGGACATCGTCAACCTCGTGAGGGCCGAGGCCAACACCGTCATCAAGGACGCCGAGCTGACCGTGGGTGAGGTCACGGTCGTCGATGACCAGGCGCCCAAGAACACCGTCCTCGACCAGGAGCCGGCCGCCGACAGCATGGTCGACAAGGGCTCCACCGTGGACTACACGTTGAGTGCCGGTCCGCCCCCCATCACCATCCCCGACGTCAGGAACCAGCTGGCGGCCGAGGCCCAGGCTTCCCTCGAGGGGCTTGGCCTCGCGGTCACGACCGAGCAGAAGTTCAACTCCGGGGTCGAAACCGGCAACGCCGTCAAGACCGAACCTGCCGCCGGCGAGACGGTCGCCGCCGGCTCCGCGGTCGTGCTGACCGTCAGCAAGGGCCCCAAGCCGGTCACCGTCCCCGACATCGTAGGGCTCAAGCAGGGTGCTGCAACCACTGCCATCGACGAGGCCGGCCTAGCGGTCGGGATCGTGGAAAGCGTGGATGACGTCGCCGCCCAGAACACGGTCGTCGGCCAGGATCCCGCGGCCTCCGCCGAGGTGCCGCAGGGTTCGGCTGTCAACCTCCTGGTCAGCTCTGGTCCACCGATGGTCACCATCCCGGACGTCAGGGACCAGGCGTCGGCCGAGGCCCAGGCCGCCCTCGAAGCGGTCGACCTCGTGGTCGCGGTCGCGCAACGCAACAACTCCAAGGTCGCCGAGGGCAACGCCATCAGGACCGAACCTGCCGCCGGCGAGACGGTCGCGGCCGGCTCGGACGTCCTGCTCCTGGTGAGCATGGGTCCCAAGATGGCCGTCGTGCCTGATGTGATAGCCAGCCAGCAGGACACGGCCGAAGAGGCCATCAGCGACGCCGGGCTCACGGTCGGGACCGTCGAAGTGGTCGACGATCCAGCGCCGCAGGGCACCGTCGTCATCCAGGATCCACCAGCCGACTCGGAGGTGCCCCAGGGCGCCGCCGTGAACCTCGCCGTCAGCGCCGGTCCTCCGGTCGTCACCGTGCCCGACGTCGCGGGTCAGCCCGCAGCCGAGGCGCAGGCGACCCTCGAGGCCGCGGACCTCGCGGTCACCGTCGATGAACGCAACAACGGCAAGGTCGAGAAGGGCGTCGCCGTCAAGACCGAGCCTGCCGCGGGCACCGATCTCGAGATCGGCTCCGACGTCACCCTCGTCGTGAGCAACGGCCCCAAGCAGGTCACGGTGCCGGACATCGTCAACCTCGTGAGGGCCGAGGCCAACACCGTCATCAAGGACGCCGAGCTGACCGTGGGTGAGGTCACGGTCGTCGATGACCAGGCGCCCAAGAACACCGTCCTCGACCAGGAGCCGGCCGCCGACAGCATGGTCGACAAGGGCTCCACCGTGGACTACACGTTGAGTGCCGGTCCGCCCCCCATCACCATCCCCGACGTCAGGAACCAGCTGGCGGCCGAGGCCCAGGCTTCCCTCGAGGGGCTTGGCCTCGCGGTCACGACCGAGCAGAAGTTCAACTCCGGGGTCGAAACCGGCAACGCCGTCAAGACCGAACCTGCCGCCGGCGAGACGGTCGCCGCCGGCTCCGCGGTCGTGCTGACCGTCAGCAAGGGCCCCAAGCCGGTCACCGTCCCCGACATCGTAGGGCTCACCGAGGACGAGGCAAAGGCGGCTCTGACCGCTGCCGAGCTCCAGCCGGGTGAGCGCTCGGAAGCCAACGACGAAGCGCCCGCCGGGACCGTCGTCGGTCAGGAGCCCGTCGAGGGCTCTACCGTCGACAAGAACAGCAGCGTGGCCTACTCGGTATCGCTCGGACCCGTGATCGAGCAGATGGGCCTGGGTGGTTCGCTCGATAACCCCGAGGTCAGCGCCCAGCTCGACGCCATCGCCAGCCAGGCGGAAGGCGTCCGCGAGCTTGACCTGAGCACGACTCCCTACGACGGTGTCAGCGCCCAGGACCAGGCAAGGGCACTCGCTGGGCGGGTGGGCATCGTCCACGATCCAGATGCCATCGCGGCCGAGGAGAAGGCACTGAAGCGGCTCGGCCTGCTCGAAAGCGGCGATGACCTCGCCGCTCTGCTCGATCAGCTCTACGGACAGGCACTGCCGGTCGCCTACATCGAGCAGCGAGGCCGCCAGTCCATCGTCGACTCCATCGACAAGCTCGATCCCACCCAGCGCCCTGAGGCTGCGCGAGAGTTCGGCCGGGCCCTGGTCCTGCAGCGGAGCGGCAGCGATGCCGCTCGTGTGGATGACAAGAGCCGCGGAGACGAGGCCTTGGCGGCCTACGCTCTGGAACAGGGCGACGGCACCGCCACGATGCTCGATTGGGCAGCGCAGTTCGGCAACAAGAACAAGACCAACCAGGTCATCGTCCCCGGCGACGATGCTGTCTATCAGTCGATGCCCTTGCTGCTCCAGCGTGAGTACTCACTGCCGTTCCTCGAAGGCCGCATCTTCGTCGACAAGCTGCGTGACCAGGGAGGCTGGGACAGCGTCAACGAGGCCTGGGGACGCCTGCCCGAGTCCACCGAGCAGATCCTCCATCCCAAGCTCTACCCCGATGATCGCCCCACTACCATCGACCTTGATGATGTGGCCGGGCGGCTCGGGGACGGCTGGAAGGAGCAGTGGCAGCAGACCATGGGCGAGCTGCGTATCAACGTCTGGCTGGCTGATGGTCAGCCGGGGACCCAGGACAATGCCAAGGCTGCCGTGAAGCTCCCGGGTGCCAAGGCCGCTGCGGGCTGGGGCGGTGACCGCCTCGTCAGCCTTGGTGGCCGCGACGGTCAGTGGGCCATCGTATGGCAGACCAAGTGGGACACACCCGAGGATGTCGGGCAGTTCGTCAAGAACGCGAACGGCATCGTGGCCGATCTTGCCGGCGCGCACGCGGTGCTCACCGAGGACGTATCGGGCGGCGTCTCCAACCCGGCGCTCGTCCTGCTCACCAGCAGCGATGACACGCTGCTGGCCGTGGCAGAGGCCCTGGGCGTCACTCTCGCCACTCCGGCGTAGCGGCTCGCGTCTCCACCGTCACAGACTCGAAGGCCGGGCCCGGAGCCCGGCCTTCGTCATGACCGGCCGGCGCTGCGAGTCGAAGGGGTGTTCCGCTCCGCTGCGCCTACATCGAGTCGGGCGCGGAGATGCCCAGGAGGGCGAGCGCATTGCGGATGGCAGCGCGTGTCACGCTCACGAGCGCGAGCCGTCCGGCCGAGGTCGTGAGATCGTCGGGGTCGACGACACGACGGTCACGGTAGAAGGCGTGGAAGGTGGTCGCGAGCTCCATGGCGTAGGCAGTCACCCCGTGGGTCTCCTCAGAGGTGGCCGCGTCCTCGACTACCTCCGGCAGACGAAGCGCCTCTCGCGCCAGGCCGGTGGCGACCGGGTCGCCCTCGAGCACGCCACCGAAGCCGGTCGCAGGTGTGATGCCCGCGCTCGCCGCCTTGGCCAGGATGGAGCTGATGCGGGCATGCGCGTACTGCACGTAGTAGACCGGGTTCTCCGCCGATTGTTTCTTGGCCAACTCCAGGTCGACGTCGATGGGCGAGCTGGCAGCGCGCGAGGCGAAGGACCAGCGCGCCGCGTCCACGCCCAGCTCCTCGAGCAGTTCGTCGAGCGTGAGGAACTCGCCCGTGCGCTTGCTCATGGGGATCTCCTGGCCATCGCGGACGAACCGGACCCAGGCCACGAGCCGCATCTCCACGGCCTCCTTGTCCAAGCCCATCGCCTCCGCCGCGTTGCGCACGCGGGCAACGGTGCCGTGGTGATCGGCGCCCCAGATGTAGATGAGCTTGTCGAAGCCACGGCTGAACTTCTCGGTCACATAGCCGATGTCGGAGGCGAAGTAGGTCGGCTGCCCCCCCGAGCGGTACACCACGCGGTCCTTGTCGTCACCGAAGGCTGTGGAGCGGAACCAGGTGGCGCCATCCTCCTCGTAGATGTGGCCCCTTTCCCGCAGTTGCTCGACCGAGCGTGCGACCCAGCCATCCGTGTGCAGGCTCGTCTCACTCTTCCACACATCGAAGTGGACCCCGAGTCGCTCGAGGCTGGCCTCGATGCCCGCCCGCACGCGTTCCTGGGCCCAATCGCTGACGATGCCGTCGCGGTCGGCTCCGGGCTCGTTCGCGGCGGTCCACACGGGCTCTGGCAGTTCTGCCGCAAGGTCGTCGACGTAGGCACCGTAGTAGCCGTCCTCGGGTAGATCTGCGCCGGTCTTGCGCGCGATGACCGATGAGCCGAGGTTCCGGATCTGGGCGCCCGAGTCATTGAAGTAGTACTCGCGCGTGACGCGGTGGCCGGCACCTTCCAGGACGCGGCACAGGAGGTCGCCGACGAAGGCGCCGCGGGCATTGCCCACGTGCAGCGGTCCGGTGGGGTTGGCCGAGACGAACTCGACGTTGAAACTGAGGGGGAGCTCCTGGCGTACGCGGCCGAACCGGTCGCCCGCCGCTCGGGCCTCATCCAGCACGCCCTCGAGCCAGCTGGCCGACAGGCGCATGTTGAGGAAGCCCGGGGGTGCGACCTGCACCTCGCTGACGGCGACCCCGGCCGAGCCCGACGGCATGGCCGCTGCCAGCGATTCCGCGATCTGTAGCGGCGAGCGCCGCATGGGCCGTGCCAGCTTCATGGCCAGGTTGGTGGCGAGATCGCCGTGGTCGGGGTTGCCCGGCCGCTCGACCTCCACCTCGGGACGTTCGTCGTCTGTGACCGCCGGCAATGCACCGGACTCCGTGGCCTGCGCCCAGGCATCTATGACCAGCTCGCGGACGCGGGACCGGACCGATAGGACGGCTGCCGGCTCCGTGCTCACGAGAGCGTCCCGATGGTCACGACCATCTCCGGCTCAGCCAGCTGGACCGTCCCCGGGAAGACCTCGCGGGCAACTCGGAGGGCGGCCTGCGGATCGTAGGACTCGAGGACGTGGGTCAGGATCAAGTGACTGGCTCCTCCTCGTCGGGCGACGTCAGCTGCCTGCACTGCGCTGAGGTGATTGGCGCTGGGAACCGGCTCCCGGGTCGACCAGAAGGCCTCGCACAACAGCGTGTCCCCGGCGCGGATGAGCGGCAGCAGGTCATCCGCCCGGCCGCAGTCGCCGCTGTAGACCAGGCCGGCTTCATCGGGCCTGGCTCCGTCGGTCACGCGGAAGGCATGGCTGTTCTCCGAATGAGTGACGGGCTGGGCCTCCACCAGGAAGGGGCCGACCTCAAGGGTGCCCTCGCTGACATCGGCACCCTCCATGAAGTCGAGGAAGCCGTCCTCGCCCATGAACGCGTCATAGCGCCGGCGCAAGCCTGCAGGTAGATGGAGGTCGATGGGGCGCGGCTCCCCGTAGTGGTAGTAGAGCAGGTTGCGCAGCGGGATGAGGTCGACGTGATGGTCGCCGTGCATGTGGCTGACGATGACAGCCCGGATGGTCGAGGGGTCTCGGTGCGGGAAGAGCGAGCCCAGCGAGCCCTGCCCCAGGTCCAGCAGGATGGCCTCATCGCCGATCTCGACCATGTAGCAGGAGGACGGCCGGCCCGGTCGTTCAGACCACGCCGCCGATGCGCCCAGGACGGTGAGCTTCAGGCCCACGGGCTACTGAGGTTCGAGCTTCGGGTCATGTCCCTGTCTCCCTTGACTACTGGCTGGGAGGGTCCCCGCGGCCAGTCTGGCTGCGACGACGGCGGCCTCGTTGATGCGGTCGGGGAGCACCACGATACCGACTTCCTCCGAACCCGCCCAGCGGGCGCTCTTCCCGCCCAGCGCGAGGACGGGCTTGTGGCCGATGGCCTGGAGGGCTTCGGCTACGTCGAGTGCCGGCGCCCGGTCGGCATCCTGGACCACGGACATGATGGCCACCCGCGCACGGTTCCGCTCGATCACGTGGACCCAGCTGGCGACGGGTACGTCCGGCCCGAGGTAGAGCACGCCGACCCCCTTGCGACGCAGGGCGACGGCGAAGGCCAGCGCCCCCAGCTCGTGGCGGGAACCGGGAGGAAGGCCGACCACGACCCGGGGATCACCCACCGAGGCGGCTGCCTCGTACAAGGCTGCCAGTCGGCGATGGACCGCTGCGCTCGCGGCATGCTCGCCGGCCACATCCACCCGTCCTTCGCTCCAGGCCACGCCGAGCGCGGTGAGAGCGGGCATCAGCAGGTCGTCGACGATCGACTCGAACGAGCCCTGCGCGAACATCTCATCGAGCGCAGCTCCGGTCGCAGCGATATCCACGGCCGCGGCGCCGTTCACGAAGCGATCGACGAGGTCGGCTTGCCGTGCGTGCGCGGCTTCGTCGCTCAGCGGAACGGGCGGCTGTGACGGGATCGTAGTGACCGGGACCTCTCCGGCCAGGACCGCGCGGCTGGCTTCGCTGGCCGTCCAGCCCTCCTCGGTCAGCTCGCGGACGCGCGTGAGCGTGGCGATGGCTTCATCGTCATAGAGGCGATAGCCCGAGGGCGTGCGCTGGGGACTGACCACGCCGTAGCGGCGCTCCCATGCGCGGATGAGGGGAACGCTGACGCCGGAGCGGATCGAAGCCTGCTTGATGCTGTACATGCTTTGTCGACGATATCACCTCTGCCCGAAAAAACAAACTCTTGACAAGCCTTGAACACACCTGTATTCTGCGCAGCAACGGTTGAACAAACACTCAACAAGCGCAACGACAGCAGACAGCGAGGAGGTCCGATACATGACCAAGCGGTGGTCCCCCTGAGGGGCCCACACAACGAGGCGTAGAGCGCCTCTCCCGACACCGAACGGTGAGGAAAAGACTCGCCACCCCGATCCCTTAGTACCGATCCCCCGAAAGGAACCGACCGAAATGCGCAAGAACAAGATCCAGCTCGTCAGCGCCGCCGCCGCCCTCGCCGCGGTCATGGCCATCCCCGCTTTCGCCGCTGCTGACAACCACGAAGGTGCCAAGGTCCGCGTCCTCCACGGCGTGGGCGATGCCCCAGCCGTCGATGTCTACGCCAACGGCGAGGAGCTCATCGACGCCCTCGAGTTCGCCAACATCACCGACTACGCTACGGTCCCGGCCGGCACCTACCTCATCCAGGTCGTGCCCGACGGCGCCACCATCGAGGAAGGCCCCGTCGTGATCGAGGCCGAGCTTGAGTTCGGTGAGGGCACCATGACCACCGTCGCTGCCACCGGCACCCTCGCCGGCGAGGCAGGCATCATCCCGCAGGTCGTGGTCGACACGCCCGAGCCCACCGCTGACGGCACGCAGCTCCGCGCTTCGCACTTCAGCTTCGACGCTCCGGCCGTGGACATCGCCCCAGTTGGTGGTGACCCCGTCCTGACCGACGTGCCCTTCGGCGCGACCTCCGCTTACCTCAGCCTCCCGGCTGGCGCGATCGATCTCGAGATCCGCGGCGCCGGCAGCCCTGACGCTGTCTTCACCATCCCGACGCTCGACCTGGCGGCCGGCAACAGCTACTCCGCCTACGCCATCGGCTCCTTCGAGGAGGGCACCTTCACGGTGATCCCGGCCCTCGACGCCAGCGCCGAAGACATGGCCGCCGAGGACATGGCCGACGAGGACATGGCCGACGAGGACATGGACGACGAGGAGTAGTCCCCTCCGACTCTCTACGGGCTGGCGGCGCCTCCCTGACCCACCTACTACCCGCGCCGTCAGCCCACACCTCCCTGAAAGGATCCTCTTCGACAATGAACTCCCAGCTCTCCCGTGGCCGCAAATTCGGTCTGCTCGGCACCGCTGCCGCGCTGACCGCCGCGCTCGCCATCCCCACCGCGGTCGGCGCTCAGGATGAGAATGCCATGGTCCGCGTCCTGCACGGCGCCGGCGATGCGCCCGCTGTCGACATCTACGCCGACGGCGGACTCATCAGCGAGGGCCTGGCCTTCGCGAACATCACCCCCTATCTCGAAGTCCCGGCCAACACCTACCAGATCCAGGTCGTGCCCAGCGGTGCCACTCTGGAGCAGGGTCCTATCGTCATCGACGCTCCCCTGACCTTCGAGGCCGGCACCAAGACCACGGTAGCTGCCACCGGCACCCTCGCCGGCGAGGCAGGCATCATCCCGCAGGTCATCGTCGACGACCCAGCGCCCAGCCCCGAGAACGCGCAGGTCCGCGTCGCGCACCTGAGCTTCGACGCTCCCGCGGTCGACATCGCTCCTGATGGCGGCGACGCGCTCATCCAGGACCTCGAGTACCCCGACAAGACCGAGTACCTCGATCTCCCGGCTGGCCCTTATGACCTCGAGATCCGCGCTGCCGGCACCACCGAAGTCGCGTTCGACATCCCCGAGGTGACCGTCGACAGCGGCGTGAGCTACACCGTCTTCGCCATCGGCAGCCTCGGTGATGCCAGCTTCACCGTTCTGCCCGCGGTCGACGACTCGCTCGCCGGCGTGCGTGTGGGTCACTTCAGCGCCGACGCGCCCAACGTTGATGTCTATGCTAATGGTGGCGCAATCCTCACTGACGTGCCTTTCGGCGCGCTCTCTGAGTACCTGTACGTGCCCGCCGGCAGCTACCGGATCCAGGTCGTCCCGACCGGCTTCTCGCTCGACGAGGGACCCGTCGTCATCGACGCCGAGCTAACGTTTGACGGCGGCACGCTGACCACCGTCGCGGCTACCAACGACCTCGCCAACATCACTCCTGTCGTGCTCAACGACAAGAAGGTGACCCCCGAGGCCGAGGGCGCCAAGGTCCGCGTCGTGCACCTGAGCGCCAACGCGCCCACGGTGGACATCGCGCCCGACGGTGCGGCCAAGAAGAAGGCCATCGTCACGAAGCTCAAGTTCGGCAAGGCCAAGGGCTACCTCGACGTGCCCGCAGGCGAGGTCGACCTCGAGATCCGCCCCACCGGCAAGAAGGCCACCGCCTTCGACATCCCGGCCCTCACCCTCGAAGACGGCAAGGCCTACAGCGCCATCGCTATCGGCCAGTTCCCCGACTCGTTCGACGTGATCCTCGTCGAAGAGGCATCCGTCAACTAGCACTCCCCGCACTCCCCTGTCGAGGCCCGGTCTCCCCCTGCCGGGCCTCGCAGGGGATGTCCACCTCAGTTCACTAGACAACATCGATACCGAAGTCAAACGAGGAGGCATCGCGCATGTTCAAGAAGCTCATCGCCGGCGCCCTGCTGGCTACCCTCGCTCTCAGCGCCTTCGCCCCGGTGGCGAGCGCGCACCACACGTCAGGCGGCAAGAACATCGCCCAACGTGTCAAGCACATCAGCTACTTCGACACGCTGTATGCCGCCGCTGCGTGTACGCCCAGCGTGGCTGACACGCTCACCAACGAAGACCTCAGGCTGACCCTGTTCGGCCCCACCGATCGCGCATTCCGCAAGCTTGGCCGCGCTCTGATCGACACCCCGATCACCGCCAGGAACATCTGCGAGCTTGACTTCGACGCGGTCCTCGAGGTGGACGATGCTCTCGAGAAGATCCTTCTCTACCACGTCATCGACCCTGCCGCCAACCTGGGCCGTGTGACCTATCGCGAAGCGGTCAAGCTGAGCCCCACCCATGTGCCGATGGCGCTTGGTGAGACCGCGAAGCTCAAGGGGAGCTGGTTCACGCTCCGCCTGGCGACGGCCAATCCGCTGGGCACGTCGCGTGTCGTGCGCGCGAACATCTGGGCCAACAACGGCATCATCCACGCAGTGGACGACGTCCTCGTTCCCACCTTCTCCTAGTCCATTCTCCCTCCCTCTGCCAGTCGGGCCGGTCCTTCGGGGCCGGTCCGACTGTTTGGTACTGCTTTCGTCGACGTGACCCAAGACCCCTTGCCATCCAGCTCAACGCGGGCTGTCCTGCTCGTCGACATGGCGGCGCGCGACCGGTGGCCGTCAGGCCGGCGAGCCACGGGCTCGGGAGGGATGGGTAGCGGAGACGTGGCTTGATGCCGCCGCTGCGCCGCCCCGACGTGGACGTGGTCGCGATGGCCTTCACTCGGGGCGTGTTGTCCGTCTCGTCTCCGCAGTCCGCTTGCCTGTCAGCGCCGGCCCAGACCTGAACAGATGTCGCCGGCTGGAACCTGGACAGTCTCAGCGCTGTTTGGAGCCGGTCAGCACCTCCTCTCCTTTGCCCCGCAGCCTGAGGTGATTCCCCTTCAAGGCGATCACCTCAGCGTGGTGGACGAGCGGGTCGATCATGGCCGCGACCGCGACCGGATCACCGAAGATCATCTCGGCCCAGGCACTGCACGTCTTGTGCGGGCTCACGATCATCGAGCGTCGCTCGGCCGACTGGGCCGGTCGGGGCGTAGGCGAGCACAGCGCTCGAGCAGCTCGTCGGTGCCGAGCTCTCGCAACTGATTGCGAAAGCCCTCGGGTGCGTTGACGACGAGGCCGTGGACGTGGGCGATGGCCCGGGTCCGGCCCAGGACTGCGCCCTCACGAGTCCAGAGCAGGACGCGGATGGCCTCGCGGTCCCCGCTCTGGCGTAGCCGGGTGAGGTGCTCACGCGAGAGTGCCTCGCACGGCCCGGACCCCTGGGAAGGCTCGAGCTCGGCGATGTGTGTCAGCTGGGTGGGCAGCAGGCGCTTGGCGCTGATGCGGCCCCTGGTGGCCTCGACCCGCTTGGCGATGAGCTCTGCGACCGGGTCGGTGTTCCGTGGGTGCGATGGTCGCCCGACCGTCGGTCTCGAGCGGCGCTCGACGATCCGCCGGACCGTCTTGCGGGTCGTGCCGCAGAGCGCCGCCGTGGCCCGGTACGAGCCCAGCTCCTGGTATGTGTGAGGATGTCTAACCGTTTCCTCGCAGTCTTCACGATGGGTGTGCCTCGGGGTCGCTGGTGGTGGCTTGACATCGCCACTGTGCGACCCCGGGGCCTCACCCGGTGGTCAGGATCGATCGAGGGTGGGGACTGCTTGATGGCCACCAGTGGGGACTTTCCCACTGCCCTGGGCGGACCACCCGGCCAATCGGCCTTGGCCGGGCCCTCGTGGCTGTCCGCACCAGCTGCAGCCGTTCCATGGCCCAACGGCGGGTGCAGGAGCCGTGTCGGCCCGCCGCACGGAGCTGCGTGTCGTCAGGCTGCTGGGTGGCCGGTGGCCAGGAGATTCCGGACAGACTCAGGCTCTGGCTGGCGAGCGAGTTGCGGGGATAGCACGGCGGGGAGTGAGGACATCGCGGCGTGGGCGACCTCCGGGCCTGGATTCGCTCGCAGGCGTCTGCTCAGCTGGCCGGGCAGCGGGGGTGGGTTCTTGAGCAGGCCGCGCACGGCTCCAGCGATGAGCGGGCGCGACGCGCTGTTGGGATCGAGCGCCAGGCCGGAAAGGCTGCGCTCCACGGCTGCGGCACCGTCGAACTGATCGGTCGAGAACGGCAGCACGAGCATGGGCACGCCGAAGGTCAAGGCCTCGGTCACGGAGTTGTTGCCGCCGTGGGTGATGAGCAGGTCGGCATGCCCAAGGAGCGTCACCTGGGGCAGGCTCGAGCGAACCAGCCAATCGTCCGGGACATCGCCGAGGACGGCCGGTTCGTTGGCCCCGACAGCGATCGCCACGCGGACATCGACCCGGCGCAACGAGGCGGCCACGCGCGCGAGGACGTCGGAGCGGGCGGAGAGGAAGGTGCCGAACGTGACGACTACCAGCGGCCGGCGGTCGGGACGCGCCAGCCAGGCCGTGACGCCGGGATCGGCCGTCTCGGTGCGCACCGCGCTGCCGAGGAAGGCGTGTCGTGGGAGGCGCGCTGAGCGGATCGGTCCGTGCAGCTCGGCGGGGTAGTTGTAGAGCACGAGATCACCGTGCGCCGCGAAGGCGTCAGGCACGGCTCCGACCCCAGGCGCGAGCTCGTGGAGGGTCTCGTTGTAGGCATCGGTGAAGACCTCGGTAGCTCGGCGTGCCGCGGCCCGCAGTCGCTCCAGGTCGACCGCGTCGGGGTTGAGGACGGGCGGCCAGGCGGAGGGCACGCCATACAGCTCCCCGTCCAGCGGCAGAGCCCTGGGGTGGCCCAGCACCACGTCGCCATACGGCACGTCCAGGGCGCGCAGGCCGATGGTGGGGGCGAACGCGAGGTGGTCGACGAGGACGGCATCGGGCCGATGGCCCTCGATGATGCGCATGGTGCGGAGCGCTACCTGCCGTGGTCGCCAGAGCAGGTCGACTGAGCGCTGCTCGGCCTGGTAGGTGAGCGTCGGGAGCATGCCCTTGCGGGTCGCTGCGAAGAATGCCCCGAGTGACCGTGCCTCCTCATCGCGGGCCTGCTGGGTGCGGATGACCCCCGCGTTGGAGCCGCGCGACATGATGAGCTCGGTGTATTCCATGCCGGCCGCCCGTACCAGCGGCGCCATGGCCGGACCGGTGGCGACTACTACTCGCCGGCCCCGTTGCTTCCAGGAGTCGGCGAGAGTGAGCAGGGGAGTGGCATGGGACGCGTAGTCGGGGGCCACCACCAGAAGCGTCATGGCGCCACGGCCTCCACCGAGACGGGCAGGGCCAGGGTGGAGGCGCCGGCCGTGACGCGATAGACGGCGCTGAGGGTGCGTGCCATCCGCTCGACCGTGTAGCGCTTCTCCACGGCCGCCCGCGTCCGGCGCGCGGTCTCTGGATCGGCCGCCAGGTCCAGCGTGGCGCGGACGGATGTCGCGATCTCCGGGGACTGGAGGGTATCCGCGAGATACCCGTCGAGCCCCACCGTGACGTACGTGCTGGGTCCACCTCGCAGGGGAGCGGTGACCGGCAGGCCGGCAGCCATGGCCTCGACGATGGCGAGCCCGAACTCCTCCTTGGCACTGGCGCAGGCATACGCGCCGGCCGGAGCGATGAGCGAGCCCCAGCCGGCCCTGGTGGCGGCGAGGACGAGAGCGACCTCCTCGTGCGAGCGGTGGCCCAGGAGAACGACACGATCCTGCAGACCGGGGTAGCGGTCGAAGAGATGCCTGATGCGCGTCAACTCTCCGGCCTCGGCGGCGGACGGATGTCGGAGGTTGCCTCCGACGATCACCAGATTGGCTCGGGCTGCGAGCTCAGCGTCGACGGCGAAGGCCTCGACGAGACGGGCCATGCCCTTGGCCTCATGCAGCCGCCCTACGCTGGTTACGAGGGGCAGGCCGCGACGCTCCGCGGGCAGCCGGCTTACCGCCTGCTGCAGATCGCCGATGACCGGCGGCATCTCCCGTGCTTTCTCGAGGGTGGCGCTGGCCTCGTCTGCCCGTGCAGTGTCCACGCCCTCGGCGACCACCACGCTGCGGGGCCGCCCGGCGTCGATGGCGATACCGGTGAGATCCTTCAGCTGGCCCCTCACGTCAGGCCTGGGGAACACCGCCAGCTCTCGCGCCTCGGCCGCGAGACGGCCGACCAGGCTGGTTCGAAGCCACAAGGCACCGCGCGCGTCTTCAGCGGCGAACGAGCGACGGTCGAGTCTCCCCGCCGATTCGGCGGCAACGACATGACTGTGGGGGTCGGCCGCGAGGGTGAAGACCATCGGCACCCCCAGCTCGCGTGCGACCATCGCACCGGCGAGGCTGCCCGGATCGGCCATCCGCAGGTGGACTACGTCTGGGCGATAGCCAGCGAGGAAGGCAGCTCGGATGCCCCGCCGGGCCGCCACCAGTGATGGCCAGCGACTGGCGAAGGTCGCGCCCTCGCCCGGTTCCAGTCGTACACGCTCGAGCCGGTGGCCCGAGTCGATGCTCGTCAACGGTTCCGCCGTCTCATTCGCCCGCAGCACGGTGATCGTCTCCGCTACTCGCGGTCGGTCGCTCAAGTGACGTCCCAGCTGGGGCAGAAGGGTAGCCAGACCCCCGGCCTCCCCGAGGTGGATGTGCGCGACGCGGAGTCCTTGGTGGCGCTGGTCGGCGAGTCGCGGCCCGCGGCGGATCAACCGGCGCTGGGCACGCACGGCTCGGAGGGCTTCGACGAGCTCGCCGTCGAGCCGGCCTGGGCGCGTGAAGAGGGCAGGCAGCCGCTCATCAAGGCGCTCTGTGAAGGCCCCGACGGCCGTGTTGCGTACCTCTGCGGCTTCATCGGGATCGCTCCCGACACGGGTGAGTAAGCGACTTGCCCGAGCCCCGGGCACGAGGCCCACGGTCTCGGTCAGGTAGCGGCGCTCGTCACTGGCGACCGTCTCGCCCAGGACGTCGGCGAGGGCTGCGACGACGACGTCGGGGTCTCGCTCGGCCCAGCGGGCCAGGGCCTGCTGGGCGTGCATGCCGAGGACGCCACCGCGCGCGACAGAGGCCGCTAGCGGAGCGGCCAGCCAACTGCTCGCGGGTCGGTGCGACAGCGACCACGCTGCATGCTCGGCGAAGCCAGGCGAGGACGCGAGCAGCAGTCTCGCCAGCTCTGTCTGGGCTTCAGGGCCGGGCACACGAGCCAGCGCGTGGACCGCGGCTAGCCCGGTGACCGTGTCTCGCACGTCAGCGACGGCCTCGAGGAGAGGGGCTAGGACTGACTGCGCCGCGATACCTTGCCGCACAGCCTCATCGACCGCGTGGAGGACGTCAGGCAGGAGTCGCGTCGCTGGCAGGATGGCCGATGCGCGCCGCACCCGGTCGAGTGCAGAAGCGACCTGGAGGGCCGGTCTCGCAGGGCTCCGATACCACTCGAGGGAGGGGTTCGGGCGGCGCGCACCGTCGTAGCTAAGGGGGACTTCGATCATGGCGGTGGTCCTGTCGCGGCTCAGGCGGTGACAGGCACCTCCCCGTTGACCGAATCGGAGATGGACACGTCCGAGTGATCGGGACCGAGGTAGGTGGCCAGGCCGTCCTCGAGCGTGGTCAGTGTCCTGGGCATCCTCGCAAGCAGGGGTTCGATGTCCACGGTCGCGGGCTGGTTCACGAAGTCGACCGCATCGGGACTCAAGGGCGGATTCGGAAGGAAGCGCATCGGCCAGGCGGCGAGCTTGACCATGGCCGCCGGTGCCGGCAGCAGGGGCTTGTGCATCCCGGCGACCGCCATCGCCCGGTGCAGGATCTCGCGCATCGACAGTGTCTCGGGCCCACCCAGTTCGAAGACTTGCTCGTTCGCCGCTTCCTGTTCCAGTGAGTCGGCAGCCAACGTAGCCACGTCGCGGACGAACACCGGCGCCAGCTGCTGCCGCCCGAAGTTGGTCATGGGCACGAAGGGCAGGGCCCGGGCGAAGCCGAGGAAACGGTTCAAGGAGACGTCGCCTGGGCCGAAGACCCAGGTCGGACGGATGATGGTCCAGCCCAGACCCGACCCACGGATCGCGTCTTCCGCCCGCGCCTTGGAGCGGAACCAGTGCTTGTCCGCATCGTGACCCGCACCGGCCCCGGAGATGTAGAGGGCGCGCGAGACGCCCGCGGACTTGGCGGCCTCGATGAGCCGCTCGGTGCCGGCTGCGTCCACTTCCTCGAAGGTGAAGCCCTTGGAGGGTTGCTCTACGGGCAAGCCGGGGAAGGCCAGCGAGATGACCAGCTCGTCGACACCCGCGAGTGCCTTCTTCAGGCCTTCGGGGTCGCGCACATCGGCCTTGACGATCTCGACGTCATCAGGGAGCTGGCCCCGGGCGCCCTCGCCTCGGGAGGAGAGGACCTTGACGAGGCGCCCGCGGCGGCGCAGCTCTCGGGCGATCTCGCCGCCCACGAACCCAGTCCCGCCCGCGACCGCGATGGTGCCGGGAGTCGCACTGTCGGGGTCACCAGGGGGTTCGAAGATGTTGTCGATGGCTGAGGTCCGGAAGTCGAAGACGTGCTGGAGCTGGGCCCGAACGGCCAGCCGATGCGCCAGCGAGCCCAGAGGCCCGAAGGGCATCTCGTACTCGACGCGGTCGTCCATGCGGACACCGCCCTCGACCTCTGCGAACCGGTGTTCGTGGACCCACGTCTTGTAGGGGCCCTTCTCCTGGATGTCGCGAAAGCGGTGCGGGGCGTCGACGTCGTCGATGAGGGTGCGCCACGAGGTCGGGATACCGAAGAGCGGTCGCACCGTGTAGTCGATGGTCGCTCCGGTCTTCGTCGAGGGCTCGGGCGTATGGATGTCGAAGCTCATCGAACGTGGCGTGATGCGCCCCAGGTTCTCGGCGCGGGAGAAGAAGTCCCAGACGCGATCGATATCGGCCGAGATGGTGTGGGTGCTGTTCAGGATGTGCTTCGTCATCAGGCTGTCCTTGATATGTACATGGTTTGTACAAGGACGATACTAGGAGTACCGGCGCCGAGTGTCAAGGGGTTGTACAATGTTTTCTGCGCTTGTACAACGTTCGACACGAAAGGAGCCAACGATGGGCATCGACCCGGCACGGCGATGGTCGACCGCCATCGTGTGGTTCCGGCGCGACCTGCGCACAGCGGACAATCCGGCCCTGGTCGAAGCCGTCGCGCAAGCCCGCGTGGTGGTGCCGCTGTTCGTGCTCGACGACCGCCTCGTGGCCAGGTCGCCCGCGCGTACCTGGTTCCTCCATCGCTCGCTGGCCGAGCTTGATGCTTCGCTGCGGGCGAGGGGTAGCGGCCTGCTCCTGCGGCGTGGGGACCCGGCGATGGTCGTACCCCAGGTCGCTCGCGAGATCGGTGCTGATGTAGTCCTCGCCGCCCGTGACGTGACGCCCTTCAGCCACCTGCGCGACGGGGCGGTGGCGGCCGCTCTCGAGCACGACGGTCGGCGCCTCGGCCTTCGGTCGGGCCTGCTGCTGGCGGAGCCGGAGACGGTGCTGACCGCGTCCGGCCGGCCCTACGGCGTCTTCACCCCGTTCTGGAAGACCCTGCAGCGGGTGCCCCGTCGGGCGATGGCGAGTGAGCCGATGCACATCCCGACGCCGCTGGAGGTCCTAGCAGCGCCGTCGGCTCCGCCCACTGACCCGGCACCGCTGGCCGGGTTGCCCGGCCCCGGCGAAGCTGCTGCCCACGACCGGCTCGCGTCGTGGGTGGCGGACGGCCTCAACGACTATGGATCGCGGCGGGACGTGCTGCACGGGGAGGGGTCGTCCCATCTGGGTGCCGATCTGCACTTCGGGACGCTCTCCCCGCTGCAGGTCGAGAACGCGGCCCTGGAGGCCGCGGCCGACGCGACACCGTTCGTGCGCCAGGTGGCGTGGCGCGAGTTCTACCACCACCATCTCTTCCACCGTCGCGAGGCTGGGGCGCCCCCCGCCTCGCCGCTGATGTCTGCCTTCCGCTCCGAGGCCGAGGACCCGGACGCGGTCGCTGCCTGGCGCGAGGGACGGACCGGTGTGCCGGTCGTGGATGCGGGTATGCGTCAGCTGGCCGGGACCGGTTGGCTCAGCAATCGCGCGCGGCTGGTGGTGGCCTCGTTCCTCACCCGGCACCTGCTCATGGACTATCGCATCGGCGAGCGTCACTTCATGCGCCACCTCATCGACGGGGACGTGGCCAACAACCGCGGCGGCTGGCAGTGGACTGCCGGCGTGGGTGCGGACGCGCAGCCCTGGTTCCGCATCTTCAACCCCGTGCGCCAGGGTCAGCGGTTCGATTCGGAAGGCGCATGGGTGAGGCGCTGGGTAGCGGAGCTCGCGGACGTGCCCTCGGCCTACGTACACGCGCCGTGGGAGTCACCTGAACCGGTCGCCGACTACCCCTCGCCCATCGTCGACCTGGCTGTAGGCCGAGAGCGTGCCCTGGCCGCCTTCAAGTCAGCCACGGCCCGCGGCTGATCCCCGGTCCACGCCCGCGGCAGCACGCTCGGCCCGGCGGGCGAGCTCGCGGATGGAACCGCGGAAGATGAACAGGTGGGCCGGGAGAAGGAGGTACCAGTAGAGCCGACCACTGAGGCCGCGCGGTTCGAAGAAGGCCGTCTGCACGAGCCTGCAGCCGTCGTCGCCATCCTCGCTGACCTCGTACTGAAGCCAGGCCCGGCCGGGGACGCGCATCTCGGCACGCAGCCGCAGCAGCTCATCGGGCCGCACCTCTTCGACGCGCCAGAAGTCCACGGCATCGCCGACGCGGACGTGTCGCGGGTCGCGCCGACCGAGTCGCATGCCCGGGCCTCCCACCATCCGGTCCAGCCACCCGCGCACGCGCCAGAGAGCGTTGCCGTAGGGCCAGCCCGCCCTCCCGCCGAGCCGCTCGATCTGGACGAATGTGTCATGCGCGGTCGCGCGCACCCGGCGGCGTTGACGGTCGAGCATCATGCCCTCGCGGTTCGCATCCTGGTCGAGGTCGGGCCGACCCGGCAGCCCGAGGGAGTCGAACCAGGTGGTCTCGACGTCGTGGCGGTCCCTGCGGTCGATGGCCCGGCGCACCGCCGTCTCGAAGGGCGTGGTCTCCAGGCCGAACGCGCTTGCCGGCTCGGGATGACGCACGACGACCTCGTTGCGCAAGCCCTCGATGAGCGGTCGTGCGATGGAGCTCGGGATCGGCGTGACCAGGCTGCACCAGTAGGAGCTGAGACGCGGGGTCAGCACCGGCACCGGGATCATCAGCCTGCGCATGTCGCGAAGCCGGGCGTAGGTGTTCATCATCTCCGCGTAGGAGATCACGTCCGGCCCGCCGATCTCGACCACGCCGACGCGCTCCGGATGATTCGCGGCCGCGACCAGGTAGTCGAGCACGTCGCGGATGGCGATGGGCTGACAGAGGGTCCGCACCCAGCGCGGCGTGACCATGACCGGTAGATGCTCGACGAGGCTGCGCAGCAGTTCGAAGGACGCGCTGCCCGAGCCGATGATGACCGCCGCCCTGAACTCGGTGACCGGCACGCCGTGCGCGGCCAGCTCGGCTCCGACCTCCTGGCGGCTGGCCAGGTGCGGCGAAAGCCCGCTGTCGGGGTCGCCGAGGCCCCCCAGATAGACGACGTGTCCGACGCCGGCCTCCCGGGCTGCCTGGCCGAACCAGCGGGCCGCACGCAGGTCGCGCATGGCGAAATCGGCCTCGCCGCCGGCCATCGAGTGGGCCAGGTAGTAGGCGGTGTCCACGTCCTCGAGCGCCGGCGCCAGCGTGTCTGGGTCGAGCAGGTCGACGCGTACGACGTCGCTACCGGGGAAGCGTTCCTTCAGCCCCCGAGGGTCGCGGCTGGCGAGTCGCAGGTGATGGCCTTGGGCGGCGAGCAAGGCCACCAGGCGCCCACCGACATAGCCGCTGGCACCGACGATGAGGATGCGCATACGATCCGATTCCTTCTTGGCCTACGGCCGGCCGCGGCTCTTCTCGAAGGCGATCTGCAGGTCCTGGGTCATGCCCGTGCGGAAGCCGGCTTCGCTGATCGAGAGGTAGTAGTCCCACATCCTGATGAAACGGTCGTCGAAGCCCATTGCCCGGACCTCGGCGATGTGCTCGAAGAATCGCTCCCGCCACGTCTTGAGCGTGAGGGCATAGCTGTCGCGGATGTCGCGGACGTCAGTGAGCAGGAGGCCTGTGCCCTCCAGCGACGATTCGATGGCCGCCAGCGAGGGCAGCACGCCGCCCGGGAAGATGTAGCGCTGGATCCAGTTGGCGCTGCGGAGCTGGGCCTGGTAGGCGTCGTGCGGGAAGGTGATGACCTGGATGCTGGCCCGGCCACCCGGCTTGAGCGCTGTCGCGAGAGCCTCGAAGTAGTCCCGGTAGTACTCGGCCCCGACGGCCTCGAGCATCTCGATGGATACGACCGCGTCGTACTCGCCGCGGATGTCGCGGTAGTCCCGCAGCTCTACGGTGACCCTGTCATCGAGTCCCGCTTCGCGTATCCGCTCGCGCGCAAGGTCGTGCTGCGCCTGCGAGATGGTCACGCTGGTGACTCGGGCGCCGAGCTCACCTGCCGCGTACAGGGCGAACCCGCCCCAGCCGGTACCGATCTCAAGCACGTGCTGGCCGCGTTCGAGGCCGGCCCGTACAGCCATCGCCCGGTACTTGTTGCGCTGCGCCTCGGCCAGGGACTGGTGGGGCGATTCGAAGACCGCGGACGAGTAGGTCATCGTCTCATCGAGCCAGAGGCGGTAGAAGTCGTTACCCAGGTCGTAGTGGGCGGTGATGTTGCGCTTCGAGCCCGACCTGGTGTTGCGGTTACGGCGGTGGGAGACGGTCCGGGCGGCCTTGGCCGGAAGCCGCCACCAGCCCTTGGACAGGGCCAGCGCATGGCGGTTGGCGACGGCCAGCGAGATGAGTCCGACGAGGTCGGGGCTGGACCACAGGCCGTCCATGTAGGCCTCACCACCGCCGACCTCGCCACCGATCAGCAGGCGCTGCAACGCTTCGGCGTCGTGGATATGCATCTCGCCGCTCAGGTCAGAGTCGACGTCGCCGAATACGCGCCGAGAGCCATCGGGCAGCTGGACCGTGAGGCGGCCGACCTGCAGCCGCGAAGCGGCCGAGAGGGCGATCCGTCCCGCGAGCCGGGTGAGGAGGGAGTCGACCGGAGTGGCCGCCCTGCTCGAGACGGTCGGCGCGCTCATGGGGCCGTCTGGGAGTGTCGTCGGAAGCTGAACCCGCGGCGCCACATGCGCCAGGCGTGCAGGTGGATGGCCACGATCGTCTTCTGCGTGGCCAGCGGGACGTGCATCAGCGTGCGCAGGAGGTTCCGGTCGGTCAGGCGCTTGCGCTCGGCCACCAGCGTGGCCGTCAGCACTGGCTCACCATGCTCGGTCTCGGTGATGGCGATGCGCACTCGGTCCGGGTCGTCCTGCACCCGAACCGTATAGCGCGCGTCCATGTCGATGAAGGGGGAGACGTAGAAGTCCTTGTCCATGCTATCCACCCAGGCCTTGCCCTGCCGCTGCGGCCGCAGCGTATACAGGCGCCGCTCGTGATGCGTGTTGTGGACCTCGATGATGACGACCTGCATCAAGCCTTGCTCGTCCCGACAGAGATAGAAGCTGGCCGGGTTGAACTGGTAGCCCAGCACCCGGGGGGTGGCGATGAACGTGATGCGCCAACCGTCCGGGTCGAAGCCCTCCTCGCGGAGGTGCTCGAGGGCTGAAGACCGGAGGTCGCTCGCCTCGGGCAGCCAGTGGTCGCGGTCACGCAGGGTCAGGGCGTTGAAACGGTTGCGGCTGAACAGGCGCAGGCGCCGGGCCGCTTCATCGATCTCGTCGAGGTCGAGCGCCAGGTAGAAGACGTCGTGCTCGAGCTCATAGGGTCTGGGCTGTGTGCGGCGATGGCGCACCTTGCCCGTGAGCAGGTGTGACCTCAGGTCGTTCACGCCGCCACCTCGAGCGCAGCCGGCTCGATGGCAGCGGCCAACTCCGCGGCCTGGAACCCCGATCGACAGCCGTCCTCGTGGAACCCGTACCCAAGGTGGGCGCCGGCGTAGAACGTGCGGCGGTGGCCCTGGAGCTTGCCCAGGGTCGCCTGGCCGTCGAGCGTGTCGAAGGTGTACTTGGGGTGCGACATCGGACGAGAGACGATGACCTTCTCATCGGGGATCTGGTCGCCGGGGTTGACCGAGGTGATGTACTGCTCCTTCGTGTCCAGACGCTGGAGGCTGTTCATCCAGTAGCTCATCATGAGCTGCTCCCCGGGGATGCGGCAGTCCACGGTATCGACATTCCACGAGCCGCGTGCGCGTGCGCGCCGGGGCAGGACCGACTCGTCGGTATGGAGCACGACCTGGTTGGTGGTGTACTCGAAGAGCCCCAGGGCTTCTCGCTCGGCCTTGTCGGCATCGTTGAGCAAGGTGAGGGCGACATCGGCGTGCGTGGCCATGATGACCGCGTCGAAACGCTCGGTGCGCTCGGACAGGGTGGTCACGGTCACGCCCTCGGCGTCTCGACGGATGTCCACGACCGGATCGCCCGCCACGAGGGCATCGTTCGGCAGACGCTCGATGATGCGCTCGACGTAGGTCATCGAGCCACCGACGACGGTGCGCCAGGGCTTGCCGTTGCCGAACCCGATGAGCCCGTGGTTGTCGAGGAAGCGCAGCAGGTAGTCGACCGGGAAGTCCATGATCTCGGCGGCAGAGGTCGACCACACGGCCGAGACGACCGGTACCAGGAAGTGGTTGCGGAAAGCGTTGCCGTAGCCACCGGCCTCGAGGAATTCGGCGAGCGTCTCGCGCGTCCACACGTCGGCGTCAAGCCTCTCACGGGCGACGGAGTAGAAGCGGCGGATGTCCGCGATCATGCGCCAGTGCGACGGCCGCGCCAGGGCATCGGGCTGGGCGAACATGCTTGACGGACGCCGCGAGCCGAACTCCAGTCCGCACGCCTTGCATGCATGGCCGAGGGTCATCTCCGTGGCCTGCGTCTCGATGCCGAGCTCCTCGAAGAGGGCTGTCAGGTAGGGGTAGGTCGGCTCGTTGTAGACGATGAAGCCGGTATCGACGTTGACGGGGCCGCTCGCGGTCGGCACAGTCACGGTCTTGACGTGGCCGCCCGGCTGCAGCTCGCGCTCGAACAGTCGGATGTGGTGGTCCCGGTGCAGGGCCCACGCGGCAGACAGTCCACTGACGCCCCCTCCGATGATGGCGATGTCCATGGTTCCTCTTCCCCCTTGGTTCGTGATTGCCGCCTCTGCAACGACGAATCACGCTCTGATTACGTGGTGTACAAAGATGGTACAATGTTTGTACAGCCTACGCAACCCCCAGACGGAGAAGACCCATGACCAAGCTGAGTGAGTCCCTGGAAACGGCGCTCCCGCGCGCAGAGGCGTTCGCCTATGTGGCGGACTGGAGCCGGAACGCGGAATGGGATCCCAACACCATGTCCGCGAAACAGATCGGCGAGGGTGGCCCGGCCGTCGGCAGTCGCTACAAGCTCGAGGTGAAGACGGTCCGCAAGGCCGTGCCCATGGAGTATCGCATTACCGAGCTCGAGGCGCCGACGCGGATCGTGCTCATCGGCGAGGGTTCAGGCGTGTGGACGGAGGACGTCCTCACCTTCGCCGAGACGGCCACGGGTACCCGCGTCGACTACCAGGCTGAGATCAAGCTTAGCGGCCTGCTGGGCGTCATCCAGCCCCTCCTCGGCCGGGGCTTCGACGGCATCGCCAAGGGCGCGGTCGAGGGTATGAAGCGCGAGCTCGACGCGCAGGTGCGGAGCTGACGGTGGACGCTAGCAGCCTGGTCGACGGCTTCCTCGAGCTGAGCATCGTCGGCAGCTTCAGCCGCCCCGGCTACCAGTTGCGCCGACGGCTGTTCGACTGGGCAGAGCCTGCGTCCGATGCGCTGGCCGGGAAGGCCGTGCTCATCACCGGGCCGACGTCCGGGCTCGGTCGGGCGACTGCGGAGGCCATGGCCGGGCGCGGCGCCCGCGTCATCCTCGTGGGACGCAACGACGAGCGTCTCGCACGTGTCCGCGCTGAACTCGTCGAGCGTCATGGCGAGGATCGCTTTCCCCTCTTCGTGGCAGACATGTCCTCGCTCCAGAGTGTTCACCAGGTCGTGGAGCGCATATCGGAGGCAGAGCCAAGGCTGGACGTGCTCGTCGACAGCGCCGGTGCCATCCATGAGCAGCGGATCGAGACCGACGAGGGCCTGGAGGCTACCTTCGCCACCATGGTCGTGGGTCCGTTCGCCCTCATCGATGGGCTCTTGCCGATGCTCGAGGCCTCCGGCGACGGCCGCGTCATCACGGTGGTCTCCGGTGGCATGTACTTTCAGGCGCTGCCGCTCGACGACCTGCAGTTCGAACGTGGCGGGTTCAACGGCACCATCGCCTATGCCCGAGCCAAGCGGGCCGCGACGGCGCTCATCCGTGAGTGGGCGCGGCGCTACCGCGGCAACGTGCGCTTCGATGCCATGCATCCCGGCTGGGCTGACACGCCCGGCCTGGCCGAGCAGCTGCCCGGCTTCTATCGGCTGATGCGGCCGCTGCTGCGCACGCCCGCACAGGCCGTAGACACCATCACCTGGCTGGCCGCCGCGTCCGTGCCCGGCCCCGACGGCCGGCTCTACCTCGACCGACGGCCCAGACCCTTCGACCGAGCGCCGATGACCCGCCTCGATGCGGCCGAGCGTCGCTGGCTGTGGGACACGGTGGCTCGACTGGCCGAGCTGCCGGTGCCGGCCGACGCCTAGCTATCGCTCCAGGCCTCATCGATGCGGGCTGCCAGCTCGGTGAGCGAGTCGACCACCAGGTCGGCCTCGGGTGGTTCGCCGATCGGAACGATGCCCCAGGGACCGCGACGCAGCCAGATGGCGCGCATACCCGCGACCGAGGAGGGGACCACGTCGTTGTCGATGCGGTCGCCCACGTACGCGACGGAGCCGGGATCGGGGTTGCCGAGCAGAGCGAGGGCGGCTGCGAAGAATGCCCGATCGGGTTTCATGGGACCCATCGACTCGCTCATGGCCATCACCTCAGGCCGCACGCCGATCGCCTGCAGCTGAGCGTGTCGTTCGGCCGGCTGGTTGCCCATGACCGCGACTCGATAGCCTCGCTCACCAAGAGCGCGCATGGCCGGCACGACGTCGGGATAGAGATCTTCCGCCGTGAAGCCACCGATGCGTGCGTCGACCGCCTCGCGGTGGAGCCGCCAGTCGGCGATGTCGAAGTAGCTCGCGATGTCCTGATAGCCCTGACCACGGGCGACGATGGCCCCGAACACGGACATGAACGTCATCTCCGCGATGCCCAGCTCGTCAGCCCAGGCTCGCCAGAAGCGCGACTCGTCGATGATGGTCTCGCCCACGTCGAGGATGACCCAGCGTCGGCGACCACCCATCGCGCTCACGCCTACGGCTCCGAGAACCAGGCGCGACTGCGCGGCCGCCGCAGCGACAGGACCACGACCGCGAAGAGCACGATGGCCGCGATCGAGATGATCCAGCCGGCCGGCGCGAAGAGCAGCACGGCGGCCAGCGGCAGCAAGAGCGAGGTCAGGCCCAGCGAGAGCCCGTAGGCAGCCTGCTTCTTCTGCAGCACCAGCGTCATGGTGAAGATGAGGTATGCCAGCAACGCCATCCACACGATCCCGATGAACGAGATCGGCGCCTGCACGGCCTCGTCGATGACACGGGACATGAACAACCCCAGGACCGAGAGCACGACGAAGGCATAGCCCATGAAGAAGAGCACGCCCGGCGGCATCGCTTTGACCGTCTCCCACATGGGCTCGATTGTCCCACGCCGGCGCGCCGGCTCGGAGTCGGAGGCGATACCCTGCGGCCATGAGGATCGAGACGCCGGCCTGGGTCAGAGACGCCGTCTTCTACCAGGTCCTTCCGGACCGGCTGGCCCGGAGCGGCCGTGTCGAGGCCCCGGGGGAGCTGGAAGCCTGGGCTGCCGAGCCCACCACCGACGGGTTCAAGGGCGGCGACCTTTACGGCCTCGTATCCCACCTTGACCGACTCCGGGGTCTGGGCATCACGGCGCTGTACCTGAACCCGGTCTTCGCCTCCGCCTCCAACCACCGCTATCACACCGACGACTACTACACGGTCGACCCGCTGCTCGGCGGCAACGAGGCGCTGCGTGTGCTGCTCGACGAAGCCCACGGGCGCGACATGCGGGTCGTGTTGGATGGCGTCTTCAACCACTCCGGCCGTGGCTGGTGGCCCTTCCATCATGTGCTCGAGAACGGGCGCCATTCTCCGTATCGCGACTGGTTCCATCTCTCGGAGGGCGTGCTCGCGGGGACCCAGGAGCTGAGTCCGTTCCCCTCGGCCGCACAGACCGCCCAGATCGAAGCACGGCACGCGGCGGGGGCACCGATGGGATCGGTGTCGAGGGAGATCCTCGGTTACGAAGCCTGGTGGGATCTGCCCAAGCTGCCCAAGATCGACCTGGACGAGCCGCACGCCCGCGCGTTCATCCTCGACGTCGCCGAGCACTGGATCCGCTTCGGTATCGACGGTTGGCGCCTGGACGTGGCCGAGGAGGTGGGGGCCGACTTCTGGCGTGCGTTCCACCAGCGGGTGCGCGCGGTGAACCCCGAGGCCTACCTCGTGGCGGAGGTCTGGGTGCACAAGCCCGACTGGCTTGCCGGCGGCATGTTCGACGCCTTCATGAACTACCCGCTGACGCGGGCCATGCTCGGGTTCGCCGCGCAGGAGCGATGGGACACGTCCCAGCCCATCCCGGTGGGCTACCAGGGACTGCATGCGGTGGTGCCTCTCGACGGTGAGGGTCTGTGGGGGCGGATCGACGAGCTGCGGCGGCTCAATGACCCGGCCGTGACCGCCGTCCAGCTCAACCTGCTGGGCTCCCATGACACGCCGCGGGCCTTGACGCTCTGCGGCGGTGACCTCGATTCGATGCGGCTGGCCATGCTCCTGCAGATGACCCTGCCAGGCGCCCCCTGCGTCTACTACGGCGACGAGATCGGCATGCAAGGCTCCATGGACCCGCAGTGCCGGCGCGCCTTCCCCGAGGATCCGGGCCAGTGGCAGCGAGCGCCGAACGGGTGGTTGGCCGACCTCATCGCCTTGCGCCATTCGAGCCCGGCTCTGCGCGACGGGGAGCTGTCGCTGCTCGGGACCGCGGGCGCCGCTGTCGCCTATCTGCGGCGTCATGGCCAGGACGCCTTCGTGGTCGTGGCCAACGCCGAGACCCACGCCCTCGACTGGGATGTGACGCTGCCCTTCGACGCTGGTACTGCCCGGCTCGTGGAGCTGAGCGGAGGTGCTCCAGGCGAACGGTCGGCCCGCGTGGTCGCAGGGAACCTGCGGGTGAGCCTGCCCGGGCGTGACGGCGTGGTCGTCCGGCTCGGTTGAGGGCGGACGGCTGCTCGTCGGCCCACATCGGCGGGCGTACCTATACTCGGTCCGTGGCGCTCGTACGCATCGCGGTCGTGGTCGTCCTCGTCGCCTCGGGACTCGTCGTCCTCTACGGCCTCATCCTCGACCGCTCCGGCCAGAACATCGCCTTCACCGTCGCCGGTCTTGCCGTTCTCGGCCTGACGCTGGCTTTCATCTCCGCCTGGTTCCTGACGCGGGCGTTGAAGGACGCACGCTGGGGCCGGACCGGCGGCTCGTTGCTGGGCGCGGCCATGGGCGGGATCTTCGCGATGGCCGCGGCAGGTTGTCTCGCGGCGGCCTCGGTGTTCACCTTCATCCGCGTCTGATTGACGCCGCCCGGGGTGGAGTCGCCGCCTCGGGTACACTCCCTCGGTCGCTGGCCCCCATCGTCTAGAGGCCTAGGACGCCACCCTTTCAAGGTGGAGATTCGAATCCCTGGGGCGCCGCTGCATAGTCGCGACATAGGTGACAGATGAGTCGGGACATCGGTGACAACCGATGAACCAGCTGCCGGTCGTCGTTGGTTGCGCCAGTCACCGACGGGCGCGATCCGATGGTTGAGAGGACCTCGCCGGTCCGACGGTCGCACGTCCGTGACCGCGCGCTCATCGACGATGGCCAGGCACGCGCTTGCGGGCATGGGCGGCCCCGATCCCCAGGTGGTGCAGGCGACCGGCCCGGCGCAACGTGATGCGGCCGCCCTTGTCGACCAGGTCGTAGCGCAGGCGCAGATGCCCTGGGGCGCCGCGCCCGGCGGGGTGGGCCTTCGGGCTCGCCCGGTAGGCCTCGGCCGGGGTGCCGGCGCCCGAGAGCCCGGTGCGGTCGCGCCGTAGGCTCGGCGCCGAGCGGTCTCGAGCTGGGCCTGCAGCCAGGGATGGTCCGTGCCGCGGGTCGCTGTGCGAGCCAGCGCTTCAAGGTCTGGTGGAAGCGCTCGATCTTGCCCTGCGTCTGGGGATGGCCAGGCGCCCCGTTCTTCTGCTTGACTACCGAGGTAGGCGAGCAGGTACTCAAGCGTTGCGCCCACCCGTGAAGCGCGAGGTGTAGACCGCGCGTCGTGAGCGTGCCGCGGAGCCAGTGGGCTCGCCCGCAGAACGAGGCCACCACGTCGTCACCGTCGAGTGCGGCCGCAGTCGAGCGAGCCGGCAGTGGGTCGACGAGCGTCGCTGTCCTCGCAGCTCGCCAGTGGGCACGTCCGACTGCCACAGCGTTGGGATCAGTCGCCTCGAGCGGTCCGCGAGCTGCGCGGCGCTTGCGCGGCTCGGGCACGACGAGGCCCGCGGCATGGAGGACCTCGCCGGATCGTCGAGTCCGAACAGAGCCCTTCGCGCTCGAGGTGCCGACGATCGTCGGGGCGGGCACGAGGCCCTGCGCGGTGAGCTCGGTGCGCAACGCGACGATGCGCTCGCGGACCGCCTCGGCGTATGCGGCCGCTGGTCGTGGCCGCCGCGACCGCGGCTCGAGCGCCTCGAGTCCGCCCTCGCGGCAGCGGCGCTCGCGCAGGGCCCCGATCCCACCTCGGCTGCGGCAGCGGTGACGGACGACTGATGCGTGAGGACCTTCAGGACGGCCACCCGATGCTTCGACATGCACCGGACTGTCACCTATGTCCCGACTCACCTGTGACCTATCAGGTGTCACCTATGTCCTGAACTCAGACACCCTTGGGGGCGCCACCACTGTCTTTCGAAGAGGGGCGCCGCTTGCGGCGTCCACGTGATTGAGTCGACACTCCGGTCGTCCACGGCGACTTTCTCGATGACGATTGACTTACGGGTCATGGCCCCTGTGGCGGCCATCCTCGAACAGCCTGCGCTGGACGTTCGTCATGCCCTCAAGGGCGCGCCTTCCTGCGTGGCGGACACGCACTCCGTGACCCGGATGCTTAGGACGCCCCGCGCCGACGGTCTCGAGTCGGACTGCACCTGACGCCCGACTCCCGATCGACTCAGGGCGCCAGCCCGAGCAAGCACGGACAACGCACTACTCTGTCTCTCCTACCCAGGCACGGGACACTCTCGGTGCATCTACAGGCATGGAGGCCATGACGCAGGACTGCAGACCGGGAACTCTCCGGAGTCGTCGCATCAGCGGCGAAGGGTGCACATCGGAAGTCGCGTTCGCTCGCATCGTCGCTGCCTACAACGGTGACGATGCATCGCGCGTCTGCGTCGCGTCGCGACCGGGCCATCGCCGAAGAGGCCGTGCAAGCGGCCTCGGCTGCATCGCCTGAACAAGCTCGGCAAGGTCCGCGAACCCGAACGGGTAAGACCCTGGCTCGTGTCGATCGCCGTGAACGAGGTCAGCAGCTGCTGCGCAAGCAGCGCCGTCGTTCACAGGTAGAGATCGACAGCGGATGCCTCGGCGAATCCGGCGTCCGGGCTGTGCAGTCGAGCAGGCGCGTTGGCTCACTGACCTGCGGAATGCGCTCGAAGGCCTCGATCCGGACGAACGGGCGCTACTCGCGATGCGCTATGTCGCCGGCTTCAACGCGACCGAACTCTCGACGGTTATCGGGTTGACCCCATCGGGCACCCGCAACCGTCTGGAACGGCTGCTCTCGCGACTTCGACAGGAGCTCAGCGATGGGTGACAGGACGTCATTCGAACACGACATTGCCGAGGAGCTCAGCCGTATGGCCGGCCCAGAGCCGCCTGTCGACGCGCTCGCCGTGGCCCACTCGGTCGCCGCCCAGGCACCCAAACGGAGATTTCAGACCATGTTCAGTGCAACCAAGTTCGTTCTCGCCGGTGCCATCGTGGCGCTGTTCGGCAGCTTCCTCCTAGCCGGTGTCTTGACGACGCGGCAGGGCGAGCGCGGCCGCAGGAGCAGAAATCGCCTCGGCTGCCGCCGAGCGTGAGTGGCGTGGTGAATACTGGAGCCATCGCCCAGCCACAGAGGTCAGTGCGGATCGTGCGTAGCGCTCGAGGACGCCCAGGCTTCGGAGGCTGGAACCCCTCCGCTGGGTGAGGCCGTTTTCGAGAATGCCGCAGCGCGGTCGTGGACCTACGAGTGCAGCATCGAGTACGACTTCAGCATCCAGACGATCGACGACGGTCGGTAGCGTATGTGCTGAGGACACGGATGGAGGAGTCGGAGGTCAAGCGCCTCGTTGCGTTGGGCACTGACCCGGATCCGGCGAGACTGACATTCCCGTCATCACGAACGGCAACCCCGTGGAAGACATCGAGATCGAGCTGGTGAAGGCCACCGACGATGGCACCACCGGTTACGTGGGTGGATCAGGACTCCGATCGCTGATTCCGATCTCGCGGACCTCGGAACCGACGCGCGCTTGGTGGTGACCCTGTCAGACAGTTCGCGACCGAACCTGCCGCTGCGCTGGTGGGCGAGTTCATCGTCGACGGTCGGTTTCGGTTGCGGCCAGCCCGAGTCTTCTCGATCGAGTATGAAATCGCTGAAGTCGACGAGGCCGGCAGCTATGTCATCGAGGCCCGTCTGGAGGATGTGGCGACGGGCGCCCTCCTCGGCTCTACGGATGCTCGATCCCGGTCATCACGAATGGCAATCCCGTCGACCATCCTCATCAACCTGCTGCCCGTAGCAGGAGCCGAGGAGGGATAGCACCCTCTGAGCGTGCGCGACCTGCGACCGCTGGTCGTGCTGGTCTGAATGCGGCCGGGTCGGGCATCCTGCGCGGGTCCCTGAGGACCTTCACCCCTCGCCATGGAGCCGAGTGTCCTCAGGCCGCTCGCAGACCAGTCCAGTGTCCTCGTGGAGGGCGTGCTTCTCGCGGCGTTCGGCGTGACCATCGTGTTCGAGGGCCTGAAGGTCGCAGGCGTCATCGCCGGGGCTTCGTCCGGGGCGCTAGCGACCCTGCTCGACGTCGGCCCGGCTGGCCCGACGCAGAGGCAGATCACGCACGTTCGGCATACCACGCCAGCGGGTCGCACCGGCCGCGTTGTTCCCGCGCCCTCAAGGCCCCTTGGGGGCGCCACTCCCTCCCCTCGTGCGCTACTCCTTGGAGGGCGCGATGCCCCGGCTCGGCCGGTCGGGTCCGAGATAGCGTCGTCAGCCGTCGAGAGCCTTGAGCAGTAGCGGCATGGCCCCGTGCAGCCCTTGCTCGAAGTATGGCCAGTCGTGTCTGCCAGGGCCGTAGGCGTCGACGGTGACGGGGATGCCGAGCTCATCCAGCCGGGTGACGAAAGCCTCGTTCATCTCGGCGAGCCATGCCTCGAGCTGGTCGGGCAGCGCATCGGCGTCGTCGAAGGGGCCGACCTCGCCGTTTCCATACGACACGTACAGCGCCATGCCCTCGAGCGCCGGCGCCAGGCTGATCGGGTCATGGGCCTCCCAGATGTCGGCCTGGGCAACCTTGTCGCCCCAGATCCGCCCGTCCGGGTGGAACTCGGAACCGAGCGGCTTCAGGTGGCCGCTGAACGAGGCCGCAGCCTTGAACAGTTCGGGGTTCCGTGCCGCGTACGACATGGCACCGAGGCCACCCATCGAGACACCGGCCACCGCGCGATCCTCGCCGGCCTGCCAGTTCCGCTCCAGCAGCTGACGCAGCTCGGTCAGGTGGAACGTCTCCCACATCGGCGGTCCACCCTCACCACCGTTCCACCAGTCGGAGTACCAGCTGTCGGCGCCGCCATCGGGCAGGACCACGAGCAGGCCGAGGTCGGCGACGAGGTCGGCCGCGTCCGTCAGGGTCGTCCAGTCTGAATGGTTCCCCATCGCCCCGTGGAGGAGATAGAGGACAGGCCAGGTCGCACCCGCCTCGGAGTCGAACCCGGCCGGCAGGAGCAGTCGCGCTTTCCGGGTGCCCACGGCCGGGGAGTCGATGGTCAGGTCGACCGTCCGCTCGTCCTGCTGCTCCACGGCAACGATGGCGGCACCGTCATCGGCGGGCTCCCCGATGGTCTCGTCCGGTGGTACCTGTGACACGTCGGTCACGGGCTCGCCGACCTCAGGCTCCTCGGCCGCCTGGGCCGGAGGGATCACGGCCGAAGCCTCGGTCATGCCCAGGGCCACCGTCGGCGGGAGCGGCACACGAGAGATCAGACCTTCGGCTGAGCTTGCCGACATGGGGCCCGAGTAGTTCACCACGTAGCTCCAGCCCTCGTAGTCCCCGCTGCCGTTCAGCCACGCCGTGATGTTGTTCTCCCAGGTGGGTCCCGATCTGATGAGACCGATGAACTCACCGACCCAGGACCCGCCGTCGTTAGTGATGGTCTCCTCGCCCCAGACGCTGCAGTTCGACATCGTGGGATCACACACGTAGTCGTAGTCCACGACCACGTCGCCGCTGACGCGGGGATCGCTCATGGTGTTGGTGCCGGAAGCGTGGCCCGGGATGGCGGCGAACGAGCCGGTGCCCTCCACGACGAGCAGGTCGGATCCAGCCGGCCGTTCCTGTGCTTGGGCTGCGACCCCCAGAGCGGATACGGCCACCAGGATCGCACCGATGATAGATACCCGCAGTGTGCGCATCTCTTCCTCCCGTCTGCACAGAACTCGCATGCTGTGGTGCTCGATCCTTCTAGCGCAGGCCCCCCATCCCTACCCGGTGGCCGTCACGGCCTCGGGGGTGATGACGTAGAGGTGGCCCTGGACACCCACCTCGCCGCGCAGCCAGACGCTGCCATCGGGGGCGATGGCGAGATCGCTGATGCAGGCTTCGACCAGATATGTGGTCCACGTCGTGCCGTCGAAGTGGGCCACGCCGCCGCAGCCGTCTGCGGTCGGTCTTCCGCGCAGCCAGAAGCTGCCGTCGGCGGCGACGGTGAGCAGGTCTGCACCGGGCCAGACGGGCTCGCCGTCGGACCCGGTCCAGCCTTGCCAGCCCAAACCGCCATCGGGCTCGGTGAACATGGTCCAGCCGGGGTCATCGAAGCGGGCGAGGCCGCGCGCATCGGGGTGGCCAGCGGCGAGGCCGCGGACCTGCACCCACAGTGTGCCGTCAGGACCGAAGCCGAACGACCGCCACACCCTGGCGTCTAGGAACCCGTCGGGAAGCGGGAGGACTTCCCACCCGCTGCCATCGAAGCGCAGGAGCGCCTCGGTTTCCGGACCACCCGAGCGACCACCCCAGCGCCTCGCGCCGATGAGCCACACGTCGCCGTCGGGTGACACCACCAGTCGGTGTGGAGACGCGTCGCCATCGTAAGCATCGGGCCAGTCGTTGATGGTCGTCAGGGAACCGTCGTCCTCGAGCCGCACGAGGAAGGTGCCGGGGCATTCGCCAGCCTCGATGTCGGGGCAGTACTTGCGCTCGTCCGTCGTCGTCACCCAGACCGTCCCGTCGGGTCCGATGGCCAGCCTCTCGAGGAGGGGGTCGAGATGGGGGTCGTTGCCGGTCGGGTCGGTCCGCTCCGTCCATCCCTGGCCATCGAACGAGAAGACGGCCATACGGTCGTCCAGGAACTGACCGATGGCCCAGAGCGAGCCGTCGGGAGCGACCTGGATGGATGGCCGCATCTCCGTCGAGTCGTCGAACGTAGCTTCATCTCCCAGGCGGTACAAGCCTTGCCTGTCGCTGCGCAGCCAGACGCTGCCATCGGGGGTGACATCTACGGAGCCACCGAAGTCGTCGTCCGAGGTGGGTAGCTCCCTGTGACCGTCGTTGACGACCCGGAAGACGCCTGGCTTGACCTCCTCGACGGTCAGGGTGACGCCGGGCAGGATGTCGGAGGCGGTCGTCGTGGAGTCCTCGGTGTCGGTCGCCTCCTCCACCGAAGGTAGCTCGGCAACATCGGACTCCTTGAGCGCCACGGCATCGGGGGTGATGACGTAGACATCGGAACTCGTCGAAGGGGTGGCGCTGGCAAGTAGCCAGACCGCGCCATCCGGAGCGACTTCCAAGGGCCCTACGCAGAGGCCCCGCAGGTGGCGGTCCAGTTCGACACCGTCGAAGTGGGCCACGCCATCACAACGGGCGGCATCACCACTCCATCCCGGCCAGGACGCTCCGTCGCCTCCCCACTCGAGACTGCCCCACAGGCTGCCGTCAGTTCCGACGGCTCTCAGGAAGAGTGCTGACAGAAGGTTCTCCCCGTCCTTGTCCGGGAAGCCGCCCATGAGCCACTCCTCCCAGCCGCTCCCGTCATTGCGGGCGAGACCGTAGCGGGGCGAGTCCGTATCGCCACAGGCATCCTCCTCACCGTCGGGACACTCCCCCCAGAGGCCCAGCCAGAGGGTGTTCTCCGGGCCGGCCAGCTGGTCCAGATCGCTGAAGGAGTCGGTCCCGTCGTAGGGCATCTCCTGCGGCTGCCAGTCAGCGCCGTCGTAGCGGGAGAAGACCTCGTCGATGAATCCGAAGGGGCCGTCGGTGCCGACGTGCAGGCTCCCCCGGTCTGGGACCTCGGTGTGGGCGGTCTCCCAGACACCGTCCTCGAGACGGGCCAGGATGGGCAGGGCAGCGTCTGGGGGGCTGGCCTCGAGGCCGGCGTCGCAGCAGTCCAGCGCCACCCACATGGCACCGTCCGGCCCCAACTCCGCCTGGCTGAGTGCCACTCCCGCCGGGATGTCCGCTGGGGCGTACTTGGTCCAGGTCTCGCCTTCGAGTGCGAAGAGACCCCGCCAAGGTCCACCGTCTACCGACCCGCCGAGCCACGCCCTCCCCTCGCGGTCGACCCCGAGGGGTGCGAGAGAGTCGAGATTCCGAATCTCCTCGAGCCAGGGGTGCGTCCGTTCGTCGCCCAGCCGGAAGAGATCGTGGTCGGTGACGATCCAGACGCTACCGTCCAGACCCGCAACGATGTCGATCCACCAACCCCAGAGTCCCTCCAGGGTCAGGTCCCGCACGCCATCGTTGACGACCCGGAAGACGCCCGGCTCCACCTCCTCGGTGACCATGCCCGAGAGCGATTCCTCGGTCGTCATCGGCGAGGGTGAGTCGGTCACCGCCGCCGGGGCCATCTCGTCCCCTTGCGGCGTGGTCAGGATGCCCGCAAGCAGGAAGCCGCCGAACAGCGCCACGATGGACGCAGCGGCGACGAACCTGAGTGTGGAGAACATGGTGAACGCCTTGGTGTCGGTCGCCGGCAGCCAGCGGCGGCGTCGGAGCGTGGTGAGCGGGATCGCGGCCACTCGCTCCCGGAGCTCGGGCGGTTCGGCGACCGCGGTCCGATCTCTGCCCATCGCCTGAAGCGCGAGGTCGAGCTGGTGGTCGTTCATGGGACTGCCTCGGTGGGTGTCTGTCGCTCGATGAGGTCGCGAAGTCGCATCCTCGCTGATCTCAGTCGCGTCTTGGCGGTCGGTGTGGGCACGTCCAGCAGTCGGGCGATGTCCTCCGTCTCGAGATCCACGAAGAAGCGGAGCGCCAGCACGACGACATCGTCGGCCTTCAACCGTGCGAAAGCCTCCTCGACGAGCAGTCGCCGGTGTACGTCGGCCGAGGCGTCCGGAGTGCTCAACGCCGCTTGCGTCGATATGTCGGTGGTTGGCCGCCGCGCCGATCTGCGCAGGCGATCGCGACAGGTGTTGACGACGATGCGGTCGAACCAGTGCTCGAACTTGGCCCGGTCGCGCAGTGAATCCCACCGCTGCCAGGCATTGATGAAAGCGTCGTGTACAGCGTCTTGGGATTCGGTCTGGTCACCGAGGATGGCGTTGGCGAGCCGGTAGCTCCGGAGCAGGTGCTCGTCCGCCAGCGCCTGGAACGCCGCGGCCCGCTGGGCCTCTGTCTCTGCCATGCGCCCCCCTGCAGGCATCGTGCGCGTTCCCGTCAAGTGGCGCTGTCCGGTCTCCACATAGACATGACGACGTAGGCGGCCCGAAGGATTGGGTCAGTTCGACCTGGTCGAGGAGGGCCGCGGGCTCACTCCGCTTGCGCGTACCACGCGAGCGGGTCGTCAGTGCGTTGCCTCTGAGCCCTCAAGACCCCTTGGGGGCGCCAGACCTTCGCCATCAGGCCGCCGAGGCAGGGCGCTCACAGTCGACCCGAGGGCGCGGCGACGACGCATCGGACACAGCCCTGATGGGCGCGTGCCGCGATGCGTCAGGACTCGGGCAGCGATTCGATGGCTTCCTCGAGGAGCTCTGCTGGCACGGTGAGCAGCCAGATGACGTCACCTCGAGCCAGCATGACGTTCGCGTCCCCTTCCGGGTCCTCGGCGCTGCGGAACAGTGTCACATCCACGTCGCCGACCTGCCCCTGCTCGACGACCGCTTCGCTCATGTCCTCCTCGAGGGCAGCCGCGAGGAGCGGCAGTGCCGGCTGGATGTCGGCGCCTCGGATCTGGAAGGCGATGACGAAGGCATAGGCATCCTCGTCGAGCTGGGCGTAGCTGGACGCGGTCGCTACATCGTCCAGTGTCGCTCCGACGGCCGCCACGATCTCGTCAAACTGGGCGATCTCTGCCGCATCATCGGGGTCGTTCGGATCCAACGTGGCGAGGACCTCCTGCCCGACGCTGATGTCGAGATTCTCTAGGAGGGACGCGCCTGCGATCTCGTCGGGGAACAGCGCGGCGACTTCGACGGCACGCTCCTCCATCTCCGGTGTGCGCTCGATGGGTGGCGGCGTCTGTGCGAGGACACCGCCGGCCTGCACCAGCAGCAGCAGCGCACCCAACGCGGCGCTGAGCAGTCGGAACCTGATCATCTCATCCTCCTGGTGGCGAACGCCCCCTGCAGTCTATCGCCATCGTCCTCGCCGGAATCGGCGAAGGCCTGCTCCACCATCAGCCGCCGGTGCACGTTAGCCGTGGCCTCCGGGGTGCTCAATGCGGTCTGCGTCGAGACGTCCGTGGTCGGCCGTCGGGCGGCCCTCCGCAGGCGGTCGCAGCAGGTGTCAACGACGATGCGGTCGACCCAGTCCTCGAACCGGCCGGCCCGTGCTGTCCGGTCTCCACACATACACGACGACGCACACGGCCCCAGGGATCAGGCGAACTGTTGGCTTGGCAGACTCCGCCCTTGGCCTACTCCGCTTCCGCGTGCCACGCCGGCTGGTCGTCACTGCGTCGCAACCGGGTCCCTCAAGACCCCTTCGGGGCGCCAGAGCCTCGCGTCGCTGCGCTTGAGCCTCGCGGGAGCGTATGCACTGCCCGCCGTCCTGCCACTGGACATCGAGACCGAGTTCGTCAGCAAGCGGCTCGAACCACCAGCGCCCGGTCGTGACCAAGACGGTCTCGGATCTTCAGCTCGCTACATGGTGGACTCCTTCAGCCGGTCGGTCACCACCACCTTCTCGGTCGCCACTGCCCGCTCAGCCTCGATGCCGGGCAGACCTTCGCGCATCATTCCCGGGAGGCCGCCGCGATCACCTCTGGCGTCTGATCGGGCACGTAGGAGGCCTCTGTACGTCCCAGCTGGTGGCCTGGATCTTGTACGACGTGCTTCGCGACCGATCGCCCCAGCCGAAGATGGCATCGGATAGCATCTATCGGTCTGGGCTCGGCGCGCTCGTGTCCCGTTTCCGTGCCCATGAGTGAGGAGAGGACGCGAGGAAGGGGCTTGTCCTGCTGGCAGCGATCCCGTTCCGACGCGTCGCGGCGTTCCTGATGTCGACGGCCCTGCTGGCAACGCTGACGATCGCGGCCGCGTCGGCGCCGGTCGCTGCTGGGTCGGCTACTGCCTGTCGGGTCAAGAACCTCGACACCGGCGCCACGAGCAACAGCCTCCAGAAGGCGGTCACGCTCGCCCGCAAGGGCCACCGGCTAACCGTGCGAGGCACCTGCCACCGCGTAACGACGATCGGCAAGCACCTGAGCATCAGGGGCATCCGAACGGAGGCCTCGGGCCGGCCGACGCTCGATGGCGATGGTCAGGGTAGCGTCATCACCATCGAGCCAGGCGCGATGGTGGCCATAGCGGACGTCCGCATCCGTGACGGCAAGGCGGCCAAGGGCGGTGGCATCCTCAACCGCGGCACCCTCGTCCTCATGGGCTCGACCGTGATCCGCGACAACACCGCCACTGGGAACGGCGGCGGCGTCTTCAATGATCGCGGCACCCTCAGGCTCCAGGGCGCCGCCGCCATCCGCGGTAACGTCGCCAGCAACGGCGGTGGCGTCGGCAACACCCACATGGGCACCCTCACACTCTCTGGATCCAGCTCCATCCACCACAACACCGCCGTCAGCCTGATCGGCGGTGGCGTCGACAACGACGGCACACTCATCCTCAACGACTCCAGCTCCATCCACCACAACGCGGCCAACCAGGCCGGCGGCGTCTTCAACATCGGCACCCTCATCCTCAACGACTCCAGCTCCATCCACCACAACGCGGCCAGCACCGAGATCGGCGGCGGCGTCTCGAACTACGGCAGCGTCACTCTCAACGACGCCAGCTCGATCCATGGCAACGAGGCGTCGACCAAGGGCGGCGGCGTCCACAACTACGCCTACCTCACGCTCAACGACTCCAGCTCGATCCACCACAACGCCACCGGCAACAACGGTGGCGGCGTATGGAACGGCGGTCCGCTCATCCTCCACGACTCCAGCTCGATCCATCACAACACCGCGGGCGCGTGGGGTGGCGGCTACTACGACGCTTTCCCCTACGTCGTCGGGGTCGCCTGCGATCCCACCGGCAACATCCGCGACAACAGTCCGGACGACTGCTCCCCGTAGCGGACCGCCGTCGGCGGTGCCGGACACGTCGAGGTCCATCCTCACCGGTCCCAGCCCGTACGCATCCTCGTAGACCTGCTGAACCACACTGCCCGGCCAACCGTGACCACCCCCCTCGGCGACCACGAACTCGATCTCGCCGCCGCTGGGGCAAGACCAGCTCGGGCGCTCGATGCCGTCAGCGGTCGGCGCGGATGTGGTCTTCGGCGCGCATCCGTTGCGCTCGGCCACGGCGGCCACGATATCGGGGACCGGAACGAAGATGCCCGGCCAGGATGCGATCGGCCAGGCGGTCCAGGGCTGGCCGTCCACCATGGTGTCGTCGCCCATCGGGCTCGCACTTCCGTCGAAGGGCACGTGGAGGTCCGCCGTGCCGTGCATGGCGAGATGGGGCACCGGCGGGTCGAGCGCGCACGCGTCGCCGACGTCGATGAGGCCCCTAGATGAGGCGGTCGCCGCGATGCGGTCTTCGGCATCGGCACGGAGGGCGCATCCAGTCCTGCGCCCATCGTGCCGAACCGTCGCTGCTACTCCGCCATGGCCGGCTCCACCGTGGTCGGGGGCTCGGGCATGGGGCCAGGTGCGATGACGCCATCGACGGCCCAGTAGCTCCCGGCAGGGACTGACAACAGCATCGCGGACAGCCCTTCGTATCCGCCTTCGCCGGTGAGGTAGGTCACGTAGTAGTCGCTGGTGATGTTGCTCTGGCCGGGCTTCGAGAATCCGTGGAACTCGACGCTCCAGGATCCGCCCTCGTTCGACAGCGTACCGATGCCGTTGCGGAGGGAACCGCTAAACGGGTCTTCGCCCTCGAAGACGAGGTAGTCGTGGTTGGAAAGGAAAGGCCCATCGAGCCTGGGGTCGTTCGTTTCGAGGCTCATGGTCCAGGCATAGTCATTGCCTGTTCCCCGGCCCGTCGTCGGGTCGATCTCCATGTCCGGCAAGTGGGTATTGGGACCCGCCAACATCTTGCCGTTGATGGCAGCGTATGGCGGGAGGTCCTCTAGCGAGATCTCCGGGGTCGCTACCTCCGTGGCTGCGGCCGGTGCCTGGGGTAGCTGCTCCTGAGGCAGCGTGCTGATGGCCAGGACTCCGCCGAGCAGCGCCACGAGCGCTGTCGCCACACCGATCTTGAGTGCCGAGAACATCGAATACCCTCCTTCGCCCCAATCCGCTCTGCGCAGGAAGCGGAACGACGACCGGGGCCGCAGCTGTGATGCCTGGAACAACGTGGTCATGACCTCGTCGACGCTGCGCTCGGCCTCCGGCGCGTCCGGCGTCGACTGTCGGAGCCACTCGCGCACTCGCTGCGTGGTGCGATCGGGCACGTTCATGGCGCGACCTCCCGTCCGAGGGGCAACGTGGACGTCGGCCGTGCATCGGCCTCGATGGCCGCACGCAGCTCTCCCATCGCGCGGTTGAGCCGTGACTTGACGGTCCCGACCTTCAGGTCGAGCGCCTCAGCGACCGCGTCAAGGGGCATGTCGGCGAGGTGGTGCAGCACGACGACGGCCCGGTGCTCGAGCGACAGGCGCCGGAACGCCCTCTCGAGCTGGTCGCGATCGTCGATGCGCTTGATCTCATCGCTGGCCACGGGCTCGCGGACCGCCTGCTGGTCGGTATCGGCGAGCAGCTTCGGCACTGCCTTGGCCTCGGCATAGCAGGCGTGGACCAGGATGCGATACGACCAGCCCTGGAACCGGGCTGGTTCCTTCAGGCCGTGGATGTGGCGCCACACGTTGACGAGCGCCCGTTGTGTCGCATCCTGGGCCAGGTCACGATCGCGCAGGATGCCGTAGGCGGCGGCGAACAGGCGCGGGTGGTGCTCGATCGCCAGCGTGCGAAAAGCGCCGGGATCTCCACCCTGTGCCCTTCGCACGAGCTCTTCGTCCATACCCCCTGTTTCCCTTCGGACAGCTGCCCTGGGCCACCATGGAGGAGCGGTCTTGTGTCGTTCCTCTATAGGGTACGAATCGGCACCAAGCACCCAGGGTTCCGATTTCGGACAGACGCGCTCAAAGGGTCACGTGCGAGGCTGCGCGGCGAGCCAAGTCAGGCGCGCCGCACGACGGTGCCACGCTGCCTGCAGGGCGGGCGCGACGCTACCAGGTGTGAAGTCGCAGGAGGCGAGCTCGCTTGGGTCGATCACCCCGTGATCGGTCGGCGTCGCCAGTCACCTGCAAGGCCAGGCGGTGCGCTCGTGCCCAGCTTGCGCCCGGCGCTCACAACGGAAGAGCCTCGACCACCAACTCCCCCGACTCGAAGTTGACCCAGCCCTCGATCGACACGGTCGAGCCTTCGAGCTGCGCCAGCCCGTGCTCGACGGCACGGATGTATGCCGTACCCGTCAGTCGAAAGTCGAGATCCGGGAACTCGAACCCGGGAGTGGCGATAGCCGCCGGGAGCGGCATCGAGAAGCCATCAGGCGCCATGACCACCCCGTTGACATCAAGTGACACACGCCCGACCGCGGGCCCCGTAGTCCCCGCCATGGCCGTCAGGACCTTGGCGTCGCACCGGCTCAGCAAGCGGATCGCGTCCCCGAAGGCACCCACCGGTACGACCTCGCGGAGCTCACCCTCGATGCGATAGGCCGGAGCCTGTGCGTGCCAGAGCGCTTGCGAGCCGCCTGGCTGCGACCTGTTCGTGTCCATCGTCGTCGTCATTGCCGGTCTCCTCCGTCCGCTGATCTCGTGAGTGGGCATGAGACCCGTGTGTCGGGTCTTCCGCGCCTCGGCACAGTTCATCGAACACCTGTGTCCTGCAGAACAGGAGACTAGGCCACTCGTGTCGGGCTGTCAAGTATTGGTCGTACATAGGTGTACGCTACAATCTGAGACCGAACTCCCTCTGTGAATGCCTATTGACGCACGATGGTGGTACATGTGTGTATCATCATATTCATGAGTTCCGAAGCCAGCCACGCCGCTCGCCCCTACCGCATGCGCAAGCGACTCGAAGACTTCGAGGGAACCCGACGGCGGATCGTCGAAGCGACAGTGGAGTTGCATGGTTCAGTCGGACCGCGATACACGACGATCAAAGGCGTGGCGTCCAAGGCCGGCGTCCAGCGCTCGACCGTCTATCGGCACTTCCCCGACGAGGAGACCCTGTACGGCGCCTGTACCAGCCATTGGTTCGCGCGCCATCCGTGGCCGCGGACCGAGGACTGGCGCGACGAGCCTGATCCAGCCACTCGACTCGCGCGCGGACTTGGCGATCTGTATCGCTACTACGACGAGAACGAACAGATGATGTCCAACTCGTTCCGTGACGTCGCGATCATGCCCCCATTCGTGGGCGAGCTACTCCGTGCTCAACTCGAGAACACGCATGCCGCCCTGGTCGAGGCGTGGTCGCGACCGGATGACCAGCGCGTGCAGATCGCGGTACGGCATGCCGTGGACTTCCGAACCTGGGCGTCCCTGGCCTCGAACGGACTTGGGCCCGCCGCTGCGTCAGAGTTGATGACCGCGATGATCGTGGGGCTGACCGACTGAGCACCGTCGTGGCACCGTTCCCAGCGGCCCACCCGGGGGGCCGGACGTGCTGCGCACTGGCGCGATTCAGCCCGTCTGGCACTTGTTGCCGGTGGTTTCACGAGTGCACGCTTGACAGTCTGACGGGAGGCATGGAAGCGCGACTCGCGTACGTTGGCCGCCTGAGTCGCACCGAGCCACTGGCGAACCCGGCCCGCGCAGTGTGTTGGCAAGGAGGCCTGACATGCGCGCCCTGCGGATCGCCGCTCTCTCCTTCGCGATCCTCTCCCTTGTGGGCGGAACCTCTGCGGTCGCCATCGCGACGACGGAAGCGACCCACGCCATCGGCCCGGTCGCCGGCTCCGTCGACGTGCACTGGATCCCGGGCGGGACATTCAACGAGGAAGACCGCGTCTTCCAGTACCGCGACTATGCCATGGCGGGGTCGGCTCACCGCTTCAGTGACCCGCGAATGGCAGGCGATCTGGTCTCCGATTGGAACTGGGATGTGGTGTCATCCGGTGACCAGCCGATCCCAGCCTGGGGCTCCATCACCATCGAGGGCGCCGACGGCTCGTGGCACGGCGACTTCACGGGCTTCCGGCCGAACGATTTCCAGCCGGTCGGAGTTCGCGCGCTGCTGTTCGGGGACGGTGCCTACGAAGGCCTATGCGCGACGCTTGACATCACCGTCGTGGGCCTGGGCATGGACGACACCTGGTTCGTGGACGGCGTCGTTCATCCGGTCACCATGGGCTGATCCGACCTGGAGCCTCCCACCAGATCGGACCCATCGAAGCGAACGATATGGGAGGGGCTGGCGCCGAGGACCGGGGTCGTTGACAGGCCCGCTGCCGGATTCTCAGACTCCGACTTCGATAACCGGTTGGGAGTCCGCTGGACTGCCCTTCATAGTCATGGAGGAGGAACACATGGCATTCCCTGATTCTTCGCGCCCCGCGGCGCACGGCCATCCTGGTCACCGCGCTGGCGACCGCAGCCCTCGTGGGCTCGTCTATCGCCGTGGCCGCGCAAGACGATGTGACCGTGACGTTCCGGACCCGCCCGGACAACGACACGGAGGCCGGCGTCTACCGCGACATCGCAGACGTCATCTCCGAGCGGCTCGATGGCATCACCGTCGAGTACCAGGCGGGCGGGACCGAGACCTCTGGCTACCAGGACACCCTCAAGACGGAGGCGGCGTCAGGAACGGCCCCCGACGTTTTCTGGATCCCGGGCACTGACATCGCTGACTTCGCGACCCGTGGGATCATCGCGAACAATCGCGAGTTCGCGAACGCGACCGAGGGCTTCAGCGACGATGCCTTCTACCCCGGCCCGATGTTCCACCTCACCTACGATCCCGAGACGGGTGAGGCCGGTGGGCCGCTCTGGGGCCTGCCCCGTGACGTCTCCACCTTCGCGCTGTATCTCAACAACGACCTCATCCTCGAGGCCGGCGCGGAGGATACCCCGGGAGCTCGCCGCCAACGGCGAGTGGACCTGGGAGAAGTTCATCGAGGTCGGCGAGGCTGTCAGCGTCCTCGGCCCCGAGATCACCGGCTTCGGTACCGGCTCGCCCTGGTGGGGTCCCTACGGGTACTGGATCAACTCCGCCGGCGGCAGCTTCTTCAACGAGGACCGGACCGCCTGTGCCCTTGACACCCCCGAGGCCATCGAGGGCCTGACGCAGCTCCAGCTCATCTACCAGGGGCTCGACGGCTTCGCGGAATACTCGGACGGCGAGCCGGCGTTCCTGGCCGGCAACACCGGCATGTTCATGAACGGCCGCTGGGCCACGCCCGGCGCCCGCGCCAACGCCAACTTCGACTGGGACGTGGTGTCGCTTCCCGATGGTCCTGTCCCGGGCGGAAACTGGCTCTTCTGGGGTGCCTACACAGCCAACGCGGACACCGAGAACCCGGAGGCTGCCTGGCGGGTCATCAACGAGCTCACACAGCCGGACATCCAGGCTATGGTCGCCGAGCTGGGTGCCAACATCCCGAGCCGGGTCGGTGACGACGTGGCCGAGACCTTCCTGACGTTGACCCCGCCGGAGAACAACCAGGCGTTCCTTGATGGACTCGCGAACCGCGCCGTCGCCGAGGGGCCGCTGTGGGAGGGCAACTGGCCGAAGTTCGACGCCGTGATGACCGCGGCCGTCGATGGCCTGGCCAGCGGCGAGACGACGATCGAGGAGTTCGCTGCCACGATCTGCGCTGAAGCCGACGCCGAAGGTTTCTCCGACTGAGCCGAAGCTGAGCTAGCCGCCCGGGCCGGCCCCGTGCTGGCCCGGGCGTTCGACTGAGCGGAGGCCCCGCTCGCCCGGCCACGGGCGACACGCTATCGAGATGTCTGCTACCACGGTCGAAGCACCGACCACGACCCAGCAGTCGCAGCCTGCACCCGCTAGCCCGCGCGCGCAGGTGGAGCGCCTGCTTGTCCGTGTCAGCCCGCTCTTCCAGGGCACCCTGACCGTGCTGGGCGCGATCGCTCTCGTCGCGCTGGCGCTCCAGGACCCCGGGGGTCTGCCCCTGCCGCTCTTCATCGCCGCGCTGGCGGTCCCGCTGCTCTTCACCGTGGCCGCTGGAGCCTCGACGCTGCTCACGCTCCGGCGTACCGCCCGCGGCCGCGTCCTGGCCATCATCGTCGACTACCTCGCCTTCCTGACCGTCTTCCTGTTCCTGCTCCATCTGTCGGGCGTGTTCGTCGGGTTGGATGACCTCGCGGGCGTCTTCGGGGCCTCGCTGCCGTGGCTCCTGCTCGCGCTCGTGGCGTTCGTGCTCGGCTACGCCACTGATGCGGTCGGTGCCCGCCCAACTCTCAAGCGAGGACTCGGTCTTGTTCGGACCGGGCTGCTCGTGGTGGCGGGCGTCGGCTTCCTCTTCGCCATCGACGCGGTGCGAGGCGTCGTCGAGTTCGCCACGGGACTTGCCGATCCGTTGCACTTCGGGCTGGCCGTGGCGAGCGGCGTCATCTTGGCCTTCCTGCTGGCACTCTGGGGCGAGGCGGGCAAGGCGCGCTTCGGCGCCACGCTCAAGGACAGCGACGTCCTCGATGGAGTGCTGCTCATCTCGCCCAACCTCCTCGGCTTCCTCGGCTTCTTCGCCGGCCCCCTTCTGTTCAGCCTCTACGTGAGCTTGACCGACTGGGACGCCTTCAGCGATCCGATCTTCCTGGGCCTCCAGAACTACCTCGACATCCTCGCGCTCCAGTTCGTCGTGCTCGACGACCCCAGTGTGCTTCTGGCACCGGGCCTGGAGCAGGGTTACAGCGAGGTCCTCCGCATCGGCTCGGTCGTCATCGCGGCCCAGGACAGGCTCTTCTGGATCGCGCTGCGCAACATCCTCGTCTTCTGCCTCATCGCCATCCCCATGGCCGTGATCCCGGCGCTCTTCCTGGCGTCCCTGCTGAACTCGCGCGTCCGCGGCATCCGCTTCTTCCGGGCCGTCTACTTCATCCCCAGCGTTGCCGGCATCGTGGGCATCGCCATCATCTGGCAGCAGCTCCTGGACCAGAGCGTGGGCTGGGTCAACTACGGCATCACCAGTGTCATCGGGTTCATCAACTCGACATTGGGCCTCAGCATCGAAGACCCCAAGATCGCCTGGCTCAACGACCCGGTCACAGCCCTCCCGATCATCGCCGTCGTCTTCGCCTGGACGACTGTCGGCTTCAACTCGATCCTCTTCCTGGCGGGCCTGCAGGGGGTCCCAGCCGACCTATACGAGGCGGCAACGATCGACGGGGCCAACCGCTGGCAGCGCTTCCGCAACATCACGCTGCCGTCCGTCTCGGCCACGACGTTCTTCGTCGTCGCGACCACCACCATCCTCGCCTTCCAGCTCTTCACCGAGCCCTTCATCCTGACCGGCGGCGGGCCCAACAACGCCACCCTGACCCCGGTCATGTACCTCTACAACGCAGGCTTCCAGAACTTCGAGTTCGGCTACGCCTCGGCCATCGCCTGGGTCCTGTTCGGGCTCATCTTCATCTTCACCATCGTCCAGTACCGGCGCCAGCGCGCCGAGGCCTTCGCGAACTAGCCGTGAGCAGCGTCGCCGACGGCCAGCCGACCAAGCGGGTCCCAGCATCGCAGGGCCCGTCGCTGCGCGCCCGCCTCCGGCCTGGTGGCGGGACCCTCGGCACCTACGCCCTCCTGGTCGGGGTCGGGCTCATCTTCCTCTTCCCCTTCATCTTCATGGTCTCGACGGCGCTGAAGACGGGCGAGGAGGTGTTCCGCTACCCGCCGCAGCTCCTGCCGTTAGCGGCGAGCACCACGACCGTGGGCGAGGAAGAGCTGCCGCTCTACCGCATCCCGACCGACGACGGCATCCGCGAGATGGTGCCCGTCGAGACGGGCATCCGCGCCGGCGTCTTCGTCGATCCGGAGAGCCCAGCCGACGAGATCCTGCTGCCGCTCGAGACGGCGGTCCCGGTCTTCGACGCCGCCGGCAACGAGGTGACGTCGACGGTCGAGGGCGAGGCGGTCCCAGTCTTCGACGTCGAGCGGGATGGCGAGGTGGCCCGTCTGGCCAAGGTGCGCAACACCGGCGTAGCGGAGTTCATCGTGCCCGACGACCCCACGACCGTCGCGTACGCGGTGCTGCGGACCGCCGAGGCCGTCGAGCGACCAACGGCCCATCCGGAGAACTTCTCGGAGATCCTCGAGCGCGGTGGCTTCGGGCGCAGCGTCACCAACACCATCCTGGTGACGCTGGCCGTCGTCTTCGGCCAGCTCTTCACCTCCATCCTCGGCGGCTACGCCTTCGCCCGCATCCCCTTCCCGTACCGCAACGCGCTCTTCCTCGTCTACCTCGGCTCGATCATGATCCCGTTCGTCGTGCTCATCATCCCGCTCTACCAGCTCATGGTCGGGATCGGCTGGGTCGACCGCGTGCCGGCACTGATCCTGCCCTGGATCTTCACCGCCTACGGCACGTTCCTCATGCGCCAGTTCTTCATCACCCTGCCCAAGGAGCTCGAGGAGGCGGCCTTCATCGATGGCGCCAGCCGCTGGACCGTGCTGTGGCGCATCTACGTCCCGCTGAGCCTGCCGGCCCTGGCCACGCTGGCGACCTTCGCCTTCCTCTACGCCTGGAACAGCTTCGTGTGGCCGTTCGTCATCATCAGCACCGGCAACACCGATGCCCAGGTCCTCACCGTCGCGCTGCAGCAGCTTGGCGGTCGCGCGGCCGACTCGCCGCACCTCGTGTTCGCGGGCGTGGCCATCGCCGTCTCCGTGCCCATCCTCGCGTTCGTGCTGGTGCAGCGCTACTTCGCCGAGAACGTCGCCTCCAGCGGCATCAAGTAGCCGACACGGTCGTCAGGCTCCACTGCCATTCGTACTGGCCTGGTCCCAGCCTGTACTCGGACAGCGTGTCGGGACCACACGACGCAGTGCCCAAGCCCCGATGGGCGGCATCGACGTGCACGATCGTCTCAGCCGCAGGTAGCAGCTCCTCCTGGTGAGTCGCCGACGCCAGCGAGGCCGGACGATGATGGGACACCGATACCTGTCCCGGTCGAGCGAGATCGATCCTGACATTTCGCCCGTGCTCGCCTCCCAGCGCCAGCCATCGGACGTCTGCGCGGCCGCCGGATTCCTGTGGCCGGATGTAGGGGACGTGCATGTCGGTGACGGTCGACCGCCAGCGACCGACCATCGCACTCCGCTTCCGATCGGGATAGCTCTCATGCGGGCCCCTGCCGAACCACTCGACGGCTTCGTGGCCGCGTACGAGTTCGAGGACTGTGCCCACCCGCGGGAGGTCATCCAACCCCCCGGGGATCGTGGCTTGCTCAGCGACGCGCACGCCCCCATCTGCCAGCGGTACGATCACCTGACGGTGCCGGATGGGCAGCGAGCCAGCCCAGACATCGCAGTCCACCGCCACTGCCGACCCCTCGCGCCGGATGTTCACGAGTTCACGCCTGGTCTGGTGCAGCCCGGCCTCACGCCAGCGATCGGCGATGCCCCCGAAACGGTCGTTCTCGGTCGGGGCGCGCCATAGCGAAAGACGGGGCGATGCCGCCAGGAGAGGGTGCAGCAGGAGCCCCTCACGGTCCACTTCGACCGGGAGTCCTCCATCGACCACCGGCCCTGTCGGAGGTCTGCCGTCGCGAAGCTGGACCTGCTCCCAGCAGACCTCGAAACCGGCCCCCGCCCAAGACTGGGCCTCCCGCGTCAAGAAGCGGAGCGTGAGCCACTGCTCGTGGGCTCCGTCGCCGAGTCCCTGCCAATCGACGAGATCAGCCGGCGCTTCTGCGCCCGCCTCCAGGTGGGGCAACCTCAGGGCGCCCTCCCGGATGGTCGCACCGTCCGCGCTCAGATACCAGCGGCCGACCAGCCAGTCGGCGTCTCGGAAGTGCTGACGGTTGCGAATCCTGACGTGCCCCAGGTCGATGACCGACTGCGCGTCCGCAACGACGCGCAGTGGCGCGGCCAGGTACTGGTGCTCCCGCAGCGCCGGTTTGGGCGTCCGGTCGGGGAAGACCAGTCCGTCTGCGCAGAACGCGCCGTCGTTGGGCTCATCCCCGAAGTCGCCTCCGTACGCCCACCGTCTCGTCCCATCGGGCAGCTCCTGCTCGAGCCCGTGGTCCCACCACTCCCACATGAAGCCACCTTGCAGCCCGGGCGTCGATTTCGATGGCCTCCCAGTACTCGGCGAGGGTGCCATTGCTGTTACCCATGGCGTGCGAGTACTCACACATGATGAGCGGTCGCTCCTGTCTCCCTGAGCGTGCGTACTCCACGATCGCGCTGATCTCCGGGTACATCGGACAGACGAGGTCGGTGACCGTGCGTCCGGCGCTCCAGTCGACACGAATGGCGCCCTCGTAGTGGAGCGGCCTTGTGGGATCGTGGCGGCGGACCCAGGCTGCTGCGGCGTCGTGGTTGGCCCCGTGTCCTGACTCGTTGCCCAGTGACCAGGCGATGACCGAAGCATGGTTCCGGTCTCGAAGCACCATCCGCGAGACACGGGCCAGCCACTGCCCGAGATAGCGCGAGTCGTCGCACAACGATGCCTGCAATGCGTGGGCTTCGACGTCGGCCTCTTCGATGACGTACAGGCCAAGCTCATCGGTCAGGTCCAGGAATACGGGATCGTTGGGGTAGTGCGAGGTGCGAACCGCGTTGAAGCCGGCCTGCTTCATCGCGATCAGGTCCGCGCGCATCGACTCGCGCGTTACGACGCGCCCGGTGCGTGCGTCGAAGTCGTGGCGATTGACGCCCCGGATGAACACCCGTTGGCCGTTGATGAGCAGGTCGGTGCCATCGATGCGGACGTCTCGGAAGCCGACCCGCATGTCGGTGCTGTCGACCACGGAGCCATCAGGAGAGCGCAGTGACACGGCCAGGTCGTACAGGCGCGGTCGTTCCGCGGACCACTTCCCGACGTCGGGGATCGTCAGCCGGACTCGGCCTTGGCCCTCCGGGCGTGGCTCCAGCCGGCCTCGGAGGGTCTCCCAGGCCGCTCGTTCCAGCTCCACTGCCGCCGGACCGCCGATCTCGTGCCGCCGCAGGAGCGAGCGGTCTCCGTGGTCTTGCGGCCAGTACGGCAGCTCGAAGTCCGACAGCTCGGCGGCCTCGGCCACGCCTTCGCTTTCGATGCTGGCTTGTACGGTCCAGCCTGCGTCCAGGTCGCCGCGCGCCGAGCGAGCAGCGACCTCGACCTCGAGGACGCCCGTCCTCCCGTCCTCGGCGAGACCAGCGTGGGTGCGAAGGTCGCCGATATATGAGCCAGGAGTGCGATAGATGTAGACCGACCGGGTGACCCCACCGTGCCACCACTGGTCCTGGTCTTCGATGTACGTCGCGTCCGACCACTTCACGACCCGCAGTCGAACCGTGTTCGGTCCGGCCTGGATCGCTGCCGTGATATCAAACTCCGCCGCCAGGTGCGAGTCCTTGCTGATGCCCGCGAGTCGGTCGTTCACGTGGGCGATGAGCACGCTCTCGGCGGCCCCCACATGCAGCACGAAGCGTCCGTTGTCGAAGATATCCGCCGGCACCTCGAACTCACGCTCATAGATGCCCGTGGGATTGTCGTCCGGGACATGGGGCGGAGCCGCCGCGAACGGCATCTGGGTGTTCGTGTAGTGAGGCTTGTCGAACGTGTCCTGCATGGTCCAACAACCAGGCACCGCGATCTGCCGCCAGTGATCGCCGGGCTCGTCCTCAGCCCGCTTCAGGAGCTGGAATTGCCAGCTGCCATCAAGGGGGATGGCAGGCCTGTGCCGGACGCTGTGCATCGGCTCTCGCTGCAGCGCACTCAGCTCTGGGTCCTGCCACGGTCGTGCCGACATCGTCGTGCCTCCTAGCGAGCGATCGGCTTCTACGATGCCAGAGAGCGGTCGGGCAGATGTCGGCCGGCCGATGAGCGCTAGACGTGCTGGTCGACGAGGATGGTGTTGCCGTCCGGGTCGACCACTGCGAATGACGCTGGGCCGGTCGTCGAGTCATCAGCCTTCGATTCGAACTCGACCCCCGCCGCCTCCAGTCGTCGCTGCAGTTCCCTGACGTCCGTGTACGAATCGAGCGGCTGGGCGTCGGCATCCCAGCCGGGATTGAAGGTCAGGATGTTGCGTTCGAACATGCCCGCGAAGAGCCCGATGGTGGTGCTCCCGTTGCGCATGATCTGCCAGCCTTGCTCAGGCTCACCGAAGACGGCATGGAATCCGAGCTTCTCGTAGAACGCACGCGAGGCCGCCAGGTCCTTGACGGCGAGGCTGACGGAGAAGGCACCGAGGGGCATCGTCTGTTCACTCATGGGTGAACGATACGGCCCCGCGCAAGCCTTCAGCCGGGGATCGGCGAGGGGCCCGAGTAGCGGGACCGCGACGGTGCGAGATCCAGGCGCCAGTGCTCGAGGTTCGATGTGCGGGGCGCTCTGCTACGATCAGCCGGTGAGCGCGACCCGATTCCGCGGCGGCCGGATCATGGGCATCCGGATCCCGACCGTCTTCAGTGAGAACGACGCCAAGCGCTGCGACGGCTGCAACGTGCCCATCGAGGGCACGCCGTTCCGCGTATCGCTGCTCGACAACGTGGCGCGCGAAGCTGCCCCCAGCTGGGCGGATACCGCGCCTCTCAACCCTGGCCCACACCAGTTTCACGCCGCCCCAGAGTGCTTCCGCGCCTGGGCACAGCGACGTGGCCACTATATCTGCCGGCTCTCCGAGGTGCGAGAGCTGATGCGGCCCACGCCGCTGCCCGTCGATCCTCCGGCCTGGGGCCTGTGTGACGCCAACCATCGCGAGGATCACGAGTTCGAACCGGCCTGACGGCCGACCTCGCCGGGGGCTCCATGGACGCCAACGTCTTCATACCCGCGATCACCGCTGTCCTGGCGGCCGTCTTCTTCGTCCTGCTGCTCGACCAGTGGCGGACCCGACGACGCGCCTACCAGGCCATCTGGGCGCTGGGCATCCTGTTCTTCGGGATCGCCGTGGCCTGCGAGGCCATCGCCGCGGCGGCTGGCTGGAACGAGCCCATCTACCGCGTCTGGTATCTCACCGGAGCCGTCTGGACAGCCGGCTGGCTGGGCCTCGGCAACGCCTTCCTCCTGGGGCGCACACGCTTCGGCTTCGCGTTCGCACTGTGTCTCTTCTTCGCCGGCCTCTTCACCTTCCTGACCGCGCGGCGCAACCCGGAGATCTATGCCGACGCCAGCACCACCGCGATGCTCTACTTCCTCGTGGCTGCGGTGCTCGCCCTGGCCGTCTCGGTGGAGACGTACTTCCAGAATTGGCGCTGGCCGTGGATGGCGCTGCTGGCGGTCGGCGGCGCCACCTTCCTCTCGATCGTCTTCATGTTCATGGCGGCCCTGCCTGATCCGGGCTATTCGCTGGACCCCGAGACAGGCGTTCCCACGGCGGAGATCTTGCCCCCGGAGCTGCGGCTGCTGACGCCTTTCATGAACATCACCGGTGCCTTCGCGCTCATCCTGGGTGCCGTCTTCTCAGCGTACGTCTTCATGCCCAAGCGCCGCGTCCTCGACTACTCCCTTGACCCAGGCCAGCCCGGCGAGCAGTTCCTCTTCAATCTGCTGATCTCGCCCGTGGCCATCGTGGTCAACTTCGTGGGCTCGCTACCGGGCGCGCTCAAGGCCCTGCTCACAGGCAACATCAACAGCCGAGTGCCGGCTACGCTGCTCATCGCCATCGGTGCCTTCATCCCCGCGGTGACCGATAGCCTCAACCGCTTCGGATCCACCGAGTGGTTCCAGCTGGGCAAGCTCCTCGCCGGTCATCTTCCTGCTGGCCGGGTTCCTCGTCTCGACCGAGACATTCGGCGAGATCCGGGTGCCGTTCACGTCCATCGTGTTGCGGGGCCGCCGGACCGAGGCACAGGAAGCGACCGAGACCTGAACCGCGACCGCATCGACCCGCTGGGGGTCGCCTTCATCGTCATCGCCGCGATCGGCTTCGGCACCCTTGGCCCGCTGGCCCGATTCGCCTCTGATGCCGGGTTCACGGCCGTCAGCTTCGCGCTCTGGCGTGCCGTATCGTCGGTGGTCGCGCTTCTGGTCGTCCTGCTCGCCGGCGCCGCAATCCGCCGGGTGCCGAGCACCCGTCTCTCGGCCATACCCCGCCACCAGTGGCTTCAGCTGGCAGCCATGGGTGCCTTCGTGGCGGGCACCACGTTGTCGCTCTTCTTCGCTTTCGAACGCACCACTGTCGCCGCGGCCCTGATCGTGTTCTACACCTTCCCGGTGTGGGTCGCCATCGGGGCCGTGCCCGTGTTCGGCGAGCACCTCGGGCTGCGCAAGCTCGCCGCCATCGGCCTCTCGGGGCTGGGCCTGGTGCTGCTGCTGGCGGGTCCCGGGTCGAGTGGGGCCGGTGACATCGACCCTCTCGGCGTCGGCCTGGCGCTGATCGCGTCGCTGTGCCAGACGGGCTTCGCTCTGGTCGGCGCTGGCGGCTTCAGCTCGGTTCCGCCGCTGCAGTCGGCTGCGCTGGTGCGTCTCTTCTCGGTGGCCATCTACGGGGTCCTGTTGGTCCCGCTGCTGCTCGTGCTGGGGCAGGGCTCCACCATCCTTGAGCCGGTCGGCTCGGCGGAAGCGTGGCTGCTCATCCTCACCGCCGGCATCGTCGGGGCCGCCATCCCGGCCGTGCTCATCATCGCCGGATATCGTCGGGTGGGACCGACTCGAGGTGCCGTGCTCATGCTGGCAGAACCGGTCACTGGTGCCCTCCTGGCCATGCTCCTGCTGGCCGAGCAGCCCACGTTCATCCAGTTGGCCGGCGGCGTGCTCGTGCTGGTCGGCGCAAGCCTCGTTCAACTCGCGCCGGTCCATCGCCCCGGACCTCCAGGGCAGCCGGTCGCGGAGTAGGTCGCGGCCTGAGTCGTCGGCGCCGCCGCGCTACACTCGGGCTACTCGCGTCGGAGACACCCGCGCCGGCCACCAAGACCGGGCCGACACCCGGCACTCGCATGGAGGATCGATGCGCGTTCGCAAGGCAGTGTTCCCGGCCGCGGGCTGGGGGACTCGGTTCCTTCCGGCCACCAAGGCGCAGCCCAAGGAGATGCTGCCGCTGGTGGACAAGCCGGTCATCCAGTACGCGGTCGAAGAGGCCGTGGCCGCTGGGGTCGAGCAGGTCATCATCGTTACCAGCAGCCAGAAGCGGGCCATCGAGGACCATTTCGACCACAGCTTCGAACTCGAGCACCTGCTCGAGACCAAGGGTGACATCGAGATGCTGCGCAGGGTTCGCCAGATCGGGGACATGGCCCAGGTCAGCTACGTGCGCCAGAAGGAGCAGCTCGGCCTTGGCCACGCAGTGCTGATGGCCAAGGAGCTCGTGGGTCACGAGCCGTTCGCGGTCATCCTCTCCGATGATGTGGTGCAAGCCGAGCGTTCCTGCATCGGCCAGCTCATCGAGTCCTACCAGCACACCGGCGGCTCCACGCTGGCGGTCATGCCCGTGCCCCACGAGGAGACCGAGCGCTATGGCATAGTCGACATCGATCCCGAGTGGTCGGACCCGGACGTGCGCCTGAACCGCATCCGCGGCCTGGTCGAGAAGCCGCCTGCCGCCGAAGCCCCCAGCAACAAGGCCATCATCGGCCGCTACGTGCTCACGCCCAAGATCTTCGAGAAGCTGGAGCAGACGCAGGCCGGAGCCGGCGGCGAGATCCAGCTGACGGATGCGATCAGGGCCCTGATGGACGAACAGGAGGTCTTCTCCTACGCCTTCGAGGGCACGCGCCATGACGCGGGCACCACGATGGGCTGGCTCAAGGCGTCCGTCCAGCTCGCGATCGACCGCGACGACATCGGGGGCGAGTTCCGCGACTACTTGGCAGGGATCGACCTGCAGTGACGGCGGCCGAGGCAGTCGGTCCGGCAGGCAGCCTCAGGGGCAGCCCAGGTGGCTGAGCTTGGCACGCTCCTCGGCGGCCGCTATCGCCTGGACCAGGTCCTCGGCCAGGGTGGCATGGCCACCATCTTCGGAGCCACCGACGACAAGCTTGGACGTGAGGTCGCGGTCAAGGTCCTGCGGCCGGAGTTCGGCGCCGACGCCCAATTCGTGGAACGCTTCGAGCACGAGGCCCAGGCCGCCGCGTCACTGAGCCACCCCAACATCGTCCAGGTCTACGACTACGGCACCGACAGCGCCGGTCCCTACATCGTCATGGAACAGGTTTCCGGCGGCGACCTCTCGTCGGCCCTGGGCAAGAAGGGCAGCCTGCCGCCGACCGCGGTGGCGAACATGGGCCAGCAGGTGGCCGACGCACTCGCGGCTGCCCACGCCAGCGGCCTCGTCCATCGTGACATCAAGCCCAGCAACATCCTGCTCTCGCCCGATGGCCGCGTGCAGGTGGCCGATTTCGGCATCGCCCAGGCGGCCGCCGGTTCACCGGTCACGGCCACCGGCATCACGCTTGGTAGCGTCCTCTACTTCAGCCCGGAACAGGCGCGTGGCGACACCGCTACCTCGGCCTCCGATATCTACTCGCTGGGCCTGGTGATGTACGAGATGCTCACCGGCCAGCGCGCCTTCTCCGGGGACTCGCCCGCGGCCGTGGCGGTGGCCCGGCTTTCAGGCGGCGTGCCCTCGCCGATGGCCGTGCGAGCGGAGGTGCCCCCGGCGCTCGATGCCATCGTGCGCTGGTGCCTGGCCGTCGACCCGGCGGCACGACCGACCGCCTCCGAGCTCTCAACCGCCCTGGCGCGATTCCGCACCGACCCGACCGGCGCCGCCGCCCTGGCCGCCGCCGGCGCCGCCGCCGCATCCGTCCCACCACACGCAGGCCCGCCACGGCCCCCGACCCAGACGGTCCACGCGGCCTCTGGGCCCCCCGACGGGGGCGACCCCGAGCGCTCCGGATCGGGTCCATGGGCCTGGATGGCTGCCGGGCTTGGGCTCCTGGTCATCATCGCCTCGGGCATCATCCTGTTCCTCCTCTTCAGCGGCATCGGCGAAGAGGAGCCGACGCCCAGCCCCACCCCGGAGCCGACCGTCGAGCTGGTCGAGACGCCCGACTTCGTCGGCCGCCGTGAAGCCGGCGCGCTTGCCCTGGCCGAGCGCGAGGGCGTGGTGCTGGAGATGGATTTCCACGAGACAGACGAGGTCGAGGCAGGCCGCATCATCGAGCAGCTGCCCGAACCCGGCACGCGGGTCCCGGCCGGCACGACCGTGCAGGTAACGGTCGCCACGCAGATCGAGACGGTCGTGGTCCCCGACGTCCACGGCATCAAGGAGGACAACGCTCTCAAGCAGCTCGAGGCATCCGGGCTGCGTGTCGGCGCTCGCTCCAGCGCCGCTGACCAGCTGCCTGAGGGCTACGTCATCTCGACCGACCCTCGCGCGGGCTCGTCGGCCACACGCGGCGCGCTCATCGACTACACGGTCTCGACCGGACCTGCAGCCGAGCTCACCCCGGGGCCGCGCGTGACGCCACGACCGACACGGCGGCCGACGGCGGCCCCCACGTCGGAGGTAACGTCTCCGCCTACGCCGTTCCCCTCGTCGGAGACCGCCCTGGTCGGTGACTTCATGTGCTCCGACCTTGCCACCGCGCGGACCCACCTCCAGGAACTCGGCCTGCTGGTCGGCGCTACGTACCCGGAGGATCCTCCGCCCGAGGACGACTGGGTCGTGCACGACCAGCTGCCCAAGCCGGGTGAGTCGGTCCCGGTCGGGTCCAAGGTCGATCTCATGCTCGGCGATCCGCTCGAGCCCTGCCCGCCCGGATGACCCGCACGCACCCGCGGCGCTGATGTCCATCTTCGACCATCCCGATACCGTGTCGGCCGCACCTTCGTGGCGCTGTCCGCACTGCCGCACGCTGCAGGCAGAGGCGACGCGCTGCTGGGCCTGCTCACGCGCGGCGCTAACCTGCTCCACCTGCCATCTGTACCGGACCTCGGTGGCCGCGGACCTGGGCTACTGCGCCCGGGACCGTGCCCGTACTCCGCTCAGCGGTGATGACGTGCGCTCGTGCTGGGAGGCCTCACCCGCCGTCGACGGTGGTGGCCTGTTCGGCGACCTGGAAGCGGTCGCCGTGCGTGCGTCACTGCACTCGCCCGCACTGACCGCTCCGCCCTCGCCAGGGTCACTGCCCGCGATTGTCCGGGATCGAGAGGTCCGGCGGGAGCAGCCGCTCTCCGGCGGTTGGGTCGAGGCAAGCCCCGTCGACCGGCTGGTGGAGGCGCCTTCGGTGGCGCCCGGACGCCGCCTGATGTCGGAGCTCGAGCGACGTTCACGCCGGAGTCGCCGCGGCTGACCGTCGTGCGGCCAAGAGCTAGTCGAGATCGATGGTGAAGCTCCCGCGCTTGACCCCGTCATAGGGAGAGGTGACGGTCACTCCCAGCAGGACCTCGTCGGCCGGCGACGAGCTGGGTTCGATCCGGGGCGACCAGGTTGACTTGCCCTTCGGGTTGGTCGTGTCCGGTTCGCTCACGGTCGTACGACCGGGACCGCCGAGGGTGTATTCGACCCGAGCCTCGGGCATGGGCTTGCCCTTGGCGTCGGTGACGGTGACGGTGACCTTGACCGACCGCGGCAGCTCGGACTTCTTGACGCGCTTCGGCCTGACCTCGATCTTGATGGTCGGCTTGCCATCGAGACGAGTGACCCGGATGCGCTTCTCCCGATCCAGCCCCACGCTGTCGGTCGAGGTCGCGACGATTTGGTTGCCCCCGATCTTCAGTGGCACGGTGACCATCCACTCGCCGCTTCGTCCCACGGTCTCGGTCTGGTCCCAGTTGTTGGCCTGGTTCATCACGTGGACCTCGGCCCCGACCTCGGAGGTGCCGGTGACACGTGCCGTATCGTCGTATGTCCTGTACTTGTTCTTGGGCGAGGTGATGGCCAGCTGGGGTGCGTCACGGTCCAGCGTCATCACCCGCGGCTCGGAGAGGGGGCCCAGGCCCCCGGGACCTTCGAGCGCGACCGTGAGTTCGTTGTCGCCGGGGACCAGCTGTGCGTGGACGGTCACCACCTGACCCGTCTTGGGATTCTCGGTACGGCCGATGATGTCTTCCCCTCGCAGGACCACCAGGTGCAGGACGCCCTTGGGCAACGCCTCCTTGGGCACCTCGACGGTCACGGGGAGCTCGAACTCCGCAACGGTACCTGCGCTGGGTTTGACGATGCGCGGCTGGACCGTGGGCAGGCGCCCGTCAGCGGCCGTCGCGACCGGTATCGGCGAGGCCTCGGCCGCAGCCCCGGTCTGCGCCACGGCGCCCGGCTCACTGGGGCTGATCATCGCCAGCACGATGGCACCGACGATGGCAGCCATGACCAGAGCGACACCCGCCCAGCGCGCCGGCGAGATCCGCTCCCCATCACCCTTGCTCGGGCTTCGCGGGCTGCGTCGCCGCGTCGTCCCGGCCGGCTTGGCCGAGGCCATGCGGCGGCTCGTCGAGCGTGTCCGTGAAGTGGCGTCGTCCATCCCCGCAGATTGTGGCACGCTAACGAGGAACAGCCAGTGGGGGAGCTCCGCAGAGGGGAACATTTGAACGGTCAAGAGCGTGGAGTGCCATCGAGTCGCGCGCGAGGGTCGCGTTCCAACTCGATCGGTAACGTGCCGCCACCACCGCCGCCCGGTCCCGTCGCCCGGGTAACACCCCGCATGCCCAGCGCCGATACCGCCGCTACGCAGCTGGCCGCCCTCCGTCCGGGTATCCCCTTCGGTCTGCCCAACCTCCGCCGCAACGTCTGCCCGCACTTCTACATGACCGGCCCGCGTGGCCCGATCCCGGTGCAGACACCGCACCTGCTCAAGGCCTACATGCGCCAGGAGGGCACCATCGCGCGTTGCCAGGTGCGGGGCGGCGTCCACCTCGACGCCGGTTACGTCACCGATGTCTGCCTCTCCGCACGTTTCAACCAGTGCGTCTTCTACGAGGAAGAGATAGTCGCGTTCTGACGTGCCGGCCGACATCCTCGCCCGCATCCGAGCTCGCGGTCCCATCGGCATCCGTCTTGGCCTGGGCCGCATGGAGGCACTGCTCACCCAGCTGGGTGATCCCCAGCGATCCCTGCACGGCGTGCTCGTGGGCGGCACCAACGGCAAGGGCAGCGTGTCCGCCATGGTGGCCTCCGTGCTGGCTGCGGGAGGCTACTCCACGGCGCAGTCACCGAGCCCGCATCTTCATAGCTACCGTGAGCGCGTCACGCTCGGCGGCCAGCCGGTCAGCGCGGATGAGCTCGACGATCTGCTCGGGCAGGTGCTGCGTGCGAGCGAGCCGGGCGAGGCCGAGTTCGGGCCCGCCACGGAGTTCGAGCTCCTGACTGCCGCGGCCTACCTCGCGGCGGCGCGTGCCAAGGTCGACGTCATGGTCATGGAGGTCGGTCTCGGCGGCCGACTCGACGCCTCCAACGCCTGGCACGCGGACGTCGTGGCCATCACCAACGTCGGGCTCGACCACCAGGAGTATCTCGGCGACACGGTCGCCTCGGTGGCAGCGGAGAAGGCGGCCATCATCAAATACGGCTCGCGTGCGGTCACGGGGGCCCAGGGTGAGGCGCTTGCCATCATCCGCTCGCGGGCAAGCGCGAAGGGTGTGTCGCTGAAGGTCTGTGAGCCGCTGGCGGTGGAGAGCATGGATCGGGACGGCATCACGCTCGGGCACGGCCGCCTGGGGCGACTGCGACTGCCTCTCCTGGGCCGGCACCAGGCGTCCAATGCAGCGGTGGCGCTGGGGGCCGTCGAGGCCCTGGCCCAGGTCGGGGTCGCTACCGTTCCTGATACGGCCATCGTGGATGGCCTGGCCACGACTCGCTGGCCGGGGCGCCTGGAGTTGCTCGATGTGGACGGCCAGGTCGTGCTCCTTGACGGCGCCCACAACCCCGACGGCATGGCGGTGATGGCCGCCACCGTTGACGAACTGGCGCCGAGCCTGCCGTCGGGCAGGGCTGTGCTGCTCGTCGGGGCCATGCGCGACAAGGATGTGGCCGAGATGCTGGCATCGCTGGCTCGCTCGGAGCTCCTGGCCGACGCCCGCCTCATCGCCACGCGCGTGCCGGGATCCGACCGAGCCATGGCTGCCGACGAGCTGGCCTGGGCCTGGGCACAGCTCGCGGGCAGTGCGAGTGCCTCCGCCATCGACGAGCCCGCCGCCGCCCTCGACGAGGCCCTCGCGGCGGCGGCCCGGAGCGGCGGGCTGCTCCTCATCGCAGGCTCGCTCTACCTCGTCGGCCAACTGCGTGCTTCGCTCGTCCCGGGCACCATCAGCGACCATGACTGAGCTGCTCGCACCACCACCGATCCGGATCCGAGACCTCGAGTTGCGTTTCGGCGAGCGTACCTACGTGATGGGCATCGTCAACATGACGCCCGACTCCTTCAGTGGCGACGGTCTTCTGGCCGCGGGCGAGCCCCTGGCAGCGGCCACCGCTCAGGCGGTGCGCATGGTGGCAGAGGGTGCTGACATCATCGACATCGGCGGCGAGTCCACTCGTCCCGGTCATACCCCCGTCTCGGCTGGGGACGAGCTCGAGCGCCTGGTCGCGGTCGTGCGTGGCATCCGTGCGCGACTGCCGGGCGTACCGGTGAGCGTCGACACCAGCAAGGCCGAGGTGGCTGCTGCCGCTCTGATGGCCGGTGCCGACATCGTCAACGATGTGGCCGGCGTGACCGCCGGCGCCGCCCTCGCCCCCGTGGCCGCAGCGCACGGCGCTCCCTACATCGTGATGCACAGCCGTACCCGGCCCGAGTACCGGGATGTCGTGGCCGAGGTGGTCGAGGACCTGCGAGTCGCGCTGTCGAGGGCGGAGGCGGCGGGTTGCGGGCCGGGCTCGCTCATCGTCGACCCCGGCATCGGCTTCGGCAAGACCGCCGAGCAGAGCCTGGCCCTGCTGCGCGACCTGGCCTCGCTGCGCGTGCTCGGCCGAGCCGTGCTCCTGGGCGCCAGTCGAAAGTCGACCATCGGCAAGGTCCTCGACCTGCCCCCTGAGGAGCGGTTGGAAGGCACGCTCGCTACCACCGCGCTCGGCATCGCCGCCGGCGCGGACCTGGTACGCGTCCACGACGTCGCCGCCAACATCCGCGCCGCACGCATGAGTGATGCCATCATCCGTGGTGGCTGGACGGAGTCACCGGGCTAAGACCAGGGGCCGGCAGGCCCGCACGAGGAGGCCGCAGGCATGGATCGGATCACGCTCAGCGCGATGCGCTTCGAAGGCATCATCGGCGCGACCGAGGAGGAGCGCGCGTTCCCCCAGATGCTTGAGATCGACCTCGTGGTGGAGACGGACCTGGCGGCTGCGGCATCGTCGGACGCGCTCGGGGACACGGTCGACTACGGCCCACTCGTCGCGCTCACCGAGCGCACCGTCGAGGCTGGAGGCTTCACCCTGCTGGAGGGCCTGGCCGGGGCGCTGGCCTCGGGCGTCCTGGAGGCTTCAGCACGGATCAGGGCCGTGACCGTGCGGGTGCGCAAGCTGGCCGTGCCCATGGATGTCTCCATGGACCACGCCGAGGTGGAGATCCACCGCGAGCGCGAGGTGGGTGCCTGACGAGGGGTCCTAGGGTCCGGTGGTCGGCCGCGTCCCCAGCACCAGACTGAGGTCGAGCAGGTCCTCGTCGCGCAGCACGCGCAGGGCGACGGTCTCAAGCGGACGGTACTGAGTGAGGATCTCATCGAGAGGGTTGTCGCCGTCGATCTTGATGGTGTCGACGTGGGTGATGATGTCTCCGCTGCGCAGTCCCGCGGTATCCGCCGGGCTGCCGGGCAAGACCGCCTGCTCGACGAAGTCCTGCGGGGGCTCCACGAGGGCGCCGTAGCCCAGCAGGAGCCCGCGCTGGTCCTGCAGCACCGGCGTCAGTGCCGTGTAGTAGATGCCCATCCATGGACGACTCAACGTCTCGCCCTCGATGGCCTGCTGCATGATGGGCCGGGCCAGATTGACCGGGATGGCGAAGCCGATGCCCTGGGCGTCGCCGGCGATGGCGGTGTTGATGCCGATGAGCGCACCGGAGGCATCGACGAGCGCGCCGCCGCTGTTGCCGGGGTTGATGGCAGCGTCCGTCTGGATGAGGTTGCGCAGCGACTCCATGCGGCGCTCGCGCCCGCAGGCGTCCGTGACATCGATGTGCCGTCCGAGCGCGCTCACCACGCCGGTGGTGACCGAGTTGGTGAAGGTACCAAGAGGGCTGCCGATGGCGATCGCTCGCTGACCTACCCGCAGCGTGCCCGAGTTGCCCATCTGGACCGCCGGAAGCCCCTGGCCTTCGATCTTGACGATGGCCAGGTCCGTCAACGTGTCCAGTCCGTGGATGACGCCGGGGTAGCGCTGACCGTCCGCCAGCTGCACGGTCAGCGTGTCTGCGTTGCAGACCACGTGGCGGTTGGTGACGACCCAGCCGTCTGCATCGAAGATCACGCCTGAACCGACCTTCTCGAAGACGAAGGAGCCGTCGCGTGCACGGGGCGTGATGGTCACGACCGCCGGACTGACCACGTCGACGGCTCCGGTCACGGCGTTCTCCTCCACGACCCGCACGATATCCGGGTCCACCTGCGTGGCTGTCCCGGACTGCTGCCCGAGCGGCTCCGAGATGAGCACTTGCCGATCGAGCTGGCCCCCGGCCATCAACAGGGCGTACATGCCCAGGGAGCCGAGGAAGGCCGCCAGGACCGCCGCCAGCAGGGGGCCGCCGGTCCTGCCCTCGCCTCGCCCACGGTCAGGCTCGGGACCGGCCGGCGCGCCCGCCGCGGGAACCTCAGCGGGCGACACGGCGCCGTTCACAGGCCGGCTGCCCCAGCCGTTCTCGATCCAGGCAGGGCGATGCTGGGGCGGGGGACTGTAGGAGGCGGGCTGACGGTCTTCATCAGCGCCGGGCCGGTCGGCCATGGATGCGCGCATCTCCGATCAAGGGCACAGCAGTCGGAACAAGAGAGTAGTCGGCCGCGGATTCACCCTTGGGCGTCGGAGGATGAAGAAGCCGTAATATCCCGCGGCAATGTGACCAGGACCTCGGTACCGACGTCGGGCGTGCTGGAGACCGAGACGCGGCCGTGGTGCATGTCCACGATCGAGCGGGCGATGGCCAGGCCCAGTCCGGAACCACCGGCACGTTCCTGTGGCCGGCGGGTGCCGCGGTAGAAGCGGTCGAACACGTGCTCGAGCTCGTCAGGGTCGATGCCCACGCCATCGTCGGCCACGGTGAAGCTGGCGCCTTCCTTGGTGGCCGCGACGGTGACGTCGACGTGCCCGCCCTCGGAGGTGAACTTGATGGCGTTGCCGATGAGATTGCCCAGGACCTGTCCCAGGCGTGGCGGGTCGTGTGGCTGGATGACTGGCTCGCCGGGCAGGTGCGTGCGCAGCTCGACACCCTTGCGCTCGGCCATCGGCTCCGCGTGGTCGACAGCATCCTCAGCCACCGTCCGCAGGTCCTCGTTTCGCAGCTGCAGGGCCACCAGTCCCGAGTCGAGCTTGGAGAGCTCAAGCAGGTTGGCGGCCAGCCAGTCGAGCCGCTCCAGCTGCTGGCGACTGCCGCGCAGGAACTCCTCGCGCGCGTCGGGATCCTCCGCGGCGCCCTCCAGCAGCAGCTCGTTGAAGGTGCGCATGGCGGCGATGGGCGTGCGCAGCTCGTGACTGACGTCGGCCAGGAACTCGCGGCTGCGGTCGCGGTCCTCGCTGATGATGGTCACCGACTCCTGCAGACGCTCGGCCATGTCGTTGAAGGCATCGGCCAGTTCGTGCACCTCGGGCGGGGAGTTGGCCGGGATGGCCACTCGCGCGTCGAGATGACCCTCGGCCAGCAGGCGTGAGGTGACCGTCAGGCGGCGCAAGGGGCGGGCCAGCCACTGGGCCAGCAGCAGAGCCGTGATGAGCGCCACCACCAGCGCCACCAGGGCCGCGTTGAGCAGCACCTCGGTGATGGTCCGGGTCGTCTGTGCGCGCGAGGTGAAGGGGTTGCTCAACGTCACCGTCAGCTCGCGCTCCGGCGGTGCCGTGTCGGAGTACCAGAGGTCACGTACGACCGTGCCGGCCGACTCGGTGAGGCTCGGTTCGCGGTTCTGCCCTTCCTCGCCCGCGTCGTCGGGATAGGCTACGTCGAGCTCCCACACCGGTTCGGCATCGCTGGCCGGGGCCAGCTCCACATGGGCGTCGGCGCGCGCGAACTCGTCGGTCAGGTCGTGAACTGCGCCACGGCCCTCATCGCCCAGTGCCCAGGCGGTGGAGCCGCCGGGTGAACCCTCGTCGGGCAGGATGATGGGGCGGGCGCCACCGGCGGAGACGTCGGCCAGCTCACCGGCGATGATGGTGGCCATCGACTCGGCCCTGGTCTGAAGGTTCTCGCGCTCTTGGTTCAGGAAGAAGCCTTCGAGGAGGCGCGGCAGGGAGACGAGCACGAGGCCCAACACCACCGCCACCACCAGGATGATGGCCACGAAGAGGCGCGTGCGGTAGCTGGACGCGAGGGCCCGGTAGCCCGTGGAGTACGCGGGCGCGGAGGTCGATCCCCGGGCCATCGGCGGCTACTCAGCGCTCGGCGAAAGCGTAGCCGGCACCACGGATAGTGAGGATGAAGGTGGGATCGACCGGGTCGTCCTCAAGCTTCTCGCGCAGGTGGCTCACGTGGACGTTGATGGTCTTCTCGTCCTGGTCGAGAGCTTCGTAGTCGCGCACCAGCTCGAGCAACTCTCGGCGGCTGAAGACTCGACCCGGCTTGGACGCGAGGTGGCGCAGGATCTCGAACTCGGTGGCCGTCAGGCTGACGCGCCTGTCTCCACGCTGCACGCGCCTGCGGTCCAGATCGATGACAAGGTCGCGATGGCGGATGAGCCGGCCGCCCATGGCGTCGGCCAGGTCGCCGTAGGCCCGCCGCAGCAGGGCCTTGATGCGGCTCTGCAGCTCGCGTAGCCCGAAGGGCTTGGTCATGTAGTCGTCAGCGCCCATCTCCAGCCCGATGACCTTGTCCATCTCCTCGTCGCGCGCGGTCAGCATCAGCACCGGCGCCTTCGAACCCTCGCTGCGCAGTCGGCGCAGCGTCTCGAAGCCGTCGATGCCGGGCATGCGCACGTCGAGCACGACGAGATCGGGAGCGAGGTCGGCGGCGACCTCCAGGGCCTCCTCCCCGGACCCCGCGACGGTCACCTGGTAGCCCTCCTGCTCGAGGGCGTACTGGATGCCGCGCGCGACCGCGTACTCGTCTTCGACGATGAGGATGGTTGCTGACATACGACCTCCGATGGTACATGGCTGGGAAGATCCGGCTTCTCGTGCTACGATTTACGGCCGTCCACCCAGTACGGACTCTTCCGACTGCCCGCCAGCACGGATGGACCGTGCGCCCAGTACGGACCAACGATTTCTCTAGAGGTCACCCAGTGAGCACCCGTCCGGTCGTGTCCGCCGAACCGCGTGAGGTCGTCGGCAAGAAGGTCAGCACCCTGCGTCGGCAGGGCATCCTCCCCGCCGTGGTCTACGGTGCGGGCAGGGAGTCGGAGAACATCCAGCTCGATGCCCGCGAGTTCGACGTGCTCATGCGTCACACGAACCGGAACACGCTCGTCGATCTGAAGATCGGCAAGAGCCGGGCTACGCCGGTGCTCCTACAGAACGTCCACGAGCACCCGGTCCGCCGGAATCCCGTCCACGTCGACTTCCAGGTCGTGTCCATGACCGAGGCCATCACCATCGACGTGCCCGTCAACTACATGGGTGACTCGACCGCGGCTGACAAGCTTGGCGGCACGCTGCTCCACCTGCGCGAGAGCGTCTCCATCAGCGCCCTGGCCACGGCCCTGCCCCAGGCCATCGATCTCGACATCACACCGCTCGACTCCTTCGACGCGGTCCTGCACGTCAGTGACCTCATCGTCCCCGACGACGTGACCATCCTCACCGACCCCGAAGAGCCGCTGGCCCGCGTCCAGCCGCCGCGTGTCGAGGAGGAGCCGGTCACCGGCCTCGAGGGCGAGGAGATCGAGGAAGGCGCCGAGGTCCCCGAGGGCGAGGACGCCGCCGAGGCTGGCTCAGCCGCCGAGGGTGGCGAAGCTGGCGAGGGCGCCGGCTAGCCGACCACCGGCCGGCACAACCCCCCGGCCCAACAGAGAATCAGAACGCGGGCGCCCGTCGGGGGCGCCCGCTTCTTCGTTCGTGCCCACCGGCGGGCACTCCGCCTATGCGCTCTTGCGTAGCTCGTCTCGGATCTCGGTCAAGAGGTCGACCTCAGTGGGCCCCTTCTCCTCCTCGGCCTGCTCGGTCGCCAACGCGGCCTGCACTCGCTGCATGGGCTTGACCACCAGGAAGAAGATGGCGCCGACGATGAGCGCGAACGAGATGAGCGCGTTGAGGAACTGGCCGATGCGCATCTCTGCATCACCGACTTCGATGACCCAGGTCGAGAAGTCGGGGATGCCGACGATGCCCAGCAGGGGCGTGAGGATGTCCTCGACCAGAGAGGTGACGATGACGCCGAATGCGGCTCCGATGACCACCGCGACGGCCAGATCCACGACGTTGCCGCGGAACATGAACTCGCGGAGCTCCTTGATCATGCCTTCCCTCCTTTGGGCGGGCGATGCCCGCGTCTCGGGTGTTGGCCGCAGCCTACACCGGTGGCAGGCCGCGATAGAACGCGTCATCGCGCCGTCACGTGTGTTCGCCAGCATCGGAACATGCGTAGGATGATCGCCACCAGCCTCGCGCTGGTCCTCACGGTCTCCGCGCTGGGGGGCTCTGTGCTCGCCCAGGCGGAGCCCGAGCCCGACCCATCGATGTCGCCCCAGCCCCCGGCAGCAGCCGATCCCTCGGCCCTGCCCGAACCCTCGGTCGAGGCGCTCACGGTGCCCTCGGTCCCCCAGCCCGGGCTCGCCTTCAGCGATCCCGACTGGCGCAAGATCACGTCCGCGCGCGGACCGGCCTCCCGCGAGGACCACACCTGGACCGTGGACGGTGACGGTCGCTTCGCCTACCTCTTCGGCGGCCGCGACGGCGAACGTGACTACGGCGACCTGTGGCGCTACGACCTCGAGCGTGACGCCTGGAAGAAGCTGTCTCCGAAGGGCAAGCGACCACAGCCGCGCTTCGGGCACAGTGCGGTCTGGGTCGACGGCTACGGCCTGGTCGTCTTCGCCGGTCAGAAGGGCACGGACTTCTTCGACGACCTGTGGGTCTATCGGCCGGAGGCGCGTACGTGGCGCAAGCTGCCGGCCAAGGGCTCCGTACCCAAGCCGCGCTACGGCTCGTGCATGGTCGCGGGTCCTGATGGCCGGCTCTGGATCAGCCATGGCTTCACCACGGCCGGGCGCTTCGACGACACCCGCGCCTACGACCTCGATCGCAAGCGCTGGGCCTCGATCACGCCCGACGGTCGCAAGCCGGGCGAGCGTTGCCTGCACGATTGCTTCACCTCGGCTTCTGGCGAGCTGGTGCTGTACGGCGGCCAGGACGATGGCGCCTTCGCGCTGGGTGACCTGTGGGTCATGGGCCGCGACCGCAGCTGGGACCGGCAGCCCGACCCGCAGCTCAAGGCTCGACGGCTGTACGCGGTCACCGAGGCCGGCCCGTACGCCTATGTCTTCGGTGGGGCGGGGGAGGATAACAGCGCGTTCGATGACCTCTGGCGAGTCGACCGCGAGACGCTCGAGTTCAGGCGGCTCCGGGTCGAGGGCAACGGTCCGGCGGCTCGCTACGCGGGCACGCTCATCACCGACGCCGAGCGCGGGCGGCTGCTGCTCTTCGGCGGCCAGGGCAAGACCGCCAAGGATGACGTCTGGGAACTCGTCGACCGTGCTCCCGCACTGGTCGCAGCATCACCCGACCTGAGCGCCGAGCCCGGCTCGCTGACCTCTCCCGAGGTCGTCATGGAGGCCACCCCCAGCCCGCTTCCCTGAGCGGAACGGGCAGAACGGCTAATCTTGAGTTTCTACGCCGCGCGACGGCGACTGCCCACCCAGAGGAGTTCACGTGACGGGCGAGCCCGCACCTTATCCCGCCGCCCCCGAGATGCCCGAGGCCAAGGACCAACCACGCAAGCGTTCCAAGCTGGTGGACGCGGTCATCGAGATCGCCACGACCGTCGGCCTCGCGGTCGTCCTCTACCTCATCATCACGACCTTCATCGTGCAGACATTCCGGGTGGAGCAGCGGTCGATGATCGACACCCTGCAGCCCGGCGAGCACCTGCTCATCGACAAGATCACGCCCCGTGTGGACGACTACTCCCGCGGCGACATCATCGTCTTCCACCCCAAGGGTCGGACCGGCGAGACGCCGTACATCAAGCGGGTCATCGCCGTCGGTGGCGAGCATGTCGATATCAAGGACGGTGCCGTCTGGATCGATGGCGTGCGCATCGATGAGTCCGGCTACACCTACGACGACCCCGTCACCGGCGAGAACGAGGCCACGTTCGCCAAGCGCAGCGCGTCCGAGTGGGACGTACCCGAAGGGCAGCTGTTCGTGCTAGGCGATCATCGCCAGGGCTCGACCGACTCCCGCAACGAGACGGTGGGCTTCGTCGACACCGACTACGTGGTCGGCCGTGCCTGGCTGCGTTTCTTCCCCCTCGACCGCCTGGGCATCCTGCAGACACCCTCGTACCCCGAACTCTCCGAGGAGTAGATCCCGGACTACGTGCGCTCGTCGGGGGAGCGCCCGCGAAGGCGTGACTCGGGCGCATCCATGGCTTCGCCGACGCCGGTGACAGACTCGCCGATGGTGGCGATCCCTGCGCCGAGGGTCTAGTGCTGCTGCAGTTCCTCGCCGATGTCGCGACCGTCCTGCAGCGAGACGATGACATCGGCCACCTGCGGCTGGTACTCCTCGACGGCCCGGCGAAGGGTGGGCATGTGGAGCAGTCGGCCAGCGTTCATGGGCACGGTATGCGCGGTCGCGGCTCGGCCGGCGGTGGCCGATGCTACCCTCCGCGCGATGCTGCTCCCCGGCGACGTCACCGTCCGCGAACTGCGTCCGGCCGAGACGGTCACAGCCGTCGATATCTTCGCCGATGCTTTCCTCGACTTCCCCGCCCTGCAGGTCATGGCCGGCACCGACGCCGATGCGCGGGACCGCCTGAAGCGCCTGTTCGCCATGGAGTTCGAGCCCGACTCCGGGGCCATGGCCCTGGCGGCCGAGGTCGACGGCCGACTGGTGGGTGCGCTCACCTACATGGACACACCGGTCTGTTCGACCATGAGCGCCGGACGCATCGTCCGGTTCATCCGCATCGCCGGGCCGCGCATCATCCGGACGATGCGCATGTTCGGTCGCATCGAGCGCGTCCACCCAAGGAGACCACATCGACACCTGCCCACCATCGGCGTGTCGCCCCCCTTCCAGGCCCAGGGCGTGGGCCGTGCCTTGATGGAAGCCTTCGACCAGGGCTGTGACCAGGACGGCATCGAGGCCTACCTCGAGACCATCCGCTGGGCGGACCCCGGCAGGCCCTCACACGAACGGTTCTACGGGCGCCTTGGATTCGTCGTCGCTGACACCGTCCCTATGACCGACGAGTGGGAGGTGCTGACCATGACCCGAGCCGCCCGAGGCTCGACCGGCTAGGGTCCCGCCTCCGGCCCACCATCGGGCTCAGGCTCGGCCGCCAGCAGCTTGTGCATGGCCTTGGCCAGGAGGACCGGCTGGTCGCCGTCCGGCGCCAGCACCCGGTGCATCGTCAGTCCGTTCATGAGCGCGTCGAAGATGATTCCCAGCTCACGGCCGCTGAGGTCCGCAGCACCGCTGGAGGCCGCCAACTTCTCGCCGAGTGCCTTGCCCATGGCCTCGCTCGTACCCAGCAACGGGGCCCTCAGGCTGGGGTCGCGCGCTGCGGCCAGCCAGAACTCGACCAGCAGGACCTCCAGCTCCGGATCGGACCCCGGCTGCCGGGCCAGCTCCATGGCCACGTCCGGCAGCAACTCGAGCGGCGCTGTCTCGATAGCCCGCCGCCGCACCGCTGCGGCCCGGCCGGCCTCGCGCTCGAGCAGTGCCCGGAACAGGTCCGACTTGCGCGTGAAGTTGGAGTAGACGGCGCCCTTGGTGAAGCCCGCGGCCTCAGCCACGTCATCGAGCGATGCACCGTGGTAACCCTTCTCGGCGAAGACATCGATAGCCGAGTCGAGCAGGAGCTCGCGCGTCATCTCCTTGCGCTCGGCGCGGGACATCCGCCCGCTCCCACCGCCGACTGCCTCAGGCTCCTCCGGCTCCCAGATCCCGCTCAGGGCCGCTCGAACCTCGGCCATGGCCTCGCGCAAGGCCTCGCCAGTCTCTCGCTTGGCGGCGCTCAGCTCGATCCTGATCTCGCTGGCGGCCGCTCGCGTCTCCCGCCGGATCTCATCGGTGGCGTCGCGGATGGCCCTGTCGGGTGTCGAGTCGCGTGGCATGCGGGTCAGGATACCATCTGGTATGTAGATACTACTCGGTATTGACATGCTGAGAAGTATGTGGATACTGACTGGTATCTGGATGCCGACGCATCCACGCATTCGCGAGGAACAGGAACCATGTTGCTTGAGATCCAGGATGTCAGGAAGACCTACCGGAAACGCCTTCGAAGCGGGGATGGCGTGCGCGCCAATGACGGCATCTCGCTTCGGGCTGACGGAGGCCAGGTCTATGGCTTGCTCGGTCACAACGGAGCGGGCAAGACGACGCTCGTCAACCAGGTCGTCGGACTGCTCAAGCCCGATGGGGGCACGATCCACGTGGACGGCATCGATCTTGTAGCCGACCCGGCCCATGCCCGCCAGGTATGCTCGCTGCAGCCACAGGCCCAGCTGCCCATCAACGGCCTGACACCGCGTCAGGCTATCGACCTGCTCGGTCGGCTGCGCGGTGGCGCCAAGGCCGGCGTCGAGGCCCGCCGCCAGAAGCTGGTAGAGGCGCTCGACATCGGTGAGTGGCTTGACATCGACGGTGAGCGACTGTCAGGCGGCGTCAAGCGACTGGTCTCGTTCGCGATGGCCGCGGTCGTACCCGGCCGAGTCGTCGTACTCGACGAACCGACCAACGACGTCGACCCGGTGCGGCGGCGACTCCTGTGGGATGCGGTTCGCGCGCTCGCAGACGAAGGGTCCGCGGTGCTGCTGGTCACGCACAACGTGGCCGACGCCGAGCGCGCCGTGGACCGCCTCGCCATCCTCGACGAAGGTCGCGTCGTGGCCGAAGGCACACCGACACGGCTCAAGTCGGGCCTGGACCACGAGCTTCATCTGGATCTGTCTCTCGAGCCCGGCCGGCCCGCGCCGCCGGCCGCCTCCTTCGTGCTTCGGTACGCAGCCGATGGCACGCGGGCTCGCGCCATCGTGGACGCCGAGCACGCCGCCGCTGCCATCGACTGGGCTCAGGCGCTCCGCGCCGGCAAGATCGTAGGCGAGTTCTCGCTGACACCGGCCTCGCTCGAGGATGTCTACGTCGACCTGGTCTCCCCCAAGCTCACCGACGCCGCTGATGGAGTGACGTTGGCGTCGACCACGGAGTTCAGCCATGCACACGTTTCGTAGCTACTCACTGCTGATCCGATGGCAAGCCCTTCGACTCAAGTCCTTCCTGCCGCTGGCCATCGTGGTCCAGATCCTCTTCGCCTTCGCCATCGTGGTTGGCTATCCGTTGCTCTTTCCCGAGATCGACGAGATGACCGTGCTCTTCCTGGCCACGGGCGCGCCGGCCATCACGCTCATCACCATGGGCCTGGTGGCGCTGCCGCAGGTGGTGGCCCAGGCCAAGCTCGAAGGCACACTGGAGTACATGCGCAGCCTGCCGGTACCGCGGATGGTCTATCTCATGGCTGACCTGACGGTATGGCTGGCCATCGTCCTGCCGGGCGTCGTCTTCGCGGTGGCGGTCGGAGCCTGGGCGCTGGACCTGGCGCTTTCGATCAGCCTGGCCATCGTTCCCGCGGTGCTTCTGGTGGCCACCACCGCGGCTGCGATCGGCTACGCCATGGCCACGCTGCTGCCGCCGATGGTGGCCATGCTGCTGACACAGGTGCTGGTCATCGGCGTGCTCGTGTTCTCACCCATCAACTTCCCGGCCGAGCGACTGCCCGGATGGATGCAGGACGTCCACGCGATACTGCCTGTGCAGGCCATGGGCGAGGTCATCCGCGGATCTCTCGCCGCTGACACCTTCGCCCTCACCGCGGGCCCGTTCCTCCTGCTGTCCACCTGGTGCGTCGTTGCCCTGGCCCTGAGCTACCTCACGTTGCGACGCCGCGCCTGACACGCCGCCGCGCCTGACACGCCGCCGCACCTGACCCCGGCTGGCCCCTGTAGCCTTTCTGCTGTGACCGAGACACGTCGATACGTTGCTGGAGAGGGGCCGCTCGGCTACGGACGTGTCCTGCATGAGGCCTGGGGCATGCTCCGCCACCACTACCGGCGCGTGGCCTTGGTGGCTCTGATCGTGTTCGTGCCGCCACCCTTGCTGGCAGCCATGCTGGGTGGGCTGCGCGATTCACTCGAGTCCGACCCGGGCCTGGTTCGCGGCCTCGGCTATCTTCTCGGCTTGCTCATGGTCACGCTCATCCGGCTCATGGGCCCGGTCGTCTACGCCGGCTATCTCGACGAGGCGGTCGGCCACGAGTACTTCGGGGGACAACGAGTCCACTTCCGTTCGGTGCTGAAGACGTTGCCCTGGGTCCGGCTCGTGGTGGCGGACTTCATCCTCATCATCGGCGCCGCCGTCGGCCTGGCCCTCTTCGTCATCCCCGGTCTCATGTGGATGACCCTGTTCTCCCTCGTGGGGCCGGTCATCGTCCAGGAGCGCCACGGCATCGGTGATGGCTTCCGAAGGACGATGCTGCTCAGCCGCACCGCCTGGCCGATGATCCTCCTGCTGGTGGTGGCGCTGATCGTGGTCGAGCTCGCCGTGCATGAAGTCGTCCACCAGGCGACGCATCATCACGCCTTCTGGATCGAGCTCGGCGCTACCTGGCTGGTGTCGGCCGTGGTCGGTGGTTTCGTAGGCCTTGTCGAGGTCGCTCTTGCCACCGAGCTGATGGCCCGGAACCCGCGCGACCCGGCCTCTGCCGACTGACCGGACGCGCGAGGATGGAACGATTCCGCTGCCCGGAGCCTCTCTGTAGGTAAGAGGACGAGGTGGTCGGGCACGTTCCGGCGCCCCTTGTGGGCGCTCCGACCACACTCTTTCTCCCCCATCTGGAACGCGTCGAGGGCCCTCTTCCTCCTCCTGGCCCCCGGCGCGTTCCCTTGTCCGCCTGGCGCAGCGTGTGGACGTCCACGCCGAACGATCCTCCGACCTTCGACCAGGCGCCATCGGCAGTGACCCCCTACCAGCCCGCCGTCGCGCGAACTGCCAGCCCGGGGTAGGCTCACGCCCGATGCGGTGCAGTGCCGCGCGACCGGAGAAGTGGATGGAACGACGCGCTCGCCTCCCCGCGCTGGCCCTCGCTCTCGTGACGGCAGCCGCCGGGTCGTTCTGGCCGCCCCCGGCGGTCGCGAATGAGACCGATGAGCCGCCGCCGTATCACGCTCGCCACTTCGACCTCCAGGATCTGCCCTACGACCGCCTGCCCTGGACCAGCGAGAAGCCGCCGTCGCTCGAGGTGCCACCTCCCGTCGACGACCGCAACATCGCGCTCTTTCGCTGGATCGACGGCGGGCTCTACTACCGCCCCGGCTCGCTGGCCATCAACGGCATGAAGCGGATCGACGCCTACCGCGACACCGGCGACCGGGCCCAACTGGCGCAGGCGCTCGTGCAGGCGCAAGCCCTTCGTGACATGCGCATCGAAGAGGACGGCGCGTGGTGGCTGCCGTTCTGGTTCGACTATCCGCCGGAGGGCCTTACGGCGCCATGGTTCAACGCCATGTCCCAGGGGCTGGCGCTGTCGTTCTTCGTGCGCCTCCATCGTGTGACCGGCGACCCTGCGCATCTCGAGGCGGCCGAGTCCATCTTCCGCAGCTACCAGCGACTGGGCCGGCGACAGGGTGGAGAGGGGCGACCCTGGATCGCCTACGTCGCCGACGGCGGCTACCTCTGGCTGGAGCACTACCCCAATGCGCGGCCCGACCATGTGCTCAACGCCCACCTGCACTCGCTCAACGGTCTCTACGAGTACTGGCAGCACACACGTTCGGTCGAGGCACGCCAGCTTCTTGAGGGGGCGCTGACCACGATGCGGGACCGCGCCGACGAGTACCGGCGTGAGGGCCGCGTGAGCATCTATGGCCTGCGCAGCCGCACGAACCACTACAAGTACCACCAGATCCACATCTGGCAGCTGCGCCTGCTCAGCCGCATGACTGGCGACAGCTACTTTCGCGAGCTGGCCGCGGACATGGCCGAGGACCGGCCGCCCGAGCCCAACGTGCACGGCAAGCCGGTCGAGTACCGGACCGGCGCACTGCCGAGCCGGGCCCGGCAGCGATTCCGCCTCGAGCACTACCCGCCGGTGCGACCCGCTCTGGATGCCGCCGCCTGAGCGGACGCCAACGGGTGGCGACTAGGAGTCCGTGACGACACGCCCGAAGGGGCGGGCGGTGATGCCACTCCAGACGCCGGCCTTGACGTAGACGTCGGCCTCGGCGATGGCCCGAGCCGCGGCCTCGTCCTCGGCCTGGACCAGCAGGACCGAGGATGTCAGGGCGTCGGCATAGGCGCCGGCCTCGATGATGGTGCCGGCTCGGCGCAGCTCGGCTACGCGCGTAAGGTGCTCGATGCGGACAGCCGGTCGCTTCTCGGCCGCGTCGGGCGTGTACTGCGCCTCGACCAGATAGACGGTCTCGACCCTGACGCCGGAAGGGATCTCGCTGCTCATCGTTCGAGCCTCCGATATTGGGGGTGTCGTTGACTTGTGCCCACACCGTACGATGTGCGCCTCATGCGTGTCCTGCTGCGTCTGTCGCTGGGAGCGCTCCTCGTGCTCGCGCTGGGCGCTTGCGCCGCGCTGGAGGAGGTCATGGTGGATATGGCTCCGGAACCCGCTTCACCCGCTTCCGACCGATTCCCCGACGTGCTGGCGGTCGAGCTGCGGCCGGCCGGCGAGCGCACCTACGACGTGGCCGTGACGATGTCATCGCCCTACGACACGCCGGAGCGGTATGCCGATGGCTGGCGGGTCCTCGACCCGGAGGGCAACGTGCTCGGGACGCACACGTTGATGCACGACCATGCCTCCGAGCAGCCGTTCACGCGGACCCAGCGCGGGCTCCACGTCCCCGCCGGCATCGACGAGGTCACCGTGGAGGGTCGGGACCAGGCCAACGGCTTCGGTGGTCGGGTGGTCACGGTCCCGGTGCCTGGATGAGCCGCTGGCCGATCCCAGGGCTGGCGCTGAGCGGGAGCCTCGCGCTGGCCTTGCTGTCGGTGGCAGGGCCCGCCGCGTCCGCCCCCGGCGAGCCGGCCGACGTCTGCCTGGAGGTGGTCGCCGGCGTGCTCATAGAGGCCGAGCTCGACGCCCTCGAGTCCGCCGTCGGATCGGCTGTCTCGGCGCGTACGGCGTTGTTCCCACAGCCGACCATGGACCGCGAGAGCCCCGGGCGCATCGATGTGCGGGCCGGACACGCAGGTACCGGCGGAGGCATCGCCGCGGCCTGTCTGGAGCCAGGACACCAGTGGACCGCCCGTTTCGACCGGGCCTTCCTGGAGGCCGGCGCCGACCGCATGCTGGCCGAAGCGCCGACCACCCCGGGCATCGCATCGAGCGTGGACCTCGAGTGGTTCCCCGCCGAGGCGCGGCTGCGCACGACGCTCGTCTTCGCCGGACCGCTGGACATCCCCAACGGCACCTGCTGGATCGATGACGCACTCACCGTCGACGCCGAGAGTGGGACCGTGATCGCGAGCGGCGAGCAGGGCGTGGAGACTAGCCTCTTCGCCGAGGGCGCCTGCAGACGGTTCTTCGACCATCTGCCCGATGGCGGGGCAGGGGAGCAGGCGGTGACGCTGCTGCCGGCTTCGGTCGAGCTGGGCGACGGGACTCAGCTCCGGTTCGTGGCCCGGTCGGTGTCGATGGGCGCCGACGAGATCGTGGTATCCGGCGATCTCGAACGAGGCTAGGCCGACGGGTTCGCCCGCCTCCACTCGTCCGCGAGTTCGTCGACAAGGACCGACGCCACGTCCTCGGCCGAGCCTTCGCGGGTCCGCTCGTCCGACCAGGCCCAGGCCTCCAGATACTCGTCCGACTCGATGATCCCTTCGGTCATGGCCACCCGGTCGATCTGCTGTTGGAAGAATGGGGGCAGCTGCCTGCTCACCGTGGTGCCCGTCTCGTCGCTGACCTTGACCTGTGAGGGGATGCCCCGCCAGGACATCACTGTGTAGCTCGCCATGGGCCAGAAGCCTATGACAACGGCGGGCCCTGGCGCAGGTGCTCCGGGAAGTTGCCCGGCGGGTTCTCGCGCAGGGCGCTCGCGTGCCGGCCATGCCGCTGCCAGCGCTCGCGGAGCCATCCGTAGTCGCGCAGGTGGAAGGGACAGACAGCGATACAGATGGAGCAGCCGTTGTTGCGCACGAAGTAGGGCAGGCAACGTTCGGGGTCGACGCAGCTGACGCGTCCGCCCTCGTGACGGAGCGGCTCGGAGCGGATGGCCGCAGGTGGGCAGCGGCGCACGCACTTGGTGCACTCCCGGCAGAAGTCGTCGATCCAGTCGTGCTCGTCGGTGCCCGTGTCGGGCAGGTCCTCGATGCTCGTGAACACGGCCGCGAGGCGCACGCGTGGGCCGAACTCGGGTGTGATGAGCAGGCCGTGCATGCCCTGGCGGCCGAGCCCGGCGGCCTCGGCCAGGGGTGGGTAGAGCGTCAACCCGCCGAGCGGGTGGCTGGCCTGGGCGGAGTAGCCGAGCTCGCGCAGGTGGCGCGCGATGCGGTTGGCGGCGATGCCCAGCTCGTTGTACGTCTCGTGGACCATCACCGCCGTGTCCGGGCTGGGCGCGTGGTCCATGCGCGCCTTGTCCATCTCCATCGCGAGCACGACGGCGTTGGGGTGGAGCACGGCCTTGCCCTCGAAGACGAGCTCCGGCGGCACCTTGGTGTAGCCATACGTATCGACGCCGACCGCGCGCATGAAGGTCTCGAACGCTGCGCGCTCCTGCTCATCCATCGTGGTGCGCGGGTCGGCCGGGTTGTCGTCGACCTCCCGCAGCGAGGCGGCGATGTTGCGGGCGCTCGAGAGCACGTGTGGCATGGAGCGTGGGAAGCCCGGCATGGGCCGGTGCAATCCCTCGACCTCCATCGACTCCCGGACGATCTCGATGCGACGGGGCGACACGGGCGCGGCGTGGACGACCCCGGGCCGGGCAGCGAGGTCATCTTCGAGCCGGAACGTGGGTTGCATGATGACGCGCATGAGCACACGTTTGAAACCGCGGACGGCGCCGCCGAGGGCGCGGGCCACGATCCCCGGGTGCGCTGCGTCGGCGAGATGTGCCATGCCCTGACGCTAGGCCATCTCGGCCGACGCTGCAGGGGTGCACGCGCCCCGGCTCGCTATCCACAGCCGGGTGAACCGGCGCATAAGGGCCGCTGCGTACCGTTTGGGTCATGGACACGTCTGCCACGCGGCCGCACGCTCGCCGTCCCTTCCTGGCCGGACTCCTGCTGGTCGCCTTGGCTGCCCCGGTGGCAGCAGCCGCTGTGGCCAGCGCTGACGACGCCGGCGTGGCCAGGGCCCTGGCCCGACCACACGCTCCCGATCGCGTCATCGTCGGGTTCAAGGCCGGAGCCTCCAAGGCGAAGAGGAAGCTCGCCGTCTCAGCCGCCGGCACCTCGGCCGGGCGACCGGTCTCGCCCCTGGCGGAGGACACGGCGGTGGTGCGCCTGGTGCGCGGTACCTCCGTGGGTTCCGCCCTCTTGAGCATCGGCGCACGCCGGGGCGTCGCATGGGTGGAGCCGGACTACCGGGTGTGGCCGGCGGCTACCGCCGACGACCCGTGGTACGCCAGGGGCGATCTCTGGGGCATGTACGGCGACGGGACCGTGCCGCACGCCAACGCCTTCGGTACAGGCGCCGGCGAAGCCTGGGCGGACGGTCGCATCGGCTCGGCCGGGGTCCACGTGGGCATCGTCGACGAGGGTGTCAAGATCACGCACCCGGACCTCGAGCCGAACGTCTGGACCAACCCATGGGAGTCCGTCAACGGACGCGACGACGATGGCAACGGCTACATCGACGACATCCATGGCTGGGACTTCCTCGGCGGCGACGCCACCGTCTACCACGGTGCGGCCGACGATCACGGAACTCACGTGGCGGGCACCATCGGCGCTCGAGGCGGCAACGGCCGCGGTGTGGCCGGCGTGAGCTGGCGCGTGACGCTCATCCCGGCCAGGTTCATGGGCCCCGGCGGTGGGTACATCAGCGACGCGATCGCGGCGCTCGACTACATCACCGACCTCAAGCTGCGTCACGGCCTGCGTGTCGTGGCCACCAACAACAGCTGGAGCGGAGGTGGCCACAGTGAGGCGCTTGCCGACGCCATCGCCCGTGCCGGCGATGCCGACATCCTGTTCGTGGCCGCGGCCGGGAACGAGGGCCGGGATATCGACCGCGCGCCCGTGTATCCGGCGGCCTACCGCTGTGCCACACGTGCCGACGGCAGCGACCGCGGCTGGGACTGCCTCATGGCCGTGGCCAACCTGCAGCCGGACGGAGCTCGGCGTCCCGACTCGGACTGGGGTGCAGCGGGCGTGGACCTGGGCGCGCCGGGCACGGGCATCAGCAGCACTCACCCCGATGGGGTCGAGGGCTACGCCGGCTACACCGGCACCAGCATGGCCGCGGCTCACGTCAGTGGAGCCGCGGCCCTGTGTGCCAGCCTCGACCCGGCCCTGACGGCGCGTCAGATCCACGCGCGGCTCATCGAGACCGCTGCGGCCACGGACTCGCTGGCGGGACTGACCGTGAGTGGAGGACGGCTCGACGCGGGCGCGCTCGCAGAGCGCTGCGCTCCGGAGCCGGTGACGGTCTATGTCGACGATCTCGACCCAGGGTTCCGCCGCTACGGATCGGGCTGGCGACAGGCGACCAGCGGCTACGCCGATCATCACTTCTGGGCGCCCACGAGGGTCGGGACTCGGGAGCGGTATGCCGTCTGGAGGCCGGAGCTGCCGGCCGGCCGCTACCAGGTCCTCGCCCACATCCCACGCCAGGACGCTGCCACTCGCAGCGCCACCTACAAGATCAGGACACCCGACGGCTGGGTCAGGAGGACCCGTGACCAGCAGAAGGGTGCTGGCCGCTGGGTCGGCCTGGGCGTCCACCAGCTGACCCCGACCTCGGTCGTCCAGCTCATCGACAAGACCGGCGAGAGTGGCTCGCTCGGCCGGCGCGTGGCGTTCGATGCGGTTCGTTTCGTGCCGCTGCCCAGGGAGTCCGAACCCTAGGCATGGACGAGCCCCGCGGGCCGGCCCGAGGGGCTGCTTCTGCGGTCCTTCAGCCGGGCGCAGGGGAGACGCGCCCAGTCGTGTCAGCCGGCGACGACTGCCTCGTCGACCTCGATGCTGGTCAGTCGGAAGGAGAACGGCTCATCCTCCTTGGTGTCGAAGTGCAGGATCGAGCCCTCGGCCACGGAGCCTTCCGCGAGGAGCGGCCAGTGGAGCTCGACGGAGTCGGTGTCGATACCCGACTCCTCGCCCACCTCCAGGTAGACGTCGGTCACCCGTGTGGCGTGGGCTTCCTTCGCGTGCTGGAGGACGATCTCCAGGATGCGTTCGGTCACGCCGGCTTCATGCATTCACGGACCCCCCTCTGGTGATGTCGGGCCACGCATACGCGATGCGGCCCAGTACCCCCGTCGCGTCGTCGAGGACAGCCATGTCGACGACCTCGCTCCACTATACGCCGACGACGCGACGGAGCCTGATGAGGATGCCAACCCCGGTGAGGGTGCCAACCGTGGTGGCGACGTTTCATGTGGCGAGTCCGATCGATCGGTTCCGGCGGCCATCATGGGCGGATCGACCTTCCCGTTGCCTTCGGCCCGGGCCACGAGGTCCTATCGGCACTGTTTGCAGCCGTGCAGCGCCACTGAGACTCGATACGTTCCCCCCCGCGCAATCCAAGTTACCGCAACCGGCGCCCTGGTCGGTCGAGAACGGATCGGCAGGTTCGCCCTGATAGAACGGGACGGTCATCAAGCCCGCGTGAGCGGCGGCCGGCCCAGATCGATGAACAGTGGGGAGCGACCGATGGCAACGGCGACCATGCTTGAGACCCCGGACCTCACGCTCGACGGTCTCCTCTCCTCGCCCGAGGGCCGGCCGCTGCTGAGCTGCATCCAGTGTGGGACCTGCGCCGGCGCATGCCCCTATGGCGACGTGATGCACTTCACCCCGCGCCGCCTCATCGGCATGCTGCGGGAGGGCTTCATCGACGAGGTGATCAACAGCGACGACCTGCTCAGCTGCGTCACCTGCTATGACTGCTGGGCCAAGTGCCCTCGTGGTCTCCACCTCACCGATGTCCTCCTACCCGTGGTCAAGGAGCAGTTGCTGATCCAGCTCCCCGAGGTGCCCGCGGAGTTGCAGAGCGCGCTCTCGAACACGATGCGCTACGGCAACCCGATGGGTGAATCGCCGCGCAAGAGGGCGGCCTGGACAGAAAGCGCGGAGGTGCCGGTCCCTATCCTGCGCGACCTGGGTCGGCCAGTCGACGTGCTGTGGGTCGTCGAGTGCTACGCCGCGTATTACCCGCGCGGCCAGGACAACGCACGGGCCACCGCACGGGTCCTGGCTACCCTCGGGATCGACTTCGCCATCCTGGGGGCCGAGGAGAAGTGCGCCGGGGAGTGTGCCCGCCTGGCGGGCGAGCGAGGCCTGTTCGACACCCTGCGGGAACAGAACATGGCCACCTTCGGGAAGTACGCGTACGCTTCGCTGCTCACCTCGGATCCGCACGCCTTCGATGCCTTCAGCTACGTGTATCCGGCCCTCGGGCTGGATCGCCCCGTGCACCACACCACACCGTTCCTGGCGAACCATCTCGACGCCCTCAAGCCGCGCCTTACCCGGGAGCTCGGGTACCGGATCACGTACCACGACTCCTGCGTGCTTGGCCGGCACAACCACATGCACGATGAGCCGCGCCGCATCCTAGAGGCCCTGCCCGGCGTGAGCCTCGTCGAGATGACCCACAACCGGGACGACACCATCTGCTGCGGTGGTGGCGGTGGCGGGATGTGGCTCGACACCCACTACAAGGCCAAGGGACATCCTCGTCTGTCCGACCGCCGGGTGGCAGAGGCCATCGCCACAGGCGCGGACGTGCTGGCGGTGTCCTGCCCCTACGAGGTTCCCCGCTTCGAGGACTCCCTGAAGGTGCTTGGGTACGACGACCGCATGGTAGTACGGGACGTGATGGAGCTGGTCGCCGAGGCACTAGATGACTGACCGACCAAGATCCGAGGCAAGGCCGCGCAAGGAGGAAGTGCTGGCGCCATGAAGATCCTAGTCCTGATGAAGATGGTGCCCGACATCGTGGAGGAGCTGGAGGTCGCCGGTGACGGCACCTCGCTCGACCAGGAGTACCTGCGGTTCATCGTCAACGAGCGCGACGACTATGCCCTGGAGCAGGCGCTGCTCCTGAAGGATCGCCTGGAGGCGAACGTGACCGTGGTGGCGCCGGAAGCGCCCGAGGTCGATGACGTGCTCTATACCGCGCTGGCCAAGGGCGCCGACCGCGTAGTCAAAGTCTCGGGGGCCGCCGACGGCGCGGGCTCCCGCTCCCTGGCCGCCACGCTGGCCGCCACGCTCCCCAGCATCCCCGATGTCGCTCCCAGCGGACATGGTGCTCAGCGGCTGCCAGGCCATCGACGATCTCGACGGGTTCACGGCGCCGCTCCTCGCCTCGGCGCTCGACCTGCCATACCTGGGCCTGGTCAGTCGCATCGCGGTCGCACCCGGCGCCGGGGTGGCCGTCGCGTCCAAGGAATACGCCGGCGGCGTGATGGGACGCTTCGAGATCGCCCTTCCTGCCTTCATCGGCGTCCAGGGCTGTGAGAAGCCACCGCGCTATGTCCCGATCGCCAAGGTCCGAGCCGCCATGGCTTCGGGGGGCATCGAGGACGCCACAGCCGTGAGCGCAACAGTCAGCGGATGCGGTCCGGGTCACGGCCATGGCCAAGCCCACCGTGACCGGGCATGCAGAGATGCTCGAGGGATCGGTGCCGGACGTGGCCGAGAAGGTCGCCGACCTCCTGGCTGACCGGGGTCTGCTCTGATGGAGATGCACATGACAGGCAACGTATGGGTGGTGGTCGATCACTGGAAGGGTGAGATCTCGGACGTCACATACGAGACCCTGGCGCTCGGGCGCGAGCTGGCCGATTCGCTTGGCGTGCGTCTCGAGGCCACGTTGCTCGGCCACGGGATACGAGAGTTGTCCGCGTCACTGGGCGTGGCCGATGCGGTCCTCTACGTCGACCATGCCGTCCTCGCCGATGCCACCGGCGAACAGACCAGCCGCGCGCTCGCCTCGCTGGCTGCAGACCGCACCCCTGCAGCACTCCTGGTACCGGCCACGAACGTCAGCTGGGACCTGCTCGGGCTGCTGCCTGGGCGACTCGAGGCCCCATTCGTCAACTTCTGCCAGGACGTCGCGGTGGTCGACGGTGTGCTACAGGCCACCAGCCTGCTGTACGGCGGGAAGATGGCCGTGACGGTGACGGCCGAGTCCGCGCCCACGGTGTTCGCTGTCATGCCCGGGACGAGACCACCCGATGCAGGCCGAGGTACCACCGAGCCTGTGGTGGAGGATGTGTCGGTCGAGCTGGCCGATGACTCCCGCGTACGCCTGCTCGAGTTCGAAGCCCCAGAGGTCGGCGACGTCGACATCGCCCAACAGGATGTCCTCGTCTCGGTAGGCCGAGGCATCGGCATGGAGGCCAATCTCGAAGTCGCCCAGGAGTTGGCCGATGTGCTGGGCGGGGCCGTCTGTGGCTCGCGGCCGGTGATCGACCAGGCGTGGCTCCCACTCGCGCGCCAGGTCGGGAAGTCCGGCGTGACCGTGAAACCGCGACTGTACGTCGCGGCAGGCATCAGCGGCGCTCCCGAGCACGTCGAGGGCATGCGAGACGCCGATCTCGATCATCGCCGTCAACACCGACCCTGATGCCCCCATCTTCTCGGTCGCGCACTACGGCTACGTCGAGGATGCCACCGACGTCCTGGAGGCGCTGGCGGAGGCGGTCAGGAAGCGGAAGGGGTAGCACCGATGCCGGATCCGACCACGACGACCTACCTCGGCATCCCCGGCTTCGTCTACCTGTGGGCGATCACCTTGGTGGTTGGCGTCATCTTCGGGCGGCGGGCCTACATGATCCTGACCACGGTCGGCCGAGGGAGGGCTGAACCGCGCTGGGATCAGGCCCCGCGCCGGCTCTGGAACGTCGTGGTCAACGTGGCGGGCCAGCGCCGCATGTTCGATAACCTCGGGATGGGGCTGGCCCACCTCATCATCTTCTGGACCTTCATCTTCTACGCGGGCAGCTTCGCCTGGAATCTCCTCCGGGGCCTGTTCCCGTTCCTGCCGATCCCGTACGCCGACGAAGTGCCATGGATCACCTTCCCCATGGAGTTGCTGAGCGTGGCCACCCTGGTCGCACTAGCCGGAGTGGCCGTTCGCCGGTTCGCTTTCCCGCCGCCGCGACTGACGCTGTCTCGGGACGCCGGGTTCATCCTCGTGCTCATCGCGCTCCTCATGGTGACCTTCCTCGTCGGCCAGGGGGCGAAGGCCGCCGCCGAACCGGAGGCCGTGAGCGGGAGCCCGATCGGTGAGTTGATCGGTTCGTGGCTCGGCGGCATCTCTACAGCGACTGCCGAGTCGCTGTATCTGTCGATGTGGTGGGTGCACATGCTCGCAGTGCTGGGCTTCCTGGCCTACCTGCCGTACTCCAAGCACCTCCATTTGTTGGCCTCGCCGTTCAACGTCTTCACTGCCTCCCTGGACCCTGGCGATGACGCCGCTGCCATCAGAGGGAGCCGCACGACTGGAGGACTTCACCTGGCGGGAGTTGTTCAACGGCCTCGCCTGTGCCGAGTGTGGTCGCTGCGACCGGGCCTGTCCGGCGTTCGCCTCCGGTGCGGGTGCTCTCGCCCCGGGACCTTATCCATGACGTCAGGCGGATGGTCCTCGCTGCGGCGGACGGTGACGGGAAGGGGAGTCTCATCGATACGGTAGGCCCTGAGGCCATCTGGTCCTGCACGACGTGCATGGCCTGCATGGAGCGTTGCCCCGTCTTCAACGAACACGTCCCACTCATCGTCCAGATGCGGCGGCATCTGATGGGCGAGGGGGCCGTCGGGACCGGGGTCCAGGACATGCTCATGGGCATGACCCGTTATGGCAACTCGTTCGGCCAGTCGCCGCGCAGTCGGCCCAAGTGGACGCGGGACCTGGATTTCGAGGTCCGCGACGCCCGCAAGGAGCCTGTCGAGTACCTCTGGTACGTCGGCGACTACGCGTCGTTCGACCCTCGGGTCCAGGAGGTCACTCGAGCAGCAGCCCGCGTCTTCGATCGAGCGGCCCTGGACTTCGGGATCCTCTACGACGCCGAGCAGAACGCCGGCAACGACATCCGCCGCCTCGGCGAAGAAGGCCTCTTCGAGATGCTGAAGGACAAGAACTCGGCGGCCCTCGAGTCATCGCAGTTCAAGACCATCGTGACGACGGACCCGCATACCTACTTCGTCCTCAAGCATGAATACGGGCTGGATGGGCAGGTCAAGCACTACACCGAGGTCCTCGACGAGCTCATCTCGTCGGGCCGCCTCGCCTTCTCCCCGAACCCCGGCGCCCGGGTCACCTACCACGACCCGTGCTACCTAGGCCGCTATGGAGGCGTCTACGAGGCCCCGCGCAGCGTCCTGAAGCAGCTGGGGCTCGAGCTGGTGGAGATGCCGCGCAACCGCTCGTCCGCGTACTGCTGCGGGGCCGGTGGCGGGCGGATCTGGATGGAGGACACCGCGTCCGGCGGTGAGCGACCGGCCGAGAGCCGCGTCCGCGAGGCTGCCGGCCTTCAGGGGGTCACCACCATGGTCGTGGCTTGCCCCAAGGACCTCGTCATGTTCCGTGATGCTCTCAAGACCACAGAGCTGGAAGGATCGCTCGTCATCCGGGACATCGTGGAGCTAGTGGAAGAGACCATGGGCGTGGAAGAGACCACGGTCGTGGAAGAGACCACGGTCGTGGAAGAGACGATCGGCGCAGCGCAGAGGAGCGGCACATGAACCGGGCCGACACGAACGGTAACGGCCAGCCGAAGATCGGGGTCTACGTCTGCCACTGCGGCACCAACATCGCCGCTACGGTCGACGTGGAAGCGGTGCGCCAGTTCGCCGAGGGCCTCCCCGGCGTGGCGGTGGCCCGGGGCTACAAGTACATGTGCTCCGACCCCGGCCAGGAGCTCATCAAGGAGGACATCAAGGCCAATGGCCTCGACCGGGTCGTCGTCGCCTCCTGCTCGCCCAGCCTCCACGAGACCACCTTCCGCCGAGCCACATCGGAGGGCGGCCTCAACCCCTACTTCTTCCAGATGGTGAACATCCGGGAGCAGGATGCCTGGGTCCACATCGACATGAACGAGGCGACCTTCAAGGCCAAGGACCTCATCCGCGCCGCCGTCCACCGCGTGCGCTTCCACAAGCCGCTCGAGCGGCAGCGGGTCGATGTCACGCCGGCGGTGATGGTCGTGGGCGGCGGCATCGCCGGCATCCACGCCGCCCTGACCATGGCCAACGCCGGCAAGCATGTCTACCTCGTCGAACGGGAGCCATCGATCGGCGGGCACATGGCCCAGTTCGACAAGACCTTCCCGACGCTCGACTGCGCCGCCTGCATCCTCACTCCGAAGATGACCGAGGTGCGCTCCAACCCCAACATCACGCTGTGGACGATGGCCGAGGTCGACAACGTCGACGGCTACGTGGGCAACTACACGGTGACCGTGCGCCACAAGCCGCGCTTCATCGTCGAGGACGCCTGCGTCGGCTGTCTCGAGTGCATCGACGCCTGCGTCTACAAGGTGGGCAAGACCCCCGACGAGTTCAACCTCGGCCTGAGCATGCGCAAGCCGGTCTACATCCCCTTCCCCCAGGCCGTGCCGCCGTTGGTGGTCATCGACCAGGAGGCCTGCATCGAATTCAAGAGCGGTCGCTGCAAGAAGACCTGCGTGGAGGTCTGCGCCGACCGCAACGCCATCGACTTCACGCAGACGGAGACGTTCGACACGGTCGAGGTCGGCGCGGTCATCCTCGCCACCGGCTTCAAGACCTTCGACCCGAAGCGGACTCCCGACGTACGGCTACGGAGCCTACCCAGAGGTCTACACCGCCCTGGAGCTGGAGCGGCTGGTGAACTCGTCGGGTCCGACCGAGGGGCACGTTACCTTGCGCGACGGCCGGACGCCGAAGACGGTGGGGATCGTCCACTGCATCGGCAGTCGCGACGTCAACACCAACGAGTACTGCTCCCGTGTCTGCTGCATGTACTCCCTGAAGCTGGCGCACCTGGTCAAGGAGAAGACCGGGGCGGAGATCTACAACTTCTACATCGACATCCGCGCGGCCGGGAAGGGCATGGAGGAGTTCTACAACCGGGTCGCCGAGGAGGGGGTCCACTTCATCCGGGGCAAGGTAGCGCGACGTGTACCCGGAGGACGGTGACACCGGGAGGGTGATCCTTCAGGCGGAGGACACGCTGCTCGGCCGGGTGCGCAAGATCCCCGTCGACATGCTGGTCCTGGCGACCGGCCTGGAGCCGCAGGCCGACGCCGAGGACGTTCGCCGCACCTTCAACATCACCTGCGCCTCGGGCGGCTTCTTCATGGAGCGCCACCCGAAGCTCGCTCCGGTGAGCACGTTCACGGACGGCATCTTCCTCGCCGGCGCCTGCCAGGGGCCCAAGGACATCCCCGACACCGTGGCCCAGGCCGGGGCCGCCGCCTCCGAGGCGCTGGCCCTGATCGACCGTGGCTATGTCGAGATGGAGCCCAACACCGCGTACGTGGTGACGGAGGAATGCTCGGGCTGCAAGACCTGCATCCCGCTCTGCCCCTACACGGCCATCACCCGGGTGGACGAGAAGGCGGAGATCAACCCGGTGCTCTGCAAGGGCTGTGGCGTCTGCGTCGCCGCCTGCCCGTCCGGATCGATCCGGCAGAACCTGTTCGAGGACGAAGAGATCTACGAGGAGATCCTGGGGGTGCTGGCACATGTCTGAACCGAACGCAGTGCCGCAGGACGGCGCCGGCTGGGAGCCGAAGATCGTCGCCTTCTTCTGCAACTGGTGCACCTACCTGGCGGCCGACCTGGCCGGCACCTCGCGCATGAAGTACGCACCGAACGCGCGGGTCATCCGGGTGATGTGCTCCGGCCGGGTCGACCCCCAGTTCGTCATGGAAGCGTTCGCCAACGGTGCCGACGGCGTGCTCATCGGCGGCTGCCACTTCGGCGACTGCCACTACCAGTCGGGCAACCACAAGGCGGCGCGCCGCTTCCGGCTGCTGAAGCGGGTCCTGGTGGGCATGGGCATCGAGGAGGAACGCATCCGCCTCGAGTGGATCTCCGCCGCCGAGGCCGACAAGCTGCGCGACGTGATGAACGACATGGTGGAGCACCTGAACGAGCTCGGGCCGCTGCACGTGGAAGTGCCGGCCGAGGAGTTCTCCGAAGTCGCAGAGCTGGCGGAGGTGACGGCATGAGCGACAAGCCGAAGGTCGCCTTCTACTGGTGCTCCTCATGCGGGGGCTGCGAAGAGGCCATCGTTGACCTCGCCGAGCAGATCCTCGACGTGGTCGCCGCGGTCGACATCGTCTTCTGGCCGGTGGCACTTGACTTCAAGAAGGCCGATGTGGAGGCCATGGAGGACGGGTCCATCCTGGCCGCCTTCGTGAACGGCTCCATCCGCACCACCGAGCAGGAGGAGATGGCCCACCTGCTGCGGCGGAAATCGAAGGTGCTGGTGGCCTTCGGCTCCTGCGCCCATCTCGGTGGCATCCCTGCCCTCGCCAACCTGTGGGACCGGGATGACATCTTCCAGGCCGTCTACCTCGACAACGTCGTCGACCGACAATCCGGACGGCGTCCTGCCGTCGGTCAAGACGCCGCACAACGGCGAGTACGCTGACCCTCCCCGGCTTCTACCAAACGGTCCAGGTCCTCGACCAGGTCACGTCGGTGGACTACTACATCCCGGGCTGCGCGCCCACGCCGAACGTCATCGCCGATGCGGTCCAGACGCTGCTGAGCGGCGACCTGCCGCCCGCGGGGACGGTCCTGACGCCAGACATCTCCCTGTGCGAGGAGTGCCCCCGCCTCGAGTCCAAGCCGCAGGACCTGAGCCTGGAGCGCTTCCTGCGTCCCCACGAGGTCCTCATCGACGAGGAGACCTGCCTGCTGGCCCAGGGTTTGTTGTGCATGGGACCGGCCACCAGGGCGGGCTGCGGCCAGCTGTGCATCAACGGGAACATGCCCTGTACCGGCTGCTTCGGTCCCACCAGCAGGGTGCACGACCAGGGTGGCAAGTACCTGTCGGCCGTGGCTTCGATGCTCTCGGCCCTCGAGGACGAGGATATCGACTCCGCCCTCGACAGCATCCCTGACCCCATCGGCACGTTCTACCGCTATGGCCTGGCCAGTTCACTGCTGCGCCGGCGCAAGATGACTCCCGTCGACGCCTGAGGAGCCCAGAGACATGCCCGATGAGATGACCACCCAGGAAGCATGGCAGCGAGGTTCCCAGGGGGCCCAGACTGCCTACGCCCGACGCCGCATCACCATCGATCCCATCACCCGCCTCGAAGGGCACGGCAAGATCGACATCTTCCTCGACGAGGCGGGGGACGTGGATCGTGCCTACTTCCAGGTCCCGGAGTTGCGTGGGTTCGAGAAGTTCGCCCAGGGCCGCCCTGCCGAGGACATGCCCCAGATCACCTCCCGCATCTGCGGTGTCTGCCCGACGGCGCATCACATGGCGGCCACCAAGGCGCTCGACGCGCTCTACCAGGTAGAGCCACCGCCGGCGGCCAAGAAGATTCGCGAGCTCGTCTACTCGGCATTCATGGTCGAGGACCACGCGCTGCACTTCTACTTCCTCGGCGGTCCCGACTTCGTCGTGGGCCCGGAGGCGCCAGCCGCCCAACGCAACGTCCTCGGCGTCATCGCCACCGTGGGCGAAGAGGCCGGGCTGAAGGTGATCTCCATGCGACGCCGCCTGCGGGAGATCATCTCCATGACGGGCGGGAAGGTCATCCACCCTGTCCTCGGGCTGCCGGGGGGCGTCGCCAAGCGCGTCACGGCGGAGGACCAGGCACAGATCAAGGAGACGGCCGCGGATGCGGTGGATTTCGCTCGCTTTACCCTGGACCTCTTCCACTCGGTCGTGCTGGCCAACCCGGCATACGTCGACCTGATCGTCTCCGACGCCTATACCCACCGCACCTACTACATGGGACTCATGGACGAGCAGGTGCGGCCCAACTTCTACGACGGGCGCATCCGCGTGGTCAGTCCCGAGGGTAGCGAATGGAGGACCTTCGACGCCGCCGACTACCTCGACATCGTGGCGGAGCATGTCGAGCCCTGGTCATACACCAAGTTCTGCTACCTCAAGCCGGTGGGCTGGAACGGCTTCACCGAAGGTCCTGAGAGCGGCATCTACTCGGTCGCACCTCTGGCCCGGCTGAATGCCGCTGACGCCATGGCCACTCCGCTGGCCCAGGAGGCGTACGAGGAGATGTACTCCACGCTCGGCGGCAAGCCGGTGCACCATACCCTGGCCAACCACTGGGCCCGGGTCGTGGAACTGCTCTACGCGGCGGAGCGCCTCAAGGAGCTGGCTGACGACCCGGAGCTCGTCGACCCGGAGGTTCGTACCCTGCCCACCAAGACGCCGCACGAGGGTGTCGGGGTGGTGGAAGCGCCTCGCGGCACACTCTTCCATCACTACGTCACCGACTCTCGCGGCATCATCGAGAAGGCCAACCTGATCGTCGCAACTCAGAACAATTCGGCGCGCATCGCGATGAGCGTGCAGAAGGCGGCAGAGGGGCTGATCTCGAAGGGGACGGTGTCCGAGGGCATCCTCAACAAGGTGGAGATGGCCTTCCGTGCGTACGACCCCTGCCATGCCTGTGCCACTCACTCCCTTCCTGGGAGCATGCCGCTGATCGTGGCGGTGCGGGGCTCGGACGGCGAGCCAGTCTCGTTGCTCCGCCGCGACTCCGATGGAAGTCTCCACCGCGAGTAACGGCACCGCCGAGCGGAGCGGTGCCGTCGGTGGGTCTACCCGGGTACTGTGCCTGGGCAACGAGCTGATCTCGGATGATGGCGTGGGCATCGTCGCGGCTCGCGCGCTCATCGGACGTCTCGCTCTCGCCGGAACGCCGGCCGATCCGAAGGACGCGGTCGACCCGGCGTTGACGGTGCGCGCCTTCGCACTCCCACGGGTCGGGAGGGTCGAGCTCGTGGAGACTGCCCTGACCGGCATGTACCTGCTCGACGCGGTCGTGGGGGCTTCCAGGCTCATCATCATCGATTCAGTCGTCACCGGGGCGGCTGACCCGGGCACGGTGCTTGAGCTGAAGGAGAGCGACCTCGATGGTCCTCGAGGCTCCTCGCCTCACTACATCGGGATCCTGGAGACGCTCGATGTGGCCCGTGCTCTTGGCCTGGAGGTGCCGGCTGACCTGGTCATCGTGGCCGTCGAGGCGGGGGACTACTGGACCGTAGGCGGAGGTATGACCGAGCTCGTGGAGGCGGCGGTGCCCGAGGTGGTGGACAGGGCCATGGCCCTGATCGAGGGCAAGGCGGCGGTGCCCGCCTGAGGCCCTCGCCTCGGGCAGCGGCAGAGGCGATCCGGGTGTCAATCAGCGAGACTCTCGGCTGACAAGGGCCCCTGCCCGGCCCCATCCATCCGCTCTCGGAGGTACACGTGCACGAAGCCGGCATCGTCGACCGCATCCTGGACATCGTCGTGGAAGAAGCCGCGGGGGCCGGGGCCGCTCGCGTCACCTCGGTCTATCTCGAGGCCGGAGCGCTGGCCCGCGTCTCCGAGGACGCCCTCCGCTTCCACTGGGAACAGCACGCCACTGGCACGCCAGCCGAGGGTGCCGTACTCCATCTCACCGAGACCGACGAGCCGACCGACCTTCGCCTCGTCTCCATCGACGTGGAGGGGGAAGCCGACGACGCGGCGACGTCCTGACAGAGGGGCGGCAGGCTCGCTCTGATCGTCAGCGGTGACGGCCGCGTGGCCTGCCATCGGGGCTAGGTCCGATCGACCCCCGTCTTCTTGCTGGGCGGGCTGAAGAGATCGAGCACCGTGCAACCGGGTCGTTGGGTATCGGGAGTCCCATCTGCCCGGGTCGGCTCGCCGGCCCGGCCTGTCTGCGGCCTGGGGACGCTACGCTGCGACGCATGGGTGAGCTACTGCTTGACGCGCGCGGCCTCTCCAAGGCGTTCGCCAGCGGCCGGGGAAGGAAACGGCGCGTCGTGCGCGCGGTGCAGAACGTGGACGTCCGCGTCGATGCGGGCCAGACGCATGGCCTGGTCGGTGAGTCGGGTTCTGGCAAGTCCACCACCGGACGCATCCTCTTGCGGCTGCTCGAGCCCGATGCCGGTACCGCCACGTTCCGCGGTGAGGACCTCTTCGCTCTGGAGGGTGCTGCGTTGCGTCGGATGCGGCGGCACATGCAGCTGATCTATCAGGACCCGTTCTCCTCGGTCGACCCGCGCTTCCGGGTCCGCGACATCGTGGCCGAGCCTTGGGTCATCCACCGGCTGTATGACCGCGATGAGCGTCATCGCCGTGCAGACGAGTTGCTGGAGCGGGTCGGTATCGACCCGGTCCTGGGTGACCGTCGACCGTCCTCGTTCTCCGGGGGGCAGCTGCAACGTGTCGGCATCGCCAGGGCCCTGGCCCTGGAGCCCGACCTCATCATCTGCGACGAGCCGGTGTCCGCCCTCGACGTCTCGGTCCAGGGCCAGATCCTCAACCTGCTGATGGACCTGCAGGCGGAGCGCGGCCTGAGCTACCTGTTCATCGCGCATGACCTCGCGGTGGTCCGCCATATCGCGCATCGCGTCTCGGTCATGCGCGACGGACGGATCGTGGAAACGGGCACGCGTGAAGAGGTCTTCGAGGACCCGCGGGAGCCCTATACGAAGGAGCTGCTGGCCGCGATGCTGCACGACCGGTCCGGCTAGGTCGGGCTAGTCGCTGCGCCGGACGCGCGGGTCGATGGCGATGACGGCCACGTCCGCCAGCAGGTTCACCACGGCCACGAGCAGGCCGGCCACGATGCCGATGCCGACGATGAGCGCGGTGTCGAGGCGCTTGAGGCCGAGCAGCAGGTCGGCCCCGAGGCCGGGCATGGAGAAGGCCACCTCGACCACGGCCACGCTGGAGAACAGGCCTGCGAAGTCGAGCGCGAGGATCGACAGCAGGGGCAGCAGCGCGTTGGGCAGCAGATGCCGCCAGCGCACCGACCACGGCCGCTCCCCGAGAGCTGAGCTGAACGTGATGTAGGGCTGGCTCTGCTGCTCGAGCAGGGACGTGCGCAGCAACCGGGCCAACACCAGCCCGAAGGGAATGCCCAGGGTGATCACGGGCAGCGCGTAGGCAGCCGGTTCGCCGGCGCCACCCAGGGGGAAGATGCGCCAGCGGAAGGCGAAGAGGTATATCAGCAGGAGGCCCACCAGGAAGGCCGGGATGGCGGCCGTGAAGCCCGCCACGATGACCAGCACGCGGTCGGCCAGCCCGCCGCGGCTGACCACCCACAGCGCAAGCGGGATGGCGATGAGGATCTCGACCAGGAAGGCCAGGCCGGTGAGCAGCAGCGTCGGCGGCAGCGAGCGCAGGAGCACGTCCCTGACCGGTTCGGCCTTGGCGAAGCTGTAACCCAGGTCGCCCCGCGCCATGCGGCCCAGAGAATCCAGGTAGCGGACCGGCAGCGGATCGTCGAAGCCGTAGGCCTCGCGGATGGCCGCCAGCGACTCGGCCGAGGCGCTCGGGCCGGCCAGCTGCCGGGCCGGGTCGCCGGGGATGATCTCGACCAGCAGGAATCCGGCCGTGGCCACGATCCAGACCGTGACCAAGGCTGCCAGCAGACGCCGGCCGATGTACCAGCCCATCAGCGCTCCTCGGTGCGGGTGCGCAGCGACTCGCCCACCAGGTTGGCAGCCATGACGAGCACGGCCAGGAAGATGGCCGGGATGACGATGAGAGCGGGGTGGCTGCGGTAGTAGATGAGGTGCTGACCGAGCATCGAGCCGATCGACGCCTGCGGCTCCTGGACGCCGGCTCCGAGGAAGCCCAGGGCCGACTCGAAGAGCACGGCCCAGCCGACCGACAGTGCGGCGTAGGCGCCGACCACCGGCAGCAGGTGGGGCAGGATGTGCCGCAGCATGACCGTCGTGGTCCCGCCGCCCATGACGCGCGCGGCCTCCACGTAGTCCCGCTCGCGCAGGACCACGGCCTGGCCGTAGGTCACCCGCGCGATCGGTGCCCAGAAGACCGCGGCCAGACCCACGATGAGCGAGAGCGTGCCCCGCCCCAGGATGGTCGAGATGGCTGCCGCCAGCAGCAGGCCGGGGATGGCCAGGCCCAGGTCCGTGAAGCGCATCAGCACCGAGCCCGCGAAGCGCCTGGTGTTGGCCGCCAGCAGGCCCACGGCGAGGCCGGCCAGGGTGGCGATGAGCGACGGCCGACAGCGCGGTGAGCATGGTCAGCCCGCCGGCCTGGATGACCCGCGCGAGCATGTCCCGGCCGCGGGGGTCGGTGCCCAGGGGATAGCCGTCCGCGCCCGGGCCGAGGGGCTCGCCGAGCTCGGTCAGGCCCGCGACCGACTCGTACGTCGGGATCGACGGACGACACCAGCGGATAGAGCACCACGAGCAAGGCCAGCATCGATCAACAGGCCGATGCCGATGCGCAGGCCCCATCGCGTCGGCTCCGGCGCGCGTGCCGGGGCGAGGACGGGCCCGATCACGCCGGGGCCTCCAGGGGGTGGTGGCAGGCCACGCCTTGCGTCGGCCGGCCATTCGTAGCCTGGCTCCACGCGGCCGCACATCTCGTCCGCGCGAGCACAGCGGGGAGCGAAGGCGCAGGGTGGGAACGTCCCCGGCAGGCTTGGGGGCTGGCCCTCGATGACGGTCAGCCGCTCCCCCGGCTGCGCGCTTCGCACCGAGGACCGCAGGAGCGCTGCCGGGTAGGGGTGTCGTGGCCGTCGCAGCAACTGCTGCGCGGTCCCGAACTCGACGATGCGTCCGGCGTACATGGCCGCGATGTGATCGGCCAGCCGCTCCAGCAGGCGGAGATCATGCGTGATGACGATGACCGACGTACCCAGGTCTCGTACCAGCGGCAAGAACGACTCGATGACCTGCACCTGCACGAGAGCGTCGAGCGCGGTCGTGGGCTCGTCGGCGACGATCAGTTGCGGCTCGCACGACAGCGCAGCCGCGATGGTCGCGCGCTGGAGCTGGCCGCCTGACAGCTCGTGGGGATATCGCCCCAGGATAGCGTCGGGATCGCTCGATGCCCAGTCGCGCCAGGAGCTCGCCTACCTTGGCCTCTGCCTCATCGGCGCCCAGCCCTCGATGGAGCTCCAGCGGGCGCCGAACCTGCGGGCCCAGGCGCCGCAGCGGGTCGAACGAGCGGAACGGGTCCTGGGGCACGAGGCTGATGCGGCGACCGCGCAACGCGGGCGTGGCGTCGACCCCGGGTGCGCCGATGAGCTCACCATCCAGCTCGATGCGCCCGGCCGTGAGGGTCCGCGTGCGCCCCAGCAGACCCAGCACCGCCAGGCCCAGGGTGGTCTTGCCGCAGCCGGATTCGCCGACCACGCCGGTCACCGCTCCGCGCGGCGACGGCCAGGTCCACGCCCCGCAGGATCTCGCCCGTGCCGGCCGAGACGCGCAGGCCCTCGACGTTCAGCAGGGGCGCGCTCTCGGATGGTGAAGCCGTGGGTGAGGCCCCGTCGGGATCAGGCGTCGGCCTTCACCCAGGCCCGCTTCCAGTCGAAGGGCGCGTAGGTGGCCAGCGTGGGGATGTCGCCGACCCGCTCGCCGAACACGGCCACCGGCGTGACCTCCATCACCGGCACCCCGGCCAGCTCGTCGATGAGCCGCTGCTGGACGTCTCGCAGGGCGGCATCGCGCTTGGGGCCGAAGTCCATGCGCTCGGTGGCGAAGAAGGCCTTGTCGATGGACTCGTCGCAGAAGCGCGAGATGTTGAGGACGCCGATCGTGTCGCAGATGAAGTTGGTGGAGATGAAGTCCTGGGCGTCGGGGTAGTCGGCGCTCCAGTAGGTCGACGAGATGTCGAATGCCTCGGGCTCGAAGGATGGCGCTGTAGAACTCGACCTTCTGCAGCCCCCTGAGCATCGACCTCGAAGCCGACGGCTTCCAGGTCCTGCGTCAGCTGGGAGGCGTTCTGGGTGGTGTAGGGGTCGGTCACGTCGTAGACGATCTTGAGTGGCGTTCCGTCGTAGCCGGCGGACTCCAGAAGGGCCGCCGCTCGCCTCGGGGTCGTGAGCATAGGTAATGGTCCCGTTCGGGTCCGATTGCGCGGAGGTCGAGCTCATGAGCTGGTTCCAGGGCTTGGCCAGCCCGCCGAAGCGGACGGTGAAGTCCGTGGTCATGGCCTGGGCCACCGCCTGGCGCAGGTCCTTGTCCTTGAGGATGCCATCGTTGTTGAGAGCCAGGTAGAAGATGCGTGGACCGACCGACTCGGCCAGCGTCAGCGTGGGTACATCGCGCAGTTCACGCAGCGACTGGGGAGACAGCGCGAACTGCTCGAAGACGCCGTCCGCCTGGCCCGACTCGAGGCGCAGCTTCTGGGTGTTCTCGTCGACGCCCAGGTCGACGAAGATCTCATCGAGGTAGGGCAGGTCGGGGTCGACGTAGCCGGGGTTGCGGGCGATGGTGATGTCGGAGCCCTTGTTCCATTCCTTGACGAAGAACGGGCCGGCGCCGACCGGGCGGTTGGCGAAGCCCTCGCCGCGTTCCTTCACCGCTTCTTCCGGCACCGGCCAGCTGGTCGCGATGGTGAGACCCAGCAGGAACGTCGAGGCCGGCTCGGTGAGCGTGACCTGCAGGGTGTGGTCGTCGAGGACCTTGATGCCCTCCACAGCGTCCGCCTCGCCGGTGTTGAACTCGGCCGCGCCCTTGATGGGGAAGAGGTAGCCGCCGCCCCAGGATGCATACGGAGCGCCGACCGGGTCCGGGTCGAGCGCCCGGGTCATGCCGTAGGCGACGTCGGCCGCCGTCACCTCGCGAGGCTCGAAGTCGGGCCCGGCGAACATCGCACCCGGCTTGATCTTGAAGGTGTAGATAAGCCCGTCGTCCGAGATCTCGGGGCATGCCGTCGGCCAGGCCCGACTCGAGCTGGCCCTGCGGGTCGAAGTGATAGAGCCCCTCGTAGAGGGCTCCGGCGACCATGTTGTAGTCGAGATCCAGGACTTGGCTGTTGTCGAGCGTGGTCAGGTCATTGGCCGCCATGAGCTCGAGCCGTCCTCCACGCTGAGGCTCGGACTGGGCAGAGACGACGGCTGCGAACGATGCCATGACCGCTGCCAGCAGCACGCTCAGCAGCAGGGTCGGTAGGGCCTTTCTCACGAGGAACCTCCTGGGACGGGGTGGCACCTCCGAGTCTACGTTCGCGGCACCCAGGGCGGCAAGGCGTCTCGGCCGCCTCGGCGCGCCCGTATGCTGTGGGCCATGGACACGCGCGCCGCCGCCGACCGGGCGGCTGCCCTCATTCGCGAGCGCGCCGGCCGCGATCCGCAAGTGGGCGTGGTCTGTGCGCACCGGCTTCGCCCCTTGTACCGACCTGCTCGAGGACCGCATCATCCTTCCCTTCGAGGAGCTCGGATTCCGCCCCAGCGCCATCCCTGAACACGTCAACGAGATCGAGGTCGGCGAGCTGGCGGGCGTGACCGTGGCCGCGGTCAAGGCCAAGGTCCTGCCCTGCGACGGAGCCACCTGGCAGGAGAGCGGCCTGCCGGCGCGATCGCTGGCACGGGCGGGCTGCCGCACGCTGCTGTACTCGGCCAACTCCGGCTCGATGCGAGCGGACGTCCCGCCAGGGTCGTTCCTGGCCTTCTCTGACCACCTCAACTTCAGCGGCTTCAACCCGCTCGCTACCGAGCGTGAGGGTGCCGGCTGGGATACGCCCTACCTCTCGATGGCGGAACTGTATGAAGCAACGCTAACGAAGAAGGTCGCTCAGGCGGCCGAGGCCACGGGCGTCGCCCTCCCGACCGGCGTTGCCGGCTACTGGATGGGGCCCAGCTTCGAGACCCCGGCAGAGATCCGCCTGGCCCAGATGGCCGGCTGCTCGATCTCGTCCAACTCGTTCCTGCCGGAGGTCATGGCCGCCTACCACGCCGGCATGAAGGTCGTGGCCTTCACGTTCGTGTCCACGATGTCGGCCGGCATCGGTCCGCCCATCGACATTGAGCCCGGTGCTGGACCTGACCCACAGGGCGCATCCGGACTTCCGCACCATCCTGCGTGCGGCCATCCCGATGCATGGCGTCCGCCGGTGACTGACCATGTCCTCGTGGAGGAGTACCTGGCCACGGTCCGCGAGGACGCGCACGACACCGTGCGCACGCTGGTCGCGGCCATCGAAGCCGCGGGGGCTGGCTTCGACCGCAAGATCACCTACAAGATGCTCGTCTACACGTTCGACGCCCGCTGGCACGCCTGGGTCGTGGCTGTGGGCGTCTCGAGCAAGTCCGTGAACCTGCGCTTCCTGCACGGTCAGCAGCTCGACGACCCGGCCGGTCTGCTTCGGCCGGGCAGCACGACGGCTGCGCAGATCGACTACACCTCCGCAGACGAGGTCGACCCGGCGATCGTGACTGCCTTCGTGCGCGAAGCCGCAGCCAGTCACCCTCGCTAGGCGGCGATGGTCTCGTCCTGGTCGATGGGATCGGAGGGAGCACCCTCCCGACGGGCGAGGAAGACGAATGGCAAGGCGAAGGCGTTGATCACGCCGGCCACGAGATAGGACGCCGCATACCCCGAGACATCCGCGACGCGGCCCAATGCCGGCTGGGCGACGGCGCCTCCGACCGAGCCCATGAGGGAGCCGAAGGAGAGCACGGTGGCGCGTTGCGCTGACGGGATGATGCCGTTGAGGAACGCCTGGCGTATCGGTCCGGCACAGGCTCCCACCAGCGCCCACAGGACCAGCAGGGCGATGGCCAGGTAGAAGTCATCCTTGCTCAGGTCTGACTGGTTGAAGCCGACCACCGCGATGCCGACCAGCAGCAGCGACTCGAGCACGATGGCCAGGAAGAGCGCGTTGGTACGCAGGCTGAAGTAGCGCCGCACGATGGGCACCGAGAGCCCGCCCACGATCTGGGCCCCGGCCACGATGGCGGCAGCCAGGCCGGCGATGGTGTAGGCGTCAGGTTCGCCGTAGAGTTCGAGCAGATACGGCTGCATGGCGTAGAAGGCATAGAAGCCCACGCCGGTGGTGAATGGGGCCGCCAGCATCATCCAGCGGACCGGCCTGTTGCGCAGGCCGCCGTCGATGGAGCCACGAGCGATCTCCTTGACCGCGGTCGCGGTGCTGACATCCGTCTTGGGTGTGAAGCCCAGGTCCCGCATGAAGAAGAAGGCCGCCAACAGGGCCACCCCGAGCAGGATCACCCGCAACACGTAGGGCATGCCCAGGTTCGTCATCTCCGCCACGACGCCGCCCAGCACCGAGCCACTCAGCATAGCCACGCCCGCGATGGCCTGGCCGCGACCGAAGACGGTGTCGAGCTTGCCCTTGAAACCGGTGGCGCCGAGCGCGTCCACGAGCCAGGCCTCGGTGGCTCCGCTGAAGAAGGTGAACCCAAGACCGAGCAGGATCGAGGCGAACGCCCAGCCGATGAACGAGGCCTCGATCTGCCACATGGCCAGATACAGCAGGGTCGACAGCAGCAGCGTGGCCGCGCCGAGCATGAACGAGAGGCGCCGGCCACGCGTGTCCGCGACCACGCCGGTCGGGACCTCGAAGATGACCATGCCGATGGAGAAGAAGGCGTTGGCGGCAAAGGCCTCGGTGTTGTTGAGCCCGGCATCCAGCAGGAAGAGCGTGTTGACGCCCCAGATGAACGAGGCCGCGAGCGTCGTCAGCAACGTCAGGAGCAGGTAGACGCGCTGGACCTGGGCAGCCGATGAGTGCGCGCTTGATGGGGGGCTAATCATGAGCGCATTACCCTACACGTCCTGGCTACCGGTCAGCCGATCGGGCGCGACTTGAGGGCACTTGAGCCGCCGGCTAAGTCGCGACCCGATGTGCTGGCGGTGGCTTAGGCCGACGCTGCAGGCATGGACACACGACCCACACCTTCGGTGGACGCTCCACTGGCTGGCATCCGCGTGCTCGATCTCTCGCGACTCCTGCCGGGACCGTTCTGCTCGCTGCTGCTCGCGCAGCTCGGGGCCGAGGTCATCAAGGTGGAGACGCCGCTGGCCGGCGACTACGCCCGCATGGCTCCAGCCGAGCTCGGCTTCGGCGGCGTCTTCGAGGCGCTCAACCGCGGCAAGCGCAGCGTCGCGATCGACTACCGCAAGCCGCAAGGCCGGGACCTTCTCCTGGCGCTCGCCGAGACGGCCGATGTGTTCATCGAATCATCGCGCCCAGGTCGGCTCGAGAAGTGCGGCCTGGGGGCAGTATCCGTCCGCGCAGCCAACCCCGAGATCGTGTACTGCTCCATATCCGGCTACGGCCAGACGGGACCCCACCGCGACAAGCCCGGGCACGACATCGACTACCTCGCCATGAGCGGCGTCCTGGCCCTGCTCGGACCAGCCGGCGGTGATCCGGTACCGCCCGGGTTCCAGCTCGCCGACATCGCCACCGGCACGTACGCGGCCGCGCGCATCCTGGCCGCGCTGGTTGGCCGTTCGGTCTCCGGCCAGGGGGTCTACCTCGACGTGGCCGCCATCGACGGTCCCGTGTCATGGCTGGGCACGCTCGGATCCGGCCTCGAACGCGCCGGCCGGTCTGCGGGCCCGATGAGCGGCGCCTATCCCTGCTACGCGACCTACCGCACGGCCGATGGACGCTGGCTGGCCGTGGGAGCGCTGGAGATCCAGTTCTGGCGTGCGTTCTGTACGGGATTAGGGCGCCCGGACCTCGTCACCCGCCAGTTCGACCCGGCTGCCATCGCCGAGGTCGGGGCGACCATGGCGACCCAGCGGGCAGCCACCTGGCTTGGTCGCTTCGATGACGACGCCTGCGTCGCGCTGGTGAGGTCCCCGGCCGAGGCCATGGAGGACCCCTATGTGTGCAGGCGCGGGTTCGCCCAACCGCTCACCGACCCGGCTCCGCGACTCGGAGCCGATACCGACGACGTGCTCGCCGAGACGGGCATCGCTCCGATCCTCGTGCGCAAGCTCCTGCGCTCGGGCGTCGTCAGCGGTACCCAGTCCGCTGAGCGTGCCTCGCGTGCGGCGCGGCTCGGAGCCATGCTTGCCCGCCGAGGCCAGGCGGGGGTGCAGCCGACGGCATAGGCTGTGTGGATGACAGACGCCGACACGGTCATCGCTGCGCTTGGGCTGGCGCCTCACCCGGAGGGCGGCTACTACGCCGAGACCTGGCGAGCCGAGGCCGAGCCGGCCGAGCGCCCGGCCGGCAGCGCCATCTACTACCTCCTCCGGGCCGGCCAGCGGTCGCACTGGCACCGCCTCGATGCGGCCGAAGCCTGGCATCACTACGCGGGCGACCCCCTCGAGCTGTCCGTCGCCGCCGGTTCTGGCCGGGAGGCACCACAGCGCCATCTGCTCGGCCCCGACCTAGAGGCCGGCCAGCGACCGCAGCTCATCGTGAACGCCGGCGACTGGCAGTCGGCGGCGACGCTGGGGGAGTGGACGCTGGTGGGCTGCACGGTCTCGCCGGCATTCCGATTCGACGGCTTCGAGCTGGCTCCTCCTGGCTGGGAACCCGGAGCGCCGTGATCCGCGTCATCGGTGCCAATCCGGCCATGGACCGCATCTCCACCTGGCCACCGCTGAGCCTGGGGCGGGTCAACCGCGCCGCCACGGTCGAGGTCGTCCCCGGGGGCAAGGGCTTCAACGTGGCACGGGCCGCCATCCGTTTGGGATCAGCGGCCACCGCCTACGGGTTCCTGGGGGGCCACGTCGGGGAGGCCCTGCGCGAGATGATCCTGGCCGATGGCGTCGTCGATCGCCACACCTCCATCGCTGCCGGCACGCGCGTCTGCTTCATCGTCGTCGAGCCTCGACGCGGGCGTTCGACCGTGCTCAACGAGCCCGGCCCGAAGGTGTCCGCGGTCGAGGTCGCTCGATTCCTCGATGACCTCCGAGCAGACTGCGGCCCGAACGACCTGGTCGTGCTCTCGGGCAGCCTTCCAGACAGCGTCCGGCCCGATGTCGCGGGGGATGTGCTCGACATCGGCCGTGCCGCGGGCGCCAGGACCATCGTCGATATCCACAGCGACGCGCTGCGGGTCGCGGCCGCGCGCAGGCCCTGGATGCTCAAGTGCAACCGCAGGGAGCTGCTCGAGCTCGTGGACGCCCCTGATCCTGAGGCCGCGCTCGCGCCAGAAGCGCTGGCCCCGCGAATGCAGGTCCTGCGCGGCCGCGGCATCGAGGTCGTGGTGGTGACGTTGGGTGCCGAGGGTGCACTTGTCGCCGACGCCGCCGGCGTGGTCCACGCTCGCGTGCCGGTGATCGATGAGGTCAACCCCACAGGCTCGGGAGACCTGCTCCTGGCTGGCCTCGCGGTCGGCATCGAGCGCGGCCAGGCACCACGCGAAGCCATCGGGCTGGGTGCCGCCTGTGGCACGGCCGGGGCGACCCACCTGCCGCCTGAGCTGCCGCCCGGCTTCGATCCAGCTGAGTGGCTGCCACAGGTATCGCTGCACGCCGTGACGGATGCGGAGTGATCACCCTCGGCATCGACATCGGCACTACGCACACGAAGGCCCTCGCGCTCGAGACGGGTACGGGGCGGACGCTGGCGGTCGAGTCGGCGCCCACCCCGCTCCAGCGCGACGAGCGCGGCGAAGCCCACCGGCCCACAGACGTCCTCGAGATGGTCATGGTCCTGACCAGGCGCGTGGCGAGTAGCGTCCCGAGCCAGTCCGTGGTGGCACTCTGCGTCGCCAGCGTGGGCGAGGAGGTCGTCCTGCTCGACGAGACTGGCGCGCCGCTTGGCGATGTCATCGCCTGGTACGACCCCCGAGGATTCGAGGAGGCCGCGGCCTTCCTGGCCGGCCCCGGTGGCCATGTCGATCTCTCGCGTCGGTGGCCTCCGGACCCAACGTTCTCGCTGTTCAAGCTGCTTTGGACCCGCCAGCACGAGCCGGAGGCGATCCTGGCGGCAGCGACCTGGACCGACCTCGGCGACTACGTGCTCCACGGGTTCGGTGGCGAGCTGGTCATGGATTGGTCCCATGCCTCCCGCGCTGGCGCCTTCGATATCGTCGAGCGATCATGGGACGAGCAGACCATCGGGGTGGCCGGTCTTGAGCTTGCCTTTCCGCGACTGGTCCCGAGCGGAACGATCATCGGCAGGCTCGATGGGCGACTCGCCGAGCGGGTCGGACTACCGCCGGACGTCGCCCTCGTGGCCGGTGGACACGACCACCTCTGTGCTGCATACGGGGCAGGCATCCGATCGACGCGCGAGCTCTTCCTGTCGGCCGGTACGTCCGAGGCCCATCTGGCGCTGCTGGAAGCGCCGCTCCCGAGAGACGCGGGACGCGGGATCGACCAGGGCTGCTACGTCGATGGACGCACCTGGTACGCGCACATCAACATCCACTCAGGCCACTTCTTCAGGCAGTGGCGCGAGCTGCTGTACCCCGCCGCGACTGACAGCGAGCTGTATGCGGAGGTCGAGGCTGCCGACGCGGGTCGGGCTTCCTTCGAACCGAGCGACGACCTCCGGCTCGCCCGCTTCGACGCCGTGCCCTATGACGCAGACCGTGCCGCCATGATGCGCGCAGTCCTCGAGGGCCTCGCGCGACGATCGGCCGCTATCGTGGATCGCCTCGAACTGGCCAGCGGGAGCCCTTTCCAGGTCGTGCTCACCGCAGGCCACCCAACGCGCGTGGCGTTGTGGCGCGCACTGCGCAAGGCGGCCTATGCTCGCCCCATGGCGGTGGTCGACGAGCCCGAGCCGACTGCCTTCGGTGCTGCTGTGTTGGCGGCACAGGCGGTCGGCGCGGATGGTGCCGGCCAGCTCGTGGCGGGCCGGACCGACTGGTAGGTGGGAGCGCCTATTTGCTCGATCGCTCCACCGGCTCCGGGAAGGCGGGTACATCACGGTCGAGGATGAAGCCCTCGACGTGCCAGCCGCAATCATCACGGAAGTCGGCCTGGATGACAGCGAACAGGCCTTCGTAGCCGCCGTGGCCGACCAACCGGATGGCGTTGGTGGCGTAGCCGTGCTCAGGCGTTCGCAGCGTCGTGTACTCGCCGATCCACTCGCCGCCGTCGTTGACGACGTGCCACAGTGCGGAGCACACACCGGCTTCGTCCAGGCCCTCGACCTCTTCCTTCGGACGCGTCGATCTTGGCGACGCTCATAGCCTAAAGGGCACACACCACCGAGAAACGTTGCATCTCCGAGTGCGACACTTGTGGCATGGCGCTTTTCGCCTACGACCACGAGATCCTCGAGCGCTTCCCCAATGTCGTCGGTGGTGTCATCCACGCGCACGGCGTGGCCAACCGGCCGGCGCCCGCGGAGCTGACCGCGGCGTTCCTGGCCGAGCAGGCCTCCGTGCGCCGGAGGATCGGCGACACGCCCCTGAGCGAGCTGCCCACGTTGGCCGCCTGGCGCGGTGTGTTCCGTAGCTTCGGCGTCAACCCCACCAAGTACCGTTCGGCTGCCGAGGCGCTCCTGCGTCGGCTGACCAAGCAGGGCGAGCTACCCTCGATCGACACGCTGGTCGATCTGGCCAACCTGGTCAGCATCCGCTACGCCCTGCCCGTGGCGGTCTTCGACCAGCGCGCAGTCAGTGGCGGCACGATGGTGCGCCTGGCCCACGGCGGCGAGACTTGGGCCGATCTTGGTTCCAGTGAGGCCGAACACCCCGAGCCGGGCGAGGTCATCTTCGCGGACCATGACGAGCAGGTGAGCGCTCGTCGCTGGTGCTGGCGCCAGTCCCGGGCCTCGGCGGCCGTCGACGACACGACCGAGATCCTCGTGACCGTCGAGGGCCACCACCCCGCGGCACCTGACGATATCGACCGCGCGCTGCGCGACCTGCAGTCCCTGCTCGGCCTGTATGCCTCGCCAGCGGCCGTACGTAGCGACATACTCGATGTGTCCAACCCCGAGTTCAAGCGCTGAGGTACCGCCCGTGAGGTTCATGCGCATCTACAACGACGCGGACGGCGCATCGCACTTCGAGGACGTCGACGTCGAGATGGCCCGAATCGCCTATGCACCGCCGACCCCACCACTTGACCTCTCGGCCCCCTATCCGGTGGAGCGCGCCCTGCTCTTCGAGTTCCCGGCCGGCTGGTCGGGCGACTGGCACCCCAGCCCGCGGCGGCAGTTCTACGTCAATCTCGGTGGACGGCTCGAGGTCGAGGTCAGCGACGGGGAAACGCGGAAGCTCGACCCTGGTGACATCGTCCTGCTCGAGGACCTCACCGGGCTCGGCCATGTCACCCGGCCCATCAGCGACGAGACTTCGCGCGGCCTGTTCATCCATCTGCTTGAACAGGGCAGCGCATGAGGTTCGGAATCGACCTGACCATCTTCGGCGACCTCGCCGACCCGGGCCTGCTGGCTGATCTCGCGGTCGAGTCCGAATCTGCAGGCTGGGACGGGTTCTTCCTGTGGGATCACCTGCTTGCCGAGGGGCGTGTGCCGGTGACTGACCCATGGGTAGCGCTGACCGCCGTTGCAGTGCGTACCGAACGGATCTTCCTCGGGCCTATGGTCACGCCGCTGGCTCGCCGGCGCATGACCAGCCTGGCCCGTGAGACCGTCGCCCTCGACCATCTATCCGGCGGCCGGCTCATCCTCGGAGTCGGCCTGGGCGAACAAGACGAGCGCGAGTTCACCGCCTTCGGCGACGAGGGAGACCGCCGGGCGCGAGCCCGCATCCTCGACGAGAGCCTGGCCGTGCTCGATGGCCTCTGGTCAGGGGAGGCGTTTGCGTTCGAAGGCGACCACCTGCGGGCCCACACCAAGGGCTTCCTGCCGACACCGCTGCAGCGGCCGCGTATCCCGGTGTGGGTGGCAGGGCTCTGGCCCCACAAGCGTCCGATGCGGCGGGCCGCGGCCTGGGACGGCGTCTTCCCCCTCAGGGCGGGCGGGGGCCATACCTACCAGATGACCCGCGAAGAGATGGCCGAGGCCATGGCCTTCGTAGCCGAGCACCGCAGCACCGAAGGCCCATTCGACCTCGTCCACGCGGGGCTGCTCAGCGGCGACCGCGTCCGCGATGCCGAGTCGGCGGCCAGCTATGCGGACGCCGGCGTGACCTGGTGGCTGGAGCACATCTACCCTGGCCGCATGTCGCTCGACGAGATCCGCGACTTCATCCGCCTGGGGCCTCCGCGCACCGGCTGAGGGAACCGGCACACGCGGGCTGGCGTCATAGCCGTGCACACCGCATAGAGGTACGACCATGCGCTCCCTTTCCCGGATCATCGTCACCGCGCTGGCGGCACTGCTCCTGCTGCCGACTGCCGCAGCTGCCCAGATCGTCGAGCCCGAACCGATGCCACCCATGCCCTGCCCGGGTTGCTGGTGGCCGGTCGACCAGGTGGCGCAGCTCGACGGCATCGAAGCCGATATCGAGGTCACCGACGGCACGACGGTGGCGCGCTACCGCTTCGACCTGTCCAACCCGGCCGACGAACGCCACGGCGGCCCTGGTGCTGAGGGGCGCATCGTCTTCCCCGTCCCGGCTGGCAGCTCCGTCACCGACCTCGTCCTCTCCGGCGGGCCCGAGACGCTCGAGGGCAAGCTCCTCGACGCTGACGACGCCACGCGCATCTACGAGGACATCGTGCGCCGCCTCATCGACCCGGCCCTGCTGCGCTCGCTCGAGGGCGATCTCTACGAGGTCCGAGCCTTCCCGGTCCCGGCCGGCGAGGAGCGCTCGGTCAGCTTCACCGTCACCACCCCACTGCTGGCCGAGGGCGAGCAGGCGGTCCTGGAGGTGCCCTGGTCGCGCATGTCACCGCGACCCGCCAGCGCCCAGGTCAACGTCGACGTCGACGTCCCCTGGGAGGTCCGCTCGGCCATCGCCCCCAGCTTCGACCTCGATGAGGAGCGTCGTGGCGAGGGCGAGATCGGCATCGGCTGGGAGTCCTCCGGCAGCTGGACGCCCGACACGAACTTCCGGCTCTACCTCACCGGCGGCGAGGGTCTCATCGACACCCGCCTGCTGGCCTATCGCGAACGCGGTGACGACGGCTACTTCAGCCTGCTCTTTGCCCCCATCGTGGAGCTGGACGAGTCGGTCGCCCGCGACGTGGTGGTCGTGCTCGACCGTTCCGGTTCGATGGAAGGCGACAAGATGGCCCAGGCCATCGCCGCGGCCGAATACGTGATCGACAACCTCGGCTCGGACGACCGCTTCGCGGTGGTCGACTTCAGCCGCTACGTGCGCACCTTCGATGAGGTCCTGCGCTCGGCCGAGGACGCCGAGGCCGGCATCGACTACGTCCGCGGCCTTGGCGCGGGGGGCAACACCAACATCAGCGGCGCGCTCGAGCGCGGCATGGAGTTCCTCGACGGTGACCGTCCGGGCACGGTCGTCTTCCTGACCGACGGCCTTGCCACGGTCGGCATCGAGGAGGCCGATGGCATCCTCGAGGTCGCTGAGCGGGCCGCGCCTGAGCGCACACAGCTCTTCGCTTTCGGCGTCGGCTACGACGTCGACACCGTCCTTCTCGACGCACTGGCCTCGACCTTCACCGGATCGAGCCACTACGTCAGCCCCGAAGAGCGCATCGACACCGAGGTCGCGCGCCTCTGGGAGAAGGTCTCGACGCCGGTGCTGTCCGACATCGAGATCAGCATCGACGGCGTGGACACGTGGGACCTGGCCCCGGCCGAGATCCCCGGCATCTTCGCCGGCAACCAGACCCTGCTCGCGGGCCGCTACGACGGCGATGGCGAAGCCACCGTGACCGTCACCGGCAATTCCGCCCAGGGCCCCGAGCGGTTCGAGTACGACGCTCGTCTTCCCCCAGCGCGACGAGGCCGACCCGACCGTGGCCCAGCTGTGGGCCCAGCGCCGCGTGGCCGACCTGCTCACCGAGCTGCGCATCGAAGGTGTCCGCGACTCACTCGTGGAAGAGATCGTGGAGGTCGCCAGCCAGTTCGGCATCGTGACCCCGTACACGGCCTATCTCGCGGAGGAGCCGGACATGGACTTCTTCGCCGGCGACGGTCGTCAGGTGGCGGCGGACGCGGTCTTCGAGGAAGCGGAGGCCCTGGCAGCGGCACCGGTCTCCGGCCAGGGTGCTGTCGAACGCGCCAAGGCCGTGGAAGACCTGCGCGAGGGCAACGTCAGCCTGGGCACCGAACGTTCGCAGGTGGTGGGCGCCCACACCTACTACCTGGTCGACGGCACCTGGACCCGCGACGACTACGAGTCCGGCACTGATGCCCCGGAGGTCGAGGTCGGCAGCGCTGAGTTCCTCGCGCTCATCGAGACGGCGCCCGAAGTGGCCGACGCGGCCAGCCTCGGCGAGCGCGTCATCAGCGAGGGCCCGGACGGTTGGATCACCATCGTCTGGCCTGACGTGGAGGCCGCCTCCTAGCATCCCGGTCTCCAGCCACTCCCGACCGCCGCCGTCCTCGAGGACTCCGGCGGTCGGCGATGTTTGACGTTTGTCGCCGCCGGACGGACGATGGTCTGGAACACTGGGTCTTCGTGGGGGGAATGGCGATGCAGCTGCGGGTCACCGCCCTTGCGTTCGTGCTGCTGGCCGTCTCGGCGCCGTCGACGGCCGCCGATGCGACTGCTGAGCCCCTGCCCGGGTCGCAGTCGGTCGAGGTCCCCGAGGCTGGGCTGGCACTGTCGTTCCCGCCGGACTGGAGCATCGACATCGAGATGCGCCAGCGGGAGGACTGGGGGCTCTTCGACGAGGGGTTCGCCGAGGAGCCGGTCGTCTTCTGGAACGTCGTCTATGCCAGCGACGCCGGGTCACCCTGGTGCGAGGTCGTGTGGTATCCGGCGCATCCGCTGTCGCTCGCGGACCATGCCGCACGCTACGAGGCTCTGATGACGCCGACACACAGCGACGTCGAGCGGCCCATCGAGGTCGCCTCCCTGACGTTGCCCGCCGGCGAGGCCTACCGACTGGTCATCTACAACGCGCCCAGCGATGACCACACCACGGTCTACCTGGTCGACGCCGACGAAGCCCGCTACATGCTCGAGTGCGTGGGCGTGGAGCGCGCCGAGGATGACTGGCTGGCCCTGGCCGAAACGCTGCATCTGCAGCCGCCGCCTGAGGATGCCGGCGACGTGGCGGTCGAGGAGGAGTGATGCGCTCGATGATCGCCGGTCTCTCGGCCGGCCTGCTCATGCTCACGATGGTTAGCGGTGCCACGGTGTAGGACGATGATCTGCGGGGCCAACTGGCTCAGCGCGAGCAGAGCTCGCGTCTACCGAGGACAGGCCAGGCTAGGGTTGAGCCGGCACGAGCACATCCAGGGCTCCGGGCAGGATGCGGGCAACCAGGCTGCCCTCACCGACGTAGTCGCCGTCGACCTCCAGCGGCTCCGGCTCGGCTGCCTCGATAGTCACCTCGCGACCGCGTAGCCGGATGCTGTCCGAGCCCGACCCTCCGCCAAGCTGCGTGCGCCTCACCTGGTCGATGAGACCCCTGAGACCGTGGATGGGGCCTCGGGCCGCGACGGCGATGACGTCGAACAGCCCGTCACCCGGATCGATGGGCAATCGCAGGTCGATGAGGCCGGGGAGGACCTGGCCCATGTTGCCGATGAGCGCGATGGAGGCATCCATCTCGATCAGCTCCCCGTCAACGGTGATGCGGAAGGGTCGGGCGTCGATGCGCAGCCCGAGCCTGACAGCTTGGGCCAGATAGGCGGACTTGCCGAGTCTCCGCTTGAGACCGCTCGGGGTCGTGGCCATCAGCCGGGCATCGAAGCCGGCGCCGCAGCCGATGATGGAGATGGACGTCACTTCCGACCCCCCAGTCAGGCGGACATCGACCTCGCCGAGATCGATGTTCCTTGCGTTCTCGGACGAGAGCGCGGCCACCGCGCGATCGAGGGAGGTGGGGACGCCAAGGACTGCGGCCACCTGGTTGCCGGTCCCGGCCGGGACGAGGCCGATGGGCACGCCGCTTCCCTTCAGTGCGGCGGCCACGTCGCGCATGCTGCCGTCGCCGCCGACGCAGACGACGGCGCGCACGCCGTCTGCGAGCGCCGACTCCACGAGTGGTCCCGTGTCACCGGGCGCAGTGGTTTCGACGATGTAGGGTGCGCTCCCGTCCCGGCGTGTCAGGACCGCGTCAAGGCGCAGCTTGAGCCGATCGCGAGTGCCGCTGTCACGAACTCTCGAGGCGTGGGGGTTGATGACGACGAGCGTACTCGGCACCGCTGACGACTAGTAGGGCTCGGGGATGAACGACTGCTCCTCGATGGGCGGCCGGACATAGCCCTTCTCCGGCTCGCGCGGTGGCAGCCTCACGGGATCGGGGGTGAGGTCCTCATAGGGGATGAGCGAGAGCAGGTGCTTGATGACGTTCAGGCGGGCCCGTCGCTTGCTGTCGGCGTTGACGACGTACCACGGCGCTTGCTTGATGTCGGTGTGGCGGAACATGTCGTCCTTGGCCTTGCTGTATTCCACCCAGCGGGCCCGGGACTGCAGGTCCATAGGGGACAGCTTCCAGCGCTTGGTGGGATCGTCGATGCGTCGCTGGAAGCGCGCCTCCTGCTCAGCGTCGCTGACCGAGAACCAGTACTTGATGACGATGATCCCCGAGCGCACCAGCATGCGCTCGAACTCCGGGCAGGTACGGAAGAACTCCTCGACTTCGGCCTCGGTGGCGAATCCCATGACGCGGTCGACACCGGCGCGGTTGTACCAGCTGCGGTCGAAGAGGACCATCTCGCCAGCGGCCGGGAGATGGGCCACGTAGCGCTGGAAGTACCACTGTGTGCGTTCGCGCTCGGTCGGAGCCGGCAGGGCCACCACGCGGGCGACGCGAGGGTTGAGGCTCTGGGTGATGCGCTTGATGGAGCCGCCCTTGCCGGCGGCATCACGACCCTCGAAGAGGATGACCACCTTCAAGCCGCGGGCGCGGATCCACTCCTGCAGCTTGACCAGCTCGATCTGCAGCTTGGCCAGCTCCTGCTCGTAGTACTTGCGCGACAGGCCGGGTGCCTCCGAGTCTGGTTCGCGTGACGCCCCTGTCTTCCCGGACGCCACTGACTTCGTCTTGCCTGTCTGGCCCGCGGCCCTCGTCTTCTTGCTGCCCATGGCGCGTGTACCTCCCGTGCTGTGGCCCAACGGTAGACCCTCGCAGAAGCCCTGGCGATCAGGTCGGGCAATAGGGCGAGACGCCACCCTTGGAGGGGATGGGCTGGATGATGCTTGTCAGCGCGGCGGAGTCGGCCGGGAGGTTCTTGGTGGCCCAATCGTGGACGCGGGTGATGTCCCTGTTCGTGCCCCGCAGCGTGATGTAGAAGGTTGGGCTGGCCAGGTTCTTGCCGCCGACCTTCAGCTTGCGGCAGTCGGTGGCGTTATCGATGAAGCGAACCTCGGCGAGGTCGTTGGCGCGGTAGCAGCCCTCGGCCTGCCAGCCGTTGTCGAGCCGGTGGCGCTGCGACTTGACGCCCTGCTCGCAGGTCTTCTTGGTCGAAGTCGCCTCGGTCACATTGTGGGCGTCCATGTCCGCGCCGAACGCGGTCGCTGCCGCTTCGCCCTCCATCAGGTAGTAGTCGACCTTCGCGACAGCGTCGGTGTTGGGCCGGCAGGTGACGGCGGCCTGGGTGCCCCGCGGCAGCGCCGAGCGCAAGGGCTGGCAGCGGTTGGCGATTCGCGTAGGGATGCCTCTGAGCAGGGCCGTCTCCGCCGACGTGTACGCCCTAGCATCGCCCTTGGGCGTGGGGTCGGGCCTGGGCGCGGGGTCGAGCTTGGGCGTCTTCCCGACGGCCTTGAGGCTCTCCTTCAGCTTGCGGTTGTCGGACTCGAGCGCCTTGATCCGGTCCCGGAAGCGCTCGACGGGGACGGCCGCGACATCGTCGCGCAGTGCGTCGACGTCGGTGCGCAGCTCGTCCAGGCTCCCCTGCATCTCGGTCAGCGCGGTCATGAGGCTGGCCAGCTGGCTGGGCGTCCAGAGGATGGAGGCCCGCTCGAACGTGAGCACGACGTCACCGAAGTCGTCACTGAGCTCGAGCATCCCCGCGTCGATGGTCCAGCCGTCGACTTCGCCGAGCGCGGCCAGGTAGGCGTCCTCGACCGTCTGTGCCGGCTCGTCGCAGAGCGCGAGCGTCACCGACATCTCCTCGCCCAGGCTCAGGCTGCTGCCGTCGAGCAGGTAGTTGCCGCTGAACTGGTTGCAGCCCGCGAAGCCCGATGCGACGCCCTCCTCGAGGCGAAGCGTGGCGCCGATCTCGAAGGGCACCGCCGTTGTCTCGGCCGTGGCTTCGTCGTAGTAGCTCGTGAGGGTCCAGTCGAACCCCTCGGGCGAGGACGGCGGGGCCGACTGGGACACGGCGGTCGCCGGCAGACCGGCGACGAGGAGGGCGGCGAAGACGCTGCCGATGAGTCGAGGACGGATCACGAAGTAGCACCCCCTGCTCGATGGTCGGGTAGGGCAGGGAGCGAGAGTACACCGCGAGCCCGTTCGAACATCTCCGGGCGGGCTCGCGCCTGGCGTGGCGGTGTCGTCACCGCGGGCCGGCTACTCGCAGCCCGGCGAGAGGGGTTGCGCTCCGTACGGGATGGGCGACGTGACCGTGTACCCGCCTTCGCCGAGCAGCGAGTTGATGAGCGGGGCGATGCGCCTGTTCTTGCCCTCGATGGCCACATAGATCGCCGGCTGCGCCACCTGGGTGCCACCGACGTTCAACTGGTGGCAGCCGGCGGCCCAGTCGATGAGGCGGACATTGGCACGCCCGCCGCTGACGAAACAGCCCTCGCCGAAGAGCGGCGGGGTCAGGACCTTGCCGGGCTTGCCCGAGCGACAACCATTCCCCTGCGGCACATCGTTCCTGGCCATGACGGTGTTGAACGTGCGACGCGCCTGCTTGTAGGGCATGAGGTAGTAGGCCATCTCGCTGATGAGGCCATCGGCGGGCCGGCAGCGCACGGCCGCCAAGGTACCGGCCGGGTTGTTGTCGGCGCGGAGCGGGCGACAGGTGCTCCGGATGGATGAAGGGATGCCCTGGAGCAGGGTTCGCTCCGACGAGGCGAAGGTCGTGGCCGCCTGTCGCTGGGCTGCGGCCTGCGCAGCACTCAGGGCCTCGACCTGGCCCTCGAGCTCCTTGACGCGCTCACGCAGGATGCGGATGCGCACGCTGTCGATGCGCTCGTCGAGCCGCTGGATCTCCGCCTGCTGTTCACGGAACAGAGCAGCCATGGCGACCACGTCGCTCTCGGTCAGGGCGACGGTCGACCGTTCGAAGCCGAGGAGCGGCAGACCGTCGGCGTCGGCCAGCAGCAGGTCACCGTCCTCCATGGTCCAGAACTCGACCAGGGGCAGGGCCGCCATGTAGCCGTCCTCCACGGCCGACTCCTCCTCGGGGCAGGCCATGCGCGTCATCGTCACGGTCGGATCGAAGGTCAGCTGGTCGCCCTCGAGTGTGTAGCTACCGCTGAAGGTGTTGCAGCCGGTGGAGCCCGCGGCCTGGCCAGCCTCGAGCAGGAGCGTGGCATCGACATACCAGGGCACGATCAGCGCCTCGCCATCGAGGGTGTAGGAGGTGAGATGCCACTCGTCGCTCTCAGGTGACTCGGCCGGATCCTGGGCAGCGGTGGCCAGCGGGATGGTGATGACCAATGCCGCCCCCAGCAGGACGCGAGTGAATGTCGTCCGAACCATCCTGAACCTCCCTGTTCCTGGGCCTGACCGTCTGGTGATGTCCGTGCGCCGCGGGCTCACCGCTCGATGCTACTCCGCGGGCCGGGTCGCGGTGACTGGCCCTGGCCGCGTAGAGTAGACGCCATGACCAGCCAGACCTTCCGGGCCAACGTGGGCATCGCGGTGGCGCGCGACGATGGGCGTGTCCTGGCGCTGGAGCGCATCGACCAGCCCGGTCGCTGGCAGATGCCCCAGGGCGGCCTGAACATGGGTGAGGAGCCGGCGGAGGCCTCCATGCGTGAGCTGCGGGAGGAGACCGGGTTGCGGGCAGATCACGTGGAGCTCGTGGCCGAGCATCCCGACTGGCTGGCCTACGAGTTGCCGCCGGCCCGGCGTCGCGACGAGCGCGCCCGCGGTCAGGTCCAGAAGTGGTTCCTCTATCGCTTCCTGGGGACCGACGACGACATCGACCTGAAGCCGCCGAAGGGGGAGCGCCAGGAGTTCAGGGACTACCGCTGGATGGATCTGGCCGACCTGGCCGAGGAGATGTGGGAGGTCAAGCGGCCCATCTACCGGGCGCTGGTCGAGGAATGGCAGGAGCGGCTCGAAGCCTGGGCCGAGCCGCTCCCTGGTGACCGCCGCTAGACCACGGTGCCTATTCGACGGGGATGGCCTCGAAGACCTCCGGATCCTCCTCACCCTGTACCATGACCATCCCGAGCGCGCCCTTGTCGAACGTGCGAGCCAGCGCGTGGTCGACAAGGATGATGGTGCTCGGGACCTGTCCGATGAGCTCTACCACCGTGCCTCCGCCGGCCGGCACGAGCGTCGTCTGGGAGCCGCGCAACGGCTCGTTCAGCAGGGCCGCCTCCTGGTACACCACGTCCCAGTGGGAACCGATGGGATGGAAGCTGGAGATGAGGTTGAGGCCGGCGTTGACGAAGTAGATCCGCGCACGCTCGCCGACCTGCATCACGGGAGCGTTGTCACCGGTGAGTGCACCCTTCGCGCCGTTGAACACGACCATCGTGGGCTGCTCGGCGGTGATGGCGGCTCGGTCTGTCTCGACCAGGCCCGGCTCGGTCGAGGTGGTGTAGAACTCCGACTGCACGATGTACCACTCGTGGTCGACCTCCGGCAGCGGCTCCGCCGGGTCCACGAGGATGCCGCCGTACATGCCGTGCGAGATGTGCTCGGGCACGTCGCCCATGGCGCAGTGATACATGAAGAAGCCCGGATAGAGCAGACGGGCCTCGATGACGGCCGTCATGCCCGGTGCGACCACGGTGTAGGCTGCGCCGCCGCCCTGCCCGGTGACCGCGTGGAAGTCCACGTTGTGCGGCATCACGTTGCCTTCCGGGTTGGTGATGGTGAAGCGGAGCACGTCGCCGACTCGAGCTCGGATCATGGGGCCCGGCGTGCCTGAGACCGCGCCCTCGTCGCCCGGCAGGCGATAGCCCCAGGTCTCGTACTCGACGCCGGTCGCCGGGTCGATGGCGGTCACGTTCTCGGCTACCTCGAAGGCGACCTCGACCAGGGCCGGCTCGGTGCGGCCGGATGCGGGTGGGACCTCGGGTGCGTACGAGACGTTGACCTCACTATCAGGCGCCAGGGGCAGCTCGGCCTTGGGCACCAGATCGGGGATGACGCTCGGATGCTCGGCGGCGGCGACCGTCGCTGCGCCAGAAAGGGTAAGCACGACGGCAGCCAGGATGGCAGACGTTCGGCGCGCCCATACCGTGGGTAGAGTGGTTCTCGGCATCGGTTCGCTCCTCATCTATCGAGGATCGCGGCAGACGGGGGGTGCCGCCGCCGACCCTCGCGCTCGACTCTGCGCAGGGTGAGGCTAGTGGCGCCAGAAACGAATAGCAACTAGATCTGTGACCTTTGTCACACGCGAGGGCGCTCTGCCGTGTGGACCGAGATGTCCATGCCAGTAGGTTGCGGCCGCACACGGGCGTGGTCGGGCTGCGGCCCGCTGGCTAGGCGTCGGTCGCGGTCTCCTGCCCGGCCTCGGCCGGCAGGGCATAGGCCCGCTCGCGCACCAGGGTCCAGGCGACCTCGTCACCCGGCTGGTGGACACCGTGTGACATCCACTCGCCGTCCACCGCGAGCATGTTCTCCTGGCCCTCGCCGAGCTCGAGTTCGTACTCGACGTACGAGCCCAAGAACGTGCTGCCCTTGACCACCGCGCGCAGCTCGCCCTCGCCGACGCTCACAGACTCGGGTCGCGCCACGACCGTGGCCTGACCGCCCTGGGCATGCCCCTCGCCGGCCGGGATAGTCAAGACCACGCCCATCAGCGACACGTCGATGGTCTCGTCACCGATGGCCAGCACCTCACCACCGAGGAAGTTGGCACGGCCGATGAAGTCGGCCACGAAGCGGGTATTCGGACGTCGATAGATCACGTCGGGCGGCCCGGACTGCTCGATCTTGCCCGCGTTCATGACCACCACCACATCTGACAGGGCCATGGCTTCGGCCTGGTCGTGGGTGACGTAGACGGACGTGGTGCCCAGCGCCTGCTGGATACGCCGGATCTCCGAGCGCAGCGAAACGCGCAGCTTGGCGTCAAGGTTCGAGAGGGGCTCGTCGAAGAGCAGCACCCGTGGCTCGATGGCCATGGCCCGGGCCAGCGCCACGCGCTGCTGCTGGCCGCCCGACAGCTCTCGAGATCTTGCGTTGGCCCAAGCCATGCAGGTTGACCAGGTCGAGGGCGTTGTCGATTGTCGCTTCGAGCTCAGCCCCCTTCTTGCCCTGCAGCTGGACCCCGAACGCCACGTTGTCGTGCACCGTCAGGTGCGGGAACAGCGCGTACGATTGGAAGACCATGCCCATGCCGCGCTTGTCCGGCGTGAGGCGGGCGATGTCGCGGTCATCCACCATGATGCGCCCGGTGGTGGGGGTCTCGAAGCCGGCGATCATGCGCAAGGTCGTGGTCTTGCCGCAGCCGGAGGGACCGAGCAGCGTCACGAAGCTGCCGCCGGATAGCTCGAGCGTGATGTCGTCGACGGCCTTGACGAGGTCCCCCTCCGGCGACTTGAAGTACTTGGACAGCCGTTCGAGCAGGACGGTCGCGGGCGCGCTCGCGTCGCGCCTACCTTCGGTCGTCGCCGTCATCAGTTGCCTCCTGTCTCGGTGGCCTGTTCGGCCCCGGTACGCGTCCCCACGAGCAGCGACAGGATGCCGATGGCAGCGAGGACGATGAGGATGAGCAGCACGGAATAGGCGAAGGCGTTGCCGTAGCGTGCTCCCTCCGTCTCATTGAGGATCTGGGCCGTCATGATGCGCACCTTCGGCGTGGTCAGGAAGATCACCGCGCTGATGGCTGTCATCGAGCGGGCGAACGAATAGATGAGCCCGGCCAGGAACGCTGGTCGGATCAGCGGCAGCGTGATCCTGCGGAACGTGTGCGCCTGGTTCGCTCCTAGCGAGGTCGAGGCCTCCTCGATAGCCGGATCGATCTGCTGCAGCGAGGCGACGCCGGTGCGCAGTCCGCCTGGCGCCGAGCGGAGCACGAAGACCATCACGATGGCGATGGCACCACCGAGGATGGCTGCGCCGCCGGTCAGCTTGGGGATGATGGTTATACCGAAGACCTCCGTGGGCGTGTTGAACGCGAGCAGGTAGCCGATGCCGAAGATCGTGCCGGGGATGGCGATGCCGAGCATGACCCCGAAGTCGAGCGCGCCGCGTCCCCAGAAGCGGCGGCGCACGACGAGGAAGGCCACGATCACACCGAGCAGTCCGGCGATAGGCGTCGCGATGGAGGCCAGCGTGACGGTGTCGGTCACTGCCTTCGTGCCGATGCCGAACAGGACCGAGTCGAAGTGATCGAGCGTGAACTCGTGGTTCACGCCCAGCAGCCTGACGACGGAGCCGAGCACGATCGTGCCGTAGAGCAGGATGACGACACCGACGATGGAGAGCACCGTGCCAAGCAACAGCCAGCGCACCCAACGGCTCCGGATCTCCCCGTGTTTGCCGCTGGGCTTGCCAGACACCGAGACGATGGAGGCCTTGTTGGCGTAGTAGCGGTGCACGAAGTAGACGATGAGGGCGGGCACCAGGAGCATCACCGCCAGCACCGAGCCGGCCGTCAGGTTGTACTGGCCGATGATGGCGATGTACATGCGACTCGCCAGCACCCAGTAGTCACCGCCGAGCACGAGCGGGTTGCCGAGGTCTGCCAGCGCTTCCACGAAGAGCAGGAGGAAGGCCGACGCGATGCCTGGCGCGAGCAGCGGCAGCTCCACCTTGCGGAACGCGCGCCACTTGGAGGCGCCAAGGTTGGCCGCGGCCTCGCCCAGCGATGGGTCGAGCGCACGCATCATGCCCATCAGCATGATGTACGCGATGGGGAAGAACGTCAGGGACATGATCAGGGTCAGACCCAGCGGTGGCAGCTGGATCTCCGACGAACGGCACCTGGACGTCGGGCCATGAGTAGATGTCCAGGCGGATGCCAAAGATGTCGTAGGTGATGATGCCGCTGCGGCCGAACAGTGAGACGGCAGCCACGGCCAGCGCGAAGGGCGGGCTGACGATCGGCAGCAAGGCCATCACGTGGATGAGCAGCTGGACTGGACGCGGCTTCGGCACGCGCACCTGGACGTAGGCGAACACGAAGGCCACGAACGTGCCCACGGTCGCGACCGCGACCCCCAACACCATCGTGTTGACGAAGATCTGGTTCTGGACCGACGTGATGTAGCGCTCGAAGTAGGGGACCGCCTCGGCCGAGAAGGCTTGACCCGTGACGGAGAGGACCGGCAGGCCGATGGCGACCACGACGAAGAGCGCCGAGATCACGATGGCAGCGATGACGATGGGGTCGAGCGCACGCCGACGCGACTTGGGGGCGTCCCCCGGGAAGCCCTCGGGCAGGGCACGCCCGTAGGCGGCCTCCTTCAGCTCCTTGCGGGGCGTAGAGGCCGTCATGGACAGTGTGAGGACGAGGCCGGCGTCGGGCCGGCCTCGTCAGTGTGGCGGTGAGTCACGAGCACTGGACCAGGCCGGCGCTCGTTGGGGTCATGCAGCCGCGCTACTCGACCGGCGCGATGGCGATCTCGTCCTCGAACCGCTGGGTCAGGCGCGTTCGAGCTTCGCCTGCCGCCTGGAAGTCGTAGTCGACCAGGGTGACCTCCGAGAGCGACACGGCCTTGTCGCTGACCTCGGCATCGGGGTTCGTCGGCAGCTGATACGCGCCGACCGTGGGGCCGATTTCCTGTGCCTCCTTCGTCAGCGCCCAGTCGTACCAGGTCCTGGCATTGTTCGGGTGCTGGGCGTTGGCCACGATCGCCTGGCCGGCGATCTCGTAGCCCGTGCCTTCCGCGGGGAAGGAGACCACCAAGTCGGTCATGCCAGCGTTCTCGATGTTGTTGATGCAGTCGTGGCTGAAGACGATGGCCACGGCGACCTCGCCGGTACCCGCCTCGCGACCGGGTGCCGAGCCTGACTTCGTGTAGTGCGCGATGTTCGGATGCAGCGCTGCCATGTACTCCATGGCGGCATCCTCGCTCGCCGAGGCGGATGACCTGCGTGTAGAAGGTGGTGTACGCGGTACCGGAGCTGGCGGGGTGCGCGACCGCGACGTTGCCCTTCAGCGCCGGGTCGAGCAGATCATCCCAGGAGTCGGGAACCTCGACCCCGAGTTCGTCGAGGAGCTTCTGGTTCGAACAGAAGCCCAGGGCGCCGACATAGACACCTGTCCACGAACCGTCGGGGTCCTTCTGCCCCTCCGGGATGGCGGCCGCGTTGGGTGAGACGTATGCCTCGGTCACAGCCTTCGGCGAAGCCCGCGATCTGCCCGTCGGCCGGTCCGCCCCACCAGATGTCGAAGTCGGGTGCCGAAGCCTGGGCCCGCAGCTTGGCGAGAGACTCGCCCGAGGACAAGCGCTCGTGCGAAGTCGGGATCCCCGTCGCAGCCTCGAACGCCTCCTCCATCGCCTGACAGTAGCTGGGCTCCGGCGTGCAGAGAACGACGAGTTCGTTCTCCGCCTCCTGCCCGACGACCGTGCCGCTGAGGCCAGCCATCGAGGAGTCCGGAAAGCAGGATCGAACCGTATGTCTTCCGTCGTGTCATGCAACCACTCCTCCTCGGTCGTCCGACAGCGTTCCCTGCCGGACTTTCTGAGAGGGAACGTTAGCACAGCGTCAATGGCGGAAATCGAGGCTCCGGGCAGCGTTCCGACGGAGCTGGTGGATGGTTCGTCGCGGGGTCTCGCGCACTTCCGTCGCCGGCTCTCGGGCGCCATCAGACCCAGCGGCCGACCCCATCCCGAACGCGCGGGCCTGCGCTTGACCACGGTCCCTGTTCAGGACCGCGGTCAAGATGCGCGAGGGTCGCGGCGAACGCGCTAGGCCGAGGCGGCCAGGGCCTGGTCGATGTCCTCGATGATGTCGTCGATGTGCTCGATGCCGACGCACAGGCGGATGGTGTCCGGGCTGACCTTGGCCGAGGCCTGCTCCTCGAGGGTCATCTGGCGGTGCGTGGTCGACGCCGGGTGCGCCGCCAGCGAGCGGACGTCGCCGATGTTGACAAGGCGCTTGAACAGCTTGAGTGCGTCGTAGAACTTGACGCCGGGCTCATAGCCGCCCTTGACGCCGAAGCTCAGGAGGCCTGACGGCTTGCCGCCGGTGTACTTCTGCGCCAGCTCGTAGTACGGCGAGTCCGGCAGGCCGGCGTAGCTGACCCACTCGACCTGCGGGTGAGCCTTGCAGGTGCGCTGCCACGGCCTTGGCGTTCTCGACGTGCCGCTCCATGCGGATGGGCAGCGTCTGGATGCCCTGCAGGATGAGGAAGGCGTTGAATGGGCTGATGGCGGAACCGGTGTTGCGCAACGGAACGGTCCGAGCGCGGGCGATGAAGGCCGCCGGCCCGAAGGTCTCGGTGTAGCTGACGCCGTGGTAGGCCGGCTCCGGCTCGATGAGCATGGGGTAGCGGTCGGGGTGCTCGGCCCAGGCGAAGTTGCCACTGTCGACGATCATGCCGCCGAGCGAGTTGCCGTGGCCACCGATGTACTTGGTCATCGAGTGGATGACGATGTCCGCGCCATACTCGATGGGCTTGGTCAGGACCGGCGTGGAGACCGTGGAGTCGACGATGACCGGCACGCCGTGGCTGTGGGCCATCGTGGCGATGGCCTCGATGTCGGCGATGTTGCCGGCCGGGTTGCCGATGGACTCGAGGAAGACCGCGGCGGTCTTGTCGTCGATGAGCTTCTCGAGCGCCGCCGGGCTGTCGTCCTCGGCGAAGCGGACGTCGATGCCCTGTCCCGGCAGCATGTGCGCGAAGAGCGTGTAGGTACCGCCGTAGAGCTGGGGCACGGAGACGATGTTGGCACCGGCCTTGGCGATGGTCAGGATGGCGTAGTTGATAGCCGCCGAACCGGCGCTCAGGGCCAGGCCGGCGATGCCGCCCTCCATCTCCGCGATGCGCTTCTCGAGCACGTCCGCGGTGGGGTTCATGATGCGGGTGTAGATGTTGCCCGCGACCTCGAGGTTGAAGAGGTCGGCGCCATGCTGGGCGTCGTCGAACTCGTAGGCGACGGTCTGGTAGATGGGCACCACGACCGACTTGGTCGTGGGGTCGGTCTCGTAGCCGGCGTGGACGGCGAGGGTCTCGTCTTTCATCGGGGGGTTCTCCTGCTCCTGTCTGGGCTATGGTGGCCTCAGGTCGCCTGCTGCGTGGGTCCGGCGTGGCGGCCGAGGCCCAGCGGATCGTGCGGGATCGATACCGGGCATGAACGGCTCGTGGCGATCGAGGCCGGTGAGCTGGTAGACCAGCCCCAGCCAGTTGTTGAAGAGTGCGCGGCCCGTGTCCCCCCAGGTGTTGTCCAGGTATGCGTCGAACGACGTCTCCGGGAACTCCGGTTCGGCTTCGCCATGGGCCTGGGCGGCGAGGGCATCGCGGAGATAGGTCTGTGCCAGATGGTCGGCTTCTGGCGTCAGGTAGTGCTCAGGATACGGCGGCGGCGATTCGAGCTCACCGGCGAGGAAGCGTCCGACCTCCCGCTTGTACTCCTTCAGCAGGCGGTTGCGGTCGTACTCGGGGTGCCCCTGGAAGTAGACGATGCGGAAACCGTCGGCGCTGGTGGCGAGATGCACGCCGGCGCGCTCGCACTCAGCCAGCACCCGTAGCCCGGCGCTGTCCCACTTTGCACGCGGGATGTCGTTCCAGCGCGAGTGCGGCGCGTCGAAGGCGGTGTTGACGTCCTGGGTCAGCGGGTGCTCACGGTCGCAGACGCGGTGGCGATAGACGCCCCACAGCTTCTCGCCGAAGGGCTCGCGGTCGAGGCCGTAGAGGTGCTTCACCAGGGCGTGCGTGGCGAGGCAGGAGCAGAGGATGCTGGTGACGTTCTCGGCCGCCCACTCGATGACCTCCTGCAGAGGCTGCCAGAACGGTTCCAGGTCGATGGAGGGGTTGGTCACGTTGGCGCCGCTGATGATGAGCGCGTCCAGGCCGCGGGCCTTGAGTTCGTCGTAGTCGGAGTAGAAGGCGTCGATGTGAGCCAGTGCCGCCTCGCTGCGAGCCAGCCCGGGCACGCTGAAGGGGTAGACGTAGATCTGGGTGATGCGGTTGCAGGCGCCGATGAGGCGCATGTACTGCTTCTCGGTCACCAGCAGGGCTGCGTCCGGCATCATGTTGAGCAGGCCCACGTGCAGCTCGCGGATGTCCTGGTGCTTGGCACGCTCGACGGTAAGCACGTCCTCGCCTTCGGCACGTAGGCGCTCGAAGGTGGGCAGCGCGTTGTGGGCGACCAGGGGCATAGCGCTCTAGATCCCTCTGCGATGGCTGGAGCGGTCGGAGAGTGGATGTTACCCGGGCGCGCGGGCCAGGCGTGGCCGATCGTCGATCGGCTCGTGTAGTGAGACGGTCGCAAGGTCAGGCGATGGGCCCGCGGCTAGCTCGGGCTCCACGAGCCGCTCACCACCAGCGCCACCATCAGGGCGTTGATGAAGAAGCCGAGGACGAGCGCGGGCGAGTAGAAGAGCGCCAGCATCAGCGTGGAGGCCACCGCGGCCGCCATCATCAGCCCGGCCCACCAGTCGGTGGGCACCAGCAGTCCGACGGTCGAGAGCGCGGCCAGCAGGCTGAGCACGAAGACGACGGCCATGAGCGCGAGGCCGATGGTGCGCACGAGGCCCGCCTCCAGCCCTGCCCGGCGGATGAGCCACGAGCGCCCGAAGTCGAAGGGATACTCGCTGGTGCCGGCATAGGGCCTGGCGTTCGCCGGCTTGGGGAAGACGAACATGAGATGGACCCAGCCGTGGCCGAAGACGAGCACGGCCAGGAGCCACGGGCCGAGGCCGACGTCATTGACGAGCAGCAGCCAGACGGCGAGGGCGACGACGCCGACGACGATGGCCAGCGGGACCAGGGCGCGCTCGAGGTTCACGTGGCTACTCCTTGGGGTCGGCAGGCGGGAGGCGTTCCGCGAGCACCTCGGCGAGGTGACGAGCCCGGCGGCCGGAGAGCGATTCGATCTGGGTCCGGCAGCTGAAGCCGTCGGCCAGCAGCGGCGCCCCAGGGTCCGCCTCCAGTGCTGGAACCAGCGACAGCTCGGCCACCTTCTGGCTGACTTCCTCGTGCCCGGCCTCGGCACCGAAGTTGCCAGCCAGGCCGCAGCAGCCGCTGAGCTCCTCCCCGATCTCGATGCCGTTGCGCTCGCACACGCGGCGGTCGGCCTCGAGGCCCAGCACCGCCTGCTGGTGGCAGTGTGGCTGGGCGATGGCCGGCGGAGTATCGCGCGCCGGGACCGGCGCCACCCACTCGACGCGGTCGAGGAGCTCCGCCAGTGTCGTCACCCGCCGGGCCAGGCGAGCGGCGCGCGGGTCGTCGGGCAGCAGCTCCGGCAGGTCCGAGCGGAGCATGGTTGCACAGGACGGCTCGAGCACAAGCACCGGCTCGTCGCCTCCGAGCTCGGGCGTGGCCAACGAGCGCCGAAGCACTCGCCTGGCCGTGCCCAGCTGGCCCGTCGTATGCCAGGTCAGGCCGCAGCAGACCCAGCGCTCCGGTACGACCACCTCGTACCCCGCAGCCTCCAGCACCCGCACCGCGTCGTGCGACACCTCCGGCGTGAGGTGGTCGTTGTACGTGTCCGGCCAGAGGACGACTCGACCGTTCGGAGCCTCACCATCACGCGTCCGGGGCCGCCAGTCGCGCGTGAACGTGCGGCGCGCGATCGGGGGGATGCCGCGAGAGGGAGCGATGCCGGCCGCCCGGGTGAAGGGCCGGCGGGTCAGGCGCGAGCGAGTGACGAGGTTGACCAGCCAGGGCACGCGTGCGGTCAGCTTCAGCCACAACGGCAGCCAACCCAGGGAGTAGTGCGAGAGGGGGCGCAGCCGGCGCCGGTAGTGCTGGTCGAGGAACTCGGCCTTGTAGGCAGCCATGTCCACGCTCGTGGGGCACTCCGACACGCAGCCCCGGCAGGAGAGACATAGGTCGAGGGCGTCACGCACCTCCGTGGAGCGCCAGCCATCGTCGGCAAGACTGCCGGAGACCATCTCCTGCAGCAGCCGGGCCCGACCGCGCGTCGAGTGCTGCTCGTCGCGGGTGGCGCGGAAGGAGGGGCACATCAGCGCCGAGCCCTGGGTCGAGACACAGCGACCCACACCGATGCATCGTTCGACCGCCGAGCGGAAGTCCCCGCCGTCCTGGGCATATGCCTGCACGGTCCCCGTGGACAGTCGCGTCGGTGTGGTGATGCGGAGGTCGTCCGTGACCGCCGGCGGATCGACGATGACCGAAGGATTGAGTACGCCGCTCGGATCCCAGGTCCGCCGAAAGGCGGCGAAGACTTCCAGCATGGCCGGACTGAACTGCCGCTCCAGCAGCGGCCCGCGCGCGCGTCCGTCGCCGTGCTCACCTGAGAGTGAGCCGCCGTGGCGCACGACCAGGTCGGCCGCATCGGACATGAAGCGGGCGAACCGATCGGTCCCGCCCGGCTCCGCCAGCCCGAAGCCGACACGCAAGTGGATGCAGCCCTCGCCGTAGTGGCCGTAGCTGATGGCCTGCATGTCGTGCTCGGCCAGCAGCGCGCGCAGATCCGTGAGGTACCCGCCAAGCCGCTCGGGAGGCACGGCCGAGTCCTCGAAGCCGGGCCAGGCACGGGTGCCGTCGGCCAGTCGGGCCGAGTGTCCGGCACCGTCCTCGCGGATCTGCCACAACGCCGCCTGCGCGCTCGCCTCCTCGATGAGGCGGACGTCCGGCGCGTCCAGCGTGCGGCCGATGGCCATGGCCAGTCGTTCGCCATGCTCACGAGCTCCAGCCGCGTTCTCGGCCCTGGCTTCGACCATCAACCAGGCGCCGCCCTGGGGCAGTCCCACGTCCTCCGCTCCAGCGTGGGCCAGGGCCAGCAGCTCCGCCGATAGCGACTCCACGGTGAACGGCTCGGCGGTCAGCAATGCCGGAACCGCGTTCGCGCCCTCGATGTCGTCGTCGAAGCCGAGCACGAGCAGAGCCCTGGTCGTCGGCGGGCGCACCAGGCGCACGGTCGCACGCGCCAGGACCGCACACGTGCCCTCGGTGCCGGCCATGGCCTTGGCGTGGTCGGGGCCGTGCTCCGGCAGCAGCCAGTCGAGCGCGTAGCCGGAGACGCGCCTTGGCCAGGGGGGTAGCTCGCGACGGATGAGCTCCTCGTTGGCAGCGGTGAAGGCGCGCAGCTCGTAGGCGAGGGGACCGTCCAGCGAGGGCCAGTCGGGGTCGGCCGGTCGCTCCGGTGCGCCGGGGCTGGTCAGTCGCACCCGCGAGCCGTCGGAGCGGATGAGGTCGAGCCCGAGGACGTTCTGGGCGGTGGTGCCCCAGCTGACAGAGTGCGAGCCGCAGGCGTTATTGCCGACCATCCCGCCGATGGTGCAGCGGCTGTGCGTGGAGGGGTCCGGGCCCACGCGCAGGCCGAACGGCGCAGCCGTGGCGTTGAGGTCGTCGAGCACGACACCCGGTTCGACTACCGCGTAGCCGGCTTCGGCGTCCAGTTTCACGATGCGCGCGAGGGAACGGGTGGCGACGACCACACCCGCTCCCAGCGCGTTGCCGGCGATGCTGGTGCCGGCGCCCCGCATGGTCAGCGGGGTGCCGGTCTCGCCGCAGATGCGTACCACCGCGCTCAGCTCGTCCAGGTCAGCCGGTTCCACCACCAGGCTCGGGAGGACGCGGTAGAGCGAGGCGTCCGAAGTGTAGAGGGCGCGAACTCCGAGGTCGGATCGGACGCGATGGCCGAGGATCTCGCGCAGGCGTTCCTCGACCCCTGCCTCGGCGACCATGCCGGCGGGCCGCTCGGCGACGGTCATGCCAGCAGCTCGAAGCCCAGGGCTGTAGCGGCCAAGGCGAGCTCCCCGTCATGGGTGGCAAAGGCCAGGTCCTCGACGTCCCGGCGGAGATAGCTGGCACTCGCGAGGTGGATAGCATCGAGCGTGCCGACCAGCGTGGGGAAGGGCTCACTCGCCCGCGCCAGGATCACGTCATCCAGGCGGACCAGCGTGAACCGGTCGAGCAACTCGAGGATCTCCGAGCGGAGACGCGCGACTTCGGACTCTTCCAGGGAGAGACGCAGTCGTGCACGGTCGACGGTGCGCAGGCACTCGGTGGTGATCAACTCACTCGCGAAGGGCCGGCTGACCTCGGGCCACGACTCGAGCGCGCGCGGCTCGTTGAGGACCACCCGCAGGACGACAGAACTGTCGATGTACCCGTTCAATCCTCGCGTCGCTCCTCGAGCAGCAACTCGGTCGAGGAGACAGTCCAGCTTGCAGGTGTGCGTGGGCGATCGCGGACATCGGCGAAGTCGCCCCTGGCCGGGATGAGTGTCACGTTTGCCGGGGGCGGCTTCACAGGCACGATGCGCGCGATGGGCCGGTTGCGATCGGTCACGGTGATCTCTTCACCTGCCTCGACCGCACGCAGATGCCGGGAGAGGTGGTCCTTCAGCTCGGCGATCTTGACGCTCTTCATGGCCATATGTAGCCACGAAGCCTCTCCAGCGTCAAGTGCCACACGTCGAGCGTCTCCACTCAGGCGTCGCGGCGCCCGGGCAGGCCGTTGGGCAGGGCCTTGCGATTGAGCTCCACGCCCCCGGCCACGAGGGCCTCGTCGAGCCGCATGCTGATCTCTGTCGCGATACGCCAACGATCGGCGGCCACGACCTTCCCGCGCATGACCGCGACGCTGCCGAGATCGTCCGCCTCGTCTACGAAGGTGAGCCGGGGCGCTTCGATGATCGAGTCGGCGAACTCGGGCTCGGCCGCGACGGCTCTGCCCACCTGCTCCATGACCGCCCGCACGGTGCCCAGGTCTCCCTGGCGGATGCCGCGCACACGCACCTCGGCCGCCGCGAAGATCCGCGTCCGGTTGGCGACCAGGCGCATCTCACCGTTGGAGATGGAGTAGACCGTGCCGTCCACGTCCCGCACAACGGTGCGGCGCAGGCCCACGCTCTCGACCGTGCCCTTCCAGGGCACGCCACCCAGCTCGATGTTGTCGCCCTGGAAGAACTGGCCCTCGACGATGATGAGGACGCCCATGAGGTAGTCGAGCACGATCGACTGGCCGGCGATGGCCATGCCGGCGATGAAGAGACCGATGATGACCAGCAGCCAGGCGCCGCCGGTGAGGCCGACGAAGATGAGCAGGCCCACGCCGAAGATGCCCAGGCGCAGCAGGGTGGTCGCCAGCGACACGATGGTCGCAGAGCGCTTCTCCAGCTCAGCGGCCTTGACGCCCTCGTCCTCGAATCCACCCTCGGCGGCGCGCAGCGTGCTGCGTACGATGCGGTCGACGATGGGGCCCGAGTATGCATAGAGGATGACCATGCCGGCAGCCACGATGAGCAGGAGCACGATGTTCTGGCCGAACCAATCCGCCATCTGCTGCGTGCTGTCCATCCTTCAACACTAGCCCTTCGGGGTCCTGCCGGTCTCGTCCTTCGACCCGCCCCGGTCGGTCCTGATGGCACTAGGTGTCGCGAAGCCCGAGCCCTAGCGTGATACATGGACCCCCTGAAGGGAGGACCCATGACCCAGTCCACCACGGCGGCCGGGGGCGCCATGAGCGATGCCGACAGGGCATCTATCAGCGCCGAGGACCTGCGCTTCAGCTACGGTGAGATCGAAGCTGTGCGCGGCATCAGCTTCGACATCGCGCCCGGCGAGATCTTCGGCTTCCTGGGCCCCAACGGCGCAGGCAAGACGACCACTATCAAGATGCTCACCGGCCAGCTGCAGCCCAAGAGCGGGAGCGTGCGCATCCTGGGCCGTGATGTGGGTCGAGACGACCCGGTGACACAGGGCCAGATCGGTGTCTGCTTCGAAGAGAAGAACCTCTACGACGCCATGTCAGGCGAGGAGAACCTGCGCTTCTTTGGTTCCCTCTACGGCGTCAGAGACGTAGACACCGGTGCCCTCCTCAAGCGCGTCGGCCTGGCCGACCGCGCGAAAGACCGCGTGGGCTCCTATTCGAAGGGCATGCGCCAGCGCCTGATGGTGGCACGCTCGATCCTGCACCAGCCCGCGGTGCTGTTCCTCGACGAGCCCACGGACGGCCTCGACCCGGTCTCGTCCAAGGCCATCCGCGCCATCATCCGCGAGGAGGCCGAGCGCGGTGCAGCCGTGCTGCTGACGACCCACGACATGTGGGAAGCGGACGAGCTCAGCCACCGCGTCGCCTTCATCAACGAGGGTCAGATCTACGCCATCGACACGCCCGAGAACCTCAAGCTCCAGCATGGCCAGCGGTCGGTGAAGGTGCGCCGTCGTGACGGCGCCGGGGTGCGTGAGGAGTCGCTGGCGCTCGATGACCCTGAGGCCGGCGAGCTGCTGCGCCAGGCGGTCGCCGACGAAGGGCTCATGACCATCCATACCGAGGAGTCGACCCTCGAGAACATCTTCGTGGAGATGACGGGTCGGACGCTGGAAGCATGACCCTCTCACGACGCGCCTCGATCGTCCGCGCGATCGTGGCCAAGGACCTGCGCGAGTTCAGTCGCGACCGGCTGTGGATGGTGCTCACGCCCCTGATGCTCGTGTTCTACGTGGGCATCCTGTGGCTGCTGCCGAGCACGGTCGACGAGTCGATCAACGTGGGTGTCTACGCCCGCGGCCTCACGGGCTCGTTGGCTGAGGCCTTCGAGACCGACGCCGTCAGCGCCGATCAAGGACTGCGCGTGCTGCCCTTCGACAGCCCGGAGGCGCTCGAGGCGGCGGTCGCACGAGGGCACCGAGGTCGAGGTCGACGGCGCCAAGCACAGCGTCGCCATCGGCCTGGCCTTCCCCGACGAGCTGGCCCGGTCGCTGACGGCCGGCGAACCCGCCACCGTGACCATCTACGTCGACGCCGCCGTGCCCGCCGAGGTGCAGACGGCCATGAGCGCCTTCGTGCGCGAGGCCACCTACGCCATGGCCGGCGTGGACCTGCCCGTGTCCCAGCCCGAGCAGGAGCTCATCGTGGTCGGTGAGGACCGCGTCGGCGCGCAGATCTCTCCGCAGGAGCGGATGACGCCGCTGATCGCGGTGATGGTGCTGCTGGTGGAGTCGATGGCGCTGGCCGGCCTCGTGGCCGTCGAGATCCAGACGCGCACGGCCAAGGCCATCATCGCCTCGCCCGCCAGCGTGGGTGACCTGCTCAGCGCCAAGGGCCTGACCGGCACGCTGCTGGCCTTCAGCCAGGCCGGGCTGGTGCTGCTGCTGGTCGGCGCCTTCGGCTTCGAGCCGCTGCTGCTGGTCCTGGCCCTGCTCATCGGCTCAGTCATGACCGCCGGCTTCGGCATGCTCGCCGGTTCGGCCGGCCGCGACTTCATGACCACCATCTTCATCAGCATGGTCTTCATCATCCCCATGGCCGTGCCCGCCGTCGCGGCGCTGTTCCCGGGAGCGGCCTCGGGCTGGGTGCAGCTGCTGCCGACCTACGGCTTCATCGAGACCATCGTCGGCGTCACTGCCTATGGGCAGGGCTGGGCGGAGAGCGCCGGCTACCTGCTCATGTCCGCGGCCTGGTGTGTGGCCATCTTCGCTGCCGGCTGGTTCATCCTGCGAAGGAGGCTGGAGGCGCTATGAACCTGCGTATCGCCTGGCAGGTCCTGATGAAGGACCTGCGCCTGGGTCCCCGCTCCCCGGTCTTGCTGTGGGCCATCGTCTTCCCGCTCGTGGGCACGTTCGTGGTCCAGATCGTCTTCGGCTCGCTCTTCGCGCCCCAGCCGCGGCTGGGCATCGTCGACGAGGGGGGCTCGCAGGTCGCCGCCGAGATGGCCGCTGTCGATGGTATCGAGCTGCGCCTGGTCGACGACGAGGAGGCCCTGACCCAGCTCGTCCGGGACAACGACCTCGATGCCGGCCTGGTGCTGCCGGCTGGCTTCGACGAGCGGGTACGGGCCGGCGAACAGCCACCATTGCAGTTCTTCGTCGGCGGCGAGTCGCTGGCCTCCAACCGCCTCATCCTCGCGGTCACCACGCTCGACGCGGTTCGCGTGGTCGAAGGTGTTACGCCGCCGGTCGAGGTGGCGGTGGTTGCCACCGGCGACCCGCTCCTGCCGATGTCCAGCCGCATGATGCCGTTGCTGGTGCTGTTCGCGCTGCTCATCGCGGGCGTCTTCGTGCCGGCCTTCTCCATCGTGCAGGAGCGCGAGAGCGGCACCATGACGGCGATGCTGGTCTCGCCCGCCCGGGGCGTGGACGTGCTGGCCGCCAAGGCCGTGATGGGCCTGGTGCTGGCCTTCCTCATGACGCTGGTGACGCTCTGGCTCAACGATGCGCTGGGCACCCAGCCCGCGGCGCTGCTCCTGAGCGTGGCCGTGGGCGCCCTGATGCTGGCCGAGATCGGGCTGCTCTTCGGCGGCGGGGCCAAGGACTCCAAGACGCTGTTCGCGCTCATGAAGTCGGTCAACATCCTGCTCTTCGCCCCGGTGATCTTCTACATCTTCCCCGACTGGCCGCAGTGGATCGCCCAGATCTTCCCGACCTACTGGATCATCAACCCCATCTTCGAGGTCGCCATGCAGGACGCCGGACTCGCTGACATCGCCGGCCAGCTGCTGGTGGCGCTGGCCATCTGTGTGGTGCTCGTGCCGGCCGTGGTGGTCGTCTCCCGGCGCATGACGCAGCAGGTGATCGCCGCTGCCTGAACCGAGCCACGCTGGAGGCAACTCGGTGACGCACCCCATCCGGCTTCGCTTCTACGCTGAGTTGCGCGACCTGCTTCCGCCGGCCCACCGTTCCGGTCGCATCGACCACCGGCCGGTGCCTACCCAGAGCGTCAAGGACCTCATCGAGTCGTACGGCGTGCCACACACGGAGGTCGAGATCATCCTCGCGCACGATCGCTCGGTCGGCTTCGAGTACCGGCCCGCGGCCGGCGAACGCATCAGCGTGTACCCCGTGTTCGAGGCCTTCGACATCAGCCCAATCCTGCGGCTGCGGCCCGAGCCATTGCGTCAGACCTGCTTCGTGCTGGACGGGCACCTGGGCAAGCTGACCCGCCGCTTGCGGCTGCTCGGCCTCGACTGCCTCTATGCCCCTGATGCGGCCGACGATGAGCTGGTCGCGGTTTCCGTCAGTGACCGGCGCATCCTGCTCACGCGCGACCGCTTCCTGTTGCGACGCCGGGCGGTGACGCACGGCTACCTGCTGCGCTCCGACCGCCCAGACGAGCAGGTCCGCGAAGTGATGCGCCGCTTCCAGCTGGCCGGCGTGTTGGACCCCTTCAGCCGCTGCCCGGCCTGCAACGGCCAACTCGAGGCGGTCGAGAAGGCCGCCATCGAGTACCGCCTGCCACCGGGTACGCGTCGCACGTACGAAGATTTCCGTACCTGCCCCGACTGCGGCCGTGACTACTGGCACGGTGCCCATCACTCGCGGCTCGAGCAGATCGTGGCCGAGGCGCGTGCCGCCGAGGCCTGACCAACGCGGTCTGCGCCAAGCATGGAGAATGGCATCGATCGCATCGTGCGGATGGCATGATGACTTGAGATCGAGTCGCGTCGGACGGTGGTTGCGGCAGCGGTGGCGGGAGCTCGGTCGATCCAGGATTTCGCGCGGTGGCGCATCGACATGAGATGGAGGCGTTCGCATGGTCATCAAGAAGATCAGTGGGCAGGAGCTCGCGCTGGAGATCATCGCCCCGGCGTACACACACCGCATGGACGTGGCGCCGATGCCCAAGTATCGCCTGCCGGACGACGGCGCCGCCCCAGAGACAGTGGAGCGGCTCATCCATGACGAGCTCATGCTCGATGGCAATGCCCGCCTCAACCTGGCCACCTTCGTGACGACCTGGATGGAGCCCCAGGCGGAGAAGCTGATGGCCGAAGCCTTCGACAAGAACATGATCGACAAGGACGAGTATCCGGCCACCGCTGAGATCGAGCGGCGCTGCGTCAACATCGTGGCTGACCTCTTCAACGCGCCCACCGAAGGCGACGCCATCGGCGTCTCCACCATCGGCTCGTCAGAGGCGGTCATGCTCGCCGGCCTGGCCATGAAGTGGAGCTGGCGTCAGCGACGCGAGGCGGCCGGCGCAGACGCCACCCGGCCCAACATGGTCCTCGGCTCCAACGTGCAGGTGGTGTGGGAGAAGTTCTGCCGCTACTGGGACGTGGAGGCACGCTACGTGCCCGTGGAGAAGGGCCGCTACGTCATCACCCCCGAGGCCGCGGTCGCCGCGGTCGATGAGAACACCATCGGCGTGATCGCCATCCTCGGTACGACCTACACCGGCCAGTTCGAGCCCATCAAGGAGATCCACGACGCGGTGGTGGCCAACAACGAGGCCACCGGCCTCGAGACGCCGGTCCACGTCGACGCAGCCTCGGGCGGCTTCGTGGCGCCTTTCCTCCAGCCCGACCTGGAGTGGGACTTCCGCCTGCCCAACATCGTCTCCATCAACGTCTCAGGCCACAAGTACGGCCTCGTCTACCCGGGCATCGGGTTCGTCGTCTGGCGCGGAGCCGAGCATCTGCCCAAGGAGCTCATCTTCCACGTCAACTACCTCGGTGGCGACATGCCCACCTTCACCCTCAACTTCAGTAGGCCCGGCAACCAGGTCATCGGTCAGTACTACAACTTCATCCGCCTCGGGCGGTCTGGCTACACCAGGGTCATGAAGACCCTGCAGGGCATCGCCCTGGAGGTCTCGGCCCGCATCGCCGAGATCGGGCCGTTCTCCATCGTCAGCGACGGCACCGATGTCCCGGTGGTCTCGTTCACCGTGGCTGACGATCTCCCCTTCACCGCCTATGACGTGTCCGATCGCCTGCGCTATCACGGCTGGCAGGTGCCTGCCTACACCATGCCCGAGAACGCCACCGACGTGGCCGTCCTGCGTATCGTCGTGCGCGAGGGCTTCACCTACGACATCGGCAAGTCGTTGATCGAGCACCTCCAGCAGGCGGCCGCGGACCTGCAGGAGGATCCGCCGCTCAAGTCCGCCGAACGCTCCGGGTTCGCCCACTGAGCCCCCACATGGCAGAGGGCGGACTGGTCTACGAGGAGATCGAGCAGCAGCGCATCGGGCCCTTCGTCACGGGGCGTCGGCTGCGGCGTGCCGATGGCACCGAGGTCGAGTTCTCGGCGTGGCGCCATCGCAAGGGCTACGGCCTGAGTGACCCAGCCGCACGGGACACCGTACGAGGTACCGAGTGGTGGGCGCCGCGTCGCCGGGGTTGGTGGATCGCGCTCCTCTTCATGATCGGCTCCGCCTGCTTCTTCCTGGGAGCCTTCCCGGCCACCGCAACGCTACTGGGTGCGGCGGTCGGGCCCATCTTCTTCATCGGCTCGATCTTCTTCACCTCGGCCGCGTATCTGCAGTATTTCGAGGCCACCAACGAGGGCGACGACCTCGAGGGCCGCGGACGGACTCGGCGCTGGTTCGGGGTCAGATCCCTGTCCATCGGCTGGTGGGCCGCGGCCATCCAGTTCATCGGTACCCTCAACTTCAACCTCAGTACTCTCGCGGCCCTGGGCGATCTCTCGACCAGGCAGGAGGAGAAGCTGGTGTGGGCCCCGGACATGATCGGCTCGGCCTGCTTCCTGGTCGCGAGTGCGCTCGTGATCATGGAGACACATCGACGCTTCGGAGGTGTCGCGACCACCCGCCTCGGACCCGCCATCGCCTGGCTCAACATGATCGGCTCCGTCGCGTTCGGCTTCGCGGCCGTAGCGGCCTTCGTCCTGCCCTCCACCGGAGAGCTGCTGAACGTGGACGTGGTCAACGCGGGCACGTACATCGGCGCCATCTGCTTCTTCATCGGCGCCCTGCTCCTGATCCCGGACATGGAGCCCGAGCCGGGGCCGGCGGCGAGTCCGGCCGCCTGAGCGAGTCCGGCCGCCTGAGCGAGTCCGGCCGCCTGAGCGAGTCCGGTAGGGCCGGCCCCGCTATGGCCGACTACGGGCCCTCGAGCGCCACGCCCGCGGTCTGGACGTCCGCGGCGAACGCAGCCTGTGCCTCGAGGCTGGGGTCGTACTTGGTGGGGAAGCAGACGATGCGGTCAAGGCCGATCTCGGCGAAGCCGGCGACCTGATCGACGCGTGCCTGGCCGGCATGACCGAAGTCCTCATCGAGCGTGTAGACCGAGAAACGCAGGGTCGCCGGGTCGCGCCCCGCCTCCTCGCACATGACGCGCACCTCGGCCATGCGTCGCTCGACCCACTCAGGCGGCTTGAAGACGAAGTTCAGCTCATCGGCGAACCTCACCGCCAGGCCCGCCGTCCGCTTGGGGCCGTTGCCGCCGACGATGAGCGGGATGTGCGCCTGGATGCCGCGTGGCTCGTTGATGGCATCGCGCACGTGCACCCGCTCGCCCTCGTAGGTCGCGTGACCGGGCGCCAGCATCCGGGTGATGACCTCGAGGTGCTCCTCGAAAGTGCTGATGCGCTCGCCGATGGGCGGGAAGCCGTAGCCGTAGGCCAGCCACTCGTCCTTCTTCCAGCCGGCCCCGATGCCGACCTCGAAGCGGCCGCCGCTGATGACGTCGATGGTGGAGGCCAGCTTCGCTGTCAGGGCCGGATTGCGGAAGGCGGTGCAGATGACCATGTGGCCCAGGCGTACGCGCTCGGTGGCCATGGCCAGGGCCGACAGCTGCGAGAACGACTCGAGCGTCATCTCGTCGGTGGGGTCGGGCACGGTGGTGAAATGGTCGAAGACCCACAGCGACTCGAAGCCCAGCTCCTCTGCCTGAACGGCCAGCTCCACCGTGCGGGCCCAGGCCGCGGCCGGGTCCCAGCCCTCGTACTCCATCTTCCAGCCCTGTGGCGAGATCAGTCCAACCTTCACCGTCTGTCCTCCATCGTCGCCCTGTGTCCTTGGTCCACCTAGCCGATGACTTCGCCCAGCGCCTCGCCGGCCGCCTGCCCGGCGACTTCCTCGCCGGATCCACCGAACGACCTGATGGGCAGGTCCCTGAGCCCGATGGCGGTCACGGCCATGGCCACGAGCGTCACGACGAACCCGACCCAGAAGGTATCTGCGACGGCCAGCGAGAAGGCCTGGTATACGCCGGCCACGATCTCGTCCACGATGCCCGCCAGCGGCGGCACCTGTGCCAGCTGCTCGGCCAGAGAGACCGCGCCGACCTGCGTCAGATCGCCGCCGCTGGACGTCGAGAACTGCTCGACCATGCCGACGGTCGTCTCAGGCACGCCGGCCGCGACGAGCTCCGGCCGCAATCGCCCCACGAAGCTGTCGGCGAAGATCGTACCCACCAGGGCCAGGCCGACCGAGGCGCCGACCTGGCGGAAGAAGGTGAGGTTGCCGGTGGCCACACCCAGGCGGCTGAACGGCACCGAGGCCTGGATGACGATGGTGAAGACCGAGAGTGACGGGCCGACGCCCAGACCGGCCACGAACATCCATGCCCACAGTACCGGCAGGGACGTGGTCGCACTCAACCCGGTCGAGAGGAAGAGCCCGATGGCGAGGACGAGGAAGGCGCCTGTCACCAGCCACTTGTAGCGGCCGGTCTTGCTCACGATGATGCCGCCCCCGACGGAGCTGATGATGACGCCGCTCATCAGCGGCAGCAGGTACAGGCCCGACTCGGTGGGACTGACCTCGGCCACGAACTGGAACCAGCGCGGCAGGAACACGATGGCGCCGAAGAAGGCGATAGCCGCCAGGAACGTGGCCACGATGGTGACCGAGTAGTTGCGGACCCGGAAGAGCTCCAGCGGAACGATGGGCTCGGCGGCGCGCGATTCGATCCACACGAAGAGCGGGGTCAGGAGGGCGGCGATGAGCAGGAAGCCACCGACGCCGACATCGGCCCAGTCGCCCGACTGCTTGTTGGTCAGCCCCAGCAGCAGGAAGGTCACGGCGACCGCGAAGACGACCGCGCCGCGGTAGTCGAGGTTGCGCGTCGGCGGTTCGCCGTGGACCGACGGCAGCAGGCGATAGATGATGCCCAGCGTGACCAGGCCGAGGGGCAGGTTGACGAAGAAGATCCAGTGCCAGCCGAAGCCGTCGGTGAGCCAGCCGCCGATGAGCGGGCCCAGCACGGAGGCGATGCCGAAGACGGCGCCGAAGAGGCCCTGGTAGCGACCTCGCTCGCGGGGACCGAAGAGGTCACCGATGATGGCCAGCGAGATGGGGAAGATGGCGCCCGCGCCGATGCCCTGGATGCCGCGGAAGATGACCAGCGACTCGATGTTCCAGGACAGGCCACAGAGGGCAGAGCCGAGCAGGAAGACGCTGACGCCGAAGAGCAGCATCAGTCGACGTCCGTAGATGTCGCTGAGCTTGCCGTAGAAGACGCCCGTGATGGTGGCCGTCAGCAGGTAGCTGGTGATGACCCAGGTGTAGAGCTCGTTGGTGCCACCCAGGTCACCCACGATGCGGGGCAGCGCGACACCCACGATGGTCTGGTCCAGGGCAGAGAGGAAGACCACCAGCAGCACCGCGAAGAGGATCTCCATCTTGCGGCGGTGCGGTAGAGCAAGTGCGGGGTCGAGCTCTTGAAGCGAGGCTTCAGGGGCGTGCGCGGACACGGTTCTTCCTACGGGCGAGTCTGGGTGGGCATGTCGTTGAGGCCACTCTCAAGCCTACACGCCCGGGCCGGCTACCAGCGCTGGTGCACGAGCGGCTTGGCCAGCTGCTCGTAGAGGTCGCTGATACGGGCCATGACGTCTTCAGGCAGCGGCGCCAGGTCTGCCGCCGCGGCGTTGGCCCGCGCCTGCTCGGGCGACTTGGCTCCCGGGATGGCCGCGGTCACGCCGTCGTGCATCAGGATCCAGCGCAGCGCCAGCTGCGCCGTGGTCGCACCTTCCGGCACGAGTTCCTGCAGGGCTGCCACGAACTCCAGGCCGGTCTCGTAGTCGAGGCCTGCGAAGGTCTCACCCACGTCGAAGGCGGCGCCGTGGCGGTTGTAGTTGCGGTGATCGTTCTCGGCGAAGGTCGAGGCCGCGTCGTACTTGCCCGTCAGCAGCCCGGAGGCCAGCGGCACGCGCGCGACGACGCCCACGTCGCTGGCCTGGGCTTCGCCGAGGAAGCGGTCGGCCGGACGCTGGCGGACCATGTTGAAGATGATCTGCACGCTGGCCACGCCCGGGTACTCCATGGCCTTGACCGCCTCCTCCACCTTCTCCACGCTGACGCCGTAGTGGGCCATGACCCCGTCAGCCTTCAGCTCATCGATGGCCGCGAAGAGCTCGGGGTGATAGAAGAGGTCGGTCGGTGGGCAGTGCAGCTGCACCAGGTCCAGCGTCTCGGTGTCGAGGTTGTCGCGCGATCGCGTCGTCCAGGCCACGAAGGCCTCGGGCGTGTAGTTCTCGACCTTCTGCTCCACGCGGCGGCCCATCTTGGTGGCCACGTAGATGCGCTCCCCGGCCCGTTCCTTGCGGAAGCGGCTGATGAGCCGCTCGCTGCGGCCGTCGCCGTAGACGTCGGCGGTGTCGATGAAGTTGACGCCGGCGTCGGCGGCGGCGTGGAGGGCGGCCAGGGACTCCGAATCATCGACGTCCCCCCAGTCGGCTCCGATGGCCCAGGCACCGAAACTGACGGTGCTGATCTCGTATCCGGTCTTGCCAAGTCGTCGGTACTGCATGTCATCAGCGTAGCGCGGGGCGTCGGGACCTTCAGGGCCCGGAGTGAACCGGAGCAAGGTGGGAGAATGCAGCGAGACAGATGCCGAGCCCCAGTCCGGCCGAACGAGAACGGGAGGATCCCACCTCATGAATAGGCGACAGCTGATTGCCGGTGCCTTGAGCGCGTCGCTCGTGCTGGGCGCGCTGCCTGGCATCGTGGCGGCACAGGAAGAGGAGGCGGTGCCGTATCCCGCCGAGGGCATGCCCTGGCAGCTTGCGACCCTCGCTGGCGAGGCCGTGCCCGAAGGGGTCGAGGTCACGCTGATCCTCGACAGTGGCCAGGCCACTGGCAGTGCTGGCTGCAACTCCTACTTCGGTGGCTACGAGATCGACGCGACCTCGTTGACCTTCCCCCAGCCGTTCGGCGTGACGCAGAAGCTCTGCGAAGAGCCAGTCCAGTCGGTCGAGGATGCATACCTTCCGCTGTTGCAGTCGACCGCGGGCTGGACGATCGACGAAGAGGGCGCCTTCTCGCTCTCCGACGCCGACGGCACGGTGACACTCACATATCGCGAGCAGCCCGTCGAGATCACGGCCACCGACATCGAGGCTCTAGCGGAGGAGTTGGCCAGTCTGCAGGCGCAGATCGACCAGGCCACGGCCGATGTCGCCGCGCTCTCCGAGGCTGCCAATTCGATCAACGTCAAGAAGTTCGACAAGCGTGTGTCGGCCGTCGAAGAGGGTGTGGCCAAGAACGAGCAGAAGCTCGGCAAGGTCAACTTCAACAAGGTCGAGAAGCGCCTCACAGCGGCTGAGAAGGCCATCGCCGACAACACGGCCGCAGTTGCCGCCGTCGACAAGGCCGTGGCCAAGCTGCGTGATCGCGTCAAGGCGGCCGAGAAGACACTGGCCGACCACGAGAAGCGGATCAAGGCCATCGAGGAGGCCGTGCCCATCCCCGAGCCTGTCTAGGGATCAGGAAACAGAGAGCCGCTGGCGGGTCGATCGTCGGCGGCTTCGTCACGCCCGAGTCTAGGTAGCGGCGTAGACCGTCTCCCAGTCGCGCTCCATCGAGACCACGGTCCAATCCATTTCGAGAGCCGTGGTCGCCATCGGCCCTGACGGGGCGGGCGTCCCGGCCACCGACTGGTAGGCGTATTCACGCTCAGCGTCGTCGTGGTCCACGAGCAGGGCCAGCGAGGGTCCCTCGAAGGCCGCGACGTATTCGAGCATCTCCCTGTCGCCGGCTGAGTTGCCCGCAGCCAGGATGGGCCGCCGTCCTAGCAGGCGCTGGATGTTGGCGATCTTGGCCGGGCCCTCGTTGGGGTCGCCGACCAGCTCCCTCGTGCGCAGGAGCCGTGGTCTGCCCTCGCTGCGGTCCAGCTCGTAGCCGACCTGGGAGCCGACGACCCCTTCGGGCGTGACGCCGAAGAAGTCGTGGCTCACGGCGCGGATGAACTCGGTGCCAGTCCCGGTCACCAGAAAGACGCCGAAGTGGCGTGCCCGAAGCTCACCGATGAGCTCCAGCATGGGGCGATAGCGTGTTTGTGACAGAGGCACGCCGCGGTCGGGGTGTGACGCGCTCGCGAAGTGCTCGCGAACGCGCGCCTCGTACACCTCGGGCGTGATGCCCGTGTGGGGTTCGACCAGTGCGACCAGCACGTTGATCAGGCCCAGCCGGCCGATGGCCTCGCGATCCCACTCCATAGCGGCACGGTACTCCGGCTTGCCGGCGAGCTCCGGTCTGGCAGCCACGAACCGCCTCAGCTCCGCCACGAGGAACTCGACCATCGAGTACCGCGGCTTCTCGCACCACAGCGTGCCGTCGACATCGAAGACCGCCACCCGCTGCTCGATGGGCAGCATCTCGGCTGCATCGAGGAAGATCTCGATGGCCTCGCGCGTGTGTCCCGTGCGCCAGGACGGGAGCTTGGACTGGCTCATGCGCTGTTGGCTCCTCGGCAAGTCGTGTGAGTGCCGCAAGCGTACGCGGCCTGTAGTCTCTGCTGCATGGACCCTACCCGTACCTTCACCCGCGAGGATGTGGTGACAGGCCCGCCACAGTCGACCGATGGGGGCACGGACGGAGGAGTCGGGACCCGAATGCTGCCGGTGCTACCGGACCTGCCGGCGAGCGCCCCAGCCAACTTCCACGTCCTGACCAAGCCTACCGGCGCGATCTGCAACCTCGATTGCACCTACTGCTTCTTCCTGTCCAAGGAGGCGCTCTATCCGGGCAGCAAGTTCCGGATGACCGATGAGACGCACGAGCAGTACATCCGGCAGTTGATCGAGGGTCACCGCAGCGAGCGTGTGACCGTGGCCTGGCAGGGAGGCGAGCCTTCGCTCATGGGCCTCGACTTCTACCGCGACACGATGAAGCTGGTGGAGAAGTACCGCAGGCCCGGCCAGATCATCGAGCACACGCTCCAGACCAACGGCACCAAGCTCGACGAGGAGTGGGCGGCCTTCTTCGCCGAGCACAACTTCCTCATCGGCCTGTCGATGGACGGCCCTGCCGACATCCACGACGCGCAGCGCGTCGACAAGGGCGGGGCGGGCACCCACGCGAAGGTCATGCGCGCGGCGCGCCTGCTGACCGACGCCGGAGCGGAGTTCAACATCCTTTGCACCGTCCACGCTGTCAACGGTGACCGCGGCAAGGAGGTCTACCGCTTCTTCCGCGACGAGGTGGGGGCTCGCTTCGTCCAGTTCATCCCCATCATCGAGCGGGCCACGCCCGAGCTCATCGAGATCGCCGAGGCAGGCTGGGGCGACAGCAACAAGGCTCGGCCGCTCTACGAGCAGAAGGGGGACCTGGTCACCAGTCGCTCGATCGGCTCGGAGCAGTACGGCCGTTTCCTCGTCGATGTCTTCGAGGAGTGGGTCCGGCGCGACGTGGGCTCCGTCTACGTCCAGATGTTCGACGTCACGCTGGCCAACGTGGTGGGCGCGCCGCCCGGTCTGTGCATCCACGCCGAGACCTGTGGCCGCGGCCCGGCCCTCGAGCACAACGGCGACCTCTACACCTGCGACCACTTCGTGGAGCCGGCTTACAAGCTGGGCAACATCCACGAGACGCACATGGCCGAGCTCGTGGCCTCGCCGCAGATGGAGATCTTCGGCCTGGACAAGCGCGACAGGCTGCCGCGCTTCTGCCGCGAGTGCGACGTGCGCTCGGTGTGCCACGGAGGCTGCCCTAAGGACCGGTTCCGCGACGACCCCTACGGCGAGCCCGGGCTCAACTACCTCTGTCCCGGCTACAAGCTGTTCTTTGGGCACGTCATGCCGGCGATGCAGGCGATGGGCACGCTGCTGCGTTCCGGGCGGGCGGCGGCCGAGATCATGTACGCCTACGGCGCCGAGGACGCCGCGCGCGGGCGCAATGACGCCTGCACCTGCGGGAGTGGTCGCAAGTTCAAACGCTGCCACGGCGACCGGCCGCTGCCGTCACGGGCGGACATCGACGCGGCGGTGGCACGGGTGATGGCCAGCTAGGGCTAGGAGCGCGCGCTAGATCCCGCCGCTGATGATGACGTTGTGCCCCGTGACATACGAGGACTCGTCAGAGAGCAGCCACAGCACGGTCGCTGCGACCTCGTCGAGCCTGCCGGTGCGACGCAGCGGGACCGCGCCGACCATCTCCTCCGCCACGACCGTGGGGTCGGTCGAGTAGTACTGCGTATTCGCCCTGGCTTGGCGCTGCACCTGACGGTCCCACATCAGGCCCTCGCCGATGAAAGCCGGTGAGATGGCGTTGACGCGGATGCCGAGCGGGGCGAAGTCCTTGGATGCCGAGCGCGTGATGCTCATGACGGCGCCCTTGGAAGCGCTGTAAGCGGGCATGTTGGCGGCGCCTTCGACGCCGGCCATCGAGGCCGAGTTCACGATGGCTCCCGGCCGGCCAGCCTCGCGCAGCCGCCGCGATGCCTCGCGCAGGACGTTGAAGATGCCGAAGACGTTCACGTTCATGACGAACGGGAAGTCGTCGACGGGATAGTCCTGCAGCGGCAGCAGCTCGCCCTGGACGCCGGCGTTGTTGAACACCAGGTCGGGCGCGCCGAAGCGATCGACGGCGGCATCGAAGCAGGCCGCCACGCTGGCCGGCTCGGTGACGTCGGCCGCGAAGGCCAGGACGCCGTCCCCACTCGTGACAGATGCGCAGGCGGCCCGAGTCAGCTCGAGTCCGTCGCCAGCTCGATCGATGTCGGTGATGACCACATTCGCGCCGCTTTCTGCCAGCCGCACGGCGGTGGTGCGGCCGATGTCTCCCGCCGCGCCGGTCACGAGCGCGGTCGAGCTCGTGAAGTCGTACGTCGCCGACACGGGGCCTAGCCCTCTTGCTCGGAGGCCGTCTTCAGACGAAGGCCGTTGGTGCCGAAGACGTGGACTGGGCCCATAACGCTGACGTTGGTGTTGTCGCCGCGCGCGACCGCATAGTCAGCGTCCACGCGCACACGGATCCGTGTCGTCTTGCCCAGGTGCTCGATCTCTGCGAAGACGAAGGTCTCCGATCCCAGCTCCTCGACCACGACCACCTTGGCGGGCACCCCTTCGCTCCCGAGCGCGAGGCCCTGTGGCCGGACGCCCAGCTTGAGGTCGTCGGTACCAGCGTCGTCCAAACCAGAAACGACCGCCGGGTCCAGCTCTACCCGCGTGCTGCCGAAGGCGACCGCGCCGCCCTCGACCGTGGTAGGCACGATGTTCATGGCGGGCGAACCGATGAAGCCGGCCACGAAGAGATTGGCCGGGTGGCGATACAGCTCGCCCGGGGTGTCGACCTGCTGCATGACACCGTAGTCGAGGATGGCTACCCGGTGACCCATGGTCATGGCCTCGACCTGGTCGTGTGTCACGTACACCGTCGTGACGCCCAAGCGCGCCTGCAGGTCGGCCAGCTCCGCACGCGTCTGGACGCGCAGCTTGGCGTCGAGGTTCGACAGTGGCTCGTCCATGAGGAAGACCTGGGGATGGCGCACGATGGCGCGGCCCATGGCCACGCGCTGGCGCTGGCCACCCGAAAGCTGCTTGGGCTTGCGGTCGAGGTAGTCCTCCAGGTCGAGGATGCGCGCAGCTTCCTGGACCTGCTTCGCGCGCTCGTCTTTCGGCACCTTCTGCTGCTTCAATGGGAAGCCGATGTTCTGCGCCACCGTCATGTGCGGGTAGAGCGCGTAGCTCTGGAAGACCATGGCCACGTCCCGGTCCTTGGGCTGAACCAGCGTGACATCGCGGTCGCCGATCCAGATGGAGCCCTCATCGCAGGCCTCCAGCCCGGCGAGCATGCGCAGGGCCGTCGACTTCCCCGACCCGGAGGGGCCCACGAGGACGAGGAACTCGCCGTCGTCGACGGTGAGGTTCAGGCGATCGACTGCAGGCGCGTCCGTGCCGGGATAGGTCCTGGTCGCGTCGCGATAACTGACTTCAGACATGGCTCCCTACTTGATGGCTCCCATGGAAAGGCCGCGGATCATCCGCTTCTGGGCGATCCAGCCCGCGATGACGACCGGCAGGACCGCCAACGTAGACGCTGCCGAGAGCTTCGCCATGAAGTTCCCGCGAGTGGTGACGTTGGTGCTCACCCAAACCGGTACGGTCGAACCCTCGACCGGGTTGAGCTGGACCGCCAGGAAGAACTCGTTCCAGGCGAAGATGAAGCACAGCAACGCCGTGGCCGCAATGCCAGGTGCGACGATGGGCAGCATCACGTCCTTGATTTGTCCATACAGCCCGGTCCCATCCATCTGGGCTGCCTCGATGAGCTCGCGCGGCACCTCGCCGAAGAACGAGCGCAGCATCCACACGGCGAGCGGCAGGTTCATGGCCGTGTACAGGATGATGAGCACGAGGTGGGTGTTGAGCAGCCCCAGTTCCTTGGCGATGATCCACAGCGGCAGGATGGCGGCCACGACGGGCAGGAACTTCGTCGAGATGAAGAAGAAGAGCGCGTCGCGCCACGCCTTGATGGGGTAGATAGACAGCGCGTAGGCCGCCGGGATGGCCAGCACCAGCACCAGCACGGTCGAGACGATGACGATGAGGAACGAGTTGAAGAAGGCCTCGTTGAAGCTGAGCAGCCCGGTAACCGATTCGGTCACCGCTTGCCAGCGGTCGAGTGTGGGCTCGAAGAAGAGCTTCGGCGTGGTGTTGGCGTCCAGCTCGGTCTTGAAGCTGTTGAGCACCATCCAGAAGACCGGGAAGAAGAAGAGCGCGGCCACGAGCCAGGTAACGATGCCGAGCGCAGCCGTGCCCCAGCGCGATTGGCCGCGCAGCTGCTTGTCGCGTGCAGTCAGGGTCATACCGGCTCCTGGCGCTGGAAGAGGCTGGAAAGCACGCGCAACGCGAACGTGGCGATGATGATCGAGGCGATGACCACGATGGTCGAGTACGCCGCTGCCTGGCCGAAGTCCCAGCCACCGCCGATGGAGCGCTGGTAGACGAAGTAGGGCACGTTGGTCGAGCCCGGACCGCCGCCGGTCATGACGTCGATCTGGTCGAATACCTGCAGCAGGTAGATGGCGCCGAGTACGATGCCCAGCTCCATGTACGGCCGGAGCATGGGCAGCGTGATCTGGGTGAAGATGCCACGGCCGCTGGCGCGGTCGACGCGCGCAGCCTCGAGGATGTCAGTCGGCTGGCCCTGGAGGCCGGCCAGGATGATGAGCATCATGAACGGCGACCACTGCCATACCAGCACGGTGACGATGGCCCAGAACGGGTAGCGCTCGACGAAGGGGACGGCGTCGAAGCCGAGGGTTTCGATGACCGCGTTGAGGACGCCGAATGTAGAGCTGAAGATCTGGTTCTTCCAAAGCAGGCCCGCCACTACCGGCATGATCAGGAACGGCGTGATGAGCAGCGTTCGCGCGATGCCCCGGCCGAAGAACTGGCGGTCCAGCAGCAGCGCGAGTGCGGTGCCCACCAGCAGCGACAGCAGCACGGCCGCCGTCGTCATGGTGATGGAGATCGCCGACCGCTGTCGAGGAAGAACTGGTTGGTGTAGCCCTCGGTGTAGTTCTCGAGCCCGGTGAAGTCGGGGCCCCGGGGCGGGACGATCGTCCAGTCCTGCAGGCTGAACCAGATGTTGAAGATGAAGGGAATCTGCGTCACCACGATGGTGAACAGCAGGGCGGGCAGGAGGGGCAGCCGCCGCCGCCACTTGTCCCGACGCTGGAACTCCGCGATCGCGGCGGCGCGCTCGGCGCCGGATCCGGAGCTCCCCGTCGGTTCGGTCGTGCGCGGTCACTGCGGCTGCTCCCTCTGCCCTACCAACTCGACTAGTGCAAGGCTAGTGCCCTACCCAGGACTCGCCCTCCACCTCGGAAGCGATGGCCTGGCAGGCTGCCAGGGCGTCATCGACCGAGATGTTGCCGGCGATGGCGCTGGAGAACTGCTCGCGTGCACCGCGTGCCGACGTCCTGGAACTGGGGCACACCGACGAACTGGACGCCGGGCAGGCCCGGGCGTGGCTGGACGCCGGGGTTGTCGATCGGCGCCGCCTGCATGGCCTCGAGGGTGATGTCCGCGAAGGCTGCCGCGGCTTCCTGGTAGTTGGGGTTCTCGTAGAGCGACACGCGCGTGCCCGGGGGCACGGTCGCCCAGCCACCGGCGCAGGTTCTCGCCCGCCTCGGACCAGGTACTCAGGACCGGTCGCCCAGCTGACGTACTCCCAGGCGGTGTCCTTGTCAGGCGCGTTCTCGGGGATGGCGAGGGCCCAGGCCCACAGCCAGCCGGAGGCGTCGGTCACCTTGGTCGGGGAGAGCGCGTAGCCGAGCTTGCCCTTGATGGGGCTGTCGTCGGCCTCGAGGTTGCTCGCGGCGACCGTGGCGTCGACCCACATGGCCACCTTGCCATCCTGCATCTGGTTGGTGCACTCGTTGTAGCTGGCGTTGGAGGCGTCGTCCTCGCCGGCGTCCTGGAGCAGATCGACGTAGAACTGGAGCGCTTCCCTGAACTCGGGCTGATCGACCTGGGCAGCACCGATGGTGTCGTTCTCACCGGCCAGCCACCAGGTGGCACCGAAGGTGTTGATCACCGTGGTGAAGATGGCGCCGAGATCGCCCCAGCCGGGCTTGCCGCGCAGGCAGATGCCGGCCATCTCGTCCGAGTCGACCTGACGGGCGATGTCCGCGACCTCGTCCCAGGTCGGCGCGTCGGGCATCGTGATGCCGGCCTCGTCGAGGACGTCCTTGCGATACATCACGAAGGACGACTCCGCGTAGAACGGCGCGGCGTAGAGGCCGCCCTCGTAGGACAGGCCGTCCCGCACCGCGGGGATGATGTCGTCGACCATGTAGTCGGCGTCATCAGCGGCGTACTCGTTGAGGTCGACGAGCCAGCCGTTGCGGCCGAACTGCGGGGCCTCGAACATGCCGATCATGACGACGTCGAACTGCTGGCCACCGGCGCCCACGTCACGGGTGACGATCTCGCGCAGCGTCTGCTCCTCGAGGATCACGTAGTTGACGTTGATGCCGGTCTCGGCCGTGAACAGCTCCGGCGTGAGGGTGGCGATGTCCTCCATCTGGGGGTTGCCCACGATGGCGACGTTGATGGACTCTCGTCCTGGGCGACGGCTGCTCCAGCGAAGGCCGTCGATGCGACCAAGGCGGTGGCCATGGCGCCGACACCAGCCTTGGTCAGCTTGTCTGCTTGACCACATCAGGCCTGATACCTCCTTCTTGGACGGTTGGGAACCGCTCCTCCTGAGCGTGACTGAGGCACGCTCAGGCGTCATCCTAGTTGGTTTCATGTGGGATCAGCGCAAGTAGATATCCACAGTCACTATTGGGGTCTTCCATCTGCGTTCATGTTGGAGTAGGCTTGCGCGCATGACTGCTGACGACGGCCGCCGGCGCCGTATCGAGCTCTCCGCGGAGAACCTCGGCCGGCTCGATCCACGCATCTCGATCCCCGCCTACGACCGCAGCGCGCTCGGTGGTGGCATCGTCCACATCGGCGTGGGCGGCTTCCACCGCGCCCACCAGGCGGTCTACCTCGACGACGTCTGTGGCGCGGGCGTGACCGACTGGTCGATCACCGGCGCCGGCGTCCTGTCCGGCGGACGCGGCGATGGCCGACGCTCTCGCTGCCCAGGACTACCTCTACGCGCTGGTGACCCGCGACGTGCACGCCACGAACGTGCGCGTCATCGGCTCCATCACCGACTACGTGCTTGCCGCCGACGACATCGAGCCGCTGGTGGCGCGCATCGCCAGCCCGGACACGCGCATCGTGTCGATGACCATCACCGAGGGCGGCTACCCCGTCGACGAGAGCAGCGGCGAGTTCCTGGCGCCGCCGGCCGACGCGCTGCCGCCCGCGTTCGAGTCGCTGGCACGCGCCTTCCAGCGACGGCGCGACGCGGGCCTCGGTGGCCTGACCGTGCAGAGCTGCGACAACGTCATGGGCAACGGCGACGTGGCACGGACGGCCACGCTCGGCGTCTGCGCCATGGTCGAGCCCGGCCTCGAACGCTGGGTCGGCCGACAACGTCGCCTTCCCCAACAGCATGGTCGACCGCATCACGCCGCAGACGGCCGACGCCGATCGCGCCTTCCTCGCGGAGGAGTACGGCCTGGTCGACCGCTGGCCGGTCGTGGCCGAGACCTTCATCCAGTGGGTCATCGAGGACGAGTTCCCCTATGGCCGGCCGCCCTACGAGGACGTCGGCGTGCTGACTGACCGGCGACGTCCGGCCCTACGAGACGCTCAAGCTGCGCATCCTCAACGCGGGCCACTCGACGCTCACCTACATGGCCGCGCTGGTCGGGCACACCTACATCCACGAGATCATGGCCGACCCGCCGCTGGCCCGGTACCTGCAGCAGTTCCACGACGATGAGGCCACGCCTTCGTTGCCGCCGGTGGCCGGCATCGACGTGACCGACTACAAGCGGGTCGTGGCCGAGCGCTTCGCCAACCCGGAGGTCCGCGACCAGGTCGCGCGCGTCTGTCTCGATGGCACCTCCAAGTGGCCCAAGTTCCTGGTGCCGACCATCGAGTCGCAGCTGGAGACGGGCGGCCAGGTCAAGCTCTCCGCCCTGGCGCTCGCGGGCTGGTGCCAGTACCTGCTGGGGGTGGACGACGAGGGGCGCGACATCAGCATCTCGCCTGACCCGCGCCTGGATGAGGCGCAGGAATACGCCCGCGCGTCGGTCTCGGAACCGGCGGCACTCCTTCGCTTCAGCGATGTCTTCGGTCCGCGCCTTCCGGCCGATCCGCGGTTCGTTTCCGCCTTCACTGACGCGTTGACCTCGATCCGTGAGTACGGCACGTACCGTACGCTCGAGAGGTGGCTGAACGGAGTGAGTTGATGGATCAGGCTGACGCCCCCGCGAATCGTGACCGCGCGCCAGCAGGCCCGCTGTTCCGGAGGAGAGCGGCGCGCGCAGATCATGAAGCTCGTCCTGGAGCGTGGACGCGTCGACGTGGGCGAGCTGGCCGAGGAGTTCGAGGTCACCGGCGAGACCATCCGCCGAGACCTCACCGAGCTCCAGCGCGAGCGCTTGGTCGACGCGTCCACGGCGGGGCGGTGCCGTGGCGTGGCTCGGTCATCGTGCCGCGTCTGGAGGTTCGCGAGAGCCACAACGTGGCAGAGAAACGGCGAATCGCCCATGCCGCAGCCGCCGAGATCCCGGCGCACGGCTCGCTCATCATCGACTCGGGCAGCACTGCGCTCCAGCTGGCCGATGTCCTCGACCGCGAGCGCGACCTCACGGTCATCACCAACCACGTCCCCATCATCCGTTCACTTGCGACCACCGAGCGCCCGCACGTGATCGTGCTCGGCGGTGCGCTGCGCCGGCGGACACTGGCCTTCGTCGACGAAACCGGGGTGGAGACGCTGCGCGACATGACCGTCGACGTTGCCTTCATCGGCTGCGACGGGATGTCCCCGGAGCGAGGCTTCACCACCCCCTACCGCGAGGAGGTGGCCATCAAGCAGGCGATGATGGCGGCGGCCCGGCGCGTGGTGATGATGTTCGATCACTCCAAGGTAGGCAGCGAGCAGCTGTTTCGTTTCGCCGACATCGACGAGGTCGACATCATCTACACCGACACCGGCATGGACGACGTCACGGCCGCGCTGCTCGAGGAGCAGGGTCTGGAGGTCGTCCGTGTCTGAAGCCGAGGCGGTCGGCCGTCGGGCCGTGGACCCGGTCCCGACGCCCCGCGACCTCGAAGCCATCGCCATCGAGGCCGCGGCCGCGGGCGCTCGCGTGGTCCGCTCTGCAGCCGGTGAGCTGGGCACGATCTCGACCAAGTCGACCCCGACCGACCCGGTGACCTCCCTTGACATCGCCTCCGAGGAGGCCATCCGGGCCGTCCTCGCCCGGCGCACGCCCGATGCTTCGGTACTGGGCGAGGAGGTCGGCGCGGTCAGTGGCATCTCGGGTGTCGGCTGGGTCATCGATCCCATCGACGGGACGGTCAACCTCACCTACGACCTTTCGATCATGAGTGTCTCGGTCGCAGCCACCATCGGCGATGAGACAGTCGCGGGCGCGGTCATCGACGTGCTCCGAGGCGATGTCTTCAGCGCGGCCAAGGGCGCTGGAGCCCGGCTCGACGGACGGCCCGTCACCGTCTCCTCGGTGGCCGAGCTTTCCAACTCGCTGGTCGGAACCGGCTTCGCCTATACCTCGGAGGGTCGTGCCCGCGAGGCCGCCTATCTCGCCCGGGTGCTGCCGGCTGCGCGGGACATCCGCTGCTTCGGATCGGCTGCGTTGAACCTGTGTTGGGTCGGCTGCGGCCGGCTCGACGGCTTCTACCAGCGGGACATGCAGTACTGGGACTATGCCGCCGGCGAGCTCATCGCGGCCGAGGCCGGCGCCTCGATGCATCGTCCCGCCGACGAGAACGGCCGTCTGATGGTGGCCTCCAGTCCGGCCATCCACGACGAACTCCGTCGCCTCGTGGCCTAGCCGGGCCGCGCGTCCGGCTCACGTGCCCCCTGGCTCGTCCCCTCGTGCTCGGCCACTCTGGCCAGGCAGGCGGCGATCATCGTCTCGGCGGCAGCCGGGCCATCCTCCTGCCAGCGCCGCCAGAGACCGACCAGGTCATCGTGTGGGACCGGCTCGGACATGCGCGCCACCGCCAGGACGACTTCCCAGCCTGCGAACGATCCCGGGTCGACGTGACCGCGTCGAAGCAGTGTCGTGAGGTATCGATCGTGGAGCGATTCGAGAAACGACCGCGTGGTGCCGCCCAGGTGCGCCGGCCACGCGCTCTCGCTCCACGGCGGACGCATCAGCAGCGAGCTGCGGACAAGGTCGGCGTCCGGATGGCCCGTGGCCGCGTCGAACCAGTCGAGGATCACCACCCCGCGGTCGGCCATCACGATGTTGGCCGGGTGAAAGTCCCCGTGGCAGAGTGCCGCGCCCGCCGGCAAGTCCGCCAGCATCGACTGCACCCGTCGCCGGTCGCGAGCCGACACCTGGACTGCCTCGTCGATCTTGCTGGCCAGACGTCGGTCCAGGTCCGGCAGGCCTTCGACGGACGTGCCCTGGACCTGTGATTGCAGGTCCACGAGCGCATCAACCAGTGCGGGGAGTCTGTCCGGCTCGGCCTTCATCCGCTCCCACATCGTGTCACCGGCGATGCGCTCGAGGACGATCCCGGGTCGCCCTTCGATCTCCACGACGCCGTCGGTAGCCGGGACCGGCAGGCCGGCCCCATGCACACGCCACAGGATGTCCGCCTCGATCGAGGCCCAATGCCGCGGGATGTCGGGGCGCAGCACCTTGACCACGGTCCCTTTCGTCCACGGCCAGATCTCGGAGGTGTTGCCTCGGGCGATCGGGCCACGCGACCGAAAGCTCTGCTCGGCCATGTCACCGAGTATCGCGCATCATGGCCCTCGGGCAGCCGCGCTACAGTGCCGGAATGGCAGATGCGCAGGCCGATCCAGGCGGCGATGACCCGGCGCGATGAGGCAGCTCATCGTCGCGCACGACCTGGGCACCAGCGGGGACAAGGCGTCGCTGCACGACGCACATGGGCGAATGCTGGCCTCGCACACGGCTCACTACGCCACTGACTTCGGTCCCGGCGGCAAGGCTGAGCAAGAGCCGGCCGACTGGTGGGCCGCCTTCTGTTCAGCGACGCGGGCGCTCCTGGCAGAGAGTGGCGCTCGGCCGGAAGAGGTCGCTTGTGTGGTCATGTCCGGTCAGATGATGGGCGCGGTGCTCATCGATGCCGACGGCCAGGCGGTGCGTCCGGCGGTCATCTGGGCCGACACGCGGGCCAAGGAGCAGACGCGGCTGCTGGCTGATGCCGTCGGCTACGAACGCGGATACCGCATGCTGGGCCATCACATCGATGCCACCTGCAGCCTGCCCAAGATCATGTGGCTGCGCGATCACCATCCCGATGCCTGGGCCAGGACCTCCGGCGTGCTGCTGGCCAAGGACTACGTCACGCTCCGCCTCACCGGCAGGCGCTGTATCGATCCCTCCGATGCGTCAGGCACCAACGCCTACGACCAACTCGCCGGAGAGTGGTCCGACGAGATGCTGTCTGTCGCCGGCATCGAGCGAGACCTGCTGCCCGAGATCCTGCCCTCGGCTTCGATCGCCGGTGGGATCACGAAGGACGCGGCCGGCCTCTCCGGGCTTCGTGAGGGCACGCCGGTCGTGGTCGGCGGTGCTGATGGATGCACGTCGGCACTGGGCGTTGGCCTGGTGAGCACGGATGCCGTGGCAGTGGCGCCCATCGGCACTTCGGCCTGGATCGAGCTGGCCGCCGACTCGCCGGTCCGCGATCCGAGACTGCGGCTGGTCACGTTCGATCATGTCATCCCCGGCTACTACGTGCCGCTCGGCGCGATGCAGGCCGCCGGCGCCGCCCTTGGCTGGCTTTGCGACACGCTGGGACGGAGCGGCGAGGTGGAGGCACTCGTCGCGGCGGCCGCCGAGGCCGAGGCTGCGACGGAGGGCCTGTTCTTCCTGCCGTACCTCATGGGCGAGCGCGCTCCTATCTGGGATTCCGAACGTGCGGGGCGCGTTCATCGGTCTGGCTCGTCATCACGGGCCGCCGCAACTGGCCCGTGCCGTGCTGGAAGGGGTGGCGTTCAACCTGTACGGCACGTTTCGAGCGCTGGCCGAGACGGTCCGACCGATCGAGGCGGTCGACGCCGTCGGTGGTGGCGCCCGCAGCGACGTGTGGCTGCAGCTCATGGCCGACACCTGGGGCGTGCCCGTACGCCGGCGCACCATCGTGGACGAGGCCAACTCGCTCGGTGCTGCCGTGGTCGGTGCCATGGCCGTGGGCCTTATCGACGACTGGTCGGCCGCCCGCGAGTTGTCGCAGATCGACGCGGTCTTCGAGCCCGACGTTGCAGGCCATGCCCGTGCCCAGGCCGACTGCGAACGCTTCACCGACGCGTACGCACGCCTCAAGACCTGGTTCGTGCCGGCCGAGGGCTGACAGCGTAGCGACCCCCGGCAGGCAGGCCATTCAGGCCAGCCCGCCGCCATCGACCACCAGGGTGGAGCCGGTGACCCAGGCCGATTCGTCCGAAGCCAAGTAGAGGACAGCGCGAGCGATGTCCGCGGCCGTGCCCAACCGGCGCAGCGGCCGGTCCGCGGACTCCTCCAGGAAGGTCGCCTCGTCCAGCCCCAGCTGGCGAGCCTCCGAGCGCAGCATCGGCGTATCGGTGTCGCCCGGACAGATGCAGTTGACGCGGATGCCCTGCGGGCCATGGTCGATGGCCATGGCCCGGGTGAGGTTGACCGCGGCGCCCTTTTAGCGCAGAAGCTGGCGGCATCGGGGCCGCCCTTCAGCCTACGGGTCGGCCGGCGAGCCGAGGGCATCGACAGCCTGCTCCCAGGCCGCGGGCAGGGGCGCACCCGGGCGGGACATAAGCCGCAGGAAGAGGTCCGAGGCCGTGCCTTCGACACGGAACGCCGGCGCGCCGGGGCCGAAGCGCCAGGAGCGGCCGAGGTCGGTCGCGCCCAGCTCGACGGTGGGCACCTCACCCAGGCGCGGCAGATACATGTCGGGGAACTCATCAAGGCCACCCGTGGCCACGCTCTCGAGCAGCGGTTCGGGGCCGTCTGCCGCTCCCTGCGCGTCCCAGCGATGGACGCCGGTCTCGATGACCATGCGTCGCACCCAGAACGACAGGCGCTTGTCGGGCACCAGGGTCCAGACCGTGAGGTCCGGATCTGCGGTGCGCAGGCCCTCCAGCATGGCCCCGCCCTGCGCCTCAGCCCACTCGAACGGATCGGCCCCAGCGGGCAGTGCTGGGGTGGGAATGCGGTCCTGCGGCAGCGTGCGGCAGATGACGGCCGTGCGACCGTGGACAGCGGCCACGTGGATGACCAGGTCGCGCAACGTCCATGTGGGGTACTGCGGTACGACAGCCTCGGGCGCGGCACGTCCCAAGGCGATGATGCGCCGACTCTCGTACTCGATGGTGGCGAGGTCCTCAGCTGTGGTCACATCGCGAGTCTAGGCCGGGTGCAGCGGGCCGGCGCCCTCGTCGCGCCCTGCTCGCGCTCGGTTCGGTCGAACCGCCTGATGGCCTCGGCTCGCGGTCCTGCTACCGTTCCCGGCCATGAGCGAGGTCAAGCGCTTCATCGTTCCCATGCGTGGGCGGGACCCCGAAGAGGCCAACCGTGCCGCCACGCCACTCGAGCTGTTCTTCGACCTGGTCATCGTGGTGGCCATCGCCGTGGCCGCCTCCTCGCTGCATCACGGTATCGCCGAGGACCACATCCCCGAGTCGGTCCTCGGCTACGTGATGACCTTCGCTGCCGTGTGGTGGGCCTGGATGAGCTTCACCTGGTTCGCCACGGGCTACGACACCGATGACGTGCCTTATCGCATCGCGGTCTTCGTGCAGATGGCCGGTGCCATCATCATGGCCGCCGGCATCGGGCGGGCCTTCGACGGTGGAGACTGGTCGCTGGTCCTGTTGGGCTACATCGTCATGCGTATCCCTCTCGTCCTCCAATGGCTCCGAGCCGCGTACCAGGATCCGCCCCGCCGCAGCCAGAACTTGCGCTGGGCGGTCGGCATCTCCATCGCTCAGCTCCTTTGGGTCGGAGCCTTCCTGGTGCTGCCGGAAGACCTCTTCGTCATCGCCTTCTTCGTGCTCTTCGCGGTGGAGCTGGCCGTGCCCATCTGGGCCCGGCGTGGACAGGCTGCGCCCTGGCACCCCGAGCACGTCGTCGAGCGCTATGGCTTGCTGACCATCATCGTGCTCGGTGAATCCGTGCTTGCGGGGGCCAGAGCCTTCAGCTCGGTGGCGGACGACGCTTTCTCCGACCTCGAGCTGCTCTCGCTCGCGGTCGGCGCGCTGTTGCTGGTGTTCGCCATGTGGTGGCTCTACTTCGAGCGCAAGAGCGACGACCTGCTGACCACGCGCGCTCGGGCCTTCGAATGGGGCTACGGGCATTACTTCATCTGGGCCTCGGCGGCTGCGGTCGGAGCCGGCATCGCCGTGGGCGTCGATGTCCTCACCGACCATGCCCACGCGGACTTCGCCGTGGCCGGTGCTGCCGTGGCCATACCGGTGGCCATCTACCTGGCCGGCATCTGGGTGCTCCATGACCTGCCCCGACCCATGTCCCGCTTGCGGCTGCTGCTGAGCCCCGTGGCCATCGTGCTCGTGCTGCTGACACCGCTCACGCCGCAGCCGATCTTCCTGACCGGCGCTGTCGTGGTGGGCCTTCTGGGGGCCAAGATCATCATGACCCCGCAGTTGGACACCGAGTGAATTGAGCAGCATCGTCGAGCATCTCCAGAGCCCGCAGTTCACCGATGCCGAGGGCAAGTCCACGGGCCCAGCACGCGTGACCTTCTTCGTGGCTCCGGGCAGGCCACGCTGGCTGGGCTACGCCTTCTACCTCGCAGCCTTCGTCCTGGGCGCGGTCCTGGCCCTGGGCATCGTGGACATCGGCGACCAGATGAGTCGCGAGATCATCGGGATCATCGGTGTGGTCGGCATGCTCGGCGCCGTCTACGGGTGCTGGGAGGTGTGGCGCGGGCGGGCACCGTCGATCAGGGGGCTCGTCGACAGGGCGCGCAGGCGCTAGCGTTTGCGCGCATCACCTCAGGGCCAGCCGTCCCCGGTACGGGCGAGTAGCACAGCCTCGGCCTCGAGGAACCGCGCGTTCATGGCCGCCGTCTCCAGATAGGTCATGAACAGCCGGTCGCAGGGCACGGTCTGGCAGACCAGTGCCCGCGAGGGCCGGTCCAGCCCGGCGTCGAAGTGGCTCCGAGCCACGGCCTCGTCGAAGGTGGTGGAGACGAATGAGCGCTTCTCGTTCCTGCGCAGGGGCGCGTCGGCCGAGAGGCCTCGCCACAGCCTCACCTGGTCGATCTGGAGCCTGGCCAGGAGCGCGCGCAGGAACGCCAGTCGGCGGACGATGTGATCGGCCCGCCGCGCCCGAGCCAGGCCCCCCGAGAATGTCGACGGATCACGCACGATGGCACCGGCATACGACACCAGGCCGAGCTCCGCGAGCACGATCCGGTGGCCCTTCACCATCTCGCCCGAGCCAGGGTTGCTCACGTACTGCATCGCGAACGCCGACTCCACGTCCCAGCAATCACGCTCCCGCAGGTACGCCTCGAGATCGGCCGCCAGGGCCCCATCGCCGCGCCTGGTCGCGGGGTCCGGTAGACCGCGACGGGCGGCCAGGAACTGCGACCGTGCCGCCAGCCACGTGTCCGCGTCCTTCCGCTGCGTCGTGATGCGTGCCTCGGTCCGCGCCCGATCGGCTTTGCGGGCCGCCACGACCTGCTCGCGCGCCAACCGTGCGACCGCCTGCTCCATGGCGGCGACCTGGCCGGACGTGGCCTGCCGGCCGCCGCGTTCGAACTGGAAACGGGATACCTCCTCCAGTGGCACCTCCCATGACGCCCCCGCGTCCTCGAAGGCCTCGACGCGCACGTCGAAGAACCCGACCTCGAGTCGGACCCCGGCGACCGACACGGGCGTGCGGCGTGGATCGAGCAGGCGTCCCCTGTTGCCCGCCACGAGGTGGTGGAGTGACCCTGGCTCGAAGTCGATGTCGGGCGCCATATCCGGCGAGGACTGGTACACGGACATGCGGTGAGTCTAGGCCCAGGTGACTCCGGACATGACCCTCGGTGGTGGGTGTCCCGCCACGCCCTCGCGCAGCCGGCCGGCACTAGACTGACCTGCGTCCGCCACTGTCGAGGAGTCCTCTCATGCCCGCCTTCCAGCCCTTCGTGATGGAACAGATGATGTCCGAGTGGGAGAACCGCGTGGACGTGAATCTGTCCGAGAGTGGCGTGCATCCCATGACGCTGGGCGAGTTGCTGGCCATGGACGGGCGTGAGCCCAATGACCTGGCCGACACGGGGATGTTCTACCCCCAGGCCAACGGCACCGTCGAGCTGCGCGAGGCCATCGCCGCGCTGTACCCGGGCGCCACGGCCGATGACGTGCTGGTGACCGTCGGCGCAGCTGAGGCCAACTACCTGGCCATCGACACGTTCCTCGAGCCGGGCGACGAGGTCGTCATCGTGCTGCCCAACTACATGCAGGTCTGGGGCGTGGCCAGGAACCACGGCGCGGTCGTCAAGGAGGTCTACCTCGACGTCGACCGTGACTGGGCGCTGGACGCGAATGCGCTCGACGAAGCGGTCACCTCCGACACCCGCATGATCTGCGTGGTCAACCCGAACAATCCGACCGGCCGGATCATGAGCGAGTCCGAGATGGACGCGGTCGTGGCCGCGGCTGAGCGCTGCGGGGCCTGGCTGCTGGCCGACGAGGTCTACCGCGGGGCGGAGCGGGAGCGTGACGGTGAGACCCCGTCCTTCTACGGCCGCTACGACAAGGTGCTTGCCCAGGGCTCGATGAGCAAGGCCTATGGACTGCCCGGACTGAGGGTGGGCTGGACGGTCGGCCCTACCGAAGCCGTCGCGAGCATGTGGCGCCGTCACGAGTACACGACCATCGCCACCACCATGCTCTCCAACCACCTCACCGCCACGGCCCTGTCGCCCCGGGTCCGTCCGCAGATCCTGGCGCGCACGCGCATGCTGCTGAAGGGCGGCTATGGGCTCCTCGGTGAGTGGCTCGGCGAGCAGAACGGTGTCTTCACCGGCACCCCTCCCGATGCCGCGGCCATCACCTTCCTCAAGTACGACCTGCCCATCGATTCGATCGCCTGGATGGAGAAGCTGCGCGACGAGCACAGTGTGCTCATCGTGCCGGGCGACCACTTCGGGCTGGCCCAGCACATCCGCCTCTCGTTCGCCGTGCCCGAGCCGGAGCTGGTCGATGGCCTCGCGCGCATCCACGCTTCGGTGCAAGAGCTGCGCCGGTGATCGATGTCGCCGCCGAGGTCCGCTCGGCCGAGGAGCGTGCTCGCCCCCATCTGTTGACGACGCCGCTCGTGCCCGCCGTCGGGCTCAGCGCCGAGGTCGGCTCGCCGGTCGTGCTCAAGTGCGAGAACCTGCAGCACACAGGCTCGTTCAAGGCGCGCGGGGCAGTGAGCAAGGTGCTCTCGCTCTCAGCCGACGAGCTGGCTCGCGGCATCGTCACCGCCTCGACCGGCAATCACGGTGCGGCCGTCGCCTACGCCGCGGGACTGGTGGCGGCCGAGGCGCTCGTGGTCGTGCCTCAGGGTGCCAACCCCTCTAAGCTGGCGGCCATCGAGCGCCTCGGCGGACGGCTGCGCGTGCTTGGCAGCGACAGCGTGGAGAGCGAACTGGGTGCGCGGGCGATGGCCGACGAGCGAGGCGCCACCTTCATCTCGCCCTACAACGATCCGCGCATCATCGGCGGCCAGGGGACCTTGGGCCTGGAGCTGGTCGAGCAGGCTCCCGATCTGGCCGCGCTCTACGTGGCCGTGGGTGGGGGAGGGCTGGCCGCGGGCGTGGCGGGGATCATCAAATCGCTCTCGCCCTCGACCAGGGTCATCGGCTGCTCGCCGGCCGCATCGGCGGTCATGTACCACTCCCTGCGCGCCGGGCGGATCCTGGAGCTGCCCTCTGACCCCACGCTCAGCGACGGCACCGCCGGCGGAGTGGAGCCTGGTGCCATCACCCTCGACATCCTGAAGTCCGTGCTGGACGATTTCGTCACGGTGGAGGAGGACGACATCCGCCGGGCGTTCCTCGACCTCATCGAGATCGAGCACCTGCTGGTCGAGGGCTCGGCGGCCATGGCCTATGCCGCGGCCCGGGCCCACGCCTCGACCACCGACGGAACCACGGCGGTCATCCTCTGTGGTGGCAACGTGGGCGTTGAGAAGCTGCGGACGATCATCGAGGGGTAGGGGGGTGGAGCCATGAGGATCATCGAGCGGTCACGCATCGAGGAGGTCCTGGCCGGCCTGGATCTGGTGCCGCTCATCGAGGGCGCGTTCCGTGACTACTCGGCAGGACGCGCCATCGTGCCCCCGGTAGGCGAGCTGTTGCTGGAGCGGGGCGAGGTCCACATCAAGTACGGGGCTATCCGCGACGACCGCTACTACGTCATCAAGGTGGCCTCCGGCTTCTACGGCAACCCCGGTCTGGGATTGCCCTCGGGTAACGGCCTGATGCTGGTCTTCCGTGCCGACACTGGCGAGCCCGAGGCGCTGCTGCTCGACGAGGGCCACCTCACCGACGTGAGAACGGCTGTGGCCGGCGCCATCGGCGCGAAGACGCTGGCCCCACCGGAGGTCGAGCGCATCGGAGTGCTGGGCGTGGGTCTCCAGGCGCGGCTGCAGGTGCAGCAGCTGGCGCCGCTGTTCGAGACCCGCGAGGTGGTGGCCTGGGGACGCGACCCGCTGCGGGTCGACGACTACGGGGCCGCCATGGCCGGGTATGGCTTCGCGGTGACCGAGGCCGCCACGCCGGCGGAGGTCGCCGCACGGGCGCAGCTCATCGTGACGGCTACGCCGGCGACGGAGCCATTGCTGCAGGCAGCTGACATCCGGCCGGGTACGCACATCAACGCCATAGGCTCTGACACGACCGAGAAGCAGGAGCTTGCCGCGGACGTGCTCGCCCTGGCCGATGTGGTCGTGGCCGACAGCCTGGCCCAGTGCCGCACTCGCGGCGAGATCGCCCGCGCAGTGGCCGCCGGCGCACTCGACTTTGGTCGGGTCGTGGAGCTGGGCGCCCTGCTGGCGGGGCAGGGCCGCGGCCGGACCTCTGCCGACCAGGTCACGATCTTCGACTCGACGGGCGTGGCCGTGCAGGACATCGCCATCGCCACGGCAGTGGTGGCTGCCGACGCCCGCTAGCGCATCTTCGGGCCCGTCGTCAGTCCCGGGCGGCCTCCCACAGCGCGTCGACCGAGAGGTAGCGCTCGCCGCTGTCGTAGGCGAACGTCAGGACCCGCGAGCCATCGGGCATCTGCGGGCGCAGCTGGGCGACCGCGGCCAGCGATGCGCCCGACGAGATGCCCACCAGCAGGCCCTCTTCCCGCGCAGACCTACGCGCGTAGGTCATCGCGTCCTCCGGCGCCACCTGCACGATGCCGTCGAAGAGCTCCGGCCGGGTGACCTCGGGGATGAAGCCCGCGCCGATGCCCTGGATGGGGTGGGGCATATGGCTGCCGCCGGAGAGCACCGGCGAGAGCGTGGGCTCGACCGCGTAGACCCTCAGGTCGGCCCAACGCTCCTTGAGCACCTCGGCGCAGCCGGTGATGTGGCCGCCCGTGCCCACGCCGGTGACGATGTAGTCGAGACCGTCGGGGAAGTCGCGCGCGATCTCCTCCGCGGTCGTCCGTCGGTGCACGGCCGGGTTGGCCGGGTTGGCGAACTGCGAGGGAATCCACGAGTCCGGGATGTCGGCAGCGATCTCGTCTGCTCGCGCCATCGAGCCCCTCATGCCCAGCTCACGGGGCGTGAGCTCCAACTCCGCGCCGTAGCCGGTCATCAGCTTTCGCCGCTCGATGGAGAACGAGTCGGGCATGACCAGGATGAGACGGTAGCCCTTGACAGCGCAGACCAGCGCCAGGCCGATGCCGGTGTTGCCGGACGTGGGCTCGATGATGACCGATCCCGGCTTGAGCAAGCCGCGCTCTTCGGCGTCTTCGACCATGGCCAGCGCGATGCGGTCCTTGATGCTGCCGCCCGGGTTCGCCCGCTCCTGCTTGGCCCATACCTCGACGGCATCGTCGAAGAGGCGGTTGATGCGGATATGGGGCGTGTTGCCGATGCCGGCGAGGACGGAATCGAAGCGCATGGGGCAGGACCTCCGGGTCTCAGATGACGAAATCTGCGTCCTCGAAGCCGTCACGCTGACGGCGGACGCGGTAGCCGCTGGTCTGGTAGACGAGCGAGTCGGGCGGCACGCTGCTGGTGAGGAAGACATTGCCACCCACGATACTGTCCGACCCGATCGTAGTATCGCCACCGAGGACGGTGGCGTTGGCGTAGATCACGACGCGATCGCCGATGGTGGGATGGCGCTTGGTCCCGGCCGCAGCCTTGGAGACCGAGAGCGCACCCAGCGTAACGCCCTGGTAGAGCTTGACCCCGTCGCCGATGACGGCGGTCTCGCCGATGACGATGCCGGTGCCGTGGTCGATGCACAGCGAGCGGCCGATGGTGGCGCCCGGATGGATGTCTACGCCGGAGCGTGAGTGGGCCAGCTCTGCCATCAACCGCGGCACGACTGGCACACCAAGCAGGTGCACCGCGTGCGCCAGCCGGTGGGTAGCGATGGCCAGGAACCCGGGATATGCGGCGATGACCTCGTCGAGCGACTCGGCCGCCGGATCGCCGGCCAGGATGGCCCGGGCGTCCTCGAGGCTCCGGGCGTGGACGTCGGGCAGCGCTTCGAGGAGCGCATGGGCCAGCTCGTGGGCCGGCTCGTCGGCCAGCGGCTGGGCCACGCTGCCGAACTGCCGGCAGGCCTCGGCCAGGCGGCGGGTCAGGTCGTGCTCGTCTTCGGCGGGCTCGACCGCGAGCTGGGGAAAGAGGCTCCCCGTGAGAGTGTCCGAGACGCGCGCCACGTCACGCTTGAGCGGGAACGGATGGCCGCTGGCCAGGACCTGCTGGGCCAGTGAAGCCGCAGCGGCCTCGCCGCCGATCTGGCTGGGATCTCGTGCTCCAGGCACCGGACTACCCCTGGTCGTTCAATGTGTCAGCCCGAACCTAGACCACCAGGCTCGTACCGTCCAATCGACAAGTCGCTGGTGGGTGATCGATTCAGTCGATCAGTCCGTCTCTCGCCCGTGGTGAGCGGGGCAAAGATCGCTCAATGGTCCGCATGGCCCGTGGTATCCGCGACAGGCGGACGCTGCCCGCGCCCGTTCTGAGACTCAGTATCGAATGCACCACGACTCTCAGCCCTTGACCAGACCTGGAGACCCAACGTGTCTGCAAACGCACCCACCATCCTCGTTGTCGGTGGCGTCGCCGGCGGCGCTTCCGCGGCCGCGCGCGCTCGTCGTATGAACGAGGACGCACGCATCATCATCTTCGAGCGCGATTCGTATGTGTCTTTCGCCAACTGCGGCCTGCCCTACTACCTGGGCGGCGAGATCACCGATCGCGACAAGCTGCTCATCGCCAAACCCTCGCTCTTCAAGCGCCGCTTCGACATCGATGTGCGCACCCGCCACGAGGTCACCGGCATCGACCGTGAAGCACGGACCGTCATGGTCGCCGACCTCGATGCCGGCAAGAGCTACGAGATGACCTACGACAAGCTCATCCTCGCGCCCGGAGCCGACCCCATCGAGCCGCCCATCCCGGGTACGGACGCCGAGGGTGTCTTCACGCTGCGCAATCTCGAGGACACCGACCGCATCGCGGAGGCCATGCCCGGGGCGCAGCGTGCAGTCGTGGTCGGCGGCGGCTACATCGGTCTCGAGTCCGCCGAGCAGTTCCGGCGCAAGGGCCTTGACGTGGCGTTGGTGGAGATGCAGACGCAGGTGCTGCCACTGCACGACCGCGAGATGGTCGAGCCGCTGCATCGGCAGCTGGAGTACAACGGCGTGCGCCTGGAGCTGGGCAACGGCATCGCAGCCATCGAGGAGGTCGGCGGTCGTGCCGTCGCGGCCGTGCTCTCCGACGGCACTCGCCTGCCGGCCGACCTGGTGCTGCTCGGCATCGGCGTCCGGCCCAACACCGGCCTGGCCAGGGCGGCCGGCATCGAGATCGGTGAGAGTGGGGGCATCGCCACCGACGAGTTCATGCGCACCAACGATCCCGACATCTACGCGGTCGGCGATGCGGCCGAGTACCTCTACGGCAGCACCGGCGGCAAGCAGCGCGTGCCGCTGGCGGGCCCGGCCAACCGCACCGGCCGCCTGGCCGGTGAGCATGCGGCGACGGGGGCCTCGCGCCGGGCACCGGCGGCCTGGGGCACCTCGATCGTGCGTGTCTTCGGCACCGCCGCCGGCATCACCGGCCTGTCGTTGCACGCGGCCAGGCAGGCCGGGTTCGAGGCGACGGCTGTGCACGTCATCGCCAACAACCACGCCGGCTACTACCCCGGCGCCCAGGCCATGGCCGTCAAGCTCGTCTTCGAGGAGGGCAGCGGCAAGGTGCTCGGCGCCCAGGCCGTCGGCGGCGAAGGCGTGGACAAGCGACTCGATGTGGTCGCCACGCTGACGCACTTCGGCGGCACGGTCCACGATCTGGCCGAGCTCGACCTGGCCTATGCCCCGCCGTTCGGCTCGGCCAAGGACCCGCTACACATGGCCGCCTTCGCGGCTCAGAACCACCTCGACGGCCTGGCGCCAGTGGTCCAGCCGGACATCGACCTGTGTCCGTACCAGGTCGTCGATGTGCGTTCGCCTGCGGAGGTGGAGGCGCTTCCGCTGGCCGACTGCGACAGGATCCTCAACATCCCGCTCGACGAGCTACGCGACCGGATAGGGGAGCTGGATCCGTCGCTGCCGACGATCGTGGCCTGCCGTTCCGGCTTGCGCTCGTACCTCGGCACGCGAGTGCTCAAGCAGCACGGCTTCGCCGAGGTCTACAACCTCAGCGGCGCCACGGCCATGCGTGAGTTCGCGCTCAACCGCCGCCTGCCCGCCGCCTACCTCGCGACCCCCACCGGACTGCCCGCGCCGGACGCGATCATGATCGACTAGGCAACCTCATCGACACGTCTACGATGGGCTCGTGAACGACCCGACCGGCTCGTGATGGACTCGCCGCCCCAGGTCATGGCCGTGATCCCGGCCTATCAGGCTGCGCCCACTCTGGACACGGTAGTGCGCACCACGGCCGAGCACCTGCCGGTCGTGGTCGTCGACGATGGCTCCACGGACCGTACCGGTGTGGTGGCGCAGGCCGCCGGCGCCACGGTCCTGCGACAACCCGCCAACCAGGGCAAGGGCGCGGCGCTGCGGCGGGGATTCAGCCATGCGCTCGAGGCCGGGGTCGAGGCTGTCCTCACGCTCGACGCCGACGGCCAGCACGACCCAGCGTGCGCACCCGACTTCCTGGCGGCCTGGCGGACCGGGGGGGCGCCGCTCATCATCGGCCGGCGCGATTTCAGCCAGATGCCGCTGTCGCGGCGGCTGGCCAACAACCTCGGCACCCGGGTGTTCAGCTGGGCGGTGGGCCGGCATATCGAGGACAACCAGTCGGGCTACCGGCTGATCGCCAGGCCGTTGCTGCCGCACCTGCTGGCCAGCGGCGAGGACGGCTTCGAGTTCGAAGTCGAGATGATCACCGATGCCATCCGGGCGGGTCTTGAGATCGACTGGGTACCCATCCCCACCATCTACGAGCAGGCTGGCTCACACATCCGACCCGTGGCCCATGTCGTGAGTTTCCTGCGCGTCGCCCGTGCAGCCCGTCGCTCGCTGGGCACTCCCCTCGATCTGGGGTGACGAAGGCACGTGGCCCTTCCGCGGCGTCTGCCTTGAGCGTGCCTGTCGACCCCTTCGAGGCGCGCATGGGCCGCCGCGAGTTCATCGTGCTCATCTCCATGCTCATGGCCCTGACCGCGCTGGCCATCGACATGATGCTGCCGGCCTTCGGCGACATTCGCGCGGACTTCGGCCTAGCCTCCGACGCCAGCGATGTCGCCCTGGTGGTCACCGTCTTCTTCCTTGGGTTCGGCCTGGGCCAGCCCGTCTGGGGCCCGCTCTCCGATGCGCTCGGGCGCAAGCGGATCCTGTGGGTCGGGCTGGCCATCTACATCCTGGCTGCCCTGGGTGCCGCAGTCGCGCCGTCACTCACGCTCCTGCTGGCCTGGCGGTTCCTGGCCGGCCTCGGCGCGGCGGCGGTCCGCGTGGTCACGTTCGGCACGGTCCGCGACCGCTACGAAGGGGACGAGATGGCCAAGACCCTCTCGTACGTGATGGCGGTCTTCATCCTGGTCCCGATGCTGGCGCCCTCGCTGGGCGCGGTCGTGCTGGCCGTGGGCACGTGGCGCTGGGTCTTCGCCTTCTTCGCGCTGGCGGCACTGCTGACCGCGGCCTGGTCACTGCGCCTGCCGGAGACGCTCCCGGCTGACCGTCGCATCGCCCTGCGCGCGAAGCGGCTGCTGGCCGCTGGCCGGGCGGTGCTGGGCAGCCGATTCACCATGGGTTTGACGCTGGCCCAGATGCTGGTCTTTGGCTTCTTCGCCTCCTACCTGGCCTCGACCGAGCTCATCGTCGACGACGTCTTCGGCCTTGCTGCCTGGTTCCCCCTCATCTTCGGGGGATCGGCGCTCGCGTTCGGACTGGGTGTGCTGTCCAACCCTCGCCTCATCGACCGCTTCGGACTGCGGTTGATGCTGCGCGTCGCCCTCACCGGGTACCTGGCCGCGGCCCTGCTCTTCGCGGCCATCGCCGTCGCCACGGGTGGACATCCGCCGTTCTGGCTCTACCTGGTGGGCATCCTGCCGCTGCTCCTGGCCCACGCTTTCTCGATGCCCAACCTGAACTCGGCAGCCATGCTGCCGGCAGGACGGATCGCCGGGACCGCCGCCGCCGTGGTGGGGGCGGTCGCGACCCTCGGCGGGGCGCTCATCGGGGCGACCATCGATGCGTCCTACGACGGCGGCATCACGCCCCTGGCCGTGGCCGCGCTGATCTTGTGCGCGCTCGCCTTCGGGTGCTACCGCTGGTCCGATGCGGCCTGGGAGCGTGCCGCGCATCGCGAGCTGCTGCCGCCGGAGGTGCAGGCCGCCGCCACCGCCGCCGCGCCCATCGATGTGGGCTGAAGGTCGCGTTCTGGCATACGCCCGCCACGCCTGCGCTGCCGCTGCTGCCACCCGACGGCGCTGACTCGCGGGCGCGCCTGGTGCTAGCGTGACCTGAGAATATTCTCATTAGCGAGAGATTTCTCACGCATGGCATCGGACGAGGCTCATGGCCGACTACCTGCTGGGCGCTGACTACGGCACCGGCGGCGCCAAGGTCGCGCTCATCGATCCCACCGGCGCGCAGCTCGGCTACGCCTACGAGGAATACCCCATCCACACCGACCACCCCGGCTGGTCGGAGCACGATGCGCCACGCTACTGGGACGCCTTCTGCCGCATGGTTCGCAAGGTCCTCGCCGTACGCGGCGTCGACCGGGCCGAGATCCGGGGCGTGGCCGCCTCCTCCGCGCTCCCCTCGGTCGTCCTGGTGGACCGGGATGGTGAGGTCGATGGAGCGTCCGGCCCGGATCGGCTTGCGGCCCGGATCGGCTTGCACCGGGAGCACGAGTTCGACCAGTGCGAGTGCGATGTCGCCAGTCGGCCCGGATCAGCTTGCACCGGGATCGGCTTGCGGCCCGGATCGGCTTGCACCAGAGGCACGAGTTCGACCAGTGCGAGTGCGATGTCGCCAGTCCGCCGAGCGAGATTCGCCGGTCCATCGTGCGACGTGCAAGGGAACGTCGCGGTTGCGCGCCAGATGCAAACGGACAGACTGGTTGGCCACTGTCGTGTCGGACTCGTGCGCGGCATTGTCGGACTCGTGCGCGGCATTGTCGGACTCGTGCACCAGGCACAAGCGAGCGCGGCCTCGCGCACCGTGGCTCCCCGATCGGGCGCAGCACCCGCCCACGCCGGCGTGGCCCCCGGGATCCCGCGTAGAACCCCCGCTGCAGCGCCGCCTCGGCTCATTCGTCGACGCGTCGCGGAGCCCGCATCCGTTTGCAGATTCGGTTGACTCGGCCGCGCACAGCGTGCTAGCGTCCATTGAGAATATTCTCAGGACCGAGAGAACTCTCACGACATGTGCCTTGCCGCTTGATGGCCAGCCAACCTGCGAACGAGGAGCTCCGCTTGCTGGTCAAGGTCGCCCGCTTCTACTACGAGGACGGCCTCAACCAGGACGCCATAACGGCGCGCCTGGGCCTCTCACGGTCGAAGGTGTCGCGGTTGATGGCGCAGGCGCGCGGGACTGGCATCGTCCAGATCAACGTGGTCGCCCCGGAGGATCTCTTCCTCGACCTGGAGAGTCGGCTCGAGGAACGCTACGGCCTCCAGGAGGCGCTGGTGGTGGAGGTCCAGCCGGGCGACTCCCAGGCACAGGTCAGCCGGGCCGTCGGAGGCGCCGCCGCCGCCTACCTCAGCCGCGCCATCTCAAGCCGCAGCACCATCGGCATGTGCTGGGGCGACACGCTTCGCTACATGGCCGCCAGCCTGGCCCCGCAGCGCTATCCCAACGCCCAGGTGGTACAGATGATCGGCGGCCTCGGTCAGCCGGACGCGGAGGTCCACGCCACCGAGCTTTGCCGCAGCGTGTCGCGCTCGCTCTCCTGCCGCCTCACGTTGCTGCCGGTCCCCGGTATCGTCAACGACCAGCGAACCCGCGAGGCGCTCCTCTCCGATGTGCACGTGCGCCGGGCGGTCGAGGCCTTCGACGACCTCGACATCGCGTTCGTGGGCATCGGCGCTCCGACTCGCGACTCGGTGACCATGCGCGACGGCTCGATCATCACACGGGCTGAGCTCGACGGCCTCCTGCGCAAGGGCGCGGTCGGCGACATCGCCCTGCGCTACTACGACGCCTCCGGCGAATGCATCGAGTCCGAGGTCAACGACCGCATCATCGGCATGACCCTGGAGCAGATCAAGCAGGTGCCTAAGGTCGTGGGCGTCTCCGGCGGGCCGGACAAGGTGGCCGCCATCCGCGCCGCACTTGATGGCCGACTCATCAAGGTACTCATCACCGATTCGGTGACCGCCTCCAGGCTCCTGGAGGACGGCTGAGTGGACGACCAGAGCCTGCGCGAGCTCGCCGCCGAGGTGATCGCGCGCGAGGCCGCCGCGGTGGCCAGCGTCAGTGGGCAACTGCCTGGCACCTTCGCCGAGACCGTGCGCCTGCTGCTCGAGTGCAGCGGCAAGGTCATCGTCTCGGGCTCCGGCACCTCGCACGCGGTGGCCCTTCGCTTCGCCCACCTGCTCTCGTGCGTGGGCACGCCGGCCCTGTTCCTCCATCCGGGCGACAGCCAGCATGGTGCCTCGGGCGCGGTAGCCGCGAACGACGTCTGGATCGGCCTGTCCAAGGGTGGCGAGACCACCGAGGTCGTCTTCCTTGCCGGCATCGCCAAGCGGCGCGGCGCCAAGGTCGTGGCCATCACCGAGAAGCCCGGATCGAGCCTCGGCGAGCTGGCCGACATCGTGCTGCACCTGACCGCGCCCGACGGCGTTGACCCCTTCGGCATGGTCGCCACAGGCAGCTCGCTCTTCAACTCCGCCTTCTGCGACGCCATCTGCGTGGCACTGCTGGAACTGCGTGGCTACTCGGTCGACGACTTCGGCGAGACCCATCCCGGCGGTGCCGTCGGCCACAAGATCAGGGAGACACAGAAGTCGTGAAAGCCGCCCAACTCCTCGGCCCCGAGCACATCGAGCTGATCGACATGCCCGTGCCCGAGTGCCCTGAGGATGGCGTGCTGCTGGCGGTCAGGGCCTGCGGGGTCTGTGGATCCGACCTGCGGCGCTGGCGAGAAGGCCCGGCACCCGGTGGCCTGACCGTGCCCGGGCACGAGTTCGCCGGTGTGGTCGCCGAGGTCGGCTCCCGGGTCGTGGGCTACGAGGTCGGCGACCACCTTGCGGTCGCTCCCGACGTGCACTGCCTGCGCTGCTGGTACTGCAGCGTCGGCCTCTTCAACCTCTGCGACGAGATGACCATGATCGGCATCACGCCTGGCTTCGCGGGCGGGCTGGCCGAGTACTGCGTGCTCCCGGCCCATGCCCTCGCCGGCGGCACCATCCACAAGATGCCGGCCTCTCTCAGCTTCCCCCAGGGGGCCTTGGGCGAACCCCTGAGCTCCGTCCAGGCGTGCCACCAGGACATCGGCACCACGCTCGGCGACACCGTGCTGGTGATGGGCGCCGGGCCTATCGGCTGCCTCCACACCGCCATCGCCCACCTTCGCGGTGCGCGGGTCATCCTCAGCGAGCCCAACGCGCTCCGGCGGCAGATGGCCGAGCCCTTCGAGCCGGAGCTCGTGCTCGACCCCACCACGCAGGACGTAGTGGCCGAGGTCAAGGCCTTCACCGGCGGGCTCGGGGCTGACAGCGCCATCTGCGCCAACCCCGTGGCGGCCACCCACCAGCAGGCCGTGGACGCAGTGCGCAAGAAGGGCAACGTCGTCCTCTTCGGCGGTCTGCCCAAGGCCAACCCCATGACCGAGCTCGACGCCAATCGCATCCACTACGACGAGATCCGTGTGATCGGCTCGTTCAGCTACCACCCCGACTTCCACCTGCGGGCGTTGCAGCTGCTCGAGCGGGGCCAGGTCGACCCCGACGCGATCATCACCCACACCTACCCCCTCGCAGAGATCGACCAGGTCTTCAAGACCGTGGCCGCGGGTGAAGCGCTCAAGGTGATGGTCGAGATCACCGAGGGAGGAGAGGCCGGGGCATGATCGGACTGAACAGCGAGCTCGAGCAGCGCGAAGCGAGCGGCAAGCCGGTCCGGGTGGGCCTCGTGGGCGCTGGCCAGATGGGCACGGACGTCGTGGCCACCACCCGGGAGATGAAGGGTGTGCGCGTCGTCGTCACCGCTGACATCGACCTCGATCGTGCCCGCGACGCCTACCGCATCGGCCAGGTCGACGGAGAGCTGGTCACCGCCGAGACCGCAGCCGAGGCCGACGCTGCTGTCGAGGCCGGCAAGTACGTGGCCGTTGCCGACTACCGCATCGTGACCGACATGCGCAGCATCGATGTGATGCTGGAGTCGACGGGCGTGCCCGAGGTCGGCGCCCGGGCTGCCCTGCGCTCGGCCCGCAGCGGCCAGGACCTGGCCATGATGAATGTCGAGACCGACATCACGGTGGGTCCCATCCTGAACTGGTACGCGAAGCAGAAGGGCGTGCTCTACGCACTCGCTGCGGGTGACGAGCCGGCCGCCTGCATGGAGCTCTACGACCTGGCCCGGTCGATGGGCTTCACCGTCGTCGCGGCCGGCAAGGGCAAGAACAACCCGCTTGACCGCCACTCCACGCCGGCCGACCCCACGGTCCAGCAGGAAGCGGCTCGCCGCGGCCTCTCACCCAACATGCTCGTCGAGTTCGTCGACGGCTCCAAGACGATGATCGAGATGGCCGCGGTCTCCAACGCCACCGGCCTGGTCCCAGACGTCCGCGGCATGCACGGCCCGAAGACCGATCGCGACCACCTCGACGAGGTCTTCCGGCTCAAGGAGGACGGCGGCATCCTCGACAGGATCGGCGTCGTCGACTACGGCATCGGCAAGGTGGCACCCGGCGTCTTCCTCATCGTCCGCACGGACCACCCGCGCTTGCGCGAGGCGATGGTGCTGCGGGACATGGGCGACGGCCCCTACTACACGCTCTTCCGCCCTTTCCACCTGTGCAGCATCGAGGTCCCGCTGACCTGCGCGATGCTGGCCATAAGGCGCCGGTCGAACATGGTCCCGCTTGACCGCCTGGCGTCCGAGGTGTTCGCCGTGGCCAAGCGTGATCTCGAGTCCGGTGACGCGCTCGACGCCATCGGTGGCACGGCCTACTACAGCCTCATCGACACCTACGACACCGCGCAGGCGGAGGGGCTCCTGCCTATCGGCCTGGCCGCCGGCGCGAAGGTCATCCGTCCCGTCGCGATGGACGCCCCCATCACGCTCGCGGACGTCGAGATCAAGCCATCCACCGTCTATCGCCTGCGCCAGCTGCAGGACCAATGGTCGCAGGGCGCGATCGCCGAGCCCGAGCTGCTGGCCACGGTCGATGAGCTAGCCACGGACTAGGGAAGCAAGCGATCCAAGGAGGAGAGGACATGGCACGAGCCACGCTGGGAGTCATCGTTGGGAACCGCGATTTCTTCCCGGATGCATTGGTCACCGAGGCGCGCGCGGACGTGCTCGCGCTGTTCGAGGAGATGGACATCGAGCCGGTCATCCTCGATGCCGAGGCTACCAAGCTCGGCGGCGTGGAGACCTGGCGTGAAGCGCAGATCTGCGCCGAGCTCTTCGACCAGAACCGCAAGCGCATCGAGGGTGTGCTGGTGGTCCTGCCCAACTTCGGCGATGAGAAGGGCGTGGCCGACACGATGCGGCTGTCCGGCCTGGACGTGCCCATCCTGCTGCAGGCCTACCCGGACGACGTCACCGCCTTCACCCTGGATCGACGCCGCGACGCATTCTGCGGCAAGATCTCGGTCTCCAGCGACCTGCGCCAGTACGGCTTCAAGTACTCGCTGACCGAGACCCATACGACACCGGTGCAGTCGGACGCCTTCCGCGCCGACCTCGACAAGTTCGTCCGCGTGTGCAAGGTCGCCAACGGCATGAGCCATGCGCGCCTGGGCGCCATCGGCACCCGGCCGGATGCCTTCAAGACCGTGCGCTACAGCGAGAAGTTGCTTGAGGCCAGTGGTATCGCGGTCAGCGTCATCGACTTCAGCGAGGTCTTCGGCAACGCCAACCGTCTAGGCGACGACGACGCCAAGACCAGGGCCAAGCTCGACGAGATCCGGGCCCACATGCCCCATCCCACGGTGCCGCCGGAGAAGCTGGTCAAGATGGCCAAGCTGGGCGTGGTCGTCGACGAATGGATGGCCGAGAATGACCTCAACGCCACCGCGATGCAGTGCTGGTCCTCCCTGCAGGAGAACTACGGCGTCAACGTGTGCACGCTCATGAGCATCATGAGCAACAAGCTCATGCCCAGCGCCTGTGAGACCGACATCACCGGGCTGGCCTCGATGTACGCACTGCAGCTGGCCGCGGAGCAGCCCGCCGCCATCGTCGACCTCAACAACAACTACGGCGAGGACCCCGACAAGTGCGTCCTCTTCCACTGTGGCAACTGGCCGCTCAACTTCTACCCCGAGGGCGAGGCCGAGATGCAGATCGCGGACGTGCTCGGCACCACGCTCGGCAACGACAACGTCTACGGCGCCATCAACGGCCGTGCACCTGCAGCGCCGCTGACCATCGCGCGCATCAGCACCGATGACGTCAACGGCAAGTGCAAGGCCTACGTGGCCGAGGGGCAGTTCCTCGATGACCCGCTCGACACGTTCGGTTCACGCGCAGTCGTCGAGATTCCCAACTTCCAGCCGCTGCTGAAGCTGATCTGCAAGGTCGGGTTCGAGCACCACTGCGCCATGAGCCCCGCGCACACCGCGGATGCCGTGGCCGAGGCGCTCGAGAACTACCTGGGCTGGGAGGTCTTCCGACATGAGTAGCGATAGCAGGGAGGTGCTGCTGACTGAGTAGGCAGAGTCACGTCATCAACATGGGGGACTGGAGGAGACTCACCATCTGCCAGGCCGCGCTCAAGTACAGCGCGGCGGTAGCGTAGGCGGCGATGGCCAACCTCATCGGGCTCGACGTCGGTACCACCGGCTGCAAGGCAGTCATCTTCGACGAGGACGGGGAGCTGCTGGCGTCGGCTAGCCGCGAGTACCCCGTGTCGCTGCCGCAGCCGACCTGGGCGGAGCAGGACATCGAGGCCGTGTGGGGACTGGCCGTCGAATCCTTGGCGCAGGCCATCGCCACGGCCGGGGTGCGCGAGGTCGCGGCCATCGGGCTTTCCGTGCACGGCGAGGCGGTCACCCCGGTCGACGCCGCAGGACGGCCGCTGCGGCCGACCATCCTGGGCATGGACACCCGCACCGAGGCGCAGAACGAATGGCTGCGCGAGCGCTTCGGCGCCAGGGCCCTGTTCGAACGCACGGGCATGCCCATCCACACCATCAACACGCTGCCCAAGTTGCTCTGGATCCGCCAGCACGAGCCGGAGGTGTGGGAGGCCGCCGACAGGTTCCTGCTGGTCGAGGACTTCCTCATCGCGCGCATGACCGGGGCCGCCTTCACCAGCGCTTGCCTGGCTTCACGGTCGCAACTCTTCGACCTCGAGGCCGGCGCCTGGTCGGCGGAGATCCTCGACGAGATCGGGCTGACCCCGGACCGGCTGGCGGAAGTGGCGCCCTCGGGTACCCAGGTCGGCAGGCTCTCGAGAGACCTGACCGAGCGCCTGGGGCTGGCGTCCGCGCCGGGCGTCGTCACGGGCGGCCACGACCAGGCCTGTGGGGCGCTTGGCGTGGGTTTGACGCAGCCGGGGCTGGCCATGGTTTCGACCGGCACGGCCGAGGTCGTGGAGGTCGCGCTGGGCTCGCCCGTCGTGAGCGCTCCGCTCTACGAGGGCAACATCAGCGTCTATCGCGCGACCGTACCCGGTTTGTTCCTGGCCATGACCCTGAACCACAGCGGCGGCCTGGCCCTGCGCTGGTTCCGCGACGGCTTCTGCGAGCCACAGCTGGCGCACGCGGCCGAGTCCGGCGACGATGCCTACGACCTCATCCTGGCCGATGCCTCGCCGAAACCTACGGGCCTGCTGGCCTTGCCGCACTTCGCTGGGGCCGGCACACCCTCGTTCGACACGGCGTCCAAGGGGGCCATCCTGGGTCTCACCTTCTCGACCTCGCGTACGGACCTGGCCAAGGCCATCCTGGAGGGACTGACCTACGAGCTGCGGGTCAACCTCGACCTGCTGCGCGATGGCGGTGTAGCCATCGACGTGCTTCGCGCCATCGGCGGCGGCGCGCGCTCGCAGCTGTGGTTGCAGCTGAAGGCGGACATCACGGGCATCCCCGTCATCACGCCGCGCATCACGGAGGCCGCTGCCTTCGGGGCCGCCCTGTTGGCCGGGACCGGCGCGCGTCTGTGGCCCTCGGCGGCCGAGGGAGCGGAGCGGTTCCTGGATCTGACCGACACGTACCAGCCGGACCCGGCACGCCACGAGGCCTACACGCGTCAGTACGAGCTCTACCGCGAGGTCTATCCGGCAGTCGCGCCGATCTCACACCGCCTCTGATCGACTACGGCACCGCCAGGTCGATGAAGATCTCAGCCTTCTTCTCGTTGCCGCGCGCATTGGCGCCCCAAACCGGGATGCGCATCTGATAGCAGGTGCCTTGCGGGGCTGAGAGCACCACGGTCCGACCACCCACGCTCTTCACGATCGACATCTGCTTCACGAGATCGATGCTCTTGGGCTTGAAGCGGATGAGCCGGGGCGCACCGCGCACACCATCAAGGTCGACCACGATGGCGACGCGGCCTCGTGTCGGCGCCGCTGTCTTGGGCACGGCCTCCGCGGCCCGCGCGACCGACATCCGCGAGATCTGTGCCCTGGTCGGAGTCCCAGTGCGATTCTTGCCCGTGCGCTCGAGGTTGAGGATGACGCGCTCATAGCCAGCCCGGTTCTGGAATTCGACCCTGGCTATGCGCCAGCTGCGATTCCATTCGTCGGGGATCGGGGTGTCCGTCGCGGCGCAGCTGATGGCACGCGGCTTGCCAGGCACCCGCACGACCTTGCGCCCTGCTGGTCGAGGCGTCGCCTCCGGCGTGCTGGGTGCCGTGGGTGTTGCCGCGGGGTCGTCGACGCGGCCCAGGCGACGAGCGTTGGCCCGCCACCACTGATGGACCGCAGGGATGTCGTCGACGGTGCTCTCGATCACACCGAGCGTTTCGGTGCGGGAGTCGGTCCAGAGGATGCGCGCGACGCCGTCCTCGCTTGTGCAGGCGATGTTGCCGAAACCCCACTTCCGCCTGCCAGGCTCGGACGTCCTACAGGCGTCCTCCGCGGTGTCGAGCGAGCTGGTCGTAGCCAGCGACGACTGCCATGCGGTGCGAAGGGTGTCGGCGTCTTCGAAGTCCTGGAGCGTGATGCTGGTGACATCGTCTGCGGGCGGTTGGCAGGTCGCGGTGGCGAGGACGCCGGCGCTCTCATCCTCGGCAGTCGTGTCGCCTGGTTGGCACCCGAGCCCCGATGCCCGCTCCACGAGTGCGGCCGCCGCTAAGGACACCGGTTCCGGCGTGGGCGTCGGCGTCGGTTCGGGTGTCGGCGTGGGCTCTAGTGTCGGTTCCGGCGTGGGCTCCGGTGTCGGTGTGGGCGTCGGTTCTGGCGTCGGCTCGGGCGTCGGCTCGGGCGTCGGCTCTGGCGTCGGTTCCGGCGTGGGCTCGGACGTCGGCTCGGGCGTGGGCTCGGGCGTCGGTTCCGGCGTGGGCTCGGGCGTCGGCTCGGGCGTGGGCTCGGGCGTCGGCTCGGGCGTGGGCTCGGGCGTCGGCTCGGGCGTGGGCTCGGGCGTCGGTTCGGGCGTGGGCTCGGGCGTGGGCTCGGGCGTCGGCGTCGGGCGTGGGCTCGGGCGTCGGCTCGGGCGTGGGCTCGGGCGTCGGCTCGGGCGTGGGCTCCGGTGTCGGCTCGGGCGTCGGCGTGGGTGTGGGCTCGGGCGTGGGCTCGGGCGTGGGCTCGGGCGTCGGCGTCGGTTCGGGTGTCGGCTCGGGCGTGGGCTCGGGCGTCGGCGTGGGCGTCGGCGTGGGCTCGGGCGTCGGCGTGGGTGTCGGTTCCGGCGTGGGCTCGGGCGTCGGCTCGGGCGTGGGCTCGGGCGTCGGCGTGGGTGTCGGTTCCGGCGTGGGCTCGGGCGTCGGCTCGGGCGTGGGCTCGGGCGTCGGCGTGGGTGTCGGTTCCGGCGTGGGCTCGGGCGTCGGCTCGGGCGTGGGCTCGGGCGTCGGCGTGGGTGTCGGTTCCGGCGTGGGCTCGGGCGTCGGCTCGGGCGTGGGCTCGGGCGTCGGCGTGGGTGTCGGTTCCGGCGTGGGCTCGGGCGTCGGCTCGGGCGTGGGCTCGGCGTCGGCGTGGGTGTCGGCTCGGGCGTGGGCTCGGCGTGGGTCGGCTCGGGCGTGGGCTCGGGCGTCGGCGTGGGTGTCGGTTCGGCGTGGGCTCGGGCGTCGGCTCGGGCGTGGGCGTGGGCGTGGGTGTCGGTTCGGGCGTGGGCTCCGGCGTGGGCTCGGGCGTGGGCTCGGGCGTGGGCGTGGGTGTCGGCGTCGGCGTGGGCTCGGGCGTCGGCTCGGGCGTGGGCTCGGGCGTGGGTGTCGGCGTGGGCTCCGGTGTCGGCTCGGGCGTGGGCTCTGGCGTGGGCGTGGGTGTCGGCTTCGGGCGTGGGCTCGGGCGTGGGCTCGGGCGTGGGCGTGGGTGTCGGCGTCGGCGTGGGCTCGGGCGTCGGCGTGGGCGTGGGGGTCGCTGTAGGCTCGGCAAGGGCGTCCTGGTCGACCGCAGCCGATACAGGCTCCGCCGTTGGCTCGGTGTCGGTTCCGGCCGGAGCGGGCGTGACCGCGGCGATCGGCGAGGCCGAGGCTTCGGCAGTAACCAGGGGATCTTCGCCAGGCCCAGCCAGCAACCAGGCGGCCACCACTGCCCCGACCAGGCCCAGCGCGACGACCCCCAGGCCCGCGCTCGCGGGCACACGACGACGCTGATCGCGCTGCGCCGGCTCCGCGGCCACTACCGGCTCCGCGGCCACTACCGGCTCCGCGGCCACTACCGGCTCCGCGGCCACTACCGGCTCCGCGGCCACTACCGGCTCCGCGGCCACTACCGGCTCCGCGGCCACCGTCGGCTGCAGCGGCGCGCCTTGCGGCCGGTCCGCCGTTGGCGGGGCGATCGCCGGCTCCTCGCTTGGCGACACCTCGTCGTCGGCCGTGACGTCAGCGGCCGGAACCTGGCCGGGATCGGCGGCTGCCCACATCGGCGGTGTCGCGAGGCTTGCCGACTGCGACGTCGACGGCGCGTCGTCGGCGAGCACGTCCGATGGGGTCAGGTCGGCGAGGCAGCGCCAGCAGTTGGCATAGTCGCTCGGGTTTCGGGTCTGGCAGTTCGGGCACAGCGACACATCGGCGGGTGGAACCGCCATGTTCGCGGGAGGGGCGTCCCAGTCATCGGCTCCGAGCGGCAGCAATCCGTCGCAGGCAGCGCAGAACAGCATGCCGGGCTCGTTCAAGTTGCCGCAATGCGGACAGACTCGTGCGTCGCTCATCACACCCGAGGACCCGGATGTGTCGCGTGTCGAGGGGCGAACATGGAGATCAGCTCAGAAACGCTCCGGTGCGGCAGTCGAACATCGCTCATGTTGAGTGCGGTGGGGTGCGGATGGGAGTAGCCCATCAGTCCTAGTCGCGCCGATGCCGTTTTGCTCGGCCCCGGCCGGACCATCCGCGCGGTCGTGGGCCTCGGGGACCTATCATCGAGCGATGAGCCAGATACAGATCACCTGTGCGGGCAGCGCCGTCTTCGACGTGCTGGCCAAGGCGGCTGGACCGCTGCCCATCGGGGTGCTGGGCCTGGTCGACAAGTTCTCGACGGCGGAGGGCGGGCCGGCGCTGCGTACGGGCCGGGTGCTCGCGGGCATGGGCATCGAGACGCGGCTCATCATCCCGGTCGGTGACGACATCTTCGGCCGCTCCTTCCGAGCGACCGTGCCGGCGCCGCATCTTCATGTCGAGTTCATCGAGTCGGACCTGCCCACCTCGACCTCGCTGGTGGCGGTGGACCAGGACGGCGAGCGCACGATGCTCCACAACCTCGGCGCGGACGGCTCGATCACCGCCGAAGCCATCGAATCGCGACTGGTCAGCGACTTCCTCCACGTCGGCGGCGCACTGGTGCTGCCGGGCCTCGACGATCCTGACGGCGAACCCCTGGCCGGCCTCTTCGAGCGCACCAAGGCCAAGGGCATCCATACCAGCCTCGATGTCGTCCACGACTCGACCGGCCGGTGGGAGCGGGTGATACCGGCGCTGCGCTACACGGACCTGTTCATCCCCAGCCTGGCCGAGGTCGCGGGCATCACCGGCCTCTCCGACCCGGTCGCAGCCGCTGCCGCTCTGCGTGAGCTGGGTGTGCGCTTCGCCATCGTCACCGACGGCCCCCGCGGGGCATGGGTGAACCACGACGACTTCACCGGCCACATCCCAGCCTTCAAGGTGGGCACCATCGACACCACCGGGGCCGGTGATTCCTTCACTGGTGGGGTGCTCACCGGGCTTGTCCATGGGCTGAGCGCAGAGGAAGCCGCCCGGTTGGGCACGGCTCTTGGCGCACTGGCCACGACCACGATCGGCACGTTCTCCGGTCCCACGGACCCCGCCGATGCGTGGCGCCTGGCCGGGCTCGAGCCTCCCGCGTGAGCGTGCAAGCAGGCGAGAGGGGACCGGTCCCGCGAGAGATGCGGGCCGCCGTGCTCTCCGGGCGCGGGGTGGGCCAGCTGGCCATCCGCTCCGTGCCGGTGCCGCGTCCGGGTCCCGGACAGCTCCTGGCTCGGGTCGATGCTGCGGGCATCTGCACCTCGGTCAACAAGCTTATCGACCAGGGGGCAGAGCATCCGCTGATGCACGGCTGGGATCCAGCACGCTACCCGGCCATCGTCGGCGATGAGGGTGTGGTCACGCTCGTGGAGGTAGGTGCGGACCTGACCGGAGCCTGGGCCGTGGGCCAGCGCTGCGCCGTCCAACCGGCCGTGGACATCGCGCCTATCAACCACCTCGAGCGATACCAGGACGAGGGGCGCGGCGTGGCCAAGATCGCGGTCGGCTACTCGCTGCCGGGCCTGCTCGCGGAGTACATCCTCATCGGCGAGGAGATCCTCGCGGCGGGCTGCCTCCTACCGCTTCCCGACGACTCGCTGCCGGCCGGCCACGCCGCCATCGCCGAGCCCATCAGCTGCATCATCAGCTCACACGCCCACCACATGCACCTCTCGCAGCCGGACCGCAGGCAGGCGCGTACAGCCATGACCGGGCTCAAGCCAGGCGGAGTCACAGTCGTCATCGGGGCAGGGCCCATGGGTCGCATCCACGTCGATCTGGCCATCGCCGCCCGGCCGCGGGTCATCGTGGCCTCCGCCCGCCGGCCGGAGCGGCTGCAGTGGCTGCACGACACGTTTGGCGAGCGAGCTGCGGCGGCGGGCGTCGAGCTGGTGACGGTCAACGCGCGCACCGGCGACCTGGCCGCCGCCGTGGCCGAGGCCAGCGGCGGTGTCGGGGCCGACGACGTCATCGTCACCGCCGCCGACGGGCCGCTGATGGAATCGGTCCAGCACCTCGTCGCGCGCTATGGCGTCCTCGACCTCTTTGCCGGGCTGCCGCCGGGCAAGGAGACTATCGGCATCGATGAGCGCTTCGTGCACTACCAGGAGATCAACATCACCGGCTCGTCAGGGGGCGGCCCCTGGGACATCATCGAGACGCTGCGGCTGATGGCCGCCGCCGAGATCGATGCCGCTGCCCACATCGGCCACGTCGGCGACCTGGAGCACGCTCCAGAGCTGCTAGGCATGGCGCGCGAGGGACGTGTCCAGGGCAAGGCCATCGTCTACCCGCATCGTCGCTCGGAGGCCATCGCGAACGTTGTTCGCTGGTCGGCACAGGACGAGCAGCGCTACCTGGCGGACGGCTAGACGGTGGCCTTCGGCGGCTCGCGCAGGCTCGTTGGCCTCGGCTTCGGCGCCATCGGGTCGGGACTCTTCGCCTTCGAGGCTTCGCGGAGCGGCCTCTACGCACCTCCACTGGTGGTCGACGTGCGGGCCGACCTCGTGGCCGGGCTGCGCGCGGATGGCGGTCGCTTCCGGCTCAACATCGCCCGCGCAGACCGGGTCGAGGTGGTCGAGCTCGGGCCCGTCAGCGTGGCCGACTCGTCGGTAGAGAAGGAGAGGGCCCAAGTGGTCGAGGCTATCGCGGGGGCCGATGAGCTCGCCTCCGCGCTGCCGAGCGTCCGCTTCTACCAGACCGACGCGGCCAACAGCCCTCATCGAATGCTGGCCGAGGCCCTTCGCCGCCGGGAGCTGCCGCAACCGCTCATCGTCTTCTGTGCCGAGAACCACCGAAGTGCCGCGGCCCTGCTTGAGGAAGCCGTCCTGGAGGCCGTGCCGGCCGCCGAGCGCAAGGCGGTCCGGGCCCGCGCCAGCTACGTGGACACCGTCATCGGCAAGATGAGCGGCGTCATCACTGACCAGGCCGAGCTTGCCCAGCACCACCTGGCCAGCATCACCAGCACCCTGCCGGCCGCATTCCTCGTGGAGGAGTTCGACCGCATCCTCGTCTCGCGGGCCGGCGGCGGGCTGCATCCGGGCATACCCGTGCTGCGCGAGGTCGACGACCTGGCGCCCTTCGAGGACGCCAAACTGCTGGGGCACAACGCTACGCATGCGCTGGCTGCGTTCCTCGGCTGGCATCTGGGCCTGGCGCTGGTGGCGGACCTGCGCGAAGTCAGCGGTGCCATGGACTTCCTGCGGACCGCTTTCCTGGCGGAGTCCGGGGTAGCCCTGCGACGACGCTGGGCCGATGCCGACGAGCTGTTCACCGAGTCCGGGTTCAGGGCTTTCGCCGACGACCTGCTCGAGCGCATGGTCAACCCCTATCTGGCTGACACGGTCGAGCGCGCCGGGCGCGATCCTCGCCGCAAGCTGGGCTGGGAGGACCGCCTGGTAGGGCTCATCCGCCTGGGCCTGGCCGAGGGCGTGCCCACACCCCGCTCCGCCATGGGGGTGGCCGCCGGCCTGGATGTCCTGCGCGTGTCGGAGCGCGAGTCCGGCTCCGACGCCGACCTGCTGCAGGCCGGATGGCCCGACGGCCTGGATCCCAGCGAAGTAGCCGACGTTCTGGGGGCTCTGGCTGAGGGCCGGGTGTGGCTGGATGCGTGGCGTCAGGGCGGTTTCGAGGCGCTGCCGCCGTCATGACCGGGACTTCGATCCCGAGGACGTGCTCCGCCGGCTCACGCTCATCGATCAAGCACCAAGCCGACCGGCGACCACGTGCCCGCGACCGCCGAGGGAGCGACCCTGCCGAACCAGCCTGATCTCGTCGGGACACAGAGAAGCGGGGGCCGTTGAACGACCCCCGCTCCGGTTCTCGCGATGCAGTGATCAGCCCAGGAGCTTGGCCTTGGCGGCGGCGAACTCCTCGTCGCTGAGCACGCCCGAGGCGTGCAGCTGAGCCAGCTGGTTGAGCTGGGCCATCATGTCGTCGCTGGTCCCAGCGGGGGCGGCGGCCTGTGCCGCGGGTGCGGCCGTAGCGGCGGCTGCCTGCTGAGCCTGCATCTGCTCGAGCTGCTGCTGCATCTCGGCCATCTGCTGCGCTTGCTGCTGCGCCTGCAGATCCTGCTGACCCGCGTCGCAGGCTGCCTGCTGCTGGGCGTACTGATCCTGCTGCTGCTGGGCGGCGGCCTGCTCCTGGCCGGCCCACCCCTTCTGCTGGTGGTGCTGGACGGCTCCCATCGTGCCGCCCACGACGGCGGCGGTGGCGACGGTTCGGCCGCGAGTCCTGGAGGCCGGGGGTCAGGGAAGTAGTCTGCCACCCTGTGGCGACCTTCTGCATGGTAGTCGGCGAGTCCCCGGAGCGCTTGACGCGCATCCAGTGATGCGACACCGTTTCGGAGCGACGCCCGGGTTGCCGCCCCTGCCGAGCTTGCGCGTCTTGCCGGCTCCGATCTGGCGCTACGGAGCAGGCGTGGCGATGCTTCGCTCGATCTCCGAGAGGATTTCCGAGATCTCGCCCGACACGGCGATGAGCCCGAAGATGCTGGCCAGGGCCAGCACGATCAGGATGAACGGCAGCAGCGCCACGATCCAGAGGCAGCCGATGGCCACGCCGTTCGACTTCTGCACCGGCCCGCCGTACTTCTGGGCCCACTCCACGTCGTTTCGCGTGAGCCAGTAGAGGGCTTCCAGCCAGGCGATGAAGCCGGGGATGCCGGTCCAGAAGAAGATGAGGTAGATGACGCCCCACACGACGGGGCCAACGTAGAAGCGGTGGATGCCGAAGCCGCCGAGCAGGAGCGCCAGCACGATGGCGAGGGGCCGGCTCTTGGGTTCCTGGTACACCGCGTCGGGTTGTCGGACGCCGCAGCGCGGGCAATCGACCGCGCGGGCATCGATGGTCGAGCCACACGAGGGACAGTACTTGGACCCCCAGCCTGGTTGGCTGGACGGCGGGGGCGGAGCGCCCCATTGCGGAGGTTGCTGACCCGGCTGTGGCGGCGGCGGCTGCTGCTGGCCCTGTGGCTGCCCGCCGTACGGCTGCTGGCCCCAGCCCTGGTTCTGTGACACTCGAGCCCCCTTCTGTGGTCGCCTGTGGAACGCCGTTGGTGGGCGGTCAGGTGATGGTAGCCGCTCGGCAGGACACGCCCACCGGCCGCCCATACGAAGAAGCCCGCCTTCCTGCTCGTCGAAAGGCGGGCCAGATCGCCGTCCCGGTGGTCAGGAAGCCGGATCGGCCTCCGCAGTGCTACCGTCCTCGGCGACGGTGACGCCAGCCGGGGCCTCGTCCTCGAGGGCGGTCTTCAAGCTATCGGTCACGCTCACGCGCACGACCTCGCCGCCGTTGTTGAAGAGGATCTCCTGGACCCTGTCCTCGTCACCATCGTTGGCCACCGCGATGGCGGCGGCCTGGCCCGGAGCGAGCGAGTTGCCCAGCTTCTCGATGTCCGCGCTGGGGATGCCCGCATCGTGGACCTTGGAAACGAGGCCGCCGACGATGCCCCCGGCTGCGAGTGCGCCCCAGCCGACCGGGCCCAGGAGCATACCGGCCACCGCGACCGTCGACGCGCCGTAGACGAAGCCCTTGCCTCCGCCAGCGTCCTTGCCTTCCTTGAACTCCAGCTTACCGTCGCCGTTGTTGAGCACGTACGCCTGATCGGCGAGCTTGATGCCTGCCTTCTTGATGGCGGCGATGGCATCGCGCGCTCCCAGGACGTCCTTGTACTTGGCGACTACTACGTGCAGGCCCATTGCGTTCTCCTCATGTCTCGCTGCCGGTGATGCTCAGCGCGGCGCTTCTGCGCTCGTCAGCTGCTCGTCGATGGTAGCGCGAGGCAACTGCGCGGCGCGCCCGGCTGTCCATCAGCCGGAGGCCGTCCAGGCCTTGGCGCCGACCGCGAAGCGTCTACCCGAGATCGTGGCCTGGCGTTCAGATGGGACACCGCTCGGCGTGGGCCGCGCCACAACGGCGTCCATGCGGAAGGCGTTGCCATCGTCTGAGACCTGGACGTTGGCGTGCATGTCGAGCCAGCCGCTCAACCCCCCGCCGGGCGGGATCGGCATGAGCGCCGCCACCTCAGCGCTCCGTTCCCCGGTCACGGTCCAGGCGCCATGGGCCGCGTAGGTCGACGCCGCGATGGCCATCGACCCCTCGGGATGGTACGTATGCGTCGCGTGTTCGAGGTGTGGCCGGTCGGCCCAGGAGATCTCAACCGACCAGACGCCGACCAGTGGATGTCCCATGCGATGGTCCTCCTGACGTGAGTGGCCGGCCCTGATGATGCGCCTGCTTGGCGACCACCGTGCTGCGACCCGGCTTCAGCACGACATGCCGACCCGAGAAGGCTCAGTTGCCCTCGATCAGGGCGCTGACCTCGACGATGCCGCCCGGCTCCGACGGCGCCGGGATGATGTTGCCTGGGACCGCTTGACCGTCCACCACCAGCGAGCCCACGCGGCCCGTCCGGCCGGGCTCCTTCTCGACGGTGATGCGGTAGGTCGTTCCCCGGAAGCGCCGGCTCACCGTGAAGCCCGACCAGTCAGCTGCCAGGACCGGATCCACGCGCAGCCCATCGTGCTCGGCGCGGATGCCGAGGATGCCCTCGGTGGCAGCCACGAAGTTCCACGCGGCGGTACCGGTCAGCCATGAGTTCTTGGCCTCGCCGTGGGTGGGCGCATCCACCCCCGCGATCATCTGGGCGTAGACGTACGGCTCGCAGCGGTGGATCTCCGAGATGCCCTCGCGCGCCGAAGGGTTGATGCGCAGGTAGTAGTCGAGCGCGCCGTCGCCGTTGCCGACCTTCGCCTCGGCCAGCATCAGCCAGGGGTTGGTATGACAGAAGATGCCAGCGTTCTCCTTGTACCCGGGTGGGTAGGTCGAGATCTCGCCCAGCTCGAGCTGGTACCGGCTGAACGCCGGCTGCAGCAGCACGATGCCGTGGGGTGTGGCCAAATGCTCGCGGACGGAGGCCAACGCGGTCTGCGCCCGACCATCCTCGAGGCCGACCCCGGCCATGACGGCCATGCCCTGTGGCTCGATGAAGATGCGGCCCTCCTCGTTCTCGGCCGAGCCGACGACATGACCGAAGAAGTCGTAGGCCCGGCGGAACCAGGCGCCGTCCCAGCCGTGCGCGTCGATGGCCTCGTTCATGGCGGCCCCAGCCTCGGCACAGCGCCGGCCGAAGATCCCGTCGTGCCGGAGCGCGGCGATCTGGCGCATCTCTGCGGCGGCGAAGATGAAAAGCGCGGCGATGAAGACCGACTCGGCCACGCCTCCCTCTCGGTTCTCGGTCGTCTGGAAGGACTCGCCGGGAGTCTGGCTGAAGCAGTTGAGGTTCAGGCAGTCGTTCCAGTCGGCCCGGCCGATGAGCGGGAGCCCGTGTGGGCCAAGTCGGTCGAGGGTGTACTCGATGGCCCGCACGAGGTGCTCGTACAGCGGCGTCTCGGTGCCCGGTTCGTTGTCATAGGGCACCAGCTCGTCGAGGATCGAGGTGTCGCCGGTCTCACGAAGGTAGGCGCCGGCGCCCAGCACGAGCCAGGCGGGATCGTCGTTGAAGCCGGAGCCGACCGCATCGTTGCCGCGCTTGGTCAGCGGCTGGTACTGGTGATAGGCGCCGCCGCTGGGCAGCTGCGTGGCGCTGATATCGAGGATGCGTTCCCGGGCACGATCGGGGACCATGTGCACGAAGCCGAGCAGATCCTGGTTGGAGTCGCGGAAGCCCATCCCTCGGCCGATGCCCGACTCGAACATCGAGGCTGAGCGGCTGAGGTTGAACGTGACCATGCACTGGTAGGCGTTCCAGGTGTTGACCATGCGGTCCAGGTGCTCGTTGGGTGTGCTGACCTGGAACGCGCCCAGCAGCTCGTCCCAGTGGGCGGTGAGCTCCTCGAGCGCCAGTTCGACCTGGGCGGGCTCTCGGTAGCGCTCGATGAGCGGGCGCACGCCGGACTTGGCGATGGTCTGTGAGCCAGGCGGGTCGAACTTGGCGTGGGCGGGGTTCTCTGCGTAGCCGAGCGTGAAGATGACCTCGCGTGTCCCGCCTGGAGCCAACTCCAGGCGCACGTGATGCGAGCCGACCGGCTGCCAGCCGTGGGCCACGGAGTCGCGAGCTCGACCTTCTTCCACGGCGAGCGGCCTGTTCCAGCCACGGTAGGGGCCCAGGAAGTCGTCGCGCTGGGTGTCGAAACCGGCCAGCGGCTCGGAGCAGGCGAACCAGGCGAAGTGGTCGCGGCGTTCGCGGTACTCGGTCTTGTGGTAGATGACCTCGTCCTCGACCTCCACCTCGCCGATCGAGTAGTTGCGCTGGAAGTTGGTGGCGTCGTCCTGCGCGTCCCAGAGGCACCACTCGACCGCGCTGAAGAGCGAGAGCCGGGCGGGCTCGGGGCGCTCGTTGGTGATGCGAGTGCGCCAGACCTCGAGCGTCTGCCCGAGGGGCACGAAGTAGGTGGTCTCAGTGTGGATGTCGGCGTTTCGGGACCCGATGACCGTGTAGCCCAGACCGTGGCGGCACTCGTAGCCCTCGACCTCGCGGCCGACCGGCTGCCACGAGGGGCTCCAGTAATCGCCGCTGTCATCGTCGCGGACGTAGATGTAGCGGCCGCCGACATCGAGGGGGGCGTTGTTGTAGCGGTAGCGCGTGAGGCGTCGCAGGCGCGCATCGCGATAGAACGAGTAGCCGCCGGCGGTGTTGGAGATGAGCCCCAGGTAGTCGTCGCTGCCGAGGTAGTTGATCCAGGGCAGCGGCGTATCGGGCCGCTCGATGACGTACTCCCGCCGCTCGTCATCGAAACGTCCGAACCTCATCGATCCCTCCCGTCACATGCCTTGGGCCGCCGGCAGTCGCTTGCCGCCTCGTCGGAGTGTAGTGCTCGACACCCGAGAATCTCGCGGTGGTTCGGTCGGGCGCAACGGCGTGAGGGCCGGCCTGGCTCCTCTGATCGGTCGCCGGTGCGCTAGAGCGCGGGGATGACCTCGCGGTCGAATCGCTCGATGGCGCGCGCCACCGCGTCGGGGTGGACCTCGCCGAAGTCGAGCGCCAGGTGCTCGGTGCCGGCGTCGGCGTAGGCGCGCACGCCCGCGGCCATGTCCTCGGGGCTGCCGGTGAGGATCGAGGGTCCCTGGCGCGTGTGCGTGAAGTCGACGGTCAGTCGGGCCGAGACCGCGGGCATCGATCGCCCGGCTTCAGCCGCCGCTTCGCCCACGACCCGGACACGCTCGCGCATGGTGTCGGGATCGGTGCGCGTGGAGTGGTACCCGTCGGCGATGCGTCCCGCACGGCGCAGGGCCGGCTCGGCGCTGGCCCCGATCCAGATGGGTAGGTCCTCGCCTTGCGGTGGCAGGGGTGAGAAGTAGCCCTCAGTGAAGCTGTCGAAGCGGCCCGCGTACGGGCCTGTGCCACCGGCCCAGAGGTGGCGCCACAGCGCGACCGTCTCCTCTAGCCAGGTGCCCCGGTGTGCGAAGCGCTGGCCTTCGCCCAGGCTCTCGAACTCGGTCTTGTTCCAGCCGATGCCGACACCCGCGATCAGCCGTCCGTCGCTGAGCGCGTCGATGGTGGCCAGCTCCTTCGCCAGCACGAGCGCGTTGCGCATGGGCACGACGAGCACGCTCATGCCCAGGCGGATCATGGTCGTCTGACCGGCCAGCCAGGACACGCTGGCGAGCGCCTCATAGATGTGGCGATAGTCGGTCGCGCGGGCCGCGCTGTCGACCAGGACGTGATCGGTCGCGAGGGCAGAGTGCCAGCCCAGCCGCTCAGCCGTCTGCGTCGCCGCCAGCATCGTCTCGGGTCCGGTGCCCCGCCGGAAGTTGGGGATGCATATCCCGAAGGCCATGCGCCCCGACTCGCGTTCACTCATGGGTCGAGCCTACTCTTCCCATGGCTAGGCGCGGAGGGTGACCGCGGGAGGGTCAGAGCGTGGCCATGTCCACGTTATCGAAATTGCGGCGATAGAAGGTCATGTAATCGACCTTCCGTTCGAGCGCCTCGACGACGGCATGGGCGAAGTTGACCTTCTCGTAGCGTTGCGCGCTGCCCAGCCCACCGGGGCTGAAGACATTGATCTCCATGAGCTTGTCACCGACGATGTCGAGACCCACCAGGAACATCCCGTCCTGCACCACCTTGGGGCGCACGATCTCCGCGATTCGCATATGCGCATCGGTGATGACCGCTTCGCGCAGCTTGCCGCCGGCATGGATGTTGCTGCGCATGTCGTCACCGGAGCGCACACGGCGGAAGGCCGCGTACTTGCCGCGGTAGCGCAGGGGCTGGCCATTCATGAGGAACAGGCGGGTGTCGCCCTCCTCAGCCGCCGGCAGGTACTCCTGGGCGATGACGTAGCCATCGCGGCTCACGGCGTCGACCATCTGGTTGAGGTTGGAGCCGTCCCCAGGTCGCACCAGGAAGACGCCGGAACCACCGGACCCTTGCAGCGGCTTGAGCACGATGGTGCCGCCCTCGTCCTTCCAGAACGCCTTGATCTCATCGCGCGAGCGCGTGATGATCGTGCGCGGTCGGACCTCCTCCGGGTAGAACTGGAAGTACATCTTGTTCATGGCCTTGGCCAGGCCGTTGGGGTCGTTGAGCACGATGAGGCCGGTGCGCATCGCCACCCGGCCAAAGATGATGCCTGACGACTGGGCCCAGGATCGGTGGCCCAGGTCCGTGGAGGGGTCGCTGCGCAGCATGAGCACATCGAGCTCGTCGACGCTGATGCGCTCCTGCTTGGCGCGTCTGCCCTTGAGGTCGGAGACGTAGGTCTCGGACGACTTGTAGGTCTTCTTCGGCGCCGCGGTCGCGCGCGCCTTGACCGTCTCGTCGCTGTCGTAGGCGAAGTCACCCGCCCCGATGACCCAGGCTTCGTGACCTCGGTTGATGGCGGCCATGGCGAGCCGACTGGTGGTGTAGCCGGGCTCCTCCGTGGCGATATCGTTGACCATGAAACCGATCTTCATCTTCGTCCCTTCGTCACGAGATCAAGGACCGATGCACCGCGCCGGACACGCTCGAGTCGCTCGATCGCGGCTGGATCGGTGAGGTGGCGCGGACGCAGTGGCGGAGGCTGCAGGACCCTGCGCCACTGTAGCTCCTCGATGATGGGGATATGGTCCGGTCCCAGTTTGCCGACCAGGAGTGGCTCCAGGGAACCACCCTCCCGCAGGTAGGTGAGCACGCGCGCGAGACCTCTCAGGTAGACCACGTCCTTGGTCAACCCTCCACCGCGGAACACGCGCATGGTCACGTTGAATGCCGTTCGCTGCGCGAAGTCATGCGCCCGGTCGAGCTCGCGAAAGACCTCCACGAACTCGGCACCGTCGAGCATGCGGCGCGCAGCCAGCACGCGCGCCGCGAGCAGGCGCAAGCGCGGTCGGCTGAAGCCCCCGGCAAGGTACTCGGAAAACACCGCCAAGCCCTCCTGCAGTTCGTCATAGCCGGGAAGGCCGATGGCGAGCTGGCGGAACGGCTGCGCGCGGCCATTGATGTAGGTGACGATGTGGGTGCCCACCTCGTGGGCAAGCAACGCGTCCACCCGCGATACCGGCACCTTCGTCTGGGTACCCACGAGCACGCGCCCACGCGACACCATCACGCCGACCACGTCCTGGCGGATCTCGACCGCACCGGTCACGCCCGGGTGGATGCCCTGGTAGTACTCCATCTCGGCGCTGGCACGTGCGGCGAAGGTCTTGGCATCGACGGCCCCGCGAGGCGAATCGTCGCGGCTCCTCGAGGGCACCCGGTTGAGCACCTCGTAGGCAAGGTTGAGCAGGGGCTCGTCCACGCCGCCGAAGAGCTGCAGGCTCCCATACAGGAACTCCGGCTTGCCCCGGTCGCCAAGCATCGTCAGCCTGCGATCGAGCGAGACCTGCTGGTCGCGGAACAGCTGCGCCAGGGTCGGGTCTTCGATGCGTTCGATGGGGATCTTGAAGAGCTCCCGCTTGGCGAGGGCCGTGTCGAGCTTGAGCGGACGCGACATGAAGTCCGGCGCGAGCTCGAAGCGACTGCGCCGGAACTGGGCCCACGCGGCGTCGGCATTGGTGGGCGTGACCTGCAGGATGAAGTCGAACTCGTTGCTGACCTGGGCCAGTCGCCGGTCCACGTCCCAGACGGCCTTGACCACGCTGTGCCGTCCCAGGGCGTGGTAGTTGGGCGGGCGATGCGAGGTGCGCAGTCGGGTGAAGTCGAAGACGGCTCGCTTGATGGCCCGTGAGATGCCGCGGTGGAGGGCCCGATGGATGAGCGGATAGCTCTCGGTCAGGCCCGGATCGCGGAAGACCGGCTGGACCTCCAGTCCGATGACGTGGACACCGAGTCCCGCCGCCTGGCTGGCCGTCAACAGCGGAGGCATGTGCGGGGGCCTGACGCTGGTGACGCTGGCGATCTCGACATCGGCGAACGCACCCTTGATCCGCACTTCGCCGAGCGCGTCGGCGAGCGAGTTGATGGTGGCCACCAGGCGGCTCTTGCGCGGTCGGTGGATCCGGAAGCCCGGGCTCCACGCGGTCTGGCCAGGCGGCAGGTTGCTGTCAGGAGTAGACCACAGCTCGATGACGAGGAAGGCGCCGAAGCTCTCGGACTGCACCTTGGCGATGCCTTCGACCAGTGCGCTCAGCCCGGCGCGCGCCCGCTTCCCACCGGCCGCGATGACGTACGAGGCCTCGCCCACGATGAGCGATTCGGTGTCGGCATCGGGGCGACTGACCGGTCGCCGGTAGACCGCCACGTACGGCAGGGGGCGGTCCACATGCACTCGGCCCCACGGGCTGAGCTTCCGGCGCAGGGGCTTGCCCTCACCGATCCGGCTGCAGACGGCCTCGACGAAGGCATCGGTCTCGTGTCGCGGCGGATCTGCTGGATCGGCGGTGCTCGACGGCTCCTGTAGCGTCATCGCCAGGCCGACGTCGATCATGGATCGATGAGTCCAAGCGACTCGATGATGCCGGCCAGCGTCGCCTGCAGCGCCTGCGGGATGGCCTCGTACTCCTCGGCCGAGATGCGCCCGGTCCACTCGTCCATGAAGAACTTCTTGAACTCGATGGCCAGGCAGCAGCCCGATCGTGGGTAGGTCTCATGGACCCACTTCGACAGGTATCCGCCCTGGAACCGCACGTTCTCGCGAACATCGAGATGCCGGCCCAGGAAGTCGTGATCGCGCAGATCGGTCATGAAGCGGTCCACGAGTGGGCCCCAGCGCTCGCGGTCAAGCGAGCCCGTGCCCACGTTCACTTCAGGGTTCGCCTCGGGGTCTTCGGCCGGCTCGTCCGGCCCGCCGCGGCGGTGATTGTAGGAGTGCAGGTCGAACACCACGAAACGCCCGTAGCGTCGCTCCAGCTCGGAGAAGACCCGTTCAGCCTCCGCATAGAAGGCGTCGTACTCCTCCAGCGAGCGCTGGACCACGTCTTCGGGCAGCTCGTCGCGCCACATCACCAGGCCCCACGCGTCGTCCGGTGTGCGGTACACCGCCTTGTCACGGGGCCGGTTGAGGTCGACCTCGAAGCGTGACCGTCGGGCCACGATCTGCGTGGTGACCACGCTCGTCCAGATCCCCGTGAAGGGGTCCTCTTCGCGAAGTCGGTCCGACTCCTCCAGCGCCATCAGCGCTGCCACCTCGTCACGCAGCTCATGACCATCGTGGATGGCCGTAGCCACGATCGGCTCCTGGCCTTCGAGGACGTCAGCGATTGCGGCGATCGATCGTTGCGACATCAGTCTCTCATCCATGCTTGCCACGGGAACGTTCGTGTGTCGAACGCCGGCCGTCGGTAGTATTTGCACCTCTATCAATCATCGTGCAGCGGAGGCCGATCAATCACTCGCATCTGCTAGACCAGCCGGTCCAGCAGCAGTGTGGCGAGGCTGAGCGCGATGAAGAAGCCGCAGATGTCTGTGACGGTGGTGAGGATCGGCCCCGAGGCCACGGCCGGGTCCACTCCGAAGCGTTTGAGCATGAGCGGTACCGTGCCGCCGACCGAGACCGCGATGAGCGTGTTCAGGGCCAATGTCACGCCGACCACGAGCCCCAGCCAGGGGCTGCCGTCCCAGAGGATGGCCACAGCCCCGATGAGCAGGCCCAGGGCCACGCCGTTGATGAGACCGACGGTGATCTCCTTGAGCCAGACCTGGCCGACTTCGTAGGGCTTGACCAGGCCGAGCGAGAGCTCGCGCATGCTCACGGCCACGGCCTGGTTGCCGCTGGCGCCGGACATGTCGCTGATGATGGGCAGGAACACCGCCAGCGCGATGACCTGGTCGAGGGTGTCGATGTAGAGGGCGATGACGCTGGCAGCGATGACGTTGAGCACGATGTTGATGCTGAGCCAGCTGAGCCGGCGTCGTGAGCGGGTGGCCGTGGGCAGCGAGCGCACCTCGTCGCCACCGACGATGCCGTGCATGCGCAGCATCTCTCGTTCGGTGCGATCGGCGATTGCGTCCAGCACGGCTGTGCGCCGGGCCACGCCCAGCAGCCGGCCGCGCGGGTCCACCACCGGGACGGCCGCGATGGGATGGGCCTCGAAGAACTCGCGCAGCTCGTCGAGTCCGGTGGTGGGGCCCCGGAACAGCGGTGGCACCATCACGTCCGCGACCCGCTGCGTGCGGGCTGCGGCGGCGAGGACGCTGGCGGCGGCCACGCCCACCAGCCGCCCGAGAGGCGAGAGGACGTAGACGTAGCGGCTGAAGTGGTCGTCGCTGTCTTCGGCGTTGACCACGAGCTGGTCGAGCGTGTCGCCCACCGTCTCGTTCTCGCCGACCTGCAGGAACTCGGTGATCATCAGGCCGCCGGCGACATCGTCCGGATAGTCGGCCAGGGCCCGCACCTCCGCGGCCTCATCCGGCTCCATCGCGCGCAGGATGGCGTCGGCCTCCGCCCGATCGAGGTCGGCGATGAGGTCGGCTTGCTCATCGCTCTGCATCTCGTTCACGATGGCGGCCGCGTCGGTCGGGGTCAGCCGCTCGATGAGGTCGGCGGCCTGCTCGTCGGGCGCATCCTCGATGAGGTCGGCGGCCTCCGGCGGAGACAGCGTGGTCAGCAGGGCTTGCTGGTCCTCGGGCTCCAGGTGAAGGATGGCGCGCACGGCCTCGCTGGGCTCCATGGCGCCGATGGCAGCGTCCAGCGCCTCGCGGTCCTCGGCTGCCGCCAGCTCGCGGAGGTGCTCCCAGGACTGGCGATCGGTCTCAACGGTCATCGGGTTCTCCGGCTACGGCAGACGCCGTGGGCATCGTACGGTGTGCCGGCCCAGGCTGATGCGGACGGGTCCCTCGCCGCCGGCTGGGGGCCGGTCAGGGGGTGTCTAGGCCTTGGCTTCTCGGAGCGCGAGCATGCGCCCGCGCGAGAACCAGGAAGGATCTGAAGGCCGCCGCGAAGGTGCTCCGCGACGGCCGTCGCTCACGGGCGGGGCGGGCGACCAGGGGCGCGTGCAGTGACCAGCTCGACCGGGCTTCCGTGAACCACCAGCGCACCGGGTCGCGGCCGCGTCTCGATGACATGACCCGGTGCCAGGGAGCGCGAGCCCCGCTCTCCGGACAGCATCGGATGCAGCCCGGACCGTCTCAGCATCACCATCGCCTCCGAGGACTCGTGACCGCGGACGTCGGGAAGCGTCAGGTGCGGCCTGCCCGCCACCGTCACCGCGATGCGCGAGCCGGAGCGAACGCTGGTGTCCGCCGTCGGTAGCTGGGCCAGGACGCGGCCCCAGGGTCCGATCTTCGTCTCCCATACCGAGATGGAGAGCCGAAGACGGAACTGGCGGGCCAAGTGCAGCGCCTCGAGGACCTCCAGTCCCGAAAGGTCGGGCACCGCGACACGCCCGCCGGTGTGACTCGGCGCCGTCGGCAGCGGGACATCGGCCGCAGCGGCCGCAGCGGCCGTGAGGCCCGGCTCAGCCACGACCTCTGTGGGCGCGGTCGAGTCCCGTCGTTCCGCTCCGTCGGGGTCGACCAGGGGAAGCTGGTCCGGTCGAAGCTGCAGTATCACCCTCGTTGCCGCCGGCCGACGCGCAGGACCCGGAACCTCGTCAAGGTCCCCTTGAGGTCCCTCGCCCGATCGCGTCGGGACGTCGCGGTCTCGATCTCGATGATGTCCTCTCCAGGTCCACCGATACCCTCGCCAGCCGGACCCTCCACAGACTCGCCCAGTCGGCGAATCAGCGCGGAGGTGCGCTCCGCTTGCCGTCGGGCCGAGCGGTCTCCTTGTCCACGCCCGTCGCGTCCACCCGGCACGGGCGCACCGGGTCCACCGCCAGAACCCGGGAGCGCCGGCACCGCCCCCGTCATCGGACGGCCTCCAGGCTGCGCGGGGCGCTGGCCTCGTGCACGGAATCGATGGCGTCGAAATCGACGTAGTCGGCCAAGACAAGGGTTGTGACACCGGCCGGCGGGGTCGACATCGACGGACCTGTTGCCCACTCGGTCACAGTCACATCGATGGTCCCCGAGTCGCTCGGCAGGAGCGGACCGCGGACCGGTCCGGACGCGGACATGTCGAGCCGGATGGACACATCGGGCCGATGCATCGTCATCGGGGTATGACCTCGCGTCACGGAGTCGCTCAAGGCTCAGCTCGGCCGGAATGCGCACCGCGCTCTCTGCTGAAATGTACGTCCCGGCGACCTACGGCGTCGACGCTCGGTTCGGTAACGAGACGGTTATGGATTCTTCATCGTCGACCTGATTGACAGCGGCCGACTCAAGGGCGCAAGAATGGCTCACCTCGACCCTGGGACCAAGGCCAGGTGGGCCCGAACCGTGGGTCGAGGCTGACGAGGTCGCCGGCCATGTGGCGCCACTTCCCAACCGTCTTCAGCGGTCGTCCGCTCCTGCCCATCGAGCCGGGGATCGGATCGACGCCGCACGCCCCGGCGGCGCAGGGCGCCGAGACTGTCGCCTCGCTCGATACGGAGGCCCGGCCAGCGCAGCCGGTCGTGACTGCTCCAGCTCCGGTCATCAGCTTGGTCTTCGTGCCCGAGCTGGTTGGTCTGCCGTCCGACGAGGCGCGCCGCGCGGCCAGGATGTCCGGCCTGCGCCCGGCGCTCGAAGAACGCGGTACGAGCTACGACCTGTGGGGCCGCGTGCTGGAACAGGAGCCCGCACCGGGCCTGGCTGTCTCCGCAGGTGCCGTGGTCACGCTCGCGGTCGGCGCCAGGCCGCATGTCGTCGTCCCCGATGTCCGCGGTCGCGATGAGGAGGAAGCGCTCTCGATGTTGCGCGAGGCCGGTCTGGGAACCGCCCGCCGCGCTGCCCGTCGTGCAGACGGGATGCCAGAGGGTTCCGTCGTCCGAACGCGGCCGCGGGCCGGGGCCGAAGTCGCCTTCGGCAGCCGCGTCTCGTACGTGGTGGCGACGGGGTCGCGCACCAGGGCTCGCAAGGGCCACGACGACCGCCGTCGCTCGAGGCCGCTGCGCCTCCCGGACGGCTCGTTCTTCACGCTCCCCGAGGACTAGAGCTCCCGGGGGTCCAGAGTCCGGAGCTGGATCCCGCCGAGTCCGGAGTTCGGAGCTGGACTCCGCCGAGTCCGACCGAAGCGCATTGCCGTCCAGCGGGACAGCGCGACGTGTCAGACGGCCGACCCGCTCAGTCTTCCCGACCAACGGCACGCAGTGGCGCGATCTCCCGCTGAACGCCCACTTTCGTGCTTCCCGCCGCCCGGCCTGTCGAGTTCTCCCGCGCAGCGGCAACCAGGGATGTAGAGAAGTGGGCCGCGGCTACGCGCCTTGGGATCGCCGTCGCTCGAAGCTCTCGACGAAGCGGCTCAGCGTGCTCGAGATCCGGCCGCGCTCCATGACTACGTCGAGCAGCACGAACCGGCCGCGATCGGCTACCGCATGCTCGAGGGCTTCGGCCAGCTCGCGCCGGGTGTGCACACGGATACCCACGCCACCGAGTGAGTCGGCCAGCTCATGGAAGGGCCAGTCGGGCAGGTCGTTATAGGCGGCGCCCGGCTGGAAGGCACGGAGCATCTCCCAGCTGGCGTTATTGAAGACGATGACGATGGGGTCCCAGCCGTATCGGCGGCAGTTGCCCAGCTCCCAGCCGGTCATCTGGAAGGCGCCGTCACCGACGAGGATGAGCGGCCGCTCGCCGCTTGCGACCTGCACGCCGAGCCCGCCCGGCACGCCGAACCCCATGCCCGCGTAATAGCCGGGCGCGGCCAGAGCATGCTGGGCGATGTCCATGGCTGTGAAGAGGCAATCGCCCATGTCTGAAGCCATGGGCATCGCGCCGTGGTCGCGCATCATGTCGTTGACCGCGGTGGCGATGTCGGTGGGGGTGACCGGCGCCTCGTCGGCGGCGAGTCCAAAGGGTGGCTCGGGCGGCGCAGGAAGGTCCGGCCTGATCCCCGCCGGGCGAGCGCGGGCGAGCATCGCATCGATGAGGTCCTCGAGCGGGACCTCGGCATAGGTATGGAAGCCGAGCCGCACCCGGCGCTCGGCCGCGATGATCGTCTGGCGCAGGTCGATCTGGCGCATCGACACGCTGAAGTTGGTGTCCGAGAGGATGACGCCGAGCAGGAAGAGCGCGTCCGACGACTCGACGAGCTCTGTGATCTCAGCCTGGCCGGCCACCCCGATGTAGGTGCCCATCGGCGGGTTGGATGCCTCGGCCAGCAGTCCGCGACCCATGAAGGTCGTCACGACGGGGATGTCCAGCCGCTGAGCGAGCTCGGCTACCTTGTCCTCGACGCCGTATCGACGAATCTCGGCGTCGACCATGAGCACGGGCGAGGAGGCGTCCTCCAGCCTGGCCAGGATCTCCGCTGCGGCAGCGTCGACCGCTTCGGGGTCGACCGGGCTGGGCGGCAGCTCGGGCACCTCGCCGATCTCCGCGCCGACCATGTCGCGGGGGATCTCCAGGTACACCGGCTGCGAGTGCTCCCGGCACGTGCGCAGGACGCGGGCGATGGCTGCGGCCGCTGTGGCCGGGTCGTCGAGCACGGCCTGGTCGCAAGTGATCTCGCGATAGACATTGAGCTGCGACTCGAGGGTGCGCGCCTGGTGGTGGACGAGCAGGCCACGGGAGCGCTCCATCCGTGACGGCGCACCCGAGAGCACGACCACCGGTGAGCGCTCGGCGTAGGCGCCGGCGATGGCATTGACGAGGTTGAAGGCGCCGGCGCCATAGGTGATAGCCGCCACGCCGACCCCGCCGTGGAAGCGGGTGGCAGCGTCGGCCGCGAAGCCCACTCCTGGCTCGTGGCTGAGCGTGTACAGCGGCAGCTCGCGGGTGCGCTCGATGACTTCGAAGAGGGGCAGGGCGAAGTCACCCGGGATGCCGAAGATCTCGCGCGCCCCCGCTCCACGGAGCGCCTGGAGCAGGGCTTCAGCAAGTCGCACCAGACTCCTCCCTCGACGGTCGCTGTGACCATCTCAGGATAGGGCTTGCTGGTGCGGCCGCACGTGCCATTGTCTTGTGCGATTGATTGTGCGAGCATCTGCACATGACCACCAACTTGGATATCGAACCTGCGCTGCTCGTGAAGGCTGTCGAAGTAGGCGGCGAACGCACCAAGACAGCCGCCGTGACGCGTGCGCTCGAGGAGTACATCGCCCGACGCGAGCAGCGACGCCTGACGGAACTGTTCGGTGCACTCGACTGGGACCGTGACTACGACTACAAGGCGGACCGCTCGCGCCGGTGAACCTGTTCGTCGATACCAGTGTCTGGTCGCTGGCCTTGCGCCGGGACGCACCTGTCGTCGATCCGACGGTGGAGCGGTTGCGGATTGCGCTCCAGACAGGAGAGGCCATCTTCACCACCGGACTGGTACTCCAGGAGCTGCTCCAGGGACTGCGAGGGCCGAAGGACCGCGCCTCGCTCATCGAACGTTTCGAGGCGCTCCCGCTTCTCATGCCGGACCGTGCAGACCACATCGCGGCGGCCGAAGTGGGCACCAGGTGCCGCCGCCGCGGTGTCCAGGTGGGGACTGTCGACGCGCTACTGGCTCAGCTGTGTCTACGGCACGATCTCGTGATGCTGACCACTGACGGCGACTTCGGCCACATGGCGCCGCACACCGGTCTCAGCATCTGGCGGAGTGAGCGGGGGTGACAGCCCAGCCATAGGCCGGTGAGGGACCGGTGATCGGCCGGGCAGCCTCAGGCCGGCGCCATCGGTGGTTCGGCCGTCATCTCACCCGAGTCGCGCGCCAGCTCCTCGTCGCGCTTGCGCTCCAGGCCCTCGAGGATGATGTCCAGGGCGAAGCGGAACTCGACATCGTCGTCGCAGCCCGAGCCGAGGATCGTCTCCTCCTGGTGCTGGATCTCCTGGATGATGGCGCTGATGTTGGGCAACTCGTCCGCCATCTGCTGCATCATCACGGCTTCAGCCTCCGGGCTCGCCTCCATCGCTTCCGATTCGTCATACAGCTCCTGGCTGAAGCCGAGAACGCGGCTGCCGAGCGCGTGCATGGCGTGGTGCATGAGGTCGACGCTGAGGCCACCGCTGCGGAAGATGCCGCCCACCGAGTCCATGTAGCGCATCATCGGCATCGACATCGTCTTGCGTGTCTCGATGACGCCGGGTGCCCACTGGTGGCGCTTCATCACCTCGCGAGCGGTCAGGATCTGCGTGCGCATGGCCGCCTTCCAGTCCGGCCCTGCGTCCACGATGCCGATCTCCTGGGCCACCGCATCGACCATGCCGTGGACGATCTCCTCCTTGTTGGCCACGTGGTAGTAGAGCGACATCGCTTCCACGCCCAGCTCCTGGCCCAGCTTGCGCATGCTCAGTTCCTCGATGCCGTGCTCGTCGGCGAAAGCGATGGCGGCCTCGATCACGCGCTCCCGGGTGAGGGGAACGCGTGCGGCCCGATCCACCTGGGTGCGGGGGACGCGTGCGGCCCGATCCACCTGGGTGCGGGGGACGCGTGCGGCCCGATCCACCTGGGTGCGGGTGGCCATCGCTCCTCCTTTCCCTGTACCGCGACTCTAGGGTACGGTCCCTTACAGTGTAGGGTGTTGATAGTCTTACACCGTACGGCTTTGCCCTTACATCGTACGACCCACGGCGTGAGGCGCGCCCACGAAACGACTGGACTACGAAACGACGAAATCGTTGGGCGCGGTGATCGGTGCAGGGCAGTTGACGACGAAGCCCTGGCCGCCGGTATCGGGAGTACCCACGAAGAGTTCCAGCGCTCCGGAAGCGACGAGCTCGCTGATCTCGGCCTGGGTCGTCAACAGGGTGGCGGCGGCGGGATCCTTCCACACTGCGGTGAAGTGGTCCCACAGCGGGCTCCAGGCCGGCTCACCGGCCTTCTCGCGGAAGACGCCTGGCTGGAAGCCCATGGCGCCCGGCCCGCTGAGGCCGTTGCCGAAGACGGTGATGGTGGAGGCCGCTCCGACCGCGCCCAGACCGGCCGTGGCCGGCGAGCCGGGGATGGACATCATCGGTGCCATGGGCACGGCCGAGGTGTCAGTGATGATGTAGCGGCTCTCCGGGTAGCACTGGTGCAGCTTGAAGGTGACCGTGCCGGCCGACGTATCCGGCGCTTCCAGCAGCGGCCCATTGGCCAGCGGCAGCTCCACCACCGAGTCGACCGGCAGCTCGCCTCCGGGCCACTTGACCGCCGGGTAGTTGACCACCACCGGCGTCTCTTCGAGCGTGACCGTGCCGGCAGCGGCCGCCTCCTCCACGGCCGTTGCCGACTCCAGCGCGCCGGCTCCATCGCCGCGCACGTGAACGACCTCGTAGAGCGGGGTGAAATCGTCGCGACCGGGTCCGGTCGAGAGCACCGCCGGTCGCCCGTCATCGAAGAGGTAGATGCGGCCGGTGCCACCCTCCACCGAGCGGGCCAGCCCCAGCAGTGGCACCCACACCAGACCTTCGTCGCTCGCGAAGGTCTGGTCGCTGGTATCGGTGCGGATGTACCAGATGGGCTCGCCGTCGATGCGACCCTCGTGCAGCCGGAACTGGACCCAGCCTCCGTTCCAGGCGAAATCCCCGCGCAGCCTGAAGTCGAGCACGTCGTCCACGAGCACCGTGGCCTGGCTGTCGGGCGTGGGGTTCGGGCTGGTGACCTCGAAGGCCCCGGGTTCGACCTGGGCCAGCAGCGTCCGTGGCAGGAGGCCGGCGAGCGCGGCTGCGCCCACCGTCGCGGCCGAGGCCTGCAGGAAGTGTCGGCGGGAAAGGGCGTATCGGTAGCGGTCCATGGGCGAGTCTCCTCCGCTGGGTGTCGGGCGTGACCAGGGCAGGGTCTGTCCCAGCCGGATCGGCGTCTGTGCCGCAGCCCACAGCGGCTACAGTCGGGACATGACCGAAGAGCACGACCCGGCCTTCCTGCGCGCGACCCCTGCCGATCACGAGCATCGACTCGCTCAGCTCGAGGCCCTGCTCGACGAGGCCGCCGCCGAGGCGCTCATCCTGGGGCAGGCCAGTCACGCGGCCTGGGCCCTCTGCGGCGCCGACCTGCGCATCCAGATCTCGAGCGAGCGTGCCTGGGGCTTCGTGGTCGTCCATCGCAAATGGCGCAAAGTCGTCACCTGGGTCATGGACGCCCGCCGCTTCCAGGATGAGGAACTGCCCGAGGACGTCAAGGTCGTGGCCCAGCACTGGGACGAGGAGTCGCCCGAAACGGTGGCCCGCCGGCTGGCAGGGGAGGGTCCCGTTCTGTCCGACTGCGGCCTGCCGCGTACCGAGCCGGCGGCCGAGTATCTGCGCGAGGCACAGTATCCCCTGACCGACCTGGAGCTTCGCCGCGCCGAGTGGATCGGTGCCCGGCTCGATGCCGGCTGCCGCGTTGCTGCGGAGGCGCTGGAACCGGGCACGACCGAGTACGACGCAGCCGCACTGCTGACCGCCACCTACCTGCGTGATGGATTGGCCGTCGACGAGATGATGATCGGCTTCGATGAGCGCATCGGGCGGTACCGGCACCCCGTGGCCCGGGGTGCCCGCCTGGACCGGCTGGCTCTTCTCCATCCCACCGTCAACCGCTGGGGCCAGCACGCCATCGCCACGCGCATGGTCAGCCTGGGCAAGCCCGATGACGAGCTGGTCGAGCGCTTCGCCGTCGTCAGCGAGGTCGAGGGCTGGAGCGTGGCCATGACCCGTCCGGGCGTGGCCTACTCGACCATCCTCGACGGCCAGCGCGAGATCTACTCCCGTCGCGGATACCCCCGCGCCTGGCGCGATCACTGGCAGGGTGGGCAGACCGGCTTCGCGCTGTGCGAGATCGCCCATGTCGAGCGGCCGTCGGACACGGTGCCCGAGCGCGGCCTCTTCAACTGGTTCATCACGCTGCCCGGTGCCAAGAAGGAGGAGACCACGCTCTCGTCGGGGAAGGGTGGCCGCATCCTGACGCTGGCCGGTGCCTGGCCGACGCAGGAGTTCGGGACGTCTCTGGGGCCGGCCTCGGTGGCCGACCTGCTCATCCGCTGACCGCCTCGCCGTCGAGCCGCTACGCTCCGGTCCATGAGCACCGACCGTTTCGCCGAGCGCCGCGCCGCGCTGCTGGCTCGGCTGGGCGAGACCATCGCCATCGTCCCCGCTGGGCGGGAGCAGATCCGCAATGACGATGTCCCACACCCGTTTCGCCAGGCCTCCGACTTCCATTTCCTGACCGGCTTCAACGAGCCCGACGCGGTGGCCGTCCTCGATGCCACCGCGCAAGGGGCGTTCACGCTCTTCGTCCGGCCGCGCGACCCCGAAGCCGAGGCGTGGACCGGCCTGCGGGCCGGACTGGAAGGTGCCGTCGAGCGCTACGGCGCAGATGCGGCGCATCCGATCGACGACCTCGAGGACTGGCTGCGAGTTCGCCTGCCCGGGCGGCGCTCGGTCGGCTACACGCTCGGTGGGCCACTCGACGACGCGGTGCTCGGGACCATTCGCGCGGTGCGCGGCTACGCGGACCGGTCGGGCATGGGCGTGCCCGACCGGCTCGTCGACATCGGGTCGCTCCTGGCCGAGCTGCGGCTGGTCAAGTCGCCTGCCGAGATCGAGGCGCTGCGCGAAGCCTGTCGCATCAGCGCCGCGGCTCACGACGAGGCCATGCGCTTCGCTGCCCCCGGCCGCACGGAGCGACAGGTGCAGGCGGCCCTGGAGTACGTCTTCGGCGCGATGGGCGCGGAACGCGTGGGCTACGGCTCGATCGTGGCCGGCGGCGACAACGCCTGCATCCTCCACTACGTGGCGAACGACGGTGTGCTCGTCGACGGCGAGTTGCTGCTCGTCGATGCGGCTGCCGAGTTCCACCACCTGACCTCGGACATCACCCGCACCTTCCCGGTCAACGGCCGCTTCAGCGAGCCGCAGCGGGCCATCTACGAGCTGGTGCTGAATGCCCAGCGCAAGGTCATCGGCCTTGGCCGGCCGGGGCTGCCGTTCACCGACATGAATACGCGCGCCGTGGAGGTGCTCTCGGCGGGGATGGTCGAGTTGGGGCTGCTGCCCGGTTCGGCCGAGGAAGTCATCGAGAAGGGCTGGTATCGCCGCTTCTTCTTCCACGGCACCGGCCACTGGCTGGGCATCGACGTGCATGATGCCGGCGCCTCGCGGCTGGAGGGTGGTGCCGGGCGGCCGCTGGAGCCGGGCATGGTGCTGACCGTGGAGCCCGGCATCTACGTGGCTCGCGACAAGGCCACCTTGACGCTCTCGCATGCGGCCTACGATCCCGATGAGCGACTGCGCCTGGCCTTCGAGCTTGGAGCGGCTGGGGCCAGGGCCGAGATCGAGCAGCGCGATGCTCGCGCCGGCACGTTCGAGTTCGAGGTGCCCGCGGAGTACCTTGGTATCGGCGTGCGCATCGAGGACGACCTGCTGGTCACCGCCGACGGCATCGAGAACCTGACGGCCATGACGCCGACCGACCCGCAGGCCGTCGAGGCCCGCTGCGCCGAGGAGTCCTCGCTGCCGCTCTTCGCTTGACCCGCCACCCTCGGTCGCGATGGGCGGGCCGAACGCAGAACCCCCTGGCTCAGCTACGCACCCCGCCGTGCCTGGGACGAAGCCATGGACGTCGAGGGACGACCTCGCGCCCCGTACGAGGCCGTCTACCGCGAGATCGAGGGCCTCTCACAGGAGGATGTGCGGCAGCGTGCCGAGGCGCTGGCTTCGAACTACCTGGCCCAGGACGTGACGTTCGACCACGCCGGTGAGGAGCGGCCCATCCCTCTCGAAATCGTGCCGCGTGTCGTCAGCAGCGACGACTGGGACATCATCGAAGCTGGCGTGGCCCAACGTGTGCGCACGCTGGAGGCCTTCCTCGACGACGTCTAGCGTGGCCCAGGTTCGGGGAACGGTCCGCGGTGCTCGTCACCCTCGGTGAAGGCGCCGCCGCGCACCATGGCCACGAGGTGCATGGTGACGCGTCCGTCCGGAGCGCCCGGGTCAGGGCCCAGACCCCAGAACGCGAGGTCGGCCGCCGAGCCGGGTTCGAGCATGGGATCCGGCCCCAGCAGCCCTTCCCTGACGAGCAGGGAGCTGATGTCGAGCGCCGGATCGGTGGTGGCGCGGATGATGGTGTCCGCCCGCTCGGGGTCGTTCGGCAGCGCGGTCACCACGCAACCGTCGAGATCGAGAAACGTCGAGTCGCCGCGTGAGATCCGTCTTACCACCTCGTCGGAGCCAACAGCCAGCACGGCCTCAGCAGCCCAGCCCACGGCCGTGGCCGCAATGCCGTCGGGGCCGGGCACATGGGGAGCGACCTCACCGTTGAGTGCGATGACGTATTCGTGTGTCACGGGTGTCGTACCTCGGCGTGGGGTGTCTCACGATAGCGCCGAGGCGCAAAGGTGTCAGGTTTCGCGTTCGCCGGCTTCGATACGCACCGTGAGCCAGTTCTCCGGTGGTGGCAATGGACACGAGTAGGCGGGCGAATAGGCGCAGAACGGCGCATAGGCAAGATTGAAGTCGAGGTCGTAGGTGCCGTCGTCCTGCGGGGCCAGGTCGAGATACCGTCCGGCCTCGTAGGTCTCGGCGCCGTTGGTCGCGTCGCGGAAGGGCACGAACAACTCGTCGCCGAGGCTGTCGACCAGTCGCATGGCGACCAGCTGATAGCCGACACCGTCGACGGTGAAGTCGAAGGTGCCCACGCGCTCACCATGCCGCACAGCACCATCCGACGTCTGCACGTGGATCTCGGGCTCCAGCCCGTCGGGCAGTGAGCCCAGCGTCAGGAACTCGAAACGCAGCGACGCGTCGACGGGGAAGTAGTGGAGGCCTCCGAACGTCGCCCGCTCCCCGGCCGGGATGGGGCTGCGCGCCGCCCGCTTGAAGTAGCTGTCCTTGCTCAGGCGTTGGGACTTCACCCAGCTCGCGTAATCGGGCGGCTCGGCCAGGTCCTGATGTGTGTGGTGGTGGTCGTAGTGGAGATGGTCGGTCATGGTTCTCCTGGCTGCTGAGACCCTCCATCGTGAGGATGCGGCCACACACCGGCCGTGTGCCAGGACACGCCCGCGAGGCAGCCGAACGGGCTCCGCTGCGGCCCTGAGGCAGGTCCGCGCACCGCGGACCCCAGGCCCCTATCCGTTGGCCAGGAGCAGGATGATCGCCACAACGATGACAGCGGCGACGATGACGACGGCCCACAGGCCGATGCCGAGTGCCGCCGCCAACTGCCACATCGCGATGATGAGCACGCCGACGGCGATGGCCACGATGACCGTGATCGCCAGCGCACGCTTCTGATCGGTCGTGAGTGGGCGTCGCGGCATGGGCTACCTCCTGTGCACCGTATACGGTGCCACGGGGAGATCAGGCCTTGGTGTCTTCGTCCGGGCTGCTGTCTTCGGGCTTGGCTTCAGCGGAGGTAGGTTCCTCAGGCTCCGGCTCGGGTATAGGCTCGGGCTCGGGCTCGGGTTCAGGTACGGGCTCTGGCTCAGGTACGGGCTCTGGCTCCGGCTCTGGCTCTGGCTCCGGCTCTGGCTCCGGCTCAGGTACGGGCTCGGGCTCCGGCTCTGGCTCCGGCTCAGGCTCCGGCTCCGGCTCAGGTACGGGCTCGGGCTCCGGCTCTGGCTCCGGCACAGGTACGGGCTCCGGTACAGGCTCAGGTACAGGCTCCGGCTCGGTCGCGGCTGGTGCAGACACTGGGGCTGCAGGCTCCTCGGGCTCGGGCTCGGGCTCGGGCTCGTGGCTGAGGCTCAGGCTGTAGCTTGCCGTCAGCCCGCATGGAAGCCTCGTTGGTACCGCCACGGACCACGAAGCCTTCCGGCAACGCGGTCAGCGGTGCGAGCGCGCGGATTCCTTCCTTGGCGTCGAGCACTGCCTTCTTGAACTGCAGCCCGTCGATGAGCTGGTTGTACTGCTCGTTGGCCTGATCGGAGGCGGTGTAGATGGTGAGGTTGGTGTAGCCGAGAAGACGACCCACCAACGGCTGGTTCGACTCGATGTCGTTGATCTTCTCGAGCGACGAGTCGAAGCTGTTCTTGTTGATGACGCCATCGAGCCGCATCACACGGCGGTTCGTGAGCACGTACTTGCGACTGCGCCAGCGGACCAGGTCGACCGGCAGCCAGATGACCGCCACGATGATGCCGATGACCAGCAGGAGGGCGACGACGTCGTTGATGAAACTCAGGAACCCGTCGAACTGGAAGATGTTGTTGAGGATCAACAGCAGGATGACGCCGCCGATCAGCAGGATGGGCTTGAGTGCGAACCGGATCGCGGCCATCCAGTGCTGCCTGGCATCGATGAGCACGACCTCGTCGCGCGAGAGCAGCTGCTTGAGGTAATCGTCCGCCAAGGTTCTCTCCCTATCTCTGGGTGTAGGCGCAGTTTGTCACACTCGGTCTGCGCTGCGCCATCCGTCCGGCCCATGTTGGCAAACGATCTGGGCTACCGGTCCCCTGCGGTCGTGGGCGCTCCGGTCCGCGGGGCCGCTGCCAGCTCCATCATCCTGTGCGCGGTCTCGACAGCACTGTTCTGGTTCTGCCCGGTAACGATGCGGCCATCGCTCACGACGTGGCTCGCCAGCACATCCTGGAAGCGGCGCTCCGACTCGAAGACGACCCCAGCGGCGCGCAGGTCCCGCTCTGGATGCATGGGCGTATGGGTGATCCTCAGCTCAGCGATCTGCTTGTCGGTGACGGCCGTCACGCGCCGGCCCTTCAGCAGTGGGGAGCCGTCGGGCGCGTTCACGTTCAGCAATCCGAGCGGGCCGTGACAGACGCCACCGACGACGGCCCCGCCGGCATAGGCCTCGGAAACCTTCGTGCCCAACTCGACGGACCGGCCCAGGTCGTAGGCGGCACCCCAGCCGCCCGCCAGGAAGACGATGTCGTAGTCATCGACCTCCACTTCCCCGATGGGCAGTGACCGGCCGGTCTTGGCGCGGAAGTCGGGATCTTGCTGGTAGCGCCGGTCGGTCGGCGTGGCCAGCGGCCAGCGCAGCGAGATCGCCTCGATCGGCACCGGCCCGCCTGCGATGCTGGCGACGTCGACCTCCATGCCGGCGTCTGCGAAGGCGTAGTAGGACCCGGTCATCTCTGACGCGAACACCCCCGTGGCCTTGCCCGTCTCAGCCATGGTGCTGGTGCTGGTGGTCACTATCAGCGCGCGCTTCCCACGCAGGTCCAGTGGCGGGATCCGATAGGGCCGGTGCAGCCCGAGGGCGTTGAGCAGTCGTGGCAGGCCCAGCCACACGAGGACGGCGATGGTGGCCGCGAAGGTGCCGAGCGCGAACGACCTGATAAGGACCATCGAGCCCAGCCTAGCGCGGATCAGGCGGTCGGCTCGTCTGCGTCTTGACCCAGACCGGCGATGACGTCGGCGTAGGTCTTGACCGCGGCTTCGCCCTTGGGCGACAACGTGTAGATCCCACGCTCGACCCGCCCGAACCAGCCGTAGACGTCGCCATACATGATCGCAGTCGCCTTGGCCACCCCCGTCGCCCGCGCCACCCTGGAGGCCTTGGTGGCGCCGTGCTCCGCGAGAAAGGCCGCGCAACGTAGTGCCGCCTGCCGATAGGCAGTGACGATCGGGCGCCGATTGGTGCCACCGGTGTTGGGGTCGCCGACGCGGTGCGCGAACTCCTTGAGCAGGAGCCCGCGCCGCCGCTTGTCGGTGCGCGGCCGGTAGGTCGTCGGGTCCAGCAGCGGCTCCACCAGGGGCGGACCGGCCGCGCCAGGCTCGTGGACCACCAGGAGGCCCAGGCCCAGGCGGCGACAGAGCTTCAGGATGCCCCGGCGATCACGACGCCAGAGCGAGTTCGGGGCCGGCCGTGCGGCCACGGCCACCGCCAGGTAGACCTGCTCGGTGAGCGCCAGTCGGTCGATGCCCTGGAGGACGAGCGGCAGGGTGAAACCGGTCTTGAGCTCGACGATGACCGGCGGCTCGTCGGCTCGACGGGCCACCAGATCGCAGCCTTGGATCTCGGACTTGACTTCGTAGCCCTGGCCCTCGAGGAAGGCCTTCACCGGGGCGTAGAGGTCTTCCTCGCTGGCGAACCCCGCGGCGCTCAAGGGGACAGCCGGACTCGGTAGACCGGGATGGCCTCGGCAACGCCCTTCATCACGCCGGCCTCACGCTCGGCAGACATCCCCGCCAGCAGGTCCGCCACGCCGTCCGCGGTGTAGACATCCTCGCTCAGGCAGATCTTCGCGAATCGGCCAGTCCCTGGATGCGCGCCGCGATGTTGACGGTCTGGCCGAAGTAATCGATCTGCTCGTTGGAGGTCACGGCGATGGCATGTCCGCGATGCAGCCCGACCTTGATCACCAGGTCGGCGGAGGCGGTGCGGTCGAACTCGTCGAGGCGGTCGTTCATGCCGATGGCGGCGCGCACGCTGGAGGCCGCGTCGGTGAAGGTCGCCATGATGGCATCGCCGATCGTCTTGACGATGGCGCCACCGTGCGTTGCGATGACCGTTTCAAGGGCGTCGAAGTGACGCCGCACCAGGTTGTAGGCCGTGGCGTCCCCGACCAGGTCGTACATCCGCGTCGAGTCGCTCAGGTCCGTGAACAGGAAGGTCAGGTCCGTGACCGCCAGGCTCTCCGAGGTGGCCAGGGTCTGTGAGCGGAAGAGGGTCCGGAACGTCTGGGTGCTAAGCAAGCGCCTGGCGGTGAGGACCGGCTCGAACTGGACCGGCCGGAACTCCTCGGGGATGGCCGGGTACTCGTGCACCCAGATGGCGGCGCGCTCGGTCATGTCGTTCGTGATGCGCAGCACCGAGGATCCGGCCGGCAACGTCGCTGCACCGGGGAAGTGATATCGCTGCCCGGTGTCGTTGGCGAACTTGTAGGTCAGGGGCTCGAGCGCGCGATCAGCGTCGACCAGCCGCCCGTCGCTCAACGACAGCTCCACCCTGGTCGTCTCCTCACCAGATTCGGCCGGCGGCACCATGTACAGTGCCGTCGCTGCGTGGAGCACATCCCGCACGCTGACGGCGTCGGGTTGCAGCTCCAGCTCGAGCTGCAAGACCTCGCCGGCCGCGAGGTATCCCGCGTAGCGGGTCCATTCGCGCAGCAGCTGGGGGTAGGTCTTGCCGTCGATGGTGGGGCGGACATCATGGCTGAAGTGCCAGTCGAAGAGGAGCTCCGTCACTTCCAGGGACGAGGGCTCGTGGTAGACGATGCGGCGCACGCTCGGTGCGATGGTGAACGCGACCTGGATGTAGTCGTCGAGCTCGGCCGCGACCTCGAACTGGCACAACGAGCAGTCGAAGTGCGAGTCCATCTTCTCGAGGCTGCGAAAGCTGCGCGCCGTGTTGCCGCACGACGCGCAGACGATGTTCCACTCCATCTCGAAGAGGCCGACATGGGCCGCATGCAGGAAGAGGTCGACCGCCTCGGTCTCCTGGGCCCCGCTTTCCGCGGCGTAGGCCAGCGGGTTGATGCGGAAGAGCGCCAGGTCGTCACGGTCGTGGATCCGTGACTCGAGGCGAGACACGACCCTGGGACTCCACGCTCTCGCCGACTCCAGCGCCGCGAGTCGATCCTCGAGCTCGATCACGTTCATCTCAGCTCGTCGGTCCATGTTGCCGCACACACTAGCGCCCCGGCGCCGGCGACAGATGATCGCACGACGCCCGCCCTGGGTCGGTGTCAGCCCGTCGGCATCTGCCAGCGCAGCTGACTCCAACGCGACGGGTCCGCATCGAGCGCGTCTCGCCAGGGGCGCAGGTAGTCGCGCGAGGGGTCGTTGACCAGGCCCAGCGCCAGGACGTGGGCGGTCAGCCGCAGTCCGAAGGTGAACCCGGCATGGTGTCGCTCGTCGAGGCCCCCGGGGGGCTCGATGCGTGAGGCGTCCACGGCTGCGAGGAAGCCACTGACCTTGAGCACGTCGGGGTAGTTGGGCGGAGCCGGCAGCCACACGCCGGGCCCGATGTGTTCCGACGGATGACCACGCCCATCGCGTCCCAGCTGGCGACGCCAGGAGCCAGCGAGTCGCTCAGCGGCACCCACCGGGAGGGCGCGGGCGACCCCGAAGAAGGCGAGCACGTCGGGCTGCCGGGGACCGTAGCGGGGCTGGCCGACGGACGCGTCCCAGGGAGCCATGCATCCCGCGGCCAGCGAGCCGGCCACGTCCCGGCCACCGATGACCATGCCCGCGAGCGACTCTCGGAAGAAGTCTCCCAGCAGGATCCACTGGGCGTAGGCGTTGGCCGCCAGGAAGCCCGTGGGCAGGAGCCGACCGAGCCGCGGGACGTTCGGTGCCTCCTCGTCCGACCCTCGCCTCCAACGGCGTTCGAGCGCGGATCGCAGGGCCCGCGAGCGCATCCAGAGCTGCGGCTCGAGATGGTCGAGGTAGCCTTCGAGGTCGGCGGGCCGAGCCTCTCCGAGGCTGTAGTTGACTCGCGCTCGCTCGTCGGCCGTCAGCGACTCGGCAGCGCGGAGGAAGGCACGCAGCTTGCCGGTGTGGGGGCCGAAGTCCGAGGTTTCAGGATCGAGGTCGACCGGGCCGGCGCCACCGGCCCGCCGACCGCGCCGTCTGGCTGGGCTCCACGGCCGAGGTCCGCCCGCCGCCCCACGAGCATCGGGCCGGGTCACGGCCGGCCGGTTCCTGGACAGGCGTGCCCGAAGCTCCGAGTCCAGCAGCCAGTCGCGGGCGATGTTGAGGCGTTTCGTCGTCTCCAGACCGGCCGTCCCCGCGATATCCGGGTGTGCCTCACGGATGCGGACCCGATACGCGAGCTGGATGCTGATCTCGTCCGCATCGATGCCGACGCCGAGGATCTCGTATGGATCGAAACCGGGGGTATCTGACATCGCCCGCGCAGAGTAACCGGAACCCGCCGATGTGCCTGTGACGCGGGGTTCTCGCGCGGCAGCCGCTAGCTGAAGCGGGTGAGCAACTGGTCGGTCGGTGCGAAGTCGTCGCGCAGGATGGGGGAACCCCGCGTGAACTCGGCCACCTCCGAGTCCGCGTCCGTGAGTCGATCGGTACCTCCACGGGCCCGGTTGGCTTCGAGGAGCGCACCCTCGGGAAGCGGCTGGTCCGATGCGAGCAGGATGAGGTTGCCGCCGCTGGTGCCCTCGACGCGTGTCGCCGGCCCGTAGACGCCAACGTGGTGGAAGACGCTGGCGAACGTGGCCAGCTGGGCACGGGCCAGCTCGAGTGGCGGGTAGTCGATGATGTTGGCCGCGTAGATCCCCCCGGGCTGCAAGGTCCGGCCCACCTCCGACACGAATTCCATCGTGGTCAGGTGCCACGGCACGGCCGGTCCTCCGAACGCGTCGCCGATGACCAGGTCGTAGGTATCCGAGGGCTCATCGGCCAGGCTCAGGCGCGCATCACCGACGACCACGCTGAGCTCGTCCGAGAGCACCAGGCCCAGCTGCTCCTGCGCCACGTCGAGCACGACCGGATCGAGCTCCAGGACGCGATTCACCGAGCCCGGCCTGGTCGCGTCGATGTAGTGCGGCAGCGTGAACCCTCCTCCGCCCACGTGCAGCGCCGAGATGGGCTGGGACACAGGGGCGGCGGCGTCGGCGATGTCGCCCAGCAGCCGGGTGTACTGGAACTCGAGGTGGGTAGGGTCGTCCAGGTCCACGTAGGCGTGACGCAGGGTGTCCATGCGCAGGACCCGCTCGGTGCCGTCGGCCGATACTTCCTCGACACTGATGCAGAAGTAGGCGCTCTCGCGCTGGCAGGGCTCGGGTGAAGCCACGGCCCACGCGGCGGAGGCGGCCGCGACGGTGAGCCCGACGACCAGCAGCACGCTGCCATTCGCCCGACCCAGCCGCCAGGCGATGACCAGCCCGGCTGCGATCAGCGCCAGGCCGATGCCCACCACGATGGGTCTGGTGGGGACGGCAGCCACGAGCACGAAACCGGTCAGGAACGAACCCACGATGGCACCGGTCGTGCCGATGGCCGAGTAGCTGCCCACGATCGCGCCGGTCTGCCCAAGGTGGTGCAACTGCAGCTTGACCACGGTCGGGCTGGCCGCCGAGAGGACGGCGGCGGGCAGGAAGAAGGCAGCGCCTGCGTAGATGAGGATGCCCTGCGGGCTGGGGCCGACACCCGTCCTGGAAGCCAGGCTGATCATGGGGATCACCGCCAGCGCCAGCACTCCGCCGACGACGAGGATGGGGCCCAGCAGCCGACGTGGGTCGACCCGGTCGGCCAGGCGCCCTCCCAGCCAGGTGCCAAGCGCGATGCCGGCCAGGACGGTGCCGATGACCCCGGTCGTGACCTCGAGCGTGATACCCAGGTGGGGCGCCAGCAGCCGCACCGCCAGGATCTCCAGGGCCAGGACCGCAGCGCTGGTACCGAAGACGATGAGGCCGGCCAGGATCGGTCGCATGGCTGTCTAGCCTGCCAGCATCCGTGCTCTCACGCTCACGGCGTGTCGGTCCGGTGGGTGAGAAGGCGCGCTTGCGCTAGACCTCGATCTCGTCGATCCAGCACCAGGCCCAGACCTCCCCTGGCTCATGCGAGCGGATGATGGCGTGGCCGGTCTCTTCGAAATGGTGGAAGGCGTGCCGGCCCTCCGACTGGTCGCAGCAGCCCACGTGTCCGCACCAGAGGCAGAGGCGAAGGTGGACCCACTGCCCCCCTGTCGCGAGGCACTCCTCGCAACCAACGGTCCTGGGCTCCACATCGCGGGCCTGGTCGAGATGCGAGCAACCCGAGCTTGCCCCGGTCACCTGTGAGGTGAGACTGCGCGAACTGTTTCCGATAGTGCTCATGGAGTCGCTCCGTTCGTGACAGGTCTCGTTCTCATACCGGTGCGCATTCCGCCACACAGTCCACCGCAAGCAGGGTACAGGCGCTGACGAGCATGTCCGGTGCCGGCACGGACTCCCCCAGGTCCCGTGCCATCTCCGGGATGAGCGCGGCCACGACGGACATGTCGGTGCCGATGCAGAAGATCGCCAGCATCAGGTCGACGGTCGCTCTCACGGGCTCGGGCCTCCCTCAGGGTCTCCCGAGGGGCGCATGCTACATGGTACGGACCGCACCAGATCGACAGACATGCCCGGGGCGCCTGGCTAACGGTTGCCTGACGCCATCCTCGTCGCTTCTGGACGTCGGCGCAGCCGCCACATGGCAAGGATGCCCACCGCCGGGCCCAGCGCCAAGGTCATGAAGGCCTGGCGCCAGGCATCACCGCCGGCCGTGGCTGCCAACCCCACCAACAGGATGGTGACGCCAGTGAGCGTGAACCCGGCCGCAGTCTGCAGCGTGAGCGCGGAGCCGGCCGTCCCCGGCGGCGTCAGCTCGGTGACCGCGGCCGAGAACTGCGCGGAGTCAGCCACGACGGTCACACCCCAGACGATGGCTACGACCGTGGTGAGCAGCGGTTCTGCCCCGAACGTGAGCGCAGTGACCACGGCTGCGGTTCCGCTGAGCGCCATGGCCGCGATGGTCAGGGTAGTCCGGCCAAGACGGTCTGCCAGCAGTCCGGCAACGATGGAGCCCACGCCGCCGAGCGCCACCACCACGAAGGCCACGAGACTGGCCACCGCCGGATCGTCGACACCGGCGGCCGCGAAGCTCGCGAGCAGGAAGACCGGGATCCATGTCCACATGGCATAGAGCTCCCACATGTGACCCAGATAGCCGAGGTTGGCCAGCCGCACGGTCGGTTCGCCGAATGCAGCCCGCGCGGAACGCAGGCTGAACCCATCCGCCCGTTCGTCGTAGGGTCCATCTCGTCCGGCAACCAGCACGAGAAGGCCGCCAAGTACGGCCGAGAAGCTGGAGACCGCGACGACCGACTGCCAGTCGAGATCGGCGAGGGTGCCGGCGGCGCGGAAGAGATAGGGCAACGCAGAGCCGACCGTGAGCGCGCCGATGAGGGCCCCGATGGCCAGTCCTCGATCGACGCGGAACCAGCCCACGATGAGCTTCATGCCCACGGGGTACACCGCAGCCAGGGCGAAGCCCGTCAGTGCCCGGAAGGGAAGGGCACCCTGGAAGTCGCCGGCCAGCGCGAAGCCGATGTTCGCGATGGCCGCCACCGATGCACCGATGAAGAAGAGCCTCGGCGCCGACAGGACATCGGCGGCGCCGGTCAGGGCGATGAGCAATGCCCCGGCCACGAACCCGAGCTGGACCGCCACGGTGAGGATGGGCAGGTCGAAGCCACCCAGGGACCACGAGTCGACCAGGTTCGGTGCGACGGCCGAGGCACCGAACCATGGAGCCAGCGCGAGCAGCTCCGCGATGCCGATGAGCACCAGCTGCTTCCAGCGGTCTGCGGCGGGACTGACAGCGGCGTCCACTCCGTCCTGTCCCGTCAGGACGTGCCTTCGGTGCGTGCGTAGAGGACCACGCGCCAGAGCCAGGTGAACCTCTCGGTCCGGATGGTCAGGCCGGTCGCCTGCAGTTGTCGGTCGAGCTGTTCGTTGTCGAGGCGGTAGGCCCGGTACGCGCTGCGCCGCAGCCGCCAGTACAGGTTCCCCAGGCGGATGAACCAGCGCACGTACCAGTCATCCCGCGGCAGGACCAGGCCCAGGAGCTTCTCGGCGCGAGCGGCGGAGGACGCGATGAGCCCCTCGGAGTCCGGATAGCAGCACACCACCCGGTCAAGCGTGACGATGTCCGCCTGCGGCACGTCATCGGCGCAACGTACGAAGTCGCACAGCCGCAGATCCATCCGATCGAGCAATCCCGCCGCCTCGGCCTCGGCGCGGGAGGCCTCATGAGGTGCCCGCGAGGCCTCCACCAGGACGGCCTGGCTGGCGCCGGCACGCAGCAGCTCCTGGTCGATGACGCCGATGCCGGCGCCGATGTCGAGCACGGTCGCGCCCGATACGCCAGCCTCCTTGATCATCTCGAGCAGCAGTCGCGTCGAGTCATCAGGACCGCGCCTGTGGTACCGGTCGCGATCTCGGCGCGCCTCGTCCTCATCGAAGGGCGAAACGAAGCCCCCGGGCTCGCAGCATTCCATGGACTGCTAGAGCCTGGGCTGGTAGACCCCAGCCACCTCGCCTGCCTTGGCAAGCGCGGACACCCACTGGGGCCTCGAGAGGAGCTTGGTGGTGCGTGCAGCCCTCACCGCACCGCCGGCGCCGACCGCAAGCGCGATGGCCGCGGCCGACTCGTCGACGGGGGCCTCATACAGGAAGGCGGCGTCGTAGTCGCCGAAGCAGAACCCGCCACCGAGCAGCCGCCCGCCGACCTTCTCGACCACGGGCCGGGCGGCTGCCTCCAGCCGGTCCTGTGGATCCCGTAGCTGGGCTGCGATGGACTCTGACGTGTAGGCCAGGTGGTAGAGGTAGAGCGGCATCGAGGCACTCCTGCTGCGACGCGCCGGATCGGCCACGCGCCACCGGCTACTTCACCCCCGGGTCGCGGATGGTGACGCGCATACCCCGCGTTGTCCAGTCGTCGGATGCTCCGCATGCCTGGTCAGTCCCCCTGGCGCGGGCCCAGGTCGGGGACGAGGATGGTGCTGAGGAGGACCCTCTTCCGCTCCGATGACGGAGCCTTCTCGAGATAGGGCTTGATGGCCCAGCGCAGCCGGCTGACCAGCTCGGCGCGCTCGCTGTCGTCGAGCCAGAGCGCGGCCTGCCGGTACCCGACCAGATCCTCTCCCGGCCGTGCCCGCGGATCCTCGACGTAGCGGCCGAAGGTGTCGATGAGCGAACCGGCGAAGACCACGAACCCCCGGAGGAGCTCGTCAGCTGACATCTCCGCCGCGTCTTCGGGCCCCAGCTGTACCGCTTCCCTGACTGCTGTGTACGTGCGCTCCACGCCACCTCGGACCCGGTGCTCGTCGACGACCTCCAGCAAGCCGGCTTCTGCGAGCAATGCGACATGACGATAGAGCGTGGCATGCGCGATGTCGGGCAGGCGCTCGGAGATCTGGCCGGTGGTCAGTCGCTCGGTACCGAGCGCGAGCACGATCCGCAGGCGGATCGGATGGAGCAGGATCTCGGCAGTGGGCGTGCTCATTGATCCACTCTACACCATTGGTATCACATATGGTATGATTCTCAACTATGAGAGCAATGGGAGAGATGGCGTGATCGAGACCGACGTGAACTTCCCGTCCGGCGGGTTGTCTCTGGCCGGGACGTACGCGACGCCCGACGGGTCCGGGCCCTTTCCGGGCGCGCTGCTGCTGTCGGGTTCGGGGCCGCTCGACCGCGACGGCAACCACAAGCGTATCCGGCTGAACATCGGCCGCGATCTGGCGGCCGTGCTGGCCGATGCCGGTTGGGCCTCACTGCGCTTCGACAAGCGGGGCGTGGGGGCGTCGGAAGGCGACTACCTGAGTGCGGGCTTCTACGACGAGCTGGTCGATGCCGAGGCGGCCGCTGACTGGCTGCTCGACCGAGCAGAGGTGGCCTCCGTGGTCGTCATCGGCCACAGCGCCGGGGCGCTGCACTCCGTAGAACTCGTGCGCCGCAGGCCTGCCTATGCGGGTGCGGTCCTGCTCGCGTACTCGGCCAAGACAGGGGAGGAGACGCTGCGCTGGCAGGCCCGGCAGATCGGTGACCACCTCGTCCCGGGGCCCGTCCGGGGTCTGATGCGGCTCTTCGGGACGAGCGTGCTCCAGCAGCAGGACAAGTCCATCGCCAAGCTCAAGGCGACCACGGCCGACACCGTACGCATCCAGCTGGTCAAGGTGAACGCCAAGTGGATGCGCGAGTTCATCGCCTACGATCCTCGGCCGGCGCTGAGTGAGGCAGACGCGCCGATGCTGGCCATCACCGGCTCCAAGGATGTGCAGGTCGACCCTGCCGACCTCGCCGTCGTGGCGCAGACCGCGCCGCATGCCCAGGTCGTGGAGGTCGAGGACGTCGATCACATCCTGCGCCTCGAGCCGGGCCCGATCTCGAATCCCCGCCACTACGGCAAGCAGGTGCAGAGGCCCATCGATCCACGGGTGATCGAGGCGATGCTCGGATGGCTGGCCGACCGACGTAGGCTGGCCGATCCTGCCTAACGCCCGGGCGCATTCGTGGCAGATTCAACGTCGACGGACCTGGCGCGGTCGGACGCGTCGTCCGAGACGCCGTCTGGCGTCCGTCGTACTCGCATGAGGTGTGGAGATGTCGGTCGCATCCGAGAGGGAAGCCGGACGGACGCCGCCGCCCGAGCCGAGTCCAGGGGCCCAGACGAGCCCACCGACCATGAGCGCGGACGAGATGATCGCGCTCACCCGCAAGCACACGATGTTCTCGTGGGTGGCCCAGCACGCGGCCGAACCGATCGCCATGGAGACGGCCAAGGGCGTCTACTTCTACTCGGCCGACGGCAAACGCTATCTCGACTTCAACTCGCAGGCCATGTCGGTGAACATCGGCCACGGCGACCAGCGTGTCATCGATGCCATCGCAGCCCAGGCCCAGAAGCTCGCCTACGCCTACCCGCATGCGGCCCACGAGCCACGTGCCCGCCTGGGCCAGAAGCTGGCCCAGCTGACGCCGGGCGACCTCGACGTCATGTTCTTCACCACCGGTGGCGCCGTCGCCAACGACATGGCCATCAAGCTGGCGCGCCAGTCCACCGGACGCCAGAAGATCATGGCCCGCTATCGCTCGTACCACGGTGCCACGGGCCAGGCCATGGTGGCCACCGGGGACCCACGACGATGGGCCAACGAGATCGGCGCGGCGGCCATCGTGCGTGTGCCCGATGCCCACCGCTACGGCCGGCCCGAGCCGGAGCCGGTGGATCGCGCCCTGGCCGACCTCGAGGAGGTCATCATGTTCGAGGGCCCGCACACCATCGCGGGCTTCCTGCTCGAGCCGGTGGTGGGGGCTAACGGCATCCTCATCCCCCCCGACGGCTACATGCAGGGCGTGCGTGAGATCTGCGACAAGTACGGCATCCTGCTCATCGCCGACGAGGTCATGAGCGGTTTCGGCCGCACCGGCAAGTGGTTCGCCGTCGAGCACTGGAACGTCGTGCCCGACCTGATGACCATGGGCAAGGGCCTCACGTCCTCGTACGTGCCACTGGGCTGCGTGGCCATGCGCCGCGAGCTGGCCGACGCGTTCCAGGAGGAGCCCTTCTTCGGTGGCCTCACGTATCACAGCCATCCGGTCGGCTGCGCCTGTGCCCTGGCGGTCATCGGGGTCTACGAGGACGATGGCCTCATCGACCGCGCCGCTCGCATGGGCGAGGTCATGCGTGGCCACCTCGCTCGCCTCAGGGAGAAGCACCCGAGCGTCGGTGCGGTCCGCAACATCGGCCTCTTCGGCGTCATCGAACTCGTGCGTGACCGGACGACGTTCGAAGCGATGGCACCCTACAACGGCACCAGCGAGGAGATGAAGCAGGTCTCCCGCTACTTCCGCGATCACGGTCTCTTCGCGCTCGTTCGCTGGAACACGATCCAGGCCAACCCGCCTCTGACGATCAGCGAAGCCGAGATGGCGGACGCCTTCGAGATCATCGACGCCGCGCTTGACCTGGCTGACGAGGGTGTTCACGCCTGAGCCCGGCCTGAGGTCGAGAGAGATCAGCCTGCTCGACGAGCGCCGCCCCCCAATCCGCGCGAGAGCCGCCGCGCGGCCTCCGCCAGATCGGCAGCTGTGTTGACGTTGAAGAACGAGTCGGCCACGTCGGTCATGTCCACGCTCTCCACTCGCTCTCCGTCGAGCCAGTCCTTCACGGCCCGGCCGCCCCCCTCGTAGAAACGAGCTAGCGCTGCTGCCTTCTGGCGCGAGATGAGCAGGACCAGGTTCTGGCGGTAGCCGCCGGCTCGGGGCACTGCGACGCCATCGGCCTCGGCGGCCGGGGCCAGTCGCTCGACCAGCGAGGTGTCGGCGAACGGGGCATCGCCGGGATGCGCCAGGATCCAGTCGGTCTGGACGAAGGGGAGAGCGCTGCTGAAGCCGCCCAGCGGCCCGTCACCCGGGCGCACGTCGGCCACCGTCGTGTAGCCCAGGGCCTCGTACGGTGCCGCATCGCGGCCACAGCTGATGACGACCCCGCCCACCTGGGGAGTGAGCCGGGCGATCACGTATTCGACCAGCGGATGACCCTCGATCGGGGCCGTGGGCTTGTCAACGCCACCGAGGCGGGTGCCCGAGCCGCCGCACAGCACGATGGCGGTGATGTCGTCGGAGCGCATCGCTCGATGGGGCTCAGACGAGGACGCGATGGGGAAGCGTGTACACGTTGAAGCGGTGCGCACGCAGGAAACCGACGAGCGTCATACGCTGCTCAGCGGCCAGCTCCACCGCGAGGCTCGATGGAGGTCCGATGGCGGCCACGAAGGGACACCCGGCCATGGCCGCCTTCTGCACCAGCTCGAAGCTGGCGCGGCCGCTGAAGACGAGCCCGAGCCCCGAGAGCGGCAGCGCCCCGTCCGAGAGGTAGCTGCCGACGAGCTTGTCGAGGGCGTTGTGCCGGCCGACGTCCTCGGCGACCCTCTCGATCTGGCCGTTCGGGTCGAAGGTGGCCGAGGCGTGGAGCCCGCCGGTATGAGCGAAGGCCTCCTGTTCCCCCCTCAGCAGCTCCGGCAGCGCGCCAAGGGCCCCGTAGCCGATGGCGAATCTGTCGCGGCCAGCGTAGTCGGGGATCTGGACCCGTACCGCCTCGAGGGAGGCCTTGCCGCAGACCCCGCAACTCGATGTGGTGTAGACGTTCCGCGTGAGCCTGTCCGGGTCGAAGACCGCCGTCGGCGCGAGCTCGACCCGGACGATGTTCTGGGTGTCCCCTTCGCGGCCCGGCTCGCTCACGAGGTCGATGGAGGTGACGTCCGCCATCGAGCGCACCACGCCTTCTCCGTGGAGGAACCCGAGCGCCAGCGCCAGGTCATCACCGGGAGTGCGCATGGTCACCGCTACGCTGCGTTGCGCGCGCTCGTCCTCGGGGCCGTGGACGAGCCTGACCTCCAGCGGTTCTTCCATGGTCACGAAGTCGGTACGTCGTTCCACGGCACCGTGGGCCACCACGTCCACCTCGACCGCGGCGACCCCGGCCGGCGCATCGGCGGTGGGGCGGACGAGCGGCATGCGAGCGATCAGCGGTCCCCGGGCGCCAGAGCGGCCTGCTCGGCGGCGCGGACGACGAACCCCTCCTGCCACTCGGACCGGTGGCTGGCCGGCCGCACCTCGACCGCGGTGACCTTGTACTCGGGGCAGTTGGTGGCCCAGTCGGACAGCTCCGTGGTGACCACGTTGGTGCCGGTGTCTGGATGGTGGAAGGTGGTGTATACGACACCGGGCGCGACTCGTTCGGTGATGGTCGCCGGCAGCGTGATCTCGCCCTTGCGGCTCTGGACCGAGACGAGGTCGCCCGTATGGACGCCGCGCAGCTCCGCATCGGCCGGATGGATCTCGAGCACGTCCTGCTCCAGCCAGCGGATGTTGTCGGTGCGCCGGGTCTGGGCGCCGACGTTGTACTGGCTGAGGATGCGCCCGGTGGTGAGCAACAGCGGGAACTTGCGGTTGGCGCGCTCCTCGGTGGGCTGGTAGTCGGTGAGGATGAACATGCCCTTGCCGCGCACGAACTCGTCCACGTGCATGATGGGCGTGCCCTCCGGCGCATCCTCGTTGCAGGGCCACTGCACGCTGCCGTGCTCGTCGAGGAAGTCGAACGAGACGCCGGCGAACGAGGGCGTGAGGGCGGCGATCTCATCGAGGATCTCCGACTCGGACTCGTAGTGCATCGGGTACCCGAGCGCGTTGGCCAGGTCCTGCGTGACCTCCCACTCGGCCTTGCCCGTCAGCGGCTTAGACACGGGGCGGACGCGGTTGATGCGCCGCTCGGCGTTGATGAAGGTGCCGTCCTTCTCCAGGAACGACGAGCCGGGCAGGAAGACGTGGGCGAACTTGGCCGTCTCGTTCAGGAACAGGTCCTGCACGATGACGCACTCCATGGACTGGAGCGCCGCTTCCACGTGCTGGGTGTTGGGGTCCGACTGGGCGATGTCCTCGCCCTGGATGTAGATGCCCTTGAAGGTCCCGGCCACCGCCGCGTCGAGCATGTTGGGGATGCGGTAGCCGGCTTCGTCGTGGAGCTGCACGCCCCAGTGCTGGTCGAAGGTGGCGCGCACCGCGTCATCGGTCACCGGCCGATAGCCCGGCAGCTCGTGCGGGAACGAACCCATGTCGCATGAGCCCTGCACGTTGTTCTGCCCACGCAGCGGGTTCACGCCGACACCGAAGCGGCCGATGTTGCCGGTGGCCATGGCCAGGTTGGCCATGGCCATGACCATGGTCGAACCCTGGCTGTGCTCGGTCACGCCGAGGCCGTAGTAGATGGCCGCGTTGCCGCCGGTGGCATAGAGCCTGGCTGCCTCGCGGATATCGGCTGCGGGCACACCGATCTCGTCGGCCACCGCCTCGGGGGCGTGCTCGGGACGCGCGGCGAACTCGAGCCACTCGCGGAACGAGGCCATGTCACAGCGCGTCTCCACGAAGTCATCGTCGAGCAGGCCCTCGCTCACGATGACGTGGGCGAACGCGTTCATCAGCACCACGTTGGTGCCGGGCCGGAGCGGCAGGTGCACATCGGCTTCGACGTGGGGTGAGCGCACGAGCTCGATGCGGCGAGGGTCCACGACGATGAGCCGCGCGCCCTCGCGCAGCCGTCGCTTCATCTGGGAGGCGAACACCGGATGGGCCTCGGTCGGGTTGGCACCGATGACCATGATCACGTCGGCCCCGGTGACGGAGTCGAAATGCTGGGTGCCCGCGGAGGTGCCGTATGTCTGCTTCAGCCCGTAGCCGGTGGGGGAGTGGCAGACGCGCGCGCAGGTGTCGACGTTGTTGTTGCCGAAGGCTGCCCGGACCAGCTTCATCACCAGCCACACTTCCTCGTTGGTGCAGCGAGAGGAAGTGATGCCGCCGACCGCGAACTTGCCGTGCTCGGCCTGGATGGCCTTGAGGCGGGCCGCGGCGAAGCTGATGGCCTCCTCCCACGAGACCTCTCGCCAGGGCTGGTCGATGGCGTCGCGGATCATGGGCGAGGTGACGCGGTCCTTGTGGTTGGCATAGCCCCACGCGAAGCGGCCCTTCACGCAAGCGTGCCCGTGGTTGGCCTTGCCGTCCTTGTAGGGGACCATGCGCACGACCTGGTCGCCCTTGAGCTCGGCCTTGAGCGAGCAACCGACGCCGCAGTAGGCACAGGTGGTCAGCACCGTGCGGTCCGGGACGCCGTGCTCCACCACTGACTTCTCCATCAGCGTGGCCGTGGGACAGGCCTGCACGCAGGCGCCGCAGGAGACGCAGTCGGACGACATGAAGTCCACCGCGCCGGTAGCGATCTTGGCGTCGAACCCGCGCCCGAGCACGGTGAGCGCGAAGGTGCCCTGGACCTCGTCGCAGGCGCGCACGCAGCGCGAGCACATGATGCACTTGGACGGGTCGAAGTCGAAGTACGGGTTGGACCCATCCGTCTCGGCGTCCAGGTGTGTGACCGGCTCCTGGTAGCGCACCTCGCGCAGGCCCACCGCTCCGGCCACGTCTTGCAGCTCGCAATCACCGTTGGCCGAGCAGGTCAGGCAATCCAGCGGGTGATCGGAGATGTACAGCTCCATCGTGCCGCGCCGTTGCCTGGCGACGGCCTCGGACTGGGTGCGGACCCGCATGCCCTCGCGCACGGGCTCGGTGCAGGCCGCCTTGAACCCGGGCCGGCCTTCGACTTCCACCATGCACATGCGACAGGAGCCGAACGAGCGCAGGCTGTCCGTCGCGCACAGCTTGGGGATGGAGATGCCGACCTCCGTGGCGGCGCGCATGATGGACGTGCCCTCGGTCGTCTCCACGGGGACGCCGTCGATCTCCAGGTTCACCGTGCCGGTGCCAAGGCTCGGGGGCGTGCCGTAGTCGAGCTCGATCAAGCGCATGTCAGCGGCCCTCCATGGGCAATCCGAAGTCCTGGGGGAAGTGTTCGAGTGCGCTCCGCACCGGCTTGGGCGTCATGCTGCCCATCGCGCACAGGCTGGAACCCTCCAGCACCGTGCACAGGTCGTCGAGCAGCGCGAGGCGGTCGGCGCGCGGGCCGTCGTCGATGATCTGTTGCACCAGCTCCGCACCACGCACCGAGCCGATGCGACAAGGCGTGCACTTGCCGCACAATTCCTCGGCGCAGAACTCGAACGCATAGCGGGCCTGCTCGGCCATGTCCACGCTGTCATCGAAGACCACGACCCCACCGTGCCCGATCTCCGCCCCGACCTCCCGCAGCGCTTCGTAGGTCATGGCTACGTCGAAGTGGGCCGGGGTCAGGTACGCGCCGAGCGGGCCGCCGACCTGCACCGCACGTACAGGTCGTCCGCTCCTTGTCCCACCTCCCCACTTCTCCACGAGTTCGCCGAGGGTGACCCCGAACTCGAGCTCATAGAGACCGCCGCGCCTGACGTTGCCGCCGAGCTGGAAGGGCATGGTGCCGGTCGAAGGGGCGACACCGAGCCGGGCGTAGGCGACCCCGCCGTGGCGCATGATCCAGGGCACCGCGCACAGCGTGATGACGTTGTTCACCACGGTCGGCTTGCCGTAGAGCCCGCGCACCGCCATGGGCGGCGGCTTCGCGCGGACCTCGCCGCGCTTGCCCTCCAGGCTCTCGAGCAGCGAGGTCGCCTCGCCGCAGATGTAGGCGCCGGCTCCGATGAAGAGGTCGATGTCGAAGTGCTCGCCCAATACGCCTCCGACTCGCGCGGCGGCCAGCGCCCGCGTCAGGACGTCTGCCGCCACGGGGTACTCGGAGCGCAGGTAGATGACGCCGTGGGTGGCTCCGATGGCACGGCCGGCGAGGCTCATGCCCTCGATGAGCAGGAAGGGATCGCCCTCCATGATGAGCCGGTCGGAGAACGTGCCGGAGTCGCCTTCGTCGGCGTTGGCCACGATGTACTTCTGGTCGGCCACGGTGTCGGCCGCGGTCTGCCACTTGCGGCCGGCGGGGAAACCGGCCCCGCCGTAGCCGCGCAGCCCGGCGCTGTCGACCTCGTCGATGATCGACTGCGGATCGCGGTCGGGCATGCTGAAGCCACCGTGGGCCAGGTACGCGTCCAGGTCGGTCGGTTCGTAGGCACCGCAATTGCCGAAGACCACGCGCGTCTGCCCGGCGAGGAGGTCCTCCACGGCGCCGAGCTCACGGGTGTCCAGCCGGTCCGTATCGGCCGGGGCCACCGGCCCGTACGCGGTGCGGCGGCCGTCGCGCTCGATCTCCACCATCGGCTCGGCCCAGAGCAGTCCACGGGACCCGTTGCGCGTCACCTCTGTCCCGGCCGCGGCGAGGGCACCAGCGACCTCACCAGCGCCCAGCGCGAGGGCGACCGATTCACTGGGGACGTAGGCGCGTTCGCTCATGTCAGGATCTGGTCCAGCATGCGCTCGGCAGCGGCATCGGCCCTCACGACCGGTCGGTCGTCGACCATCATGGTCGGGCCGTGCGTGCAGAGCCCAAGGCAGTAGACGGGCTCGAGCCCGACGCGGTCGTCTGACGTCTTCTCGCCGAGCGCGATGCCCAGGCGGTCGGAGAGGGTTCGTGTCAGCTCCCGCGCGCCCACCGCCTGGCACGCTTCCGCCTGGCAGACCTTGACCACGTGGGTAGCCGGGGGCCTGGTGCGGAAGTCCGCGTAGAAGCCGACCAGGCCGCGGACCTCTGCACGGCTCAGGTTGAAGACGTCCGCGACCGTTTCCAGCGCGTCGGAGTCGATCCAGCCGATGTGCTGCTGGAGGATCCGGAGCGCGGTGACAGGGCCCCCGATGTCATTCGCGTGGGGTGCGATCAGTCGTCGAAGGTCTTCGCTGGTCATGACTCTCGCGGTTGGGTAGTGGCCGACGATACCAGACGTTTCCGTGGCCACGCCATGGGCCGGCAACCGCTCTCCGGCCCGCAGGGCAAGCCTGGGCTCCGCAGGGGCGAGCTGGGGCCGCCGTGGGCCTGACCGTCGGGTCCGGGGCCGCCGGCTCGGCTAACCTGCCTCCATGCTGCCGCTCGACGATCGTGCATACCAGCGGCTCCTATTCGCGGCCCTGGGCCTCGGTGTCACCGGTGGGGTGTTCGCCCTGGCCTACTCGCTCCTCACGAGTTGGGGCATCGACCTCTTCTTCAGCGAGCCGACCTCGGACCTGTTCTCAGGCCAGTGGTGGTGGATCCCGCTGATCGGAGCTGGTGCGCTCCTGGTGACCTGGCTCCGCGTACGGGCCCGTGCCGACGGCGAGATATCCGGTGCCGTCGCCTTCGTCCGCGCCGGCTGGGTGGAGCCGTCGAGTGCGTTCTCGCTGGTGGCGATCTCGGCCGTCTCGCTCATCGCCGGCGCAAGCCTGGGTCCGTCCTTCGGTGTCATCGTCTCAGGCGGTGGTTTCGCCGCCTGGATCGCCTCTCGCCTGCCCCAAGCAGAAGACGGCGAGCGGAAGGCCTACTCGCTGACCGGCATGGCCGGAGGACTCGGCGCGGTCTTCGCGGCACCTCTGTTCGCGGCGGTGATGACGTCCGAGCTGTCGCCCACGCCGAAGCACGCGTACGTGGTTGCCATCATCCCGCAGTTCATCGCGGCCACCATCGGCTTCATCATCTTCTTCGGCGTCACCGGCACAGAGATGCTCGACTCCTTCGGCGTCGACGGCTACGCCTTCGAGGCCTGGCACCTCGCTGCGGCCGTGCCACTGGGCCTCCTCTCAGCCCTGATCCTGGTGCTCTATGCGGTGGTCCGACGTCTGCTGGGAAGGGCCGCAGGACTGCTGCCGAATCCCTACCTCAAGGCGGTGCTGTTGGGATCGCTGGTCGGCCTGCTGGCATTCGCCGTCCCACTGACCGCGACGGGTGGCAGCCCGCAACTGGTGTACGAGATCGACCACGCCCCTGCTCTCAGCATCGGCCTGCTCCTGCTCGTCCTGTTCGCCAAGATGGCGGCGGTGGCGCTGAGCCAGGAGGCGGGGTTCCTCGGCGGCATCGTCTTCCCCATCCTGTTCATCGGCGGCACGAGCGGCCTCATCGTCAACGCTGCCATCCCGGAGATCCCGACCGGACTCGCCGTGGCTTGCATGCTCGCAGCCGTGCCGGGTGCGATCATCGCCGCCCCGGTGAGTTTCGTGCTCATCGGTGTGGGCACGGTAGGGCTGGGGGTGGAAGCCATCGCGCCGATCGGCATCTCGGTCATCACCGCCTACATCACGGCATCGGCGTTGCGGCTGCGGCTTTCGAGGCGGAGCTAGCGATGGCGAGCGGTATGGTCGGGACGACTGCCGCTTGACCCTGCTCCTGACCAGGAGCCACGGATCCGTCCGCTGGTGTCCACCGACGATCGAATCAGTGGGCGGCCACCCATCTGTCCACCTGCTCGAGATAGGCCCTGCGGTCAGGCTCCTCCAGCCAGCTGACGGCGAAGGCGTTGCGCACGAGGCGGACGATCTCGTCCCGTGTGAGCTGCGCCTCGCGTTGCAGGGTCGCGAGGTTCTCGCCGACATAGCCGGGGAAGTAGGCGGGATCGTCCGAGTTCACCGTCACGAGCACGCCCCGCTCGAGCAGGGCCCTGATCTCCGGCGACTTGGTCCCCTCGGTCACGTAGGAGTTGGAGATCGGGCAGACGGTGAGGCCGAGACCGCGTCGCGCCAATTCGTCGGTCAGTGCCGCATCCTCTAGCGCGTTCACGCCGTGATCGATCCGGTCGACGCCGATCTGGTCAAGGCACTGCCAGATGTGGCTGACCGAGTCCTCCTGATCGACATCGCAGTGCATGGTCAGCCGGTAGCCCTGGGCGCGGGCGGCGGCGAAGACCTCTCGGAACTTGAGGGGCGGATTGCCTTTCTCATCGGAATCCAGACCGACGCCGACGATCCAGTCGCGGTATGGCGCCGCCTGCTGCAGCGTCTCGGCCGCCGATATGGCCGGGAGGTCCCTGAGGAAGCACATGATCAGCTGGGACCTGATACCGAAGCGGACTTCAGCCTCCTGCTGGGCTCGCCGCAGGCCGGTGACGACCGTCTCGAATCCGATCCCTCGGCTGGTGTGCGCCTGTGGGTCGAAGAACAGCTCGGCATAGACGACGTTCTGGGCGGCGACCCTTGCGAAGTAGGCCCAGGCCAGGTCGTAGAAGTCCTGCTCCACCAGGAGGACGGACATGCCCTCGTAGTACTGGGCCAGGAACGACGGAAGATCGTCGAAGTCGTAGGCTGCCCGCAGCTCGGCGACCGAGGCGTAGGGCAGCTCGAGGCCGTTGCGGCTGGCGAGGTCGAACTTGAGGTCAGGCTCCAGCGTTCCCTCGATGTGGAGGTGAAGCTCCGCCTTCGGGATGGACTTGATGAATTCCTCGATATCCACGTCGTTGCCCCTACCGTGCTCATGCCGATGGCTGTGTACTCACCCCTCAGCCAATGCTGTCAAGTCCGCACGCCAGACGCCGTGCCGGACCAGGCCCAGGTACAGGTGCTCGCCATCCGCGCTCAGGGCCAGGTTGTCGGCCACGTTGTCCCGTACCTGGTTGTCAGTGGCCGGTAGCCCTTCGACCAGCGGCTGCCAGTGCTCTCCGGCGTCGGGGCTGGCGTAGACCCCACGGCTGGTGCTGAGGAACAGGATGTCGTGATCGGGCGGGTAGATGAGCAGCGTGTAGAACTCGCTCATGGGGTCGAGGCCCGACATGATGGGATCCCACGCCCTGCCGCCATCGGTGGACTTCATGACGACCCCGCAGGTCGCGTTGCGCTGGCAGAAGCCCTTGTTCTGCCCGTTCTTGGTGGAGGTGTACATGACGTCGGGATCGTCCCCATCGATGGCCACGGTGTAGGGCCACTGCTCGGGCGGCATGCCCTCGCTGGAGTCCGTCCACGTGGCGCCGCCGTCGTTCGACCTGACGATGCCGTTGTAGGTGCCGGCGAACAGGATCTGCGGATCGTGCGGATGCTGCGTCAGCGAGAACATGCCGTCGTTGCCGAGCCCGACGCTCGAGTCCCGCCAGGTACGGCCGCCGTCCCGGCTGACGAAGAAGCCGCCGGGGAAATGACCGTAGTAGACGGTGCCCTTCTCGAGCGGGTCGAAGAGCAGCGAGCTGAACTGGTACATGCGGCGCTCCCACGGCGCCCACCAGCCGAACCCGAGCGAGCGCCCGAGATGGCTCCAGCGTCCTCCTGAGGTGCCGAGGCGATAGACACCGTAACCTGCGGTCCCGACCAAGGCCTGGGCGGGCCCAGTCTTGCGCCGAACGCGCACCGCATCGACCGACACCGTCGAATTGTCGAGGGCCTCGAAGGCGATGGAGCCCGCGAGATGCGGCTTGCGGTCGCGGTGGTCGATCTTCTTCTTGCCGTCGAGGTACACCCTGAGGCGGGGTCCATCGACATCGACACGGACCACGTGGCGCTTGTTGCCGAGGCTGATGGGTACCTGTTCCAGGTCCGCGAATCTCTCCCACTCGTGGGACTGCTTGGCGAGGTAAAGCGTATCGGGGCGCACGCCTACGAAGTAGCGCCCGTCGTCGTTGATGCGTGTGCTGATGTGCAGGCCGCCGCGGTCGACCTTCACCTTGGCCTCCAGCGAGTAGTCAGTCCATGACGGTGACCCGGCCCAGGCCCAGGCATGGCGTGACCCGGTCAGTCGGCCGCCGGCGACCTTCCAGCCTGACTCGAGGGTGAAGCCGTCGGCAGCGCCGTCATCGAAGTCGGCCCTGAACGGCGCCGATGCGGAAGACGTCAACTTGAGGGACCTGACGTCCTTCATGCCCAGGCCCTTGTTCAGGCGTCGCCACGTCCTGCCCGAGTCGCGTGTGACGAAGACGCCCTCTTCAGCCCCGACGAAGACGCGCTTGCGGTTCCCCGGATCCACCTGCACCGAGGTGATGTGCTTCCCGCGCAGCTCCTCGTCCTTGCCGTTGGCGAAGGTGGCGAAGTCGCGACCGTCGTGCGACACGATGAGGCCCTTGCCATAGACGCCGAGCCAGACCGTCCGGGAATTGCTCGGATCGATGTCCAGCGCGTAGTAGCCCTGCGAGGTGGGGTCGGTCACGCGGATGCTGGGGGTCAGGAAGTTCTTGGCGCTCCAGGTGCGGCCGCCATCGTCGCTGCGCAGCACGCCCCCCGGGTAGGCCGATGCGTAGAGGCGGTCCGGATCGCGAGGGTCGACCTCGATCTGGATGCGGTGGACGCGGACACGTGGCCCAGCCGCACCGTCCCAGCTGATGGCCCCATCCGCACCGAGGGCACCGACGAACACGCCCGACCCCTGGGTACCGGCATAGATGCCATCCTCGCCGGCGGCGACCGCGGTGACGCTGGTGGTTCCGAGGCCGGTGTTCTCCTGGCGCCAGCTGGCGCCGTCGTCGCGGCTGACCCACACTCCAGCGCCGCCGTCGGCGACGTACAGGCTACCGGGAAGAGTCGGCGACACTTCGATGGCGTTGGCCGCTCCGACTGTCTCCAGGAGGAGCGCCCAGCTCTGCCCGCGGTCGGTGCTCCTGTAGAGGCCACACTTCGCCGCCGGGTCGATGTTGCGGAAACGCTCGCTGCGGCTGAGCACGTCACGCAGCGGGTCGATGACGTAGCCGGGGATGGGGCCGCAGAGGCTGGTGGCGTACAACGTTCGCGGATCACGCGGGTCGATGTCGACATCGAGGTAGCCGGTCCGCGGCAATCCCGTACCCCGGTCATCGAGTCGGGTCCAGGACGCTCCCGCATCGTCGCTGATGAAGAGCCCGTGGAGGTGCGTGGTCACGTAGAGCGTGGCCGGCGTCTGCGCATCGATCTCGATGTCGAGCACCGCCCGTGGCAGGTCTGCGCCGAGGTCGGCCTCCATCACACCGGCCCGGATCCTGAACAGGCTCCCCAGCATGGCAGCTGGTGGGCGGAAGGCGGCCGCATAGATGAGGTCGGGGTCATCGGGATCGATGGCCAGGGCTGTGGTGGTGAGGTGACCGGGACCGAAGTCGAAGTACTCCTGCCAGGTGGTCCCGCCATCGGTCGACTTGTGGATCTTGGCCGATGTGCGATCGCAGGCGTAGACCACGCTCGGGTCGGCGGGCCAGGCCTCGATGCAGGTGGGAGAGAAGGTGTGCTCGTGGTCGAGCATGGTCCATGACCGCCCGCTGTCACTCGAGCGGAAGCTGCCGCCACCCCAGGTGCCCGCGAGGACCGTGTCCTGAGCACCGGGAACCACCTCAAGCTGGGAGTGTCCCTGCACGCTGGTGAAGGTGAGCGCCGGGTTCAGCTCCGCCCAGGTGCTACCCCGGTCCCGGCTGACCCACACGCTTCCGTGCGAGCCGGTGACCCCTGCGTACAACGTGTCGGAATCCGCCGGATCGAAGCGAAGGGACGTGATGCCGGCCGAATCCTCCACCCGCAGGATCTCGCTCCAGCCGAAGTCCGTGACCTGATCGGGTCGGTATCGCCACACGGAGGAATGGTTCTCGAACTTCTTGGGCGAGTTGGTGGCGTAGAGGATGCGGCTGTCATCGGGGTCGATCTCGATGTCGTAGGCGTAGTCGGGCGAGTTGGTGAGGTGCTGTGCTTCACCCCCGCCGAAGCGTGAGATCCCCACGCCCAGGTTGGAGACGTAGATGAGGTCCGGGTCGTCCCGCGCGACCTCGAAGTCCAGCACCTTGGCACCACCGAACTCGGTCGCGATCTGGTCGAACGAGCGCCCGCCGTCGAGCGATTCGAACAGGTTCGTCATCTCGTCCACGACGAGGAGGTGGTCCGGGTCATGTGGGTCGATGCGCACCTCGTCGCCGGACGTCGTGGGTGAGAAGAGCGACCACGTCTTCCCGTCGTCGCGCGTGGCATACGACTCCTGGATGATGTTCCCCGAGGTCAGCAGGACCGCGGGGTCGCGCGGGTCGCTGACCACGATGGTGGGCGATGATCTGACGATAGTGCCGTCCATCTTGTGCCAGCTCTTCAGGCCATCGGTGGACCTGACCAGGCCCAGCTCCCAGGCGGACCCTGTCAGGCCGTAGGCGGTCTTGGGATCGGCCGGATCGATGAGGAGCGTCTCGAGGCCGACACTGCCTCCGGGGATGCCCTTCACGGCAGGCGCTGGGAGTACCTTCCAGCCCGAACCCCTGACGCGCACCATGTACCGGTCACTGGGGTCCACCAGGTAGCGCGATCGGCCCACGTTCACGACATCGGTCACCCCGTTCGATCGTACCGTCGCGTCCGTCAGCGGCGACCATGTCAGGCCTCCGTCGCGAGACTCGAAGACCAGTCGAGAGATGGTGTGCTGCACCTCGTGCAGGAACGGATCACGGAAGGTCGCGATGACCCGGCGCGGGTGCTTCGGGTCGGTGATCAGCCGTGCCAGAACGACGCCCCCGGGCGTCGGCAGCTGGACCTGGGACCAGGTGGCCGCGCCGTCGTCCCAGCGGTACAGCCCGCCGTTCTCGAGTTCCGCCGCAGCATCGACCCACACTCGGAAGCCGGCGAGGATGTCATCTCCCACCGGGGCGATGGGCCCGGCCGAGACTCCCGAGGGCCGGCCAGGGGGAGGTAGTACCAGGCCCGCGAGGTCGGCAGCGCGCGGCGACAGATCCTGCCAGGCCCCGGTCCCGTCCAGGCGCTTGACCACCACACCGGTCTTGCTGCCAGAGCCCCGAGTCATGACGATGGTGTCCCGGTCGGCGCCGACCGTCTCGCAGGGCTCCGGGAGCAGCCGCCGGGTCCCCTGGCCGGTCAGCTCGTGGACGCCATCCCCGCAGGCGATGACATCGCCGCCGCGGACGGCCAGCGAGGCGACCCGGATGCGGTCGAGGCCGGGGACCGTGCTCCAGGTCTCGCCCTTGTCGGCCGACTGGTAGGTCGCGTCCTGGGTAACGGCGTAGAGGGTATGGGTGGGCCTGGTCGTCTGCACCAGCTGGACGACATACCCGGCGCCGGGCGGTCCTGCCATGGACTCCCAGCGCACGTCGGCCAGGAAATCCGCAGGCGACGACGAGGTGTCCGATGCGCCAAGCGTGATTCCCGTCGCGCTCGACCCGGCGGCCAGCACCAGGATGATCGTCCCCACCCGGGACAGCCACAGTGCCCGCATGACACGCCCCCCAAAGGCTGCTGCGCGGGCCGGGTTCGCCAGTGGCTCAGCCGGGTCCCGGGCGGCCACATCAACGGACCCTGCCTCACAGCCTCCCGCTATCTCCGAGTGTGCCCGGGTCCATGCCGACATGCAACCGTCCGCTGCCACCGGCGCACCACCTGCGAGACGGCGCCGCCGTCACGCCCTGCGACGGGGAGCGGAGACGCACGTCCGGCAACGCGAGGTTCGGGCCTGGTCGCGACCTGTGCAATGCGCGGGAGATGACGTCCGGCACTTCGGTGTCGTGCTCCACCTCCCTAGTGTTCGGGTGTCGTCTATTGAGGGGAGGTTCTCCATGTATCGGATGTGGCACGTCGATGGCTTCCTGGTCCCACGGGCCATCGTCGCCGTCGTCTTGGCCGCGCTTCTGGCACTTGCGACATCGCACACGTCGGTCCGGGCGCAAGTCGCCTTCCCCGAGGCGACGCCGGAGAGCCAGGGCATGTCTTCCGCAGCGCTACAGGCGCTGGCCGATGTCGTCAGCGGCTACATCGACCGGGACATGGCCGTCGGGGCCGAGCTGGTCGTCATCAAGAACCGCCACACGGTGCTGCACGAGGCCTTCGGCCTGCGGGACCGCGAGGCCGGGGTCCCGATGGAGCCGAACACGCTGTTCAACATCCGTTCGATGACCAAGCCGATCACCGGAGCGGCCATCCAGCTGCTGATCGACGAGGGAAGACTGGCGCTCGACGATCGTGCCTCGGACTACCTGCCCGGGTTTGACAACGACGCATCCCGGGCGATCACGGTCGAACAGCTGCTCACGCACCGCAGTGGTCTACCGCTCACGACGCTACAGGGCACACGCGACCACGAGAGCCTGTACGCCATGGCCAACGCCACCGGCGAGAGCGGCCCCGAGTTCGATCCCGGCAGCAAGTTCTGGTACAGCGATGCGGGGGCCGATGCGCTCGGGGCCATCGTGGAGCAGGCATCGGGATCATCGCTCGACGAGTTCGTGGGCGAGCGCCTGCTGGCGCCTCTGGGGATGGAGGATTCGCTCTACCTCGGCGACCCGACCGACCCACGACTGGAACGCGTTGCCAGCCTCTACGTCGGTGGTGTGGGCAACTGGGATCGGTTCTGGGGACCCGATGACGAGCCGTTCTATCCGTACGCCTGGGGCTCGCAGAGCCTCTACAGCACGCCGCTCGACTACGCGCGGTTCCTGGCCGTGTGGATGGACGAGGGCGTCTCTGGCGACACTCGGATCCTTACGCCGGAGGCAGTGGCCCGGATCCTCACACCCCGCGACCTCATGAAGACGCTGGGCTTGGACGCTCCGTATCCCACGCGGTTCCCGGGCCTGACCGCATACCACGGGCAGATGGCCCTCCTGCACGTGGCGGGGGCCCCGGTCGACGGGGCGCCACCGCCGGGCGCTGAGCCGACCATCGTCGGCTACAGCGGTTCAGACGGCACCATCGCCTGGGCCTGGCCCGACCGGGACCTGATGATCCTGTACTTCACGCAGTCGCGTGGAGGCGCCACGGCCATCCGACTCGAAGAGGAGATCCAGCGCCTGCTGCTGGATCCCCCGGCGGACGCGGGCCCGGAGATGCCCGCCGAGTTCGCCGACTACCTGGGTACGTACACCGCGGACTTCGGGCCGTTCGTGAACCAGCCGTTCGACATCTTGTGGCGGCACGGGAGCCTGGCGCTTGACATCCCCAGCCAGTTCATCTTCGCCCTCGACCGAGCCGGCGAGCAGGAGCGGTGGACGCTGCGCGAAGACCCCGGCGTGGCTATCTCGTTCGTGCGCGACGAAGCCGGGGGCGTGGTCGGCCTGCGTATCCATCAGGGTGGCGAGGTCATCGACCTCCCCCGCGGTGGGCCTGACCCCGAGTCAGAGGTGATGCTCGGGCTCGACGAGGTAGAGCCGTACCTGGGCTGGTTCCGCGATGCGGAGACCGGCCGCGAGGTGGAGGTGGTCCACCAGGCAGGCCGCCTGGCGCTACGCATCCCGGAGACCGACGAACCAGTGGCACTCTTCCCGCCGGATGCCGAGGGTGCCTGGCGGGTTCGCTTGAACCCGACGGTCACCATCAGCTTCGAGGTGCAGGATGGGCGCGCCGCCTCCTACACGGCACGCGGACCGGGCGGCGAGGCCACGTTCACGAGGTTCGAACGGTCCGAGCCGTAGGACGGCCGAAGGCCGACGCTGGGCTGAAGACTACGCTGGGCCGAAGGACTCGGGCCCTCGGTGACCCGCCGCCTACGACAGGCTCGGCCGCACCTCCATGGCGAAGCGCTCCAGTGTCTCCCCGTCGTAGGGCGTGGGCGAGTGGAAGATGAGGTGTCGGAAGCCGACATCGACATAGCGCTGGCATAGCGCGGCGATCTCATCAGCCGATCCGGACAGCACCTCGCGCTCCATCTTCGGGTTCGACTCGTGGAACCGCCTTATCACTGCCTTCGCCTCCGTCGGGTCCTCGCGGATGAGCATCGGGCCAAGACTCAGCGTGCGCTCGATCTCGTTCGGGTCGCGACCGACCTCGTCACACCACCGGCGCAGGACGGCGTCCTTGGCGGCGGCCTCCTCCGGTGTCACCTGGGCGACGTTCCAGGCATCGGCGAAGCGAGCCACGGTCCTCAACGTCTTCTTCTCGCCGGCGCCGCCGACCAGGATGGGCGGCCTCGCCTGCAGCGGAGCCGGATCGTTGCGCACCTCGACTGCGTGGTAATGCTCGCCCCGGGCGGTAGCGACCCCGTCGCGCAGCATGTCGTGCATGAGCTGGACCGACTCGTCGAGCCAGTCGAGGCGCTCCCCGACGCCGCTGCCGAACTCGATGCCGAAGGCCGTGTGCTCGGTCTCGAACCAGGCCCCGCCGATGCCGAGCACGGCGCGACCCTCCGAAAGATGGTCCAGCGTCGTGACCATCTTCACCACCAGGCCCGGGTTGCGGAAGGTGTTGGCGCCGACCAGCAGGCCGATAGTGGCTCGCTCGGTGTGCTGGCTCCAGCCGGCCAGGACCATGTACCCCTCGAGGAACGACCCGGCCGGGTCGCCGATGATGGGGTAGAGGTGATCCCACGTCCACAGCGAGTCGTAGCCGAGCGCGTCCGCGCGCACCGCGAAATCACGTATGGCGGGCCAGTCGGTGTACTGGTTCCAGGCGAGAGCGCCGACCTTCACGGGCGCGGCGGGTTGGATCACGGCGCGAGAACGGCCGCGGCCCAACGTGCGAGTTCCATGTCGTCTGCTTCCGGCAGACCACTGATACCGATGGCTCCGATGACCTCGCCATCGACGAGGATGGGTACGCCTCCGCCCCAGCCGATGTAGCCCAGCTCCCCGAAGTTGGTGAGCGGGAAGTCCTCGGCTCGTGCCTTGTCCCCAAGGGCTCTCGACTCGGAACGCTCACGGGCGGCCGTGAACGCCTTGCCCATGGCGATCTTGATCGAGGGCAAGGGGCACCCGTCCGTGCGCAGGAAGGCAAGAAGCTCTCCGTGCGGGTCGACCACGGCCACCGCCGCGCCCTTCCCCTCGGCCTCGAGGCGTTCGGCCACCGCTCCCACCAGCTGACGTGCCTCGGTGTATCCGATCTCCTGGCGATCACGCATCCTGTACCTCCTCGAATGAGAGCTCGGCGCGCGTCCAGGCGCCGTTGGCACGACTCGAGGCCACCGCGGCCTCGACGAACTTGACCCCGATAGCGCCGTCGCGGTGGTTGGGGAACCAGAACGCCATCGGGTCCGCCTCCACGCCCGCCCGCCTCGCGGCGATGACCTCGGCAGCGTCGGAGTAGATGTTGGCGAAGGCCTCGTGGAAGCCCTCCGGGTGACCGGCCACGATCCGGCAGGATCGTGCCGAAGCCGGCAGGATCCCCGGTCCATTCGGCGTATACACGCGCGCCGGCGCTCCCAGCGGCTTGAAGGTGAGCCGGGTCGGTCGCTCCTGGTGCCATTCGAGGCTGCCCTTCGTGCCCGACACGCGGATCCTGAGACCGTTCTCGACGCCGGCCGCAGTCTGCGTCACCCAGAAGGTCCCGCGCGCCCCGTTGTCGAAGCGGAGCATGGCCGCGCCGTAGTCGTCCACGGGGCGTTCCGGGATCACGTGTCCGATCTCCGCGGCGACCTCCGAGACCTCCAGGCCGCTCACGAAGCGCGCGAGGTTGTGCGCGTGCGTGCCGATGTCACCCATCACCAGCGACGGTCCACCCCTGACCGGGTGGTAGCGCCAGGGCAGGCCGTCGGCGGGGTCCGGGTCGACTTCATCGGCCTTGCCGCCCTGCACGTATTCGACCTGGACCAGCCTGATCTGCCCCAGTCGCCCATCCTCGACGAGCGCGCGGGCCTGTCGCACCATCGGATAGCCGGTGTAGTTGTGCGTGAGGCAGAACGTCAGCCCGGTGGCGTCGACCTTCTCGACGATGTCCAGCGCCTCCTCGACCGTGTTGGTCATGGGCTTGTCGCAGATGACGTCGAAGCCGCGATCGAGCGCGGCCATGGCGTATCGATGGTGGCTGTCGTTGGGGGTCATGATGGCCACGACCTCGGCACCATCATCGCGTTCGCGCTCGGCCTCGAGCATGGCCATGGCGTCGCCGTAGGCGCGAGTCGGGTCGATGCCCATGTTGGTGGCGGCTGCCTGGGAACGCTGGGGGTCGGTCGAGACCACGCCGGCGACCAGCTCATAGCGGCCGTCGATGCGTGCGGCCGCGCGATGCATGGCCCCGATGAAGCTGCCCGGTCCGCCACCGATCACGGCCAGGCGGAGCGGACGGCCGAGCATGTCGATGATGGGATTCCTATCCACGGGCCTCCTTGGAGCTGCGCGTTGTCCCTAGGGTACGGTGCGCGAGGTGGCCGCACCGACTCGACCCCAGATCGAACGCCTTTCGCTCATCACGGCAACAGCGCTGTCCGGTCACCAGCCCCATCACGGCCCAGCGCGTCGGGACGGCGCGCGAAGTACTCGAAGGTCGAGGCCACCAGCAGACGCAGCGCGACCGCGATGGCGGACTCGTCCACATCGAACGAGCCGGTGTGCAGATCCAGCACCGGGCGACGGTGGGCGGGGTCGCCGACGCCGATACGGATGAATGAGGCCGGTGTCTCCCGCGTGTACCAGGCGAAGTCATCCCCACCCCAGCTTTGCTCCGCGGGCGTGACGGCGTCGGCGCCCAGCTCGGCGATGGCCGCACTGCGCACGATCTCGGTGATGGACTCGTCGTTGACCACCGGCGGGACGCCATGCGTGTAGTCGAGCGAGTGGTCGGCACCCGTCCCGCTCAGCAGCTTCCCAAGAGCCGCTTCGAATGCTGACGGGAGCTGCTGCCAGGTCCTGACCGATGGAGTCCGCACCGAGGCCAGCAATCTGGCATGGGTAGGGATGACATTGGCCGCGTCGCCGGCCCGGATCATGCCGAAGGCGACCCTCACCGAGCCCGGATCGTCCACTCGCGCCGCCACCGCAGTAGGAAGCTCAGAGACGATACGCGAGGCCAGCGAGACCATGTCCACGGTCTCCTCGGGCCGGGCCGTGTGCCCGCCCGGACCGATGAGCGTGATGGCGGCCATGTCGGCCGCCGACGAGATCGGCCCGGCCTTCAGGCCGATGCGCCCCGCCTCGAGCTTGGGCTGGCAGTGGAAGCCCAGCATCGCGCCGACACCATCGAGGGCGCCATCGCCGATGGCCGCGAGGGCGCCACCGGGTACCGCTTCCTCGGCCGGCTGGAAGACGAAGCGCAGCGGTCCGGGCAGCTCTTCACGACGATGCGCGAAGTGGAGCGCTGCTCCGAGCACGACCGCGGTGTGAACGTCGTGCCCGCAGCCGTGCGCGACACCGGGCACCCGGCTTCGATAGTGCACGTCCTTCTCGTCCTCCATGGCCAGCGCATCGAGGTCGGCCCGGAAGGCCAGACGAGGCAGCGCGACAGCTCCGTCGTCGAGGTCGCAGATGAGGCCGGTGCCCGATCGGAGCACGCGCGGTTCAAGGCCGGCCAGCCGGAGCCGCTCGGCGACGAGTTCGGTGGTAGCCCTCTCCTGCCCACTGAGCTCCGGGTGAGCGTGGAGCTGTCGGCGTAGTGCGATGAGGTCCTCGCCGTGCTCCGCCAGCCACCGTTCGACCGACCGGTCGGGCCTGCCTGGTCCCCCGCTCACGTCGGTGTCGGTCGATCGTCCGCGAGCTCGCGAGCCAGTCCGTACACCACGTCGCGCAGCATAGCCCCCTGCTTGACGAGGCGCCGTTGCCGTACGGTGCCGGAGCCATGCTCGAGGATGTCGAACAGGCCGTGCAGCTCTGTCTGGCATCCCAGCCGGACGGCGATCGGCTCGAGCTTCTCCACCAGGTCGGCGACAAGCTCCCGCACGGGCCGTCGTGTGGCCCCGCTGCCGTGCTCGGAATCCTCCACGATGAGCGCGGCGTCGATGCCGAAGCGGCCAGCCAGCCAGCGGTTCTCGTGCACGGTCCACTCGCGCGGCGGCTCCGGCAGGTCGCCGGCATCGATACGCTCGTCACACCAGGTCACCAGGCACTGTGCGAGTGCGGCCAGCGATGCCGCTTCGGTCAGCGTCTGGGTGGCGTCACACATGCGCAGCTCGATGGTCCCGAAGACCGGATGTGGGCGGATGTCCCACCAGACCTCGCGGATGGAGTTGATGAGCTTCGCATCCAGCAGCGTCGACATGAACGCCTCGAAGTCGACCCAATCGGCCAGCTGTGGCGGGAGGCCCGCGGTCGGCAGCTGCTCGAAGACCTTCGAACGGGCGGACGCCAGTCCCGAATCCTCGCCTTCGAAGTAGGGACTCGAGGACGAGAGCGCCAGGAACACCGGCAAGCTCCGGCGCAGCTCATTGATGATGGCGATGGCGCGCTCGCCGTCTCTCACTCCGACGTGGACGTGGAGCCCGCAGATGAGTAGTCTCCGCGCCGGCCATTGCATCGCCTCCACCAGCTCGCGGTAGCGCGGATCGGGGCTGATGAGCTGCTCTCGCGCGAGTCCGAAGGGATGCGTGCCTGAGCTGACGAGCAGCAGACCGCGCCGGTCGGTGCTCCCGCGAAGCTCGTCCAGGGTCGCCTGCAAGTCGGCCTTGGCCTCAGCCGGTGTCTCGCAGATGCCGGTGATGATCTCGACGGTGGACTGGAAGAGCTCGTGCTTGGCCTTGGGGTGCTCTCCACCGGGATGGCCGGCACCGAGCTCGGCGAGGATCTCGTTGGATGCCGACACGAGATCGCCTGTCTGCCGGTCGACGAGGTGAAGCTCCAGCTCGACTCCGATGGTCGGGCGGCCGTTGTGGTTGAAGTCGATGGCCATGGGGAGATCCGCGCTCCGTCACTTGAGGTGGCGCAGTCTGGCACAGGCTGGCTGAACCAGGGCGTCCGATCTCGTACCGTCGAGGGCACCGCTCGCGTAAGGTGAGCGACGTCAGCGGGCTCATGGCCGAGCGCGATGGACCGCTGCCGGCGCCAGGAGACCGCGCGCCACCCTGGGAGCAGGAGGTTCTGGGCCGAGTGGGGCCCGCCGCATGACCGAGATCCGAACACCGAGCGAGGCCGACCTGGCTCGCATCACCGAGGACCTGACGGCATTCATCGACCGGCTCCTCGCCGTCGTCGAGCACCAGATCGTGCCTCTGACCCGGGCTGGCGTTCGAGACGGCAACAAGATCTTCGGCGGGGCAGTCCTGCGCAAGTCGGACCTCTCGACGGTCGTGGCGGTGACGAATTGCGAGAGCGTCAATCCCCTCAACCACGGTGAGATCGCCACCATCAACGCTTTCTACGACATCCCGCCGACCGACCGACCGCCTGCCGCCGAGACCATCTTCCTCACTACTCATGAGCCATGTCCGCTCTGCCTTGGCGGCCTGACCTGGGGCGGGTGGGACAACTTCTTCTACCTCTTCAGCTACGAGGACACGATGGATGCGTTCAGCATCCCCCACGACATCCGCCTCAACGAGGAGATCTGGCGGGTCAAGGATGGCGAGTACGATCACAGGAATCGCTACTGGTGCGCCTGGCACATCCCTGCCCTCATCGTTGGCTGCGAACCCGGCGTCCGGGAGGGCTTCAGGCTGCGAGTCGCCGACCTGTCCGCGACCTATGCGGAGCTCTCGGCCATCTACCAGGCATCGAAGGGCTCGGGCGCCGAGATCCCGTTGGCATAGCAGGACAACGCCTGGAACGATCGCGCGAGGCCGTGGCGGGCGGGCAGCCGCCCCCAGGCAGGACTAGCCGTCGACTGCCCCCATCTGCCACAGCGTCAGGTACTGGTCGCGATTCCGCTCGTAGCCGGTGGCCATGTAGCCACCCTGCCACGCGACCGGGGCATCGATCCACTCATCGCCGGTGCCCTCGAGGGTCTCGGGCTGGCCGACCGGCTCGCCAAGCCGCCAGGTCCAGATCGCGCCATGGGTGCTGTCCTCACCCGCGACTGTCCCGAAGGCCTGGACCTGATCACCCACCTGCGCCATCCAGCGGACCGCGCCTTCCGACATCCCCGGAGGCCGCGGCACGTCCTGCCAGTCGAGCCCGTTGGCGCTGACATGGATGGTGTCGGGCGCCTTGGCCTCGCTCCCGACCATGACCCATTCGTCGTCGAGAGCGAAGACCCCGATCCCCATGTTGGGCGGATTGGGTCCCACGACGTTCCACTGCAGCGCCTCGGGCAGGACCACCTCGGTCGTCGGACTCTGGGTGTCCTGGTTGTGGAGCACCCAGGTCGGGACGGTCTGGTCCTGTCCGCCGCCTTGCCACGTGAGAAGGCCACCGGGGCCGTGCAGGATCGACGAGTTGGGCACCTTGTTCCAGATGGACCATTCGCCGCCGTCGCCATCGACCCACACCCGATTGCCGGTCCGGACGACCGTCGGGTCCCCCGCCAGGACGATCTGGTCGATCCGGCTCACAGCAGGCGCGGGTACCACAGTCCAAGCGACGCCATCGCTGCTGGTCCAGAGCGCGGCCTCTCGTTTCCCGTCCACCAGGGTCGAGCCGGCCAGCATGAGACCCGTGCCAGACGAAGCGAGGTCCTCGAACACCGGGTCATCGCCGGGGACCGTCGCAGGCAGCCAGGTCAGGCCGTCGCGCGAATGCAGGATGACGTCGTGGTGCGCCTCCTTGGACTCGTTGACCGAGCTCCTCGCGACCAGCCGCTCGCCGACCGACTGCAGATCCTGGAGCTCGCCGAAGCGGGGATCACCGTTGGCGCTCAGCCGGCCGATCTGGGTGAAGCCAGCCACCGTCTCGCCGCTGCCAGGTTCCATGACCAGGGCGCCCGCCAGCAGCTCCGGGTCGACCGGTTCGGCGGTCTCAGCTATCTCACTCGGCGCGGCCGAAGGCGTATCAGCCCCCGGCGAAGCTGCCACCGCGGCAGGCAGCTGCGCGTTCTCCTGCTGCGAGGGAAGGTAGCCGGAAAGCATGAAGCCGCCGAAGGCTGCCACGATGACGCCGGCCACGACGAACCTGATCGCGTTGAACATGGACTGGGAACCTCCTGTGATGGTCCGCCGCCACCAGCGGCGCTGTTGTGGTGTCTGATGGACCAGCTGCGCGATGCGAGCGGTGTCGCTCGGCGGCAGCCAGACAGGCTCCTTGAGCCAAGCTTCGACGATGGGGCCGTGGTCGGGGTGTTCGGTGTTCATGCCACTCGCTCCCGATCTGGCTGGTTCGAGGTGGGGAGGTCGGCCTCCAGCGCCAGGCGCAATCTGGTCATGGCGCGGTTGAGGCGGGACTTGGCTGTGCCGACCGAGATGTCCAGCGCTTCCGCAGTGTCCTCGATGGTCAGGTCCAGGTAGTAGTGCATCACCACGACCGACCGATGATCGAGCGACAGGCGCTGGAAGCCGCGCTCGAGTTGGTCGCGGTCGTTGACGCCTCGCGTCACGTCGGGATCGATGCTCTCGAGGATGCCCGGGAGTACGCGATACGACTCCCGGTACCGTTTGCCCTCCCGGTAGCAGGCGTTGACGAGGAAGCGGTAGCTCCAGGCATCGAAGCGCTCCGGATCACGCAGCGTTGGTAGCTTGCGCCAGATGTCGATGAGGGCCTGCTGCATCGCGTCTTCGGCTAGATGCGAGTCGCGCAGGATGCGGTATGCCACCTGCTTGAACCGCCCGTGGGCAGCCTGCACGATGGCGGCAAACGCCACCTCATCCCCCTGCTGCGCCCGGACCACGAGCCTCGTGTCCATGCTCCCCCACACCATGGGCGCTCGGATCTCGAGTGCCTCTGAATCGTATGAGGCCCCGCAAGGGTCCGTACTGTTCCCTCGTATTCGTCCCGGCGGACCAGGTGATCCGCTGATCAGTCGGGCGGTGAAGGCTGCACGGCCGTCTTGCGTGCGATCTCAGCCCGTACCACCGGTGCCACCTCCGAGCCGAACAGCTCGATCGCCCGCATGACCTGTGCGTGTGCCAGCGAGCCCACGATGAACTGCATCAGGAACCGCTGGTGCCCGAAGATCTCGTGCTGGTACAGGATCTTGTCGATGACCTGGGCGGGGCTCCCCGTGAAGGTGTGACCCTCGAGACGGTGGCCGGCCTCATAGGCCTCACGCGTCATCGGCGCCCAGCCGCGCTCCCGGCCGATGCGGTCCGTCATGAGCTTCGTCGCCGGCCAGGCGGCGTCTGAGGCGGCCTGCGAGTCATCGGCGAGAAAACCATGCGAGTTGATGCTCATGGGCACGTGGCCGTGGCCAGCTTCGAGCGCGGCGCGTCGATGCAGCTCTGCGAAGGGGGCAAAGCGCGCCGGCTCGCCGCCGATGATGGCGAGCGCCATGGGCAGGCCCAGGAGCCCGGTCCGGACCGCCGACTGCGGAGTCCCTCCCACCGCGACCCAGACCGGCAGCGGATCCTGGATCGGCCTTGGATAGACGCCGCGATCGTCGATGGGTGCGCGATGTCGTCCCGACCACGTGATGCGCTCGGAGGCCCGCAACGCGATCAGCATCTCCAGCTTCTCGGCGAACAGGCTGTCGTAGTCCTGGAGGTCGTACCCGAAGAGCGGGAACGACTCCACGAAGGAGCCGCGTCCGGCCATGATCTCGGCGCGCCCGCCGGACAGGAGGTCGACGGTCGAGAACCCTTGGAAGACGCGCACCGGATCATCCGACGACAGGACGTTCACGGCGCTCGACAGGCGGATCCGCCTGGTGCGTTCAGCGATGGCGGCCAGGACGACGGCAGGAGCCGAGATCGGGAAGTCAGGGCGGTGGTGCTCGCCCACGCCGAAGACGTCGAGGCCGACCTCATCGGCCAGGCGGGCTTCCTCGACGACATCGCGCAGCCGTTCGGCGGGCGTGATCGCCTTGGCGGCCGGATCGGGTGTGATATCGCCGAAGGTGTACAGACCAAGCTCGAAGGCGGGCATGGTCCCATGGTATGCGCAGGCACAGGTGGGGGAGCGGAGCCGACTCGCAGCCGGCCCGACGGCCCGCTCGCAGCCGGCCCGACGGCCCGCAGTCTCCGGCCTGCGTGGTCGCCGCGCCGGAGCTGCTGGTGCGTTCTGTCACCAGGCCGGCCGTTCCGCCAGGCCCCAGGGGAGTCCGGGGCGGTCTGGTGTGCTTAACCTAGGATGACCATGGGCGAGGCAGACTGGTGGCTCTGCGGCAACTGCCAGAGTCTCAACAACCTCTCGGCGCGGAAGTGCTACTCGTGCAGGAAACGGAAGCCGAAGGGTGCCATCCGCGCCAGCGAGTACCTCGGCTACGACGCGGTCGAATCATGGGACGGCAAGATCACGATGCAGACACGCTTGCCCCCGGATCGGGCGGCCGAGCAGGCCGCCGTCCGGGAGCCTACGGTCCCGCCGATCCGCGATCCGATCTCCCGCGACACTCTCGCCGTGGCACCCCGTCCGCCCGCGGGCGTCCGTATCTCCTATCGCGATCCCCCCATCCCTGCACCGCCGCCCTTCATGCCCGGCATGCCTCCCCCAGTGGCCCCGTTGCCGGCGCCCTTGGCATCGGGCAGACTCCCGCCCGGGCTGGCCAGGGTGCCCATCGCGCACGCGCCGGTGCCCCGGCCAGCGGTGGCCGCAGTTCCGCCGCCGCGTCCGGTCGACGCGGGTGCACTCGTCGCTCAGCACATGGCGGAGCAACGGTCGCACTGGCACGAGCTGCTCGATGTCCCAACGCCCGATGCTGACCGCATTCGAGCCGCCTATCGGGCTGGCGGTCGAGTCGTCCACCATCCCGACTGGCTGAGCCACCGGGTCGACGGCTCCACGCCCAGCCACGCGTCGAACGGTCCTGGATCCGGCACGGGCGAACCTCAGCCCGTGGCGGTCGTTTGGCCCGCGGCGGATCTGGCCACGTCATCGCCCGCTGAGGGCCACTCACCCAGGTCAGGCGAACGCGTGAAGTCGGACTCCGGCTCGGAGGTGGTCACGTAGCGCGACGGAGCACCTGAAGTCCGCTGCGGCAGCCTTTGCCGTGACAACCGACACGACGTACTCGAGGGGCACTCCAGGGGTATCGTGACGGCCACGAGCTTGGCCGCCCGTGACGCAGGCTGTCAGGCGGGTCCGCCCGTCGCTATGCTGAGGGCGACGTTCCACGAGGTGCCATGATGCGGATGACGGACTTCCGGGCAGGCTGGGCTGTCCTGGGCAACGACGGACGCCGGTTGGGTGCGGTCAAGGACGTGGGACAGAACTACATCCTCACATCCCGGTCCGGCTTCAGTGCTGACCTGTATGTCCCGGTCTCCTACATCGCCAATGTGGAACACGAGACCATCCATCTGAGCCTCACCCATGATCAGGCCGAGCAGATGGGATGGGAACAGGCGCCACGGGACGACGAACTCGAAACCAGCCCCGAGAGCGATCTGCACCGACACATCTGACCTGGATCCTCCAGGTCTTCGTCTTGAGATCTCGGATCGTCCGATGCGCAAGCCATGCAGGACGGGACTGCCGACCAGTGGATCGAGGCTGCTGTGAGCTACGAACCGCTCGGGTAGGCGGCCTCGTCGACCCAGATCTGGGCATCGCTGCAGCGATGGATGAACGTGGCCGGCCAGCTGGGGTCGAAATCTGCGGCCTTGATGGTTCGTTGGGCAGCCAGGCGTTTGCCCTCGCCGATGATGATCAATCGCACGCGCCTGGAGACGGCACGGATGGTCCCCAGCCCGACCGAGACGCCGTGGTCGGGAACCTCATCGAGCGACGCGAAGTCCGGGAACGTGGCCATGTTGTCCTGTCGCGTGGTCTGGGCCAGAGGGATGATGGAGACATCGCTCTCGAGCGGGGTCCCGGGCTTCACGAAGGCCACATGTCCGTCACTCGCGCCCGTCGCGACGATGAACAGGTCGACCCCTCCGGCATCCTCCAGGCGACGGCGGTAGGCCGCTGGATCAGCCGGGTCAGGCAGCCATACGTGCTCTCGGGGTACGCCGATGGCGGCCGCTACATTCAACGGAGCCACGATCTCGACACGGGCGAAGCGCCGACAGCTGTAGTGCGCGTCAGCCGCCACGTGCTGCCAGCCACCCTGGGTTCCGCGCTGTACGTAGTCGTCCATCATGGCGATGACGAGATGGCCCAGGTCGGCACCGGTCACGCGCTCAGCCAGGGCCTGGTACGTCGATCGAGCGCTACGGCCGCCGGGGCAGCCGAGGACGTAGCGCCGCCCGCCTGCTCGGGCCTCATCGATGCCGGCCACGATCTCGTCGGCCAGCGAGGCACCCAACGCGGCGGCGTCCCGAAAGACCCGGACCTCGGTCATGTCGTCACCCTCGTCTCCTCGACCATGATGCCTCACCGGGCAACGAGTCCCCGGGCCGGCGACGATCTCTGCTCCTGCCCGGCCGCGACCGCTCCGATGGGGCCGGCTAGCCATGGATGCGCCTCGGTACCGTTGCCTCCGCGGATGCGCGTTCCGTCGCGACCGGAGCCGCCGATATGATGGGCCTACCAGCGAGAAGGGAACGGTCGCGCATGGCAGACGAACAGGACCGGACGCCCCGCCTCCCCTACGCGGCTCCGTTGTCGTCGAGCGCTCGAACGGCGGCGCCCATCGGCCGGACTGACAAAGCCCTGGGGTTCGTAGAGGACGAGGTCGGGAAGGGCCGCGACATCTTCATCGCGGGCCAGGACACGAGGCTCGGGCTACGCTGCTCGGATGCGCAGGGCGCAGCGTCCATCCTTGGCCTGGGATTTCGATCCGACGATCTGAGCGTCGGCGCATGATCGGGAACGCCACTATCGGGCTCGACGTTGGCGGCACCAAGGTCGCAGGCGGGCTGCTTACCACTGCTAACGAGTTCATCGAGGTCAGACAGCGATCTTCGCTCGTCGATGGGCGGCGCGACCCCGGGCTGCGCGTCACCAGACAGGTGGCCATGGAGCTTGCCGGCTTCGCTTCCGAGTTGGGCTTGGCCGTGGATGGCATCGGCGCCGGCTTCCCGGAGTACGTCGATCCGAACGGCCGGCTGAGCAGCCACGAGGTGCTCGAGTGGACGACGCAGCCCCTCGAGTTGCTCGCTGACATCGCTCCGGCCACCATCGAGTCCGACGTTCGCTGCGCGGCCCTCGGCGAGGGCGCCCTTGGCGTCGCCCAGGGGATCGCGAGCTATGTTCTCGTGTCTGTGGGCACAGGCCTGTCGCATGCGTTCGTCAAGGACGGTCGCGCGTGGGCCGGGGCGCGAGGTGAGGCTATCGCGTTCGGGGAGCTTGAGGTGTCTCGAAGCGTGGACCCCCACACGAGCCTTTCCCTTGAACGCTACGCGTCGGGTGACGCCATCAGGGAGCGCTACGTGGCCCAGAGCGGAGGAGCGGCGGGCGGCGCAGTCGACGTGTTCGCACGCGCCTCTAGCGGGGATGAGCTCGCGGATGGCATCGTCAGCTCGGCGGCGCGAGCGATCGGTGCGGGACTGGCCACGGTCGTACGCTTGCTCGACCCGGAGGCCTTGGTGCTCGGAGGGGGCGTTTCCTCGTCGGGTGCGCGATGGCGCGAGACCGTCGAGGCGGCCTATCTCGAACGAGCGCGAGTCCGGTCCGGTTCGCCACCCGTCCTGTGGGCTCGTCTGGGCAGCGAGGCCGGGATGATCGGCGCCGCGATCGCGCACCGAGGCCGCGCCCAAGCGTCGATGGCAGACCAGCCATGATCGACCGCCAGGGAGTGGTGCGATCGACCGAGAGTCGTGCTCAGTCGTACCAGCCCTCGGCCTGGGCCGTCTCCACCAGCGCACGGATGTTCTCGTCCGGTGCCGTGTAGGGGAGGGCGCAGCCGGGAGCGAGGATGAAGCCGCCACCGCCAGCCAGGGCCTGCATGTCCGCCCTGGCCGCGGCTCGGACGTCATCGGGGGTCCCGTGCGTCATGACGGCGCTTGGATCGACCGTTCCGATGACCGCCGTGCGACCTCGTGTCGCCTTCTTGGTGATGGCGTGGTCGGTCTTGAAGTCGATGGCCAACAGGGGAGACCCCGTTTCGACCATGTCATCAGCGATCAGCGCAGTGTTGCCGCAGATGTGCAGGCTGATGGTCTTGCCCTCTGCCGCGAGTCTGTCCACGACTTGGCGCTCGTAGGGCAGGGCAAAACGCCGGTAGATGTCGGGCGAGCACACGTCGGGGCCGGCGATGGACTCGCCCATGCCGGTCAGGTGGGCGCCCGCGTCGATGAGGGCTCGCCCATACGTGATGACCTGCTCGGTGGTGTAGGCCAGCAGTCGTCTGACCAACTCCTCCTTCTCCGGCTCCATCGTGGCGATGAGCAACTCCTCGGCGCCGAGGATCTGGGTGGCCAGGCTGAACGGACCCTGGTCTGCCTCAGCCAGCAGGAACGCGCGGTCACCGAGTTTCTCGGAGATCAGGCGAGTCGCCTTCACCATCTCCGGCAACATGCCATCGGTCTCCACGTCGATGGGGCGTAGTCGGTCGATGTCCTCGATGCGCTCCAGTGCGGGTGCCGTGACCCAGGGAGGTGAGGTGTCCTCCTCGAACTCGACCGTGCAGCCGACTGCGCTGGCAAGGGCTGCGACCCCGTTCTCGAGGTCGATGAGGTCATGCCCGTAGCGTTCCCAGGCGGCGATGTGTGCCTCCGCCATGGCAGCGCCATCAGTGCAGTATTCCGGGAGCGTCATGCCTGCCATGGCGGCGGCGGGCATGAAGTTGAGCAAGCCCACCGGCACGCGGTCCGGTACTCCCCCGTCGAGCACCGTCCGGCATCGCTCGACCGATGTCATCCCTGCCATGATGGGTCACCTCGGGTCTTCATCGTCCGTGCGCACCCGGCGACCCACGCCGAACTCGCCCACGAGACACGAAGGATGCTACCGGTGCTCTTGTCCACGCGCGAGCTCGCCTGGCGCCGAAGGGCCCCGAAGGCCGCTTGGACTCGCGACCGGCCCAACTTGACGCGCCCCATGCCGAGGAATACGGTCATCGCAGACCTTCAAGGGACTCACGAAGGTCGCCCTGCGGGCCTGGGAAGACCCGTATAAGGCGGCGCGGTGCGCACCCAGGTGCTAGAAGCGCTGCACGAGGAGGTTGGTATGAACAAAGCCCAACGAGCCCTGGTCGGCCTGACCACCGTAGCCCTCGTCGTCGGCGCTCCCATGGCCGCGTCGGCGCAGGATGACGCTGATGGCCTGACGTTCTACCTTGTCACACACGGTTCGCCCGCAGACCCATACTGGGTCGGCGTCAGTGACGCCGCCATGCAGGCCGGCGAGGATCTGGGCGTGACGGTCAACATGTCGTTCTCCATTGACGACAAGGCGGTGCAGACGGAGAACCTGAACGCCGCCATCGCCGCGCAGCCTGACGGGATCGGCATCTCGAGCCCCCAGACGGGACTGTTCGTCGACCAGGTGGCCGCCGCCAAGGAAGAGGGCATCCCGGTCGTGTTCCTCGACACGGACGACCCCACGACGGCACGTGATGCTTACGTGGGCGCCGATCTGCACCTGCTGGGCACGACCTGGGCCAACTACCTCGTCGATCTCGGCATCGGAGAAGGCGACTACGTGTGGATGCCGGTCGAGACTATCGGGGCGGCCTACCAGGTCCTCGCGACCGAGGGCATCGCCAGCGTGTTCGATCCGCTCGGGGTCGAGTACGAGGTCTTCGACGCCAACTACGAACCGGCCCTCTCGCTTTCGAACATGACCGACTACCTCACCGCCAACGCGGATGAGGTGGATGCCATCATCGGTCTCGGCGACCTGGTCATGACGAACATCCAGCGGGCCTTCGATGCTGCTGGCATCGAGCCCGGCTCCATCCCGGTCGTGGGCTGGGGCGGCACGCTGACGACGGCCCAGGAGGTCAAGGACGGCTATGTCAACGCCGCCATCTGGCCGTACCCGGATGCAGCGGGATACGACACCGTCGTGCTGCTGTTCAAGGCTGCCACGGGTTACTCGATCGGGTATGACATCCCGACCCAGATTCTGTACGACGCCTCCACGGCTGACAAGTACATCGAGCTGCAGTCCAACTGAGCCCAAGCTGATCAGGCCGGCGCTATGACGCCGCTGATCGAGCACGACAGGCATCACTCGACCCAAGCCCCGGGCTTGGGTCGAGTTCCACGCGCATCCGGGCGGCCACTGTCATGACCGTGACCGCCTGGCTTCGGCAGCAAGTCCTGGCTCGACCCTCGCTCATCTCCATCGGGCTGCTGGTGGGCGCCTGGATCGTGCTTGTGCTCGTGGAGCCGAAGTTCGCGTCGCTCGCGAACATCGGCAACATGTTCGCGTTCATCCCCGAGTTCGGCATCGTCGCCCTGGCGATGACCCTGCTGCTCACGGCGGGGGTCTTCGACCTTTCGGTGGGAGCCGTCTTCGGCTTCGCGCCTCTGGTGATGTATACCCTCGTGAACGATGCACAGGTGGCACCGGAGCTTGCCCTGGTCATCGCCCTCGGTGTCGCCATGCTCATCGGCCTTGCGAACGGCGTGCTGGTCGCCAAGGTCGGCGTCACCTCCTTCCTCGTCACGCTGGGCATGGCGCTCTTCGTGCGAGGCTTCGGGCTCTACATGTCGGAGGGCTACCCGCAGGAAACGCTGCGGGATGAGACGCTCCTGCGGACGATCCTGGTGGGGTCGTTCGACATCGACAGGATGACGGTCTACGCCGGTCTGGGCTGGTTCTTCCTGCTCGCCGTGGCCGCCTGGTTCCTGCTGGACCGCTCTCCGCGGGGCAGCTGGATCACCGCCACCGGTGGCAATGAGCGTGCGGCCATCGCGCGAGGCGTCAACACGGCCAACGTGAAGATCGGCCTCTTCATCCTCTGCGCTCTGGCAGCGGGGTTCGCTGGGGTCATCAGCGCGACCCGCATCGGCAGCTCGTACGCCATCTCGGGGACCGGATACGAGCTCGAGGTCATCGCCATGTGCGTGGTCGGCGGCACCTCGCTCTATGGCGGGCGAGGCACGATCATCGGCACCGTGGTCGGCGTCATCCTGCTGCGATCCATCCGGAATGGGATCATCGTCATCGGCGTGCCCGGACTCGCCTACAGCATGTTCGTTGGGCTCATCATCCTTGTGGCTGTGATCCTGCAGGCGCTGGCTGAGCGTCGCAGGCCGGGGAGCCTCTAGCCATGGCTTCACCGCTCGTCGAGATGACCGGCATCGAGATGCACTTCGGGCCCGTGACGGCCCTGGCCGGTGTCGACTTCAGCGTCGGCGAGGCCGAGGTGGTAGGCCTGTGCGGAGACAATGGCGCCGGCAAGTCGACCCTCATCAAGATCCTCTCCGGTGCCTTCGGCCCGAGTGCCGGCGAGATCCGCTTCAAGGGCTCTCCGGTGCGCTTCAAGAACACGCGTGACGCCATCAACGCGGGGATCGAGACCATCTACCAGGACTCTGCTCTCGTGGAGCAGATGTCGATCGGCCGTAATCTCTTCCTGGGCCGAGAGCCCACCCGGTCCATCGGTCCGCTCCGGGATATCGACCGCGCGTACGTCAGGGAGCAGACCCGCGAGCTCATGAACCGCGTCGGCATCATGAAGGCGCTGGACCCCGATACGCCCATCGGTCGGCTCTCCGGCGGTGAGCGGCAGGCCATCGCCATCGCCCGCGCCATGTTCTTCGAGGCCGACCTCATCATCATGGACGAGCCCACCAACAACCTTGGCGTGGAAGAGGCCGACGGCGTCATGCGCTTCATCCGCGAAGCCAAGGAGGCAGGCCATTCAAGCATCCTCATCAGTCACAACATCCACCATGTCTTCATGGTGGTGGATCGAGTCGTGGTCCTGCGTCACGGCCTGAAGGTCGGTGACGTGGACCGTTCCCAGACGAGCATCCAGGAAGTCGAAGAGCTCATCACCGCCCGACCGCGACCTCGCTGAGGGAGGCGCACGTTCGCGCAGGATCGGCGCTCAAGGGGAGGGGGTCGGACTGCGATCGACCTGGGGCCGCACCTCTACCGGCGTTGGTGCGGAGCGCAGGCCCGAGCACGTGCGGTGCCGGGTCTCGACGGACCATGGCGCCAGCGCCGCCGCCAGCCCGCCGCCGCAAGGGACTCGATGAGCCCAGTCCGCTGTCGTTTCGCGACGTTCCACCCTGGACACCGTGGCTGCCGAGGCCCAGCATGTGCCACGGATGGCGACATCGCTGGCAGTGGTCTCGGGCGGCCAGGCCCATCCGACGCGGTGGTGGCACCGCTTGCCGGATGGGAGGGTCCAGTGCGACGTCTGCCCCCGGCGCTGCCGCTTGCGTGAAGGGCAACGTGGCTTCTGCTTCGTCCGCGCCCGCCACGACGACGCGATCGTGCTCACGACCTACGGTCGCTCGAGTGGGTTCTGCATCGACCCCATCGAGAAGAAGCCACTCGACCACTTCCTGCCCGGCACGCCGACGCTGAGCTTCGGCACGGCCGGCTGCAACCTTGGCTGTGCCTTCTGCCAGAACTGGGAGGTCTCGACCTCGCGCCGGTGGGACACGCTCTCCGACCCGGCCTCGCCAGCCGAGATCGCCGCCAGCGCTAAGGCGCACGGCTGTCGCAGCGTGGCCTTCACCTACAACGACCCGGCCGTCTTCCTGGAGTACGCCGTCGACGTGGCGGCGGCCTGCCACCAGGCCGCACTGCAGACGGTGGCGGTCACGGCCGGGTACATGGAAGCGGGTCCGGCCGCCGAGCTCTTCGGGGCCATGGACGCGGCCAACGTGGACCTCAAGTCGTTCGCTGACGAGACCTACCGGCGGGTCTGCCTGGGCCGGCTCGCGCCGGTCCTCGACACGCTCGAGGCCGTCGCCCACGGCGGTCGCACGTGGCTGGAGATCACCACGCTGCTCATCCCCGGGCTCAACGACTCCGAGCAGGAGATCGACGCCTTGACGAGCTGGATCGCTGACCACCTGGGGCCGTCGGTCCCGCTGCACTTCACCGCCTTCCACCCCGACCATCGCCTGTGGGATCGCCCACCGACCCCCGCCGGCACGCTGCGGCGGGCTCGGGCCATCGGCCTGGCCAACGGCCTCCGCTATGTCTATACAGGCAATATCGACGACCCAGCCGGTCAGAGCACCTCGTGTCACGCCTGTGGGCGGCTGCTCATCGGCCGCAGCGGCTATCGCATCGGCGAGTGGCAGCTGACCCCCGACAGCGCATGTGCCCACTGCGGTGCCCTGTGCGCCGGGGTCTTCGAGGCCGAGCCAGGCCGCTGGGGCTCACGGCGCCAGCCGATCGCCATATCCGCTGGGCGCGTGCCGTGAGCGACGTTCGTCGGCCGGTGGTGGCGGGCACGTTCTACCCGCGCTCGGCCGATGCGCTGGCCCATGCCGTCGACGGGCTCCTCAGTGAGGCAGCCTCGTCCAGGTATCGACCCCCGGTCGCAGCGGGCGCTCTCCACGGCGTGGTCGTGCCGCACGCCGGCTACGACTTCAGCGGCCCCGTGGCCGCGACCGCCTATGCGCTGCTGGCCCGCATCGCGCAGCCGCCCCCGGTCGTGGTCATCCTTGGCCCCAGCCACTACGAGCCGCTGGAAGGGCTGGCGGTGGCACCCCACGAGGCCTGGAGCACGCCGCTGGGCGAGATGCCGCTCCACGCTGAAGTTCGCCGCGCGCTCGTGAGCCGTGGTGCAGCCAGCCACGATCTCCCGCACCGTGCCGAGCACAGCATCGAGGTCCAGCTGCCCTTCCTGCAGCGCTGCCTGCCGGGAGTCCCCATCCTGCCGGTGGCGGTGGGTCGGGGGTCGCCCCGGGTCGGCGCGAAGATGCTCCAGGAGGCGCTCCCGCCCGATGCCCTGCTCGTCGTCAGCACCGACCTGTCCCACTACCGCGAGGCCCAGACCGCCCGGCGTCTCGACAGTCGCACCGCGGGCGCGATCGAGGAGTTGGCCATCGAGGCGCTCGACACAGCTGATGCCTGCGGCGTCGACGCGCTTCGCGCGGCCATGGCCTGGGCCCGCCTTGGACGACTGCGTATCGAGCGGCTAGACCTGCGTAATTCGGCCGACACGTCCGGCGATCCCGGACGCGTCGTGGGCTACGGCGCCTTCGCCATCCTCGAGCCGCCTACCGGGTCGAACGCAAGCCGCTGACCGGACCTATGAACGCTGACCGGACCGGTGCTCGGCGAGCGGCTAGCATGGGCTCGTGGCTCGGCTGATCGGCGTCGACGTTGGCGGGACGTTCACCGACGTCGTCGTCCTCGACGAGGGCACCCTCCACGGACGCAAGGTGCCCACCAGCCTGGATCAGGCCGACGGCGTCGCGGAGGCCGTGGCCGGCGACGCCGAGGACGCATTCCTGCACGGTACGACGGCCGCCACGAACGCCCTCCTCGAGGAGCGTGGTGCCCTGGTCGCGCTCGTCACGGACGCGGGCTTCGAGGACGTCATCGAGATCGCGCGGCAGGATCGCCCCTCGCTCTACGACAGCCTCGCGGACCGGCCTCGACCGCTGGTCGAGCGCGAGCAGCGGTTCGGCTTCGACGACGACCATGATGCGCTGCTGGCTGCCCTCTCGGCAGCGGAGCCGGAGGTGGTCGCCATCTCACTCCTCGAGTCGTACGCCGACCCGCGCGCGGAGGCGGAGCTCGAGCGCCGGTGCGCCGCGGCACTCTCGGTGCCGGTCTTGCGCTCGTCGGTCGTCTCGCCCGAGTTCCGCGAGTACGAGCGCTCCGCCACCACCGTCCTCTCGGCCTACCTGACTCCGTCGGTCGCGGGCTACCTCGCTGCGCTCGAAGCGCGTCTGCCCATGTCGCGCCGGCTGGTCATGACCTCTTCCGGCGGCCTGTTGCCGTTCTCGCGTGCGCCGGGCATGGCCGGGCGGCTCGTGCTCTCGGGACCGGCGGGCGGCGCCGTGGCCGCCGCCGCGCTGGGCCGGCACCACGGCTACGAGACGGTCATCTCATTCGACATGGGTGGCACCTCCACGGACGTCAGCCGCATCACCGGCGGCGCTCCGGCGGTCGCGGGTGGCCACCGTGTCGGCGGCCGCATCAACCGCGTGCCGGCCATCCCCATCCGCACCATCGGGGCCGGTGGTGGAAGCATCGCCTGGCTCGACGCCGGCGGCGCGCTACGGGTCGGCCCACGCTCTGCCGGCGCGCACCCCGGTCCCGCGGCCTACGGCCAGGGGGGCACCGAGCCCACCGTCACCGACGCCAACCTCGTGGCCGGCCACATCCCGGCCGATCTCGCCCTCGGCGGCACTGTCCCGCTCGACCTGGGCCTGGCGCGCGACGCGGTCGGCCGTCTCGCTGCCGCTGCGGGACTGAGCGTGGAGGCGGCGGCCGCGGGCATGCTCGAGGTGGTCGACAGTCACATGGAGCATGCGCTGCGCTCGGTCTCGGTAGAGGAGGGGGCCGATCCCCGTGAGGCCGCCCTGGTGGCCTTCGGTGGTGCGGGCGGCCTGCACGCCACCCGCCTGGCCCGCCGGCTGGGCATGAAGACCGTGCTGGTGCCGCCGCTCTCGGGCGTGTTCTCGGCCCTGGGCCTGCTGCTGGCGGCGCCTCGGGCCGACCTTGCCCGCACGGTCATGGCGGCCGAAGGGACGGGTCGATCTCGGCGCCCTGCGTAGCCGGCTCCAGACCGAGGTGACCGGCCGCTACCGGGATACGTTCGGGCACGCACCGCTCACCGTGCGCACCGGCGCCGACGTCCGCTACGTGGGGCAGTCGCATGAGCTGGAGGTCCCGCTCGAAGCCGGCTGGACCGAGTTGCGGACCGCCTTCGAGGAGACGCATCGGCAGCGCTTCGGTTTCAGCCGCGCGGACGAGCCCATCGAGCTGGTCAACCTGCGCTCGGTCGCCGCCGGCGAGGCGCCCATGACCTGGGCCGACCTCCCAGCCGTCGGTGGCGAGCGCTCGGCGCAGGGTCGCGAGGGGGTCTGGCAGCGCCAGACGCTGCCAGTCGGATTCGCGCTCCACGGGCCTGCCATCGTGGTCGAAGCCGACTCGGCCGTGCTCCTCGAGGAAGACGACCGTCTGTCGGTGCTCGATGACGGGACCCTCGAGATCGTGTCGTGAGCCGCCGGACCATCGACCCCATCACGCTGGAGGTCGCGCGCAACCGCTTCAGCGCCATCGCCGACGAGATGGGCAGCGTGCTGCGGCGGACCTCCCTCTCGCCCAACATCAAGGAACGGGCCGACTGCTCGGCGGCCGTCTTCACCGCCGAGGGGGAGATGCTGGCACAGGCCGAGCACATCCCCGTGCATCTCGGCTCGATGCCCGCGTCCGTGGCGGCCTGCCTCGAGCGCTTCGACCCGTTGCCGGGGGTGCAGTACGCGGTCAACGATCCGTTACCATGGCGGCACCCACCTCAACGACCTCACCATCGTGGCCCCGGTCTTCGTCTCCGGCGCGCACGTAGCCTGGGTGGCCAACCGCGCCCACCATGCGGACGTGGGCGGCGAGGCGCCCGGCTCGATGCCGGCCCACGCCACGAGCGTCGAGCAGGAGGGCTACCGCGTGGCCCCCACACTGGCGGTCAGCGCGGGTGAGTGGCTCGACGACTTCGTGGGACCGTTCGTGGCCGCGTCACGGACACCCTGGGAGCGCCGCGGTGACCTCGATGCACAGCTGGGCTCCAACGCCGTCGCCGTGCGCCGCCTGACCGAGCTCGTCACGCGCGAAGGCTTCGACCACTTCAGGGCCGTCACCGAGGCCCTGCTGGGCTATGGACAACGACGCATGGAGGCCGCCCTTGCCGCGCTGCCCGACGGTGAGTACGCATTCGACGACGTCATGGAGCTGGGCCAGCGCGATGTTCGCATCGAGGTCACGGTGCGCATCGACGGTGGGTCGCTGAGGGCCGATTTCAGCGGCACCGACCCACAGGTGGAGGCCAACTTCAACGCCGTGGAGGCCGTGACCCGTTCGTGTCTCTACTACGCGGTGCGGGTAGCGACCGACCCCACCATCCCGGCCAACGGTGGCTGCTACCGGCCACTCAGCCTGCACGCGCCGGCCGGTTCGATCGTCAACCCTCATCCGCCGGCCGCGGTCGCCGCCGGGAATGTCGAGACAAGCCAGCGCATCGCCGACGTCCTGCTCGGAGCGCTGGCACAGGCAGCGCCGCAGCGGGTACCGGCCGCCTCACAGGGCACCATGAACAACGTGCTCGTGGGCAACGACGACTTCGCCTACTACGAGACGGTCGCCGGCGGCCAGGGTGCCCGTCCCGACCGTGACGGCCAGTCGGGCATCCAGACCGGCATGACCAACACGCAGAACACGCCCATCGAGGCGCTGCGCGCGCACTACCCCTTGCGGGTCACCGGTTACACGCTCAGACGTGGCAGCGGCGGCGCCGGTGCCCATCGCGGCGGTGACGGCATCCGGCGCGAGCTTCGCTTCGAGGCTCCGGCCACGCTCACCTTGATGGGTGAGCGGCGCAGACACGCACCGTGGGGGCTCGCCGGCGGTGAGGCTGGGGCCACCGGCGAGGACTGGCTCGTCCGCCCCGGCCGCGCGCCCGAGCGACTGCCCGGCAAGGTCACGCTCGAGGTCGAACCGGGCGACCAGCTGGTCGTGCTCACCCCCGGTGGCGGTGGCTGGGGTTCAGCTGGCTGACGACGGTGATGGCCGGCACGGCGTAGCCGCCATCGGTCGGTCACCCTCAGCCCCGCACGACGCCGCCGCGCAGGTAGATCCGCCCGAGCATGGCGGCGCCGAGCAGCGAGGACTGGTCCCCGAAGCGATATCCGAAGTCACCTGTCCAGCGCTGGCGCGCCGCCAGCATCCCCCGGATGCGCGCGGCACCAGCGGAGATCCCCACCGCTCGGTTCACCGGGACCAGCTCGCTGACCCGCTCGAGGTGCGCGCCCAGGTTGCGCAGGTTGCCGCGGATCATGGCCAGTAGCAGGTCATCGCGTGAGGTCTGCAGCGTCACGCCCGTGAAGGACGCGGTTCGCGGCTCGAGCGAGTAGCGGCTGCCGCCGAGGTAGGGCACGTAGTCGGGTAGGGCGGCCTCGCGGGCCTCGATCTCGGGGTCGGTCAGGAGGCGGTCGAGGACGGCGGGCACATACTCACCGTAGAGGTGATCGGACGTCATCTCCGCGGACAGCTGCTCGCGGAACCAGTCGTACGCCACGCCGCCGGTGTTGAGCACGAAGAACGTGAGCCACCTGTGCGGTAGTAGCCGGTCGACAGCACCAGCCCGTAGTCGGCGCCCAGGTCCGCGGCTGCCCTGAGGTAGCGCTCGGTCTGCCGTTGAGCGTCGTACCTGGCGCCCGCCAGCACCACCTGGCCGGAACCGCGATTCCGCACCACCGTGTCGACCACGGTGAGGCGCTCGTCTTCGTCGAGGCTGCGGTTCTCGCCGTTGCTGCCGAGGGCCAGGTAGCCGTGGATCCCGGCTGCCGCGTAGCGCTCGAGATTGGCCCGCAGCGCGCCAAGGTCCACGGTCTCGTCGGCGGTGAATGGCGTGCAGATCGGGGCGTGGATCCCGTCGAGCTTGGTCATGGCGTTCGGAACCCCTCCCAGCTGGCTAGTGGTTGTCACGCGGGACCGAGCCCGGACCGTGCGTGATGTCCCGGAAGCGCACGGCCGGCTCCAGGACCATGCCCCCCGCGAGCTGGCCCACGATGCCACGCTGGATCTCCTGCCAGGGCGTCTGGCTGGCCGGCACCCCGCCCGACTCGCCGCTGGCAAGCCTGTCCTCAAGCTCCGCCCGACGTGCCGCCAGCTCGGTGGCCGGCAGGAGCACGTTGGCCGTGCGCTTGCGCAGGTCGATGCGGACTCGGTCTCCGCTGCGCAGGAGCATGAGCCCACCACCCACCGCGGCCTCGGGCGAGGCGTTGAGGATCGAGGGCGATCCGGAGGTCCCCGACTGGCGTCCGTCGCCGATGCAGGGGAGCTCGTCCACGCCGGCCACGAGGAGCGCGTCCGGCGGTTGCATGTTCACCACCTCCGCTGCTCCCGGGTAGCCGATCGGGCCCGCGCCGCGCATGACCAGGAGCGTGTGCTCGTCGATCCGGAGCGACGGGTCGTTGATGCGGGCGTGGTAGTCATCGCGACCGTCGAAGACGACGACCGGACCCTCGAAGGCCTCGGGATCGTCGGGGTCAGACAGGTAGCGCCGACGGAAGGACTCGGAGATGACGCTGGTCTTCATGATGGCCGAGTCGAACAGGTTGCCCTTGAGGTTGAGGAACCCCGCCTCGGGCACCATCGGCTCGTGGTAAGGGAGAATGACCTCGGGCGCCTCGGTGTGGCGGCCAGCGCAGCTGCCGGGTCCGCCAGTTCGCCCGGGTCTGCCGAACCGGCTGTCAGGTGGCCCGAAGCTTCGCGTCCTCTTCGAGCAGCTCGCCCACCGCCACCGGCTCCGGCGCGATCACTGGCGGGCGGCGCTGGGCAAGCGTGACGATGGCCACCCCGGCGAGGATCAGCGGCAGCGCGAGGAAGACGGGTCCGCTGAGGATCTCGCCCCCGAGGGTCACGCCCAGCAGCACCGCCACCGCCGGGTTGACGTAGGCGTAGCTGGTGGCCATCGCCGGGCGGGTGTTTCCGAGCAGGAAGATGTACGAGCTGTAGGCGATGATCGAGCCGAAGACGATGAGGTAGACCAGTGCCGCCACCGATCCGACTGAGGGCACGGCTTCTACCCGTTCTCCGCGGACCAGGCCGAGGACCAGCAGGATGACCCCGCCGCTCAGCAGCTCGGCCGCGGTGGCCATGGCCGGGCGGGGCATGTCGAGGCGTGTTCCCCACACCGAGCCGAATGACCACAGGATCGGCGCCACGATCACCAGGATCATGCCCACGGGACTGGCCTGGAGGTCGCCTTCCTGTACCAGCACCACGACGCCGACGAAGCCGACCGCGAGACCGAGCCACTCCAAGCGCCGCGGCCACGAGCCGAACAGGCCTGAGGTGAGCGCCGCCCACACCGGGATGATCGCCACCGCGGCAGCCACGAGCGCGGAGCCGACCCCGACCTCCTGGGCGATCGACACCAGCCCCACACCGCCGACCAGCAGCAGCGCCGCCACCCGCGCCGCGTTCCACCACTGAACCCGGGTCGGTCCGGCCATCCCTCGCCACCGCAAGACGGAGTAGAGGATGAGGCCCGCGATGGTGAAGCGGACCCCGTTGAGGAGCAATGGGGGAAAGGACTCGATGCCGAAGCGGATCGCGAGGTAGGTCGATCCCCAGATGAAGTAGACGGCCGCCAGGGCAAGGATGATCCTGCTGCGGTCGGTGGCTCGGCCCATGGCGAACGTCCTGCGAACGGTTGACGGTAAGTGGTGAAGTAAGGTTAACTGGTTACAGGATAGGCCGCGCCAAGGTAACGAGTCAAGTGGATTTCTCTCATTACAGTGACGAGCCGGTCGAGCTGGCCGTCAAGCTCACGAACACGCTGAATGTCGTCACCGGTAGCGATGCGCTGCAGACGCCCGACGATGTGGCCGATTTCATCCGCACCGAGCTGGGTGACTGGGCGCACCTGGCCCATGGCTTGACCCGCAAGGACCTGCGTGCCGTGCGGGCGCTGCGTTCGCGATTGCGCGCTGTATGGGATGCCGACGATACGCAGGGTGCGGCCGCGGCCATCAACGAGATCCTGCTGTCGGTCGCGGCCAGGCCCCGCATCTCGGTGCACGGGGATGCGCCTCACCTCCACTTCGAGCCCGGGAGCGGGGACCCGGTCATGGACCTCGGGGCAGTGACCGCCATGGGCCTGGGCGTGGCGCTCATCGACGGTGGCTGGGAGCGCTTCGGCACCTGCTCCTCGTCCAGTTGCGACGACGTCTACATCGACACCTCCAAGAACCGCTCACGCCGGCACTGCTCCGAGACCTGCACGACCCGAGAGGGCGTGGCTGCCTACCGCGCACGCCGGAAGGCCGGCCGCGCACGCCGGAAGGCCGGTGGTGGTCGCCCGTGACCGACTCGCGCTTTCGAGTGGCCCCGCGTACGGCTCAACGTCGGCTGTGGGGAACAACGTAGTGGGCGCTTCCGTCCCAGGACGACGTCGATGCCGGCGACGTGTCGAGCCTGGCCCCCGA
>CAVQJC010000005.1:0-377487 GCA_963712745.1 uncultured Chloroflexia bacterium | reverse complement strand
GCGAAGGGGGGGCCGATGACCACCCCGGCGAGTGATGTTCCAGCAGCGATCCCTGGTAGGGCCAAGGACGGAGTCACGGTCGTACCGATCTGGCGCACTGACGCTGTGACCAGCCCGTGACCGACGCCATGGCCAGGGGCCGCTGTCGAGTGCGCACGACAGCAGCAGCAGCAGTGAGAATGGAGGCAACACTCGGATCTGCCCCGAGGACCTGCTGTTGACGAATGTAGAGGACATGGCCGCTCGACCCCCACCCGTGGCCGCGGGGCGCGGGGAACATGTGCGTTGGATGGGCGGGATCTTCGCGTCCTTCCCCGACCGCCTCTTCCGTGTCCCCGACCACCAGCGCACTACGCCTGGAGCGAGCGGAACTGACCAGTAGTCGTTGACCCGACCCTTGCCCGCGACATCAACGTAGCGTGGGCCCTTGACGGCTACCCCGCGGTCGCCGGCCGCCTGAAGTGGCTTCCAGGAAGGCATGTGCCAAGCGCTACCCTTCGACGATGACGGCCAGTGACAGACAGTTTCCCGAACCCGCTCCCGAACGTCGGGTCTTCGCCAATCGCACCTTGAAGATGAAGTCGATACGTGCGGTCGGCTACGACATGGACTACACCCTCACGCAGTACAAGGCGGAGGCCTTCGAGGAGTTCGCCTTCTCCCACGCCAGCAGTCTCCTCGCCGAACTCGGTTGGCCAGTCGGGGCCCTCTCATTCGATGCCACCTCGACAGCCCGAGGGCTCGTGGTCGATCAAGACCTCGGGAACCTCGTCAAGGCAACTCGCTTCGGCTGGGTCGTCAGGGCAAAACACGGCAGTCGGTTCCTGGACCACGACGAGGTTCGAAGCACCTATCTGGGAACTCACATCGACCTGTCAGAGGACCGCTACGTCCTGCTCAATTCCTTGTTCTCGCTCTCAGAAGCGAGCCTGTTCGCCCAAGGCGTAGAGCTTCTCGACGCTGGGAGGCTTCCCGGCGGCATGGGGTATCGAGACATGTTTGCCGCGGTAGTGGACGCGGTCGATCTGGATCCATCGGGACGGAACGCTCAAGAAGGGCGTCTTGGCGGACCCTGGACGATTCATCTCCCTGGATGGGGACATCGTGGCGAGTCTCCTTGACCAGAGAGTGTCAGGAAAGCTCCTCATGCTCATCACGAACTCCGAGTGGAGCTACACGAACAAGATCATGACCCACACATTCGACCCCTTCCTGAGAGGCGGCGACAAGTGGCGCGACCTGTTCGAGATCGTGGTCGTCTCATCAGCCAAGCCGGGGTTCTTCACCTCGTCGAACCCGCTATACCGGGTCGTGGACGAAGAGCGGGGTCTGCTCGAACCCCACTTCGGCCCCCTGGGCAGTGGCGGTGTGTTCTACGGCGGCAACGCACAGCTTCTGGAGGAGAGCCTTGGACTCATCGGCGACGAGATCCTCTATGTGGGCGACCACCTCTACGGCGACGTCCACTACTCCAAAGCTCTGCGTCGCTGGAGAACAGCTCTGATCCTTCAGGAACTCGAGGCGGAGATCCGCGCTCTTGCCGAGTTCAAGCCGACCCAGGCTCGTCTGAGTGAGCTCATCGACCACCGCCAGAGACTCGAAGCTCAGCTAGGCGCCCAACGACTCGCCCAACTCCGAGCCGCCGAAGGCCATGCCGATCCGCTGGGGCCCAACGAAGGCCACCTCGCGTCGATAGCCGAGACAGAGGCCGAACTGTCCCAGCTCAACGAGCTCATGGCCCCCTTGAAAGATGAAGCAAGTCGACTGCAGAACCAGGGGTGGGGGACGCTGACGCGGGCCAAACAAGACAAGAGCCTGTTCTTTCGCCAGATCGAGCGCTATGCCGACATCTACACGTCCCGTGTCTCCAACTTGCTCTTCCCCGGCCCCTATGCCACGTTCCGGATGGGACGCCTCGCACTCCCGCACGACCCCCCATCCTGATCGCCGAGCCCCTGTCGGGCGAACTCGTTGGTCACCTACCACGCGGGTGAGCAGCACGGCGCCTGTACTGCGACCATCCCTCGTATCACGCGCCGGTCGCATCCCTCTGGGCTGACGAACATCCGACTGCCCTCGCGTCGGGTTGGCGACACCCCCAGCGGCCTGTACCCGCCATGCTCGATACTCGGGGTCCGCCGGGCCTCGGCGCTGTCCCATGCCGCCCGGCGTGGCCGATCCGGCGTGAGGTGGCGGACCTGTTCCAGTCAGCCACGAGGAGACAGCGGACATGAAGAGCAACGTCAAGGACCTCCCGATCGCTCATCAAGCCCTCGGAGAGATGATCCGTGGGCAGGACTGGGGTGGGATGACCACTGCGTACATGCAGTACCCGGCCGGCCTGGATTTCCGGCCCATGCTCGAAGGTCTCGAGGGAGACCATTGCCAGTGTCCGCACTGGGGGTTCGTCATCGAGGGCCGCATCCGCGTGTACTACGAGGACGGCACCGAAGAGGTCGTGAGCGCAGGCGAGATCTACTACTGGCCCTCAGGCCACACCATCGTGGTCGAGGAAGCGGTCAGGATGGTGGAGTTCAGCCCCCACGACCAGATGTCGCAAGTACTCGCCCACGTCGTGGGCAAGCTGTAGGGACGAGCCCGACCGGGGCCCCTGGATCGCGACCCTCGGACGGCCCAACCGTCATCGTCTGGCTATCCGAGCGCTAGCAGGCTGCCGGCCGAGCATCACATCGGGATGACCGTGCCAGAGAAGCGATGAGGAGGCCCGAGCAGGCGTAGGCTGTCGCGCAGTGTCTCGTGCCGAGCACGCCCGCGCTCACGAGGAGGGATCGAACGTGGCTGGTGATACCCGGGACGAGATCAACAGGCAGTCGGATGACGTTGCGCGGCAAGTGACTGGCTGGTTCCGGCACATCCATCAGCATCCGGAGCTTCCGAATTGAGAATCCGCTACGGCGAAGACTGTCGCCGACCACTTGAAGGGCCTCGGATATGCCGATGGCACGTATCGCGTTGATGATATCGGGGGCGTTGGGCTATGGCCCAAACCGCGCCCTCATCCCTGCCACGAATGCCTCGTCCTGCTCCGCCGAGTAGCGCTGGGCCAGCAGCGTCGTCGCGCCGTCCCTCACGAATCAGCCTCATAGCGTCCGTTGACGTCCGCCGATGATGGCGTCCGCGCTCGGATCCGGGCAGACAGACAGCCGATCGACCGGGCATGTCCGCCGGCACTCCGTCCATCTGCTGCCACCGAGGCCTGCCCAGCCGATGCGTCGCACGCCCGGGAGCAGTGCACAGGAGACAACAGACCAGTTGTGATAACGCGCAAACTCGGTCATTCTCATTGGGGTCTGCAAGTCGCCGACAAGGACGACAACGAGAGGAGTTCACCTTGAGCGATCAAGCACTCACCAGGCATCCAGGACGGGGATCGGTACTCGGGGCGCTGGCGCTGTCCCTGACCGTCGCTGCGTTCGGCGCGACGACGGCGGTGGCGCAGGATGCGTCTGAGGAGATCACCGTCATCTTCCCGGCCCACGAGGCGGACATGGGTACCGCCTTCGAGGCTCGCATCAACCAGTTCCAGGAAGAGACCGGGATCTCGGTGAATCTCATTCAGAGCGACTGGGACTCAGTAGCCGACAAGGTCGTGCCTGAGCTCGCGACGGGCGGTAGCGCCTATGACGTCGTCGAGTTCGACAACGGCTGGGTCGCGCAGTGGTGCGGTGCCGGTTGGGCCACCCCACTCAACGACTTCATGCCAGCTGGTTATACCGACGGGATGATCCAGGGACTGGTAGACCTGTTCACCTGTCCTGATGGTTCCATCACCGGTCTCGTCTGGAACAACGACACAAGGTTCTTCTTCTACAACGAGGCCAAGCTTGCCGAAGCTGGCTTCGACACTCCCCCGCAGGATTGGGCGGAGTTCACCGAACAGAGTCAAGCGGCGGCCGCTGCCGGGGTCGTCGAGCATGGTCTTGCACCGTTCTGGAACCAGGAGTGGTCCCTCGGCAACGAGTTCCACTTCTGGACATATGCATTCGGCGGCGAGATCGTGGACGACGCATCGTGCATCGTCGCTCAGGACGATCCGAAGACCCTCGAGGGCCTGCAGTACATGATCGACTCCCTGGCCAACGGAGTCGCCGATCCGGCCGGCCTCACATTCGACCAGGCTGCATCCCAGGATGTGTTCCTTGCTGGACGGTCTCTGTTCATGCCCCAGGGCATTCCAGGCCTCGTGGCGTTCGCCGAAGACGACGCCCTCTCGTCGATCCAGGGAGAGCTGGCGATCGGGACTGTCCCCGCGGGTGCGCCCTCGCTGACGCTTCCTGAAGGGTTCGCCATCCCGGCCAACTCCGAGCACAAGGAGGCTGCCTGGAAGTTCATCGAGTACATGACGAGTGAGGAGACGAACCGGTTCATGGCCGAGCAGATCGGCATGCTTCCGATCTGGGTCGACCTGTACACGGACCCCGACCTGGTGGCGCAGTACCCAGAATGGGAGGCCTTCTCGAGCCAGCTCGGATCGGTTCGCGGCCTTTCGACCCTGACCTGGTACGCCGACCTCGTCGACATCAGCACAGCCGAGATCCACAAGGCACTCGGTGGAGGGCAGACGGCCCAGGAGGCTCTCGACGCGATCGCCTCTGGTCTTGACGAGTTCAACTGCGTCCAATAACCGACGCAGAAGTAGACCGGAGTAATCGTTCTCAGGACCGGTACGCGGGCCACCGTTGGATGTCAACGGTGGCCCTTTGTCGCGATGGTGGTGTGAGTTCGGGAGGGCTGGGAGGTAGGTGAGAGATTGAGTGCAGGTGGCGGTCGCGACTCCTCCGCAGAGCGCCGATTCGGTCTCGCCCTTGCCACCCCAGCGCTCATCGCCATCTTCGCCGTCGTTCTTCTCCCGCTCGTCAACGCTCTGATCCTGAGCTTCCAGCAGCGGGACCTCGCGAGACCGCAGAACGATGCCTTCGTTGGGCTCGACAACTACATCCGGCTGGCGACCGATGAGCGGTTTCTCAATTCGCTCAAAGCCACGACTGTCTTCTCACTGACATCGATCGCGATCGAGCTCCCACTCGCCATCGCATTCGCCCTCGTCCTGACCCAGGCCTTCAGGGGTCGTGGACTGGCACGTGCCATCATCATCCTTCCCTGGGCCTTGCCGGCGGTAGTCGCGGCATCGATGTGGAAGTGGATCTACAACGCTGATTTCGGCGCACTGAACGCCGTCCTGCTTCAGCTGGGCCTGATAGACGAGTACCAGGTGTGGCTGGCTGATCCGAACTGGGCCATGGGCCTCATCATCCTGGCCAATGTCTGGAAGGAGACGCCCCTCACCGTCTTGTTGCTCCTTGGGGCCCTGATGGCGATTCCGACTGCGCCCTATGAGGCGGCACACATCGACGGAGCATCGGCATGGCAGCGGTTCCGCTACGTCACGTTCCCACTCATCCTGCCCATCCTGATCGTTGCCGGTCTGCTCCAGCTGATCTGGGGGTTCCAGACCTTCGAGATCCCGCAGATCATCACCGGAGGCGGACCGCAGAGCTCGACCGAGCTCGTGTCCCTTCGGATCTACTCGACGACGTTCAGGTCGCTGCGGTTCGGCCTCGGTGCTGCCATGGCCTACTCCGTTGCGCTCCTGCTCCTCGTGCCGGCGGTCATCTATATCCGCAAGGCCCACAAGTCGATCGTGGAGATGTAGAGGTGCCCAGCAGCCCGTCAGCGAGGGCGACGACCGCGCACAAGCCGAGGAAGGTGGTTTGGCGTCACCGGCTCAGCAGGTTCGGCTTGTACACGGCGGTCGTTCTGATCATGGTTTGGACGCTTGCGCCGTATGCCTGGATGGTGATCTCGTCCCTCTCCTACAAGGCCGATCTGCTCGAGATCCCGACGAAGCTCATTCCTGATCGGCTCACGCTTGACAACTACCGCGACCTCTTCGCCTCGACCGGGGGGGGATCGTCGAACACGTCGCTCTTCCTTTCCTCGCTGCGGAACTCAGCGATCATCGCCTCGGGCACCACGGCTCTCGCCTTGGGCCTCGGCGTATTCGCTGCGTACGCAGTCGCCCGGGTCAGGTTTCCCGGCCGGAAGCAGTACCTGTTCGGCGCGATGAGCGTCCAGATGGTCCCGCCGATCGCGATCGTCATCCCGATGTACGTGATTCTCCGCCAGTTGGATCTTCTCGATACGCAGCTGGGCATCGTGCTCGTGTACATGACCCTGATCCTCCCTCTGGCCATCTGGATGTTGCGGAGCTACTTCGCGACGATCCCGCGTGAGCTCGAAGAAGCCGCCATGATCGACGGTGCGTCTCGCCTGGGTGCACTCTTGCGCGTGACGCTGCCGCTCGCCATACCAGGAGTCATCACGGTCGCGGTGTTCGCCTTCGTGGTGGCGTGGAATGAGTACCTGTACGCGTTCACCCTGACCAACGTGGAGGCGAAGACCCTGCCGGTGCTTATCGGCGAGTTCAGCACCAAGCTTGGTCTTGAGCACCTGAAGATCGCTGCCGCTGGCGTTGTAGCGAGTCTTCCGCCTCTCATCCTCGCTTTCGCCTTCCAGCGGTACCTGATTTGCGGAATGACGGCAGGGGCAGTCAAGTGATGGCCCTCCGGGCCTAGGTTGACGGCGCCGGCGTGCGATCAGGGGCGTGCAAGGCCGTCGCGCACCGCCACGCTGGCTGCCTCGGTCCGGGTCGACACACCCAGCTTCGAGAGAATGTTGGACACGTGGACTCCGGCCGTCGATGGACTGATGAACAGCGCCTCGCCGATCTGGGCGTTGGTCCGGCCTGTGGCCACCAGCTGCAGCACTTCCTGCTCTCGTCGCGTGAGGCCATACGGCGACTGCGCGTCTGCCGAGCCGGTCGGCCCGTGGTCCGTTCCCAGCCGGATCCGCAGCTTGCGAGCGGTCCGGTCAAGCAAGTCCAATAGGGGTCGTGCACCGAGGCCGTGTGCGATCTTGTGTGATCTCCGCAGCGCCCTCTCGGCCATCTCGTGCTGGCCCGCAGCATCGGCTGCCTGGCTCGCGCGCCACTGGGCGTACGCTTCGAAGAGTGGTCGCTCGACATCCTGCCACCTCACGGCGACCGCCTGCCACTCCTCGGCAGTATCGGTGCCATCCAGCCTGCGCCGCTCCGTTTCGACGTGAGCGTCATAGGCCAGCAGGACCTGCCGTAACGGCCCTGTCGGCTCGGCGTACCCGTCGCGCGTCTGCCGCATCGTCTTGATCAGGCTGTCGAGGCGGGCACGCGTCGAATGCCATCGGTCCATTGCCTTCAAGGCCTTCGCCGCACGCCCGAGCTCGGCGAGGGGCCAGGCCATGGCGAGTCCGACCTCATGCAGTCGCCACTGGCCATCGATCTGTTGCAGGAGCTCCAGGCACTCCTCGCCGATCTCGACCGCCTCGTCATAGCGTTCCTCGTAGCAGGCGGCCTCGATGGCCGCTGCGTATGGCGTCGTCGAGGTCACTGTGGGGGGGTGCTCCGAGCGCATCTGGCGGGCCCGGTTCCAGGTCGTCGTGGCCTCCGGCGCTCCGACGCTGACCAGGTAGTTCAACGCGTACTCGGCTCGATAGGCCTCGGTGCCGATGTCCGGGCTGGCAAGCCGGTCAGCTTCAGCGAGCAGGTCGGCGGCTTCGCCCCATTCCCCCACCAGGTACGCACAGCGGACGCCGTTGTATCGAAGCAGTACGCCGATGCTGGACTCCAGGCCCAGGCTCGCCGTCACGCTGACGCCTTCGTGAACCCTCTCGAGCGCCTCACGTGTGCGACCGGCCCAGTCGAGCACGTCCGTGCGGTTGATGAGCGCCCGACCGATCTCTTCGGGGAGACTGAGCTCTTCGGCGATCGCCAGCGCCGAGTCGATGGCTTCGATGGCCGGGTCGATCTCGCCCAGACCTGCCAGGCAGATCGACAGCGTGTCCAGGGCGTGCCCCTCCAGGTCTCGCGCTCCTATGTGGCGAGCCAGGGCGATGGCTTCCTCGCAGAGCGGGCGAGACCTGGCCAGCCAGCCCAGGAGCATGTATCCCTGGCCGAGGCCTGCGAGGGCCTTGATCCGCGCCAGGTCTGGCGGCGGCGGCGCCGCTTCCAGCGCTTGTTCGAAGACCTCGACCGCACCGCTCCAGTCTCCCGAGTTGAACAGCGTTCGTGCCAACAGGACCCCGATTTCGGTGCGGCGGGATGCCTCGTCGTCCAGCTCCCCCAACGCCTCGCGCGCGTGGGCGACTGCCCGTCGGTGTTCGCCTGCGTACCATGCCGCGAGCGACGATCGAACCAGGAGGTCCACCCGATCGAGATCGTCCGGTCGCGCGCCCGCCGCGTCGTCCCACAGCTCCAGGGCGTGGTCGAATTCGACGCCCGCCGTGGCGAACGCATATGCATCCATCGCCGCATCGCCTGCCTGGATCGATCCACGCAGCGCTCGGTCGCTTCGAGCCTCCCGCCAGTGGTGGGCCAGGCCGACCAGGAGCTGGACATCCCTGGAGGCGGTATCGCCGCGCGCCTCGAGTACGGCCGCGTACTCACCATGCAGGCGCCGCCGCTCCGACGGGATCATCGATCCCAGTACTGCCTCCTGGAGCAAGGCGTGGCGGAACGCGTAGCCATCGCGCGAGGACGTCGATACCGGCGTCAGTAGCCCCACTTGCACGAGCCGCTCCAGGTCATCGGTGATATCTCGCTGCGAGCGGCCATCGACCGCGAGCAGGACACCGTGATCAACCTCGCGTCCACCGACCGCTGCGACGGCAAGCAACCGTTGTGATCGACCGTCGAGCCCGTCCACGCGCGCGAGCAGCACCTCGCGAAGCGACGTGGGCAGGTAGCGGTCTCCGGCAGCGCCCGAGGCCAGCAACTCCTCGATGTAGTAGGGGTTGCCGTCCGATCGTCGATGGATGTCTTCGAGCGCGGTCGGGGCGAGGTCGTTCCCGGTGATGTTGCGAACCAGCTCCTTTGACTCGTCTGCGTCGAGAGGTTCGAGCTCGAGACGCCGGACACGCTCGGATCGGCTGGATTCGACGAGCCACCGTCTGAGCTCCTGGTGGCCACCGATCTCGTCGGCGCGGACCGTGCACACGATGCTGACGGGCTCGTCACGGATCGACCTGAACAGGAACGATGTCGCGGCCAGCGTGCCGGCATCGGCCCAGTGCATGTCCTCGAGCTGCACCATCAGTGGTCCTCGCGATGCGACCCGTCGAAGCAGGTCGAGAAGGGCCTCGAACAAGCGCAGCTGGCCCACCGAGTCCGCCTCCTCCGGACCCTCGGATCCGCCCAGCGCCGGGACCAGCCGTGCAAGGTCGCGTGCCCCCCAGCCCGCCATGCCGGCTGCCTGGACCGAACCGTCCTGGGCCACGAGATCGCGTATCACCTCGGCGTATGGCGCGAACGGCAGCACGGCATCGCCCATGCTCACGCAGCCGCCCGCCAGGACGCTGACACCCGCTTCCTTGGCCACCTCACCAGCGCGTACGAGGAGGCGAGACTTGCCGACCCCTGCCTCGCCGGTAACGACGACGTGCCGAGCCTGAGCAACAGCGGGGTCGGTCAGCGGCGCGAGCAGCTGCTCGAGCGCTTCGGTCCTCCCGACCAGCTCCGCGCTGGTGATCCTCGCAGCCATGGGCACGATCATAGGCAGGATCCCGCGCTGATCGTCGATGCGGTCTACCGGGCTGGGATGAGATGGCGCACGTAGATGAGTCCGGTCCGCAGCCGCTTGAGCCTGCCCGTCGGTCGCTGCGTGGGTTGGCCTCGGTGCCGCGAACGGTCGATGGTGCGGCCGGCACGTTTCGCCTGTTGCGCGAGCCGCTGCTGTTCGGCTTCAACCAGCATCTGGTTGACTCGGTCACGAGAAAGCGTTCGCATGTGATGGTCGTGCATCGTTGCCTCCGGTCCAGATCCGCGGCGTCTCCGCGTCTGGTCGGCACGATGGGTCTAAAGAGCGCCTCGGCGCGTCTGGGAAGTGCTCACGTCTGGACCCGAGCTGTCTTTACTTCGCCAGGACGCGCCTGAAGAGGGTCACCAACCCGCCTGGGTGCCCGTGAAGTCGCTACAGCAACTGCTCTCTCAACGAACCGGTGACAAGGGAGCTCTGATCGTCGGCCGTGCCGATCCATGAGCTCGTGGAGTCGCGCCGACACCGCACGGATCATGGAGTCCTGCACCCAGAGGCTTCACCCGGCGCAAGGCCGGTGTGTGTCCTCCCGGCATCCCGACTTGACGACCGCAGGACGCGTGACCGAAGGTGAAGACCCCGCAAGTCGAGGAGAGGCAGCTATGAGTCAGGCAGGGTTTCGGGCCGCGATCGGCGGCACGACCACGTGGGCGACTGACCTGTCCGCGTTGAAGGAGCTGCCGGTGTCACCCGCCGGCGTCGTGCCTGCACCGTTCAACGCTCTCGACTCCCTGCGGCTGTCCGGTCCGCGGGGCAGTCACCCGCTCGCGATGACTGACCTGCGGGAGCTGGTTCCGGGTCCAACGCCGGGCCTGGAAGGCGCCATCGAGCTCGACGAGCCGGCACGCGTCGGCGAGGCCATCAGCGGGCGTATCCGCATCCGGGCCCAGCGGGAGCTCCGGGCGCGCTCCGCGGTGCTGCGGCTGGTGGGTATGCGCTTGACCGAGCAGACTCGCTCCGTCACGAAGCAGCCCAGCGTGGCCGAGTCGGCCGCCAGCAAGCCCTCGGGCGGGGGTGGCTCAAGCGCGACCGCCGCAACAAAGACCTTCAGCTGGGTCGAAGTGCACGGATCCGCCATCGACTCGCTGCCATTCATCGACCCGGCGCTGCCCACATCGCTCGAAGCCGGACAGCTGATCGAGCTGCCGTTCACCATCCCGGCCCCTCGGCTGGGGCCACCCACGGCGCACGCCGGTGTCGCTGCGATCGCCTGGGCCCTGGAGGCGCACTGGGACATCAGCCTGGGTGCCGACGAACGAGTCTGTGCCTATGTCGATGTCCGCCAGCATCCGGACCTGCTCCGGGCTGGCGTGCTCACGCTGCCCTCAGGTGCCATGAATGACGCGGTCACCGACGAGGACGCCACGATCAGCGTGGACCCGCTGCCGCCCGTGGCCGCTGGCTCCGCGCTCGCGGTGGGCATCGCGTGGCCGGGCTCGCCCGGTGGTCGCTCGGCACGTGTGGAGCTGAAGCTCGATGTCGACGCCAGTACCGACCTGGGGCTGGTCGTCGGGTCCGTGCCGGTCGACCACGACTCACTAGACGGGACCACGGTGACGCTTCCCGTGGCGGCCGACCTGCCACCGACCCTGGAGGCCCCGGGTCTGAAGGTGGGCTATCGGCTCCGGGTGGTCGTGGACCGCAAGCTTCGGTCGGACGTGAGCCGCGAACGCGCCATCGTCATCTGCTGAGGCATTGCCGGGCCTCGAACGGCGAAGAGGTCCGGTCCACCTTCGACCGCGACCGCTGCGGCCCCACTCTGGTTCCGTGGATCCCGCTGTCTTGGCTCGCGGACAGTCACGGTCCTGACCCCGGGCACGGCACGGCTCGAGCGGTGTCATGGTGGCCAGGCGAGTTGGTGCCGGCCGCACCGGACCGCGGCCGCTCAGCCGCTGGCCGCCGTCGGTGATCCGCCTAGGACCACTTCTTCGCGCCAGGCCGGTCGATAGGGTTCCAGGCCCAGTGCCCGGACCTTGGGCTCCAGGGCCGCCGATGCCTCCGGGTCGCCGTGGACCAGGAAGACCCGCTGCGTCTTGCGCGCGGCGCGGGCGAAGTGGGACAGCCAGTCGAGCAGCTCCGTCTCGTCGGCATGTGCGGAGAACCCGTCGATGGTGCGGATGCGGCAGCGGACCTCCCGCTGTGCACCCTCGAGCTTCACCCTGTCGGCGCCCGCCTGGATGTGCGCGCCCAGTGTGCCCTGGCCCTGGTAGCCCACGAAGAGCAGCGTCATGGCCGGGTCGTCGATGAGCTCGGCGAGGTGGTTCAGCACACGCCCGCCGGTGAGCATGCCGCTGGAGGCCACGATGATCATCGGCCGCGGCGCCGTGGCGATGGCCCGTGAGCGGCGCAAGGTGTCCGCGACGACCGCACCGGGGTAGTCGAGCGGCGTCTCCCCGGTAGCGAGCAGCTGGCTCGTCTCCTCGTCGTAGTAGCCCGGGTGCTCGCGGTAGATGTCGCTCGCCAACGACGCCATCGGTGAGTCCAGGTAGAGCGGCACGTGCGGGATCTCGCCCGCGCTCAGCAGGCGGTCCAGGTGCCAGACGATCTCCTGGGTCCGGCCCACCGCGAAGGAGGGGATGAGCAGGACGCCACGGCCAGCAGCGGTCTCCCGCACCGCATCGGCGAGCTGTTCGACCGCCTCGGTCGCCGGCTCGTGATGGCGTCCACCGTACGTGGACTCGGTGATGACGAAGTCGGCACCCGCTGTGATCGGTGTGGGGTCCTCGATGATGGGCGTGCCGGGGCGTCCCAGATCCCCCGAGAACACGAGCCGCAGCGAGCGCCCGGCCTCCTCGACGTCGAGGACGATGATGGCCGAGCCGAGGATGTGGCCGGCATCCTCGAAGGTGGCCGTGATGCCTGGCGCGACGATCCGTGGCTCGCCGTAGCGGACCGGCTCGAACCGCCGGCTCGCCTCGAGGACATCGTCAAGGACGTAGAGCGGCTCGTCGTCGCGCAACCTGACTTCAGGGGGCTGTGCCCGCAGGCGATGCCTCCTCGTCTGCCGCCTGCCGATCGTGACCTCGGCCGGGCGTCGCGGCCGCATGGCGCGCCCGATGGTCTCGCGGCGATCGGGGCGCGGCGGGCTCGCTCCAGCTGGATCTTCGCGCTGTCGGTCAGGACAGCATACGCCAGGTCGGCGGTTGCAGAGGTGAGCACGACCGGGCCCATCGAATCCGTCTCGCGCACCGACCACCGGCAGGTAGCCGCAGTGGTCCGAGGTGGGCGTGCGTGAGGAGCACCGCGTCCAGCGAGCCCGGGTCGTAGGGGAGGGCGGCGCGGTTGCGCTCCACGTCCGAGGGAGGACCTTGGAACATGCCGCAGTCGACGAGCACTCTGGCGCCTGGTCGGTACGTGAGGAGGAATTGTGAGCCGGTGACCGTGGTGGCCGCTCCTACGAACTGCCGCTTCATCACAACCCTCCCACCGTGTGGCCGCCCCTGACGCCCGTGTGATCATCGGTACGTTCGAGCTCATCCCTGGGACCCTACCGAGGGCTCGTCGGGCACGATCGTCCCGCTCCGCCAGCGAGTCTGCCACCTCCCGATCGTAGACCACGGCCGGGTGTCTGCGGGTGCCGCATGGCGCTTCCCGATACCTCCGCCGGCACGATCGGGCCTGACAGGCTCACACGACCGTCCGATCAACGTCGGCGGAGGCCGCTACCTCGCTCGACACGGTCACAAGGGTGCAGACCGCGCTGGCCGAGTCACCGGCGGAGCTGACCACGACACGTACCCTATCGTCCGCCCATCACCCTCGGTCTGTTCGTGCGTGGCTTCAGGCGATGCCGGGCGGGATTTCCGCGCCCCCAGGACGCTGACTGCGCACGACCAGGACCGAGCACGGCGCGTGCAGCAACACGTTGCGCGCAACGCTGCCCATCAGCAGGCGCGAGAGGCCGGTCCGTCCGTGGGTGCCGACGATCACGAGGTCAGCCTCCCGTTCCTGGGCTAGACGCACGATCTCTGCGGCCGGATCGCCATCGCGTTGCTCCGGCACGGCGCTGAGTGCCGCTTCATGGAGGCGGTCAGCCATCTCCGCAGCCAGCTGCTTGTGTTGACTGCGCGAGAGCTCAGCCGCCTCCACATAGGTCGCGGCCGGCGCCGCCTCCACATAGGTCGCGGCCGGCGCCGCCTCCATGAACATGTCTGCCCCGGGCCACCAGGTCGTCTCGATGTCAGCCACGCTGAGCACGAGTATCTCAGCCTTGGCGAGGGCGTCACAGTCGATGAGGAACTGCGCCGCCTGCTCCGCACTGGCTGAGCCATCCCAAGCCAAGACGATGCGGTCGATGGAGGAACTCCGAGCCACCAGGACGGGCACGTACGCGTGATCCACGACCTCCGAGGAGACCGAGCCCAGCAGCATCGTCTCGAGGGTGCCGTGCCCTCGACTGCCCAGCACGATCAGCCCGGCGCCGACCTGCTCGGCGATCGAGGTGATCACGTCGGCGGCTCGCCCGCTCGCGATCGAGGTCTCGACCGACCGGCCAGGTGCAGCCAGTCGTGTGGCGGCCACCTCTACCCGCTGCTGCGCCTGCTCGAGGATGCTCGCGTCGAACGAAGTCGTATCCACCGGCGGGATCGGTGGCCACGGTCCACCGAACACCGCGATGCCGGAGGTGGTCGCCTCCACGACGTGGATGGTGGAACCGGGAGGCCATTCGAGCGCCGCGACCAGATCGACGGCCGTGTCGGCACACTCGGAGCCATCGGTGGCAACCAGGATTCGCATCTCCCACCTCCGGACCGCAGCAGCCGCGCTGGACCCGCGCTGCGTGCGTGAGTCAGGTAACCGTCATGATCGATACCAGGGTGGCTCGTGCCACGTGGTTGCCGCCAGGTCTGCGTAGATCACGCCCAGAGCCTTCTCCCACGCGACTCGATCGACGCGCACCGCGACGGTGTGGCTGCCAGCGTTGAAGCTGATCTCCGGTTCGTCGCGCACGGCCAAGTCGGCGTAGGTGGATAGCCCGAACAGGCTTCCCACCGCGGGCATGGCGCCTGGGTCGCAATCCGGAGTCATCTGCGAGATCTCTTCTTCAGACACGAGCGTGACGCGGCCCGACTTGAGTGTCTCGCGCGCCTTCTTCAGATCCAGGTGGTCGTCCGCATCGAGCACGATGAGGGCATCCCCACCCTTCTCGGTACGAACCCACACGACCTTCTCGAACGAACGAGGGTTCACTCCCTCAGCGCGAGCCGTGGCCAATGCCGTCAACGAGCGATCATGCTCGTGCAGCTCGTACTCCACCCCCTCTGAGCCCAGCCAGGTCATCAGGCTCTTCAAGGGACCCCGAGAAACCGGCGTTTCCATCGTCGTCCTCCTGCGCGAGACACGCCTTGCCACCACCTAGCTTGGAGATTCGGCCTGCGCTTGCCTAGCGGCGTAGGTTCCTTTGGCATAGGCCGAACGTCAGAACCAGAGCGGACTTCGGTGCTGCGCTGACTCGACGGGCGAGACTGCCCGGTTGGACAGGGGTGGGATCAGGGACCGGGCCCGGCTGTGCTGACTACAGACGTCACGAAACGGGCCGCTTCGCGTGGGGAGCGGAGCCGACACTCGGATCTGAACCCGAGGACCTCCTGTTTGCCAATGGCGAGGAGGCCCGTAGGCCTCTTCGCCGGCCGTGCGGGCTGACGGTGTCGAAGCGCCGCGGGAGTCAGCGGCAGATGTTCCCTGTCGGGAGGGATATCCACCAGTCCTTGCCCGGAGTCGGAGTGTGTCTTGTGGAGGGCGTCTTGGCCATGCCGCGGACGCTTCGGCGATGGCGTCCTCGAACGAGAGTCGTTGTCCGGCGTGCCAGGCCGCATCGGCTTCCGGGCCGAGGGCAGCGCGGGCTTGGCCGAGGTCCCGATGCTCCGGCTCAGGCCCCATCGATGGCGCTACGCAACACGCCGTCGACTGCGTCCAGGCGTGCCCTGGCTGTGGCAGCGTCGACTTCGGCAAGACCCATGAGCACTGCGGTCTTGACTTCCTCGTCGGCCGCATCGAGCAGGTCTGCGGCGGCCCCTTGGTCACAGCCGACGAGGTCGGCGACGATGGCAACGGCGCGTCGCCGCAGCTTCTGGTTGGTGACGGCGACATCGATCATGCGGTTGCCATGGACCTTGCCGAGCTGGACCATCGTGGTCGTGCTGAGCATGTTCAGGATGAGCTTCTGGGCGGTCCCGGCCTTGAGGCGTGTCGACCCCGAGAGCACCTCCGGCCCGGTGACCGCCGCGATGCCCAGATCCGCCTCATCAAGGATGGGCGCAGGTTGGTCATTGGAGATGGCGATGGTGAGTGCACCCAGCTCCTTCGCCTCCCGCAATGCGGCCAGCACATAGGGTGTCGTCCCGCTGGCGGCAACACCGACGAGCACGTCGCGGGCGCCGACGCCCTTCGAGCGTACGTCGCGGCGCGCGAGATCGGTGTCGTCCTCGGCACCCTCGACGCTGCGCGTCAAGGCCGCCTCGCCGCCGGCCATGATGGGCGTGACCAGCCGTGGTGAGACACTGAAGGTGGGCACGCACTCGACGGCGTCGAGGACCGCCAGGCGGCCACTGGTGCCGGCACCGGCATAGAAGAGCCGACCTCCCCGCCGAAGCCGCTCGGCGATGGCATCGACCGCTCGAGCGATGACCGGCAATGCGGGTCGGATGGCCTCCGGAACGGTGGCGTCCTCCCGGTTCATGAGCGTGACGATGTCGAGCGTACTCATGGTGTCGAGTTGGCTCGAGCGCGGATTGAGGGCCTCGGTCGTCGGCGTTCGGTCGGTCATCGCGAAGGCATCCGCTGGCCGGGGTTGATGGCGCCCATGAGCACCGGGTGGTGGACACCGGTGAACGCAGGGAGCGTACCGGGTCGTCCGTGCCAGGTCTCGTAGGCGAGCACGGCCACGGCCATGGCCTCCTTCTGCTGACTGGCGTAGCCGAGGTCCTCGTAGGTGAACACGCGGGTCCCGGCTGGCAGGACCTGCGCGAGCCGTGTCATGATCATCGGGTTGCGAGTACCACCACCGGCCACGATGACCTCATCAGGAGCCACCGGCAGGAAACGGCGGTACTGGTCCGCGACCGAGTCAGCTGAGAAGGCGGTAACGGTGGCTACGATGTCTTCGTCGCTGAGGCCGCGCCCTCGGCCTGCCTCCAGGAGCTGGCTGCCCATCCCCGGGCCGAAGAGTTCGCGCCCTGTAGTCTTCGGTGGTTGGCGCTCGAAGTAGGGGTGGGCCAACAACTCCCGTATCCACGACTGATCGACGGCGCCACCCGCAGCCGTGGCCCCGTCACGGTCGAATGACTGGCGCCCGTCGGTGAGCAACGTCATGAGCACGTCGATGAGTACGTTCGCGGGGCCGGTATCGAAGGCCGCCGGGGGCGTCGTCTGGTCAGCGAGGGGCGGAAGGTATGCGACGTTGCCGATGCCACCCAGGTTCTGGATCGCGCGGTACGCGGTGGCATGACGCGAGAGCAGCCAGTCCACGTAGGCCACGATGGGTGCGCCCTGGCCGCCGGCAGCGATGTCGCGCGACCGCAGGTCGCTGACGGTCGTGATACCGGTTCGTTCCGCGATGCGGGCGCCGTTGCCGACCTGCAGCGAGCCGGCCACCGTGCCGTCGTCGCGGACGGCATGCCAGAGCGTCTGCCCGTGGGACCCGATGATGTCGATGTCCGCAGGGTCCAGACTCATCTCCGCGACCGTTGCCAGCGCGGCCGCTGCGAACGCCTCAGCGATCTCGACGTCGAGCAAGCAGATCCCCTCGACATCGCTGCCCTCGACGGTGGCCGCGGCGTGGATGCGTCGCTGGAGCTCGATGTCGATCCTCTCGGTCCGTGCACCCAGGACGTCGAGCTCGAGTCGTGGCGGCTCGCCATCGAGGTCGCAGACCACGACCTCGATGGCGTCGGCGCTCGTGCCGGAGATCATGCCGATGACGCGCATGTCCAGGACTCCATCGCGTGCGATCGAGGGTGACGGGCCGGTCGTCGATCTCTCCCGTCGCGTCCTGTCGCAGCCTGAGCATACGAGAGCGCGCGCATCATGTGCGGGTGCGTGTCACCTCGCGTGGGTGCAGCTGCGACTTGGGTGGGTGTAGGTGCCACGACCCGCGGCCGCACCTGGGTCCTGCTGCGGGGCCGTGGAGGCCCGACCCCGGCCCGTCGGGCCCTCCGCGAAGTTGACTTCCAATGTGGGCGGTGACAGCATGCGAGGCCGGGCATTCGAGTGCCCACCTTTCGCTGTCGCGCCGAGGAGGAGGAGTCGATCATGCGTTCACCCACACTGGCCCGGGTCGGGGCCAGGTTCATCGCCGCCGCCATGACGGCCGTGCTAGCCGCCGCGTTGGTGGCTCCTGGCGCCGGCGCCCAGGACAAGGGCGACCTGGTCGTCGGTGTCACGAGCGATCCGGACACGTTGTTCCCGTGGAAGGCCACACAGTTCCAGGCCTTCGCCCTGCTGGGGCTCGTCTACGACTCGCTGGTCGAGTTCGACCAGGACCTCAACGTCGTACCCGCTATCGCCGAGAGCTGGGACGTGTCCGATGACGGCATGGCCATCACCTTCAACATCCGCGAAGGCGTCACCTTCCACGATGGCAAGCCGCTCACGTCCGCCGACGTGAAGGCCTCGTTGGATGCCATCCTCGACGAGGCCACGGGCGCGGTGGCGCGGTTCGTCGCTGGCATCGGTCGCATCGGTCGACGCGCCTGACGACTCCACGGTGGTCCTGAACCTCACCAACCCTGACGCCGGCATCCTCGCCGGTCTGGCGGGGCCCAACATGGCCATCGTGTCGAAGGACGACACCGAGGAAGGACTCAGCAGCGACGCCCAACGGCACCGGCCCGTTCGCCTTCGGCAGCCGCAAGCCCAACGAATCGTTGACGCTCGTCGGCAACGAGGCCTACTGGCGCGAGGGCGAGCCCACGCTCGCGAGCGTCGAGTTTCGGGTCATCCCGGACGAGTCCTCGATCGTCGACGGCCTGCGCTCTGGCAACGTCCAGCTGCACGATCCTCAACGACCCGCTCGTGGCCACGACCGCGGAGGGCGACGGCATCAGCGTCTCGAAGACGCCTCAGCTGGCGTACCACGTGCTCATGATCAATCACAACCGTCCCGCCGCTCGATGACCTCGAACGTGCGACTGGCCATGCAGTGCGCGGTCGATCGCCAGGAGGTGCTCGACACCGCGGCGCTCGGCGAGGGTACCGTGGTTGGCCCCATCACCTCGCCGGCCTACCTCAGCGACCCGTCCGCGCGGCCCTGCCCGGAGCGGGATGTCGAGAAGGCCAAGCAGTACCTCGCCGACGCCGGGTACGCCGATGGCGATCACCATCGGGACCATCGTCGTCGCAGGGCGAGTACGCCACCTCGGTGAACGAAGCTCAGAGCCTCCAGGCCCAGCTCGCCGAAGTGGGCATCGACCTGCAGATCGAGCCGATGGAGATCGGCACCTATGTCGACCGCTGGCTCGCTGCCGACTTCGACACGGCCGTGGCGCTCAACGGCGGCCGGCCCGATCCCGACGTCATGTACGGGCGTTACTTCCCGAGCACGGGCAACCTTAACCAGATCGCCAGCTACAGTTCGCCGGAACTCGACGAGCTCTTCGCGCGCGGCAAGGCCACCAGCGACCCGGCGGAGCGCAAGCAGATCTACGACGACATCTCGAGTCTGCTCGAGGACAACGCCGTGTGGCTGTGGATGTTCTCCAGCTACAACTACTCGGCCACGACCGAGGACGTGACGAACTTCGTCCCCATGCCCAACAACCAGTTGCTACCAGTACCTGCGCACGACGACCGTGGAGTAGTCGAAACGAGACCGGTGCGACATACCGGGAACGACGACGGACGCGGGTGATTCGCAGCAAGAGGGTCGCCCGCACCCTGGCCGAGGCGGCGGTCACCCTGCTCGGGGTGGCCGTCCTCGTCTTCGTCATGCTCCGGGTCGTTCCGGGCGACCAGATCACCGCGTCCCTCGGCATCGAGGCCGGGATGATGACCGAAGCGCAGCTCGATGCGCTGCGGGCCTACTACGGCATCGACCAGCCACTCGTGGCGCAGTTCCTCGGTTGGCTCTCAGAGGTCGCCAGCGGCAACCTGGGCGTCTCGCAACGGACGGGCCAGTCCGTGCTCGAGATGACGGCTTCCTCGTTGCCGGTCACGCTCGAGCTGGCGCATCCTGGCGACCCTGCTGGGCGTGCTCATGGGCGTGCCCCTGGGCATGCTCTCGGCCTCGCGCCCCAACAGCCGGCGAGACGCGGGTGCGCAGTTCATCGGCCTTGCTGCACTCTCCATCCCGAGCTTCCTGCTGGGTGCCCTGCTGCTCACCGTCGTCTCACGTGTCCTGCGCTACAACCCCAACGCCATGGGCTTCGCGCGACCGTTCGAAGACCTGAGCCTGAACCTGCAGCAGATGATGCTGCCGGCCATCGTGCTGGGCTTCGCGCTGGCTGCGCCCATCATGCGCACGACGCGCTCCGCGATCCTCGAGGTCAAGGGCCAGGACTTCGTGAGGACGGCGCGGGGCAAGGGTGTCTCGCCGTTGCGCATCCAGGTCCGCCACGTCCTGCACAACTCGCTCGTGCCGATCGTGACCATGACCGGCATCCAGTTCGGCTACCTGCTTGGCGGGGCCGTCGTCGTGGAGCAGATCTTCTCCGTGCCGGGGATCGGCCGGCAGTTCCTCATCGGCATGCAGCAGAAGGAGTTCGCGGTCGTCCAGTCCACGGTGCTCATCATCGCCCTGCTGTTCCTCGTCGTGAACCTTGCCACGGACCTGCTCTATCGCGTCATCGACCCGCGGGTACGGACCGGATGACCGCCAACGAGGTCGCCTGGCTCGAGGCCGAGGAAGCGCCGCCTCAGCGCGAGAGGCCTGTGGCGTCGTCTGATGGCCAGCCGCAGCGGCAGGGCGGGCCTGATCCTCACCCTGGTCACCCTGGGTCTCGCCCTCCTCGCGGTACTCGGCGCGACCCCGTACGACCCCATCTCGCAGCACCCAGTGGATCGGCTACAGGGACCGTCGGCGGCGTACTGGTTCGGCACCGACCAGTTCGGGCGCGACATCCTCTCGCGCACCATGGCCGGCGTGGCCTCGTCGCTTCAGGTCGCCATCGTGGCCGTATTCATCTCGGCCGTTCTGGGGACCACGTTCGGCGTGATGTCGGGGTTCTTCGGCAACCGCGTACGCGGCCCCGTCAACGCCCTCACCAACATCCTCTTCGCGTTCCCACCTCTGCTGCTGGCGCTGGCCCTGGCGTCGGTGGCAACGCGCAACTGGTTCACCGTGGCGGTGGCCATCGCCATCGTCTACATCCCCATCTTCGTGCGTGTGACACGGGCGCCGGTGCTGTCGCTCAGGGAGGTCGACTTCATCAAGGCCGCACGCGTGCTCGGCTTCTCGTCGAGCCGCATCCTCTTCCGACACCTCCTGCCGAACATCATGTCCATCGTCATCGTGCAGGTGACGCTCTCGATGTCGTGGGCGGTCCTGACGGCGGCCGCGCTCAGCTACCTGGGCCTGGGCACACCGCCGCCGACGCCGGCGCTGGGGTCGATGGTCTTCGAGGCCAAGAACCTGGTCGCCACCGCCTGGTGGACGATGGCCGCGCCGGGGCTCGTACTCATCGTGTTCGTGGTGGGTCTCAACCTCCTGGGCGACGGGCTGCGTGACGCCCTCGACCCCCGACACGAGAACCGCTCGTGAGTACGCCACTCCTCGAGATCGAGGACATGGTCGTGACGCTGCACGCGCGCGGGGGGATCAGGACATCGTGCACGGGGTCGACCTGCGTGTGGCGTCGGGCGAGACGGTCGGCGTCGTGGGCGAGAGCGGCTCCGGCAAGACGCTGACGATGCTGTCGGTGATGCGCTTGCTGTCGCCGCCGCTGGAGATGACCCAGGGCAATGTCCGTCTCGAAGGAGTCGACATCAGCTCCATCCCCGAGCCTGAGATGCGTGAGCTGCGTGGCCGTCGGCTGGCCATGGTGTACCAGGACCCCATGACCTCGCTGAACCCGTTGATGCGCATCGGTGACCAGGTCGTCGAGTCGATGACCGCGCACGGTGTGTCGAAGGACGAGGCCACGCGGCGATCGCTCGAGACGCTGGCGCGTGTGGAGATGCCCGACCCGGAGCGCACGGCCAAGGCCTATCCACACGAGCTCTCGGGCGGCATGCGTCAGCGAGCGCTCATCGCGACCGCCCTGGCCATGGACTCCGACGCTGCTCATCGCCGACGAGCCGACCACCGCGCTCGACGTCACCATCCAGCGTCAGATCCTCGCGCTGGTCAAGCACCTCAGCACGCGAGTTCCGGATGACGACCGTGTGGGTCACGCACGACCTGGGCGTCATCGCCCGCCTGGTCGATCGCGTGGTGGTCATGTACGGCGGCTACGTCGTCGAGGACGCCCCGGTCGACCAGATCTTCCATGCGCCCCAGCATCCGTACACCAAGCGGCTGCTCGCAGTCCCTGCCCAACCCGGCCGACGACAGCCGGCCACCCCTCGCCATGATCCCGGGCCGCCCACCCCTGCCCAGCGAGACCATCGAGGGCTGCCCGTTCCGGCCCCGATGCGTGGCAGGCTCGCGACGTCTGCCTGACGCGACCCGAGCTGGAACCGCGCCTGGACGGACGAGTCGCGTGCTGGGTCCCCGTGGAGGAGTTGGCGGTGACCGGAGAGAGGCCGGCAACACGGTGATCCTCGAGGCCATCGACCTCCACAAGCGGTATCCGGTCCGCGGCACCGACCTCATCGTCAACGCGGTCAATGGCGTCTCGCTCGAAGTCGAGGCAGGCGAGACCCTGGGCATCGTCGGGGAGTCCGGGTGCGGCAAGTCGACTCTGGCGCGACTCCTGGTGCGGCTGGAGGAGCCGACGAGCGGGCGCGTCATGCTCGACGGGGTCGACCTGGGAGCGCTCGGAGGCAAGGCCCTGCGGGAGCAGCGACGGAAGATCCAGCTCGTCTTCCAGGATCCGTACGCCTCGCTGAACCCTCGCCGCACCGCGGGCGACACGATCGAGGAGGTCCTGATCGTGCACAAGCTCGGTGGCGGCGCCGAGGGTCGGGACGACCGGGTCGTCGGCGCTCCTCGACATGGTGGGCCTGCAGCGCTCCTTCGCGCAGCGGCTGCCCCACGAGATGTCGGGCGGCCAGCGACAGCGTGTCGGTATCGCACGGGCCCTGGCCGTGGAACCGCGCGTCCTCCTGCTCGACGAGCCGGTCTCAGCCCTGGATGTCTCGGTGCGTGCCGAGATCATGAACCTCCTCGCGCAGCTGCGCGAGCGAGCTCGGTCTGTCGTACGTGTTCATCAGCCACGACGTGGCCATGGTGCGGCACCTCAGCGATCGAGTGGCGGTGATGTACCTGGGCCGCGTCGTGGAGTCGGGACCCTGGAAAGACGTCGTGGACCGACCGCTCCACCCCTACACGAGGGCGCTGCGCGAGGCCGTTCCCGTGCCCGATCCGAGGGCCCCGGGCGAGCTGGTCGCGTCGGTGACGGGTGAGGTACCGGACCCCGCAAGGCCGCCGTCGGGCTGCCCGTTCCACCCCCGCTGCCCCTTGGCGGAGCCCGTATGCGAGACCGACGAACCTCTCCTCCACGAGGTCCGAGCGGGACACCTCGTGAGCTGCCACGTGGTCGCCCGCGAAGCCTCGTCGCGGCCGCTGGCGTCGTGAGCACGGTCGACGTCTCGCTCCGAGGTGCCTCCGCAGGCGATCTTGAGGAGGTCGCTGCTCTGTTCCTGGCATGCTGGCGGCAGTCCTACCGTGGTGTGCTGCCCGATCGTGTGGTAGAGCAGTACGACCCGATCAGCGCGCGGGACCTGTGGCAGCGATCATTCACCGGCGCAACCGACAGTCGCGAGGTCGTCGTGGCTGAGCTTCCTGGTCACGCGATCGTGGGCGTGGTGACGATGGGCGAGGATCCCGATCGCCCTCGAACCGGACATATCTACAGCCTGTACGTGCATCCCGAGGCACAGGGGCAAGGGATCGGAGTCCGCTTGATATCCGCAGCCATCGATCGCCTCGAGTCGCTCGGTTTCTCCGAGGCGAGCCTATGGGTCTTCGAGGCCAATGTGCGCGGTCGAGCCTTCTATGAGCGCCTGGGCTGGCGCCCCGATGGGACCAGCCGAGTGGAGCCGGAGTACGGAGAGCGGGAGACCAGGCTGACTCGCTCCTTGGCAGGCAAGGGCGCGTCGGGGGAGCCGAGCGCCACGGGATGACTCACTCCTCGCGCCCGGGCAGCGCGAACCAGGAGGCGATGCTGAACCATTGCAGAGGACGCCGGTGGCATGGGGTGCGGGGCGAGGTCCGCTGGGGCCAGGCCGGTGCGTCCACAACCGCGCGGCCCGAAGCGGGCTGCCTTGACGCTTGGGGAGTGGAGCCGACACTCGGATCTGTCCCGGGGACCTGCTGTCTACGGATCGCGAGGACGCAAGGCCTTGTCCGTCCGAGCCCACGTCGTGCCTGAGAGGTATCTAGACGTTGATGACGTCGAGTCCCGCGAGCGTCGGGAAGTCGTCATCCTGGGTCACGATCGGCACATCCAGGGCCATCGCGGTGGCCGCGATCCACGAATCGTTCACCGGCATCCGCAGGTCCGCGTCCCGCAATGCGAGTCGCAGCCGAGACCAGGCGTTCGCGACCTCGACATCGATCGGGATGGGCTCGAGTGACAGGGCCGCGGTGAGCGTATCGAGGCGACGATCGCGGGTGACCGCATCGGTGGCCGCCAGGACGCCGGCGCGTAGTTCCCCGATCGTGATCACGGAGACAGCCAGGCGCTCGGGCATCGCCTCGATATCGACCGTGCGTCGTGCTTCGCGAGCGATGAACACCGATGTGTCGGCGAGCCCCCGTTCGGTCACAACGGCAAGTCGGCGGTCGTGCCGGGCGCCAGGTCGGCGAGGTCTGCCGCCAGCCCTGGATCGGCCTGATGACCGAGGACACGGGCAACGAAGACCTCCCGCGTCATCCAGCGTGGGCGGGGCTCCGGCGGGACGAGCCTTGCGACCGGCCTGCCGTCGACGGTGATCGTGATGTGCTCACCAGCCGCGACGCGATCGAGCAGGACGCGCGTCCGGTTGCGCAGTTCACGAGATGCGACTTCGACCATGCGACAACCGTAGCACACATGCGACATCACATTTCGTCGCGCTGGCGCAGACAGGGGACGGCGATGTCGTCGCCATCGGCTACTCGGTTCCCGACGGTGACCTGAGTGTCCTCGGTGACCTCGCGATTCTCGCCGTTGGGGACGCCACGGCATGGCTGAGCTCGTCACCCAAGGTCTCGTCCTCGGCTGCTTCGAGTCCCGCAGAGGACCAGCTCCCTGGGATTCCGCGCGGCGCAACATGGCCGCTTGCCCAACCGCGGCCAGAAGCACTACCGCACCGAGATCGTCGCTGCCAACGTTGAGGTTCTGTCTGGTCGCCACAGGCAGGATGATGTGGCCGAGGGGGAGCCCCACGCGATGGGAGAACCGTGGCGGGTCGTCCCGCCGCGCCAAGACCCGAACTCGCGCCTGAGACGCGGGTCGTCGCGGTCGAGGCCGAGGAAGCGGCCTTGCCTGGACGAGTGAGTCGGGGTTCTGATGGACCGAGCGTGCCGAATTGGGTCGGCCGGCACTTGTGCGTCTTGGCAGCGATGCGCCAGCATCCGCGCGGGCGGCTGAGCCTCGCCCGCAGACGGGGGGACCAGGTCGTGGGTACGTTGCTGCGGTTCATGGCAGGGGTGGTCATCGTGGCACTGCTCGCTCCGACGATCTGGATCGCAGCGGCGCAGAGAACCTGCAGGTCCCGCGTGGTCGTCGTGTTGATCGTCACCGCTCTCATCGCGTCGGTGGGTCCAACACCAACGCCGACTGTCGCCACGTCCGATGACGACTCAGCGCAGCATTGGGGCGTAGGCCAAGCCGGAGCCGGCCTCTTGTTTGCCTTCATGGGCGCCGAGGACATGGCGGGCGTGGATCTCGTCATGCACTCCGTGGTCTTGGCCGACGTTGAAGACAGCGTCGACATCTACACCATCGAAGGGGGGGTCGAAGCCTACGATCGGGCCTCCGAGGGCATGGCCGAGATCCTGGTCGGTCAGACCGTGACTCTCGATGCCGAGACATCGTTCGGACCGGTAGCCGAGTTCCGACTGGAAGACCTCGACGATGAGCTGTTGGGCCAGTTGCGGTCGGTTGCGCCTGAGCTGGTGCCGCCAACCTTCGTGGTTGCGAACCCCGAACCAGACGAGCGGCCCAGCATCGAGGCAACCACCGAAGCGTCGGTTCTCTTCGAAGACGACTTCGACCACGAGAACGACGAAACGGGAATGCTCGACTACGGCGGCTTCGCGAACTGGACCGTGGAGTCAGGCACGGTCGACCTCCTTGGCAACGAGTACTACGACTTCCATCCGGACCCCGGGCTCTTCCTCGACCTCGACGGCAGCCGCAACGCCGGCGGTACGCTCGTGTCGAGAGAGGCGATCGCTCTCGCGCCAGGCCGGTATCGGCTCGAGTTCGACCTTGCGGGCCATCCCTACGCCGGGCCTGGAACGGTCACGGTGGCGCTGGGTGAGCTCTTCACCGGGGAATTCAGCATGCCCCATGGCCCCGACATGACCGGCTTCGAGCATGTGGTCCGCGACATCGAGGTGGACCGAGATATCGAGGCCAGGCTGTCGTTCCAGCAGCACGGCGGCGACAACATAGGCGTGCTGCTCGACAAGGTGCGACTGTCGCGGCTGCCCGCGGATGCGGTCGAGGAGGTCGACGAGGACAGGACTCCCGCCACTGCCGTACCCGAGCCGCCGACACCTGCACCCGTCGAAGCCACACCGACACCCACACCCACGGAAACGACACGTGCGCCCACGCCCGTGCAGCCCACACCCGTGGAGCACAAGCCGATTCCGGAACCCCCTGTGCAAGACGCGGCCCGAGACCTCTGGTTCTACGAAGACGACACAGTGACGCGAGTGAGTCATCTCACCGGAGCGGTCCTGGACCGCTGGGACGTCTCGCATCCGGACTGTCCGGCAGCACATGGCGGCCAACCCTACGTCCAGACGGACGGCGAGGCCGCCTGGCTCACGGTCGCGGACGCGCAATGGGAGACCCCCGTGCTCGAGTGCTTCATCCGTCTCCCACTCGAGGGCCCGACTGAGCTCGAGGCCTATCCGGTGCCGACGGGACGCAAGCCCACCTTCATCAACGCCGCTGCGACCCAGGGCGAGGATCTCTGGGCTCTCACCTGGAAGAAGACTCCCGAAGCGACCCTCGAGTACTACGACGATTGGTCACTGGCCCGCCTCGACCGCTGGACCGGCGGTTTGACGCAGGTCTTCCCGCGGGTGGTCGCGATGGCCCCGACAGAATCCGGCCTCGTGGTCCTCTACTCGAAGAAGGGCGCCAAGGCGGATGCACGACGTCCCCTGCGGTTGGGCATCGTCGAACCGGGCCGGAAGACCCCGCGGGAGCTCGAGGTGGATGCGGCGCTGCCGCGCACCAAGCCGGGCACCTACGTCACACCTCGCCTGCGGCTCGCCGCCGGCCATGAGGGGAACGTCGCGCTGTACGACGAGCTCGCCGGTCGCGACGTCCTCGTGTTCGACCCGGCATCGGGCGCGATCATCGGACGCGTCGCGACACCTGATGGGGCGACCGCCGTCGGGCGCGTCTGGCCCGTGTCCGACGGCGTCTGGATGAGTGGACTGCTCGACGGCGGTGCCGACTTCGTCCGCTACGCCCCCTTCGATGGGTGGACGTCGCTCGACGTCGATTCCTGCACCGATGTGGCCGGGGACTGCTATGCCCGGGTGGAGGCGGCGAGCGACGCCGGAGTCTGGGTCAGTGCCTGGCCATACGACGCGGCCTTCGAGGTGGATCTCGACCGCGTCGTCATGCGCCGCTACGACGCCAGCGGCCAGCCCTTGGCCGAGGTCGCCGGGGACGAGGTGTTCGGGAGCAGCTAGACAGGCGACGACACGGGCAACCGCAACATGAGGACATGGTGGCGAGTTGGGAAGCTGAAGACTGATCGAGCTCACCGCCACGAACGCAAGCTGATCCTCCGGAACGGGTCCTGCCACCATCTCGTCAGCGCGAGGGGTCCCGGCCGCATCGGATGACTCAGAGAGGACGGAGCGCACCAGCGATTCGGTCACGCCGGGTAGCCTAGTAGGCAGTCAGCCAGCAGGGAAGTGAGCACGCCATGACCGACAAGCGAGACACGACGGCAGAGGACCAGGGCCACATCACCGAGGTGCCACGCGAGGAGTGGCCCGCCTGGTGCGCCAAGGCCACGGCAGAGCACGGTGGGCGCGAGCTGGTGCTGCGCCAGGCCGACCGGACGCCCGGGGAGGTGCGCCTCGCGGAGGGCCAGCGTCTGGTCGCTGTCGCATACGAGACGTTCGGCAGGAGCCAGATCCTCACCATCAAGTACGGGTCGGGCGCGGTGCCGGTGAGCTACGTCATCGCCGAGCCTCGAACCATCCGACAGCATCGCGACGAGGCCGGTGACGTCCAGCAGGTCAGCATCGTCGATGCCATCGGGCGCCGCACGCTCGTTAGCCTCGCCTGACCGGGCAGCCGCCCACGAGGCGGACAGTGGTGCCCGGAGCAAGACCGCTGGCGTCGAGCTCGGCGCCGGGAACCACGCCTCTCTCGCCCGTCCTACGAGAGGTGAAAACGCCCGGCACGTTCGGAGTCCGCAGCATCACCGGATCGTGACTGGGGTGACTCCAACCTCTTGCACGTCGCTCGTTGTATCAGGCACTCTGCTGGGCGGCGAGAGGCCATGGCGAACCGCGCGCCGACCATGGCCGCCGGATGGTGTCGAGCGACTGGCAGGGAGGGAGAGGACGATGACCTGGGAGCAGGCTGATGAGCGATCCAGGCCGGTGCTGCGCTGTCCGCTGTGCCAGGGCACGGAGTTCGACACGCAGCGGGGCCGTCTTGATTCGCGCTGGGGCATCACGAGCCACAAGGTCGTCATGAAGATCTGCCAGCGTTGTGGGCTTGTGCTCCAGTTCTCCGCCGGGCGGGGCATCTTCGACTTCGACTAGCCCGACGACGATCCTGCTGTAGGAGGACCGCCTCTCTGGGACCGGGGCGCGGCGTGCCGCACCGCCCTGACTTCGATCGAGACCAGTCAGCTTCGCGGTCAATGGCAGGGGACAGGCATGTCACCTGCGACCTCGCTCCAGACCGGCCCCGACTCGTTGATCCAGGCCCGCCACGACTCATAGGCTCGGCCTGATTGGCGGTTGGCCGCGCAGGGGTCAGGCCCTGCCGTTTCCGCTTGCAGGCAGCCCGAAACGGGCCACTTCATGCTCGGGGAGTGGAGCCGACACTCGGATCCGAACCGAGGACCTGCTGTTGACGAAAAGGCTGGTTTCGCCGCGTGCTACTCGTCGCGGCTAGACCTGTGAAGCTTCCGCAAACACTCCCATCGATCCGTCGCAAACACCACCCCGGATGCTGACGCGTGGCTGCTCCGGGTCGATCGCCATCATCGGCCGCCTACGTCGAAGTCAGCCGCAGATGACGGCGAGGCCCTGTGAGCCAAGGTCCGCGTCCGCCACTTGTGACCACGCGGCGTGACAAGGGTCGGAGAGTGCGTGATGCCGCCGCACGTAGCCGCGCTCCTTTCCGGACATGGAGTCGCGCATCTCGTACGGATGATCGACGAGCGTGAGCAGTCGGGCAAGGTCGCGCTCGTGTTTCGTTGCGCTCGTCGTCGCGCTCGTCGCGGCCCGCGCCTTGATGACGATCGCCCCGGCGAGGTCTGGGACCGGGACCTCGAACTGCTTGGTGTCGACCGACACCGCGAGTCGCCGTCGACCCCGTAGCGCTCTCGACCCCCCGACCGTCCGGAAAGTGGACGCTGGTGGGACCGTCACGATGTCTGCTCTCGATCCGAGCCCATCGGGCGGGAGGACATCGACGATGTCGCCGGCCCGCGTGAGCCGTAGACGGTCTTGCCGTCCGGCCGTTCGGGTTGGAAACCATGGTCGAGGAGCCGCTGGGCGGCCTCTCGCTTGCCCAAGGTCATCGCTCGAACGTCGATGATGGCGTCGACGTCCATCGTCGCGAATTGGGTCTCGCGCCCGTGCTCGGCCTCGAGGAGACGCACTATCAGGCCGCCGACGAGGACCCATGGGAGCCCGCTGAAGAGCTCGCAGACCTCGCGAAGCGTCACCCAGAGCTGCGCCTCGGCATCGCTCCATGACTCGATCTCCAGCATCGGCGTGTCATCCACGGGCAGGGCCATCGACACCCGCCCGGTACTCCGACTCGAGCATGGCCAGGAGTTCGCGTCCGACCTGCCTGGCCCGTGGCTCGTGGTCTTCGAGCAGGTCGAGCGCGATAGCCACCTGCGGCGCCACCGGCGGCAGTGGCTTCGGAAGGGCTTCGGGCAGGACCGTTCGGAGGGCTACCAGCCCGGCCGGGTCTTGGCGCAGATGATTCCGGCCGATGATGTCGGGCAGGTGCTCGTCGGGCACGTATGCCGCGAACCGGTCGCCGGCGCCGATCACGCCGACGCCGGACGCCTCGGCCGCCCCGAGGCCGGAATGCATCAGGTCCGGCTCGTCACGCAGACGCGCGACCGAATTGGGGTGTGCTGCATAGCGGCTCAGGGAGGCACGATCAGCCAGGGCGTGCCGCAGTCCCGGCCATGGTCGTGAGGCGAGCTGCTTCCGGATGCGCCATCGGGAGATGCGATCGAGCCACGGGGCCTGCCCTCCGCTCCCGAGGAAGATGAGACCCCAAGCTGCGGCTGGCGCATATCGCCGGCCATCGTGGGCGCCGAGCTCACGACGGATCTCGACATCGGCACGCAGGATGCGCCAGCGCCCGAACTCCTTTTGGGCGGGCAACTCGCCGTCGTTGATGAGACGAAGCACCGACCTCGGGCGCAGGCTGAGCATGTGCGCGGCTTGGCCTACGCCGACGATCGCCGACCCGTCATCCAGTTGCACAACCATGTCACTAACAACCATAGATGTGAAACATATCGCGGTCAAGGCGGAAGACGAGATCTTGGCGGGCAGCGTCGGCTCCCGACCCGTCGAGATCGCACCCGGATCGACGGGTCGGGCAGGGGTCACATCAGGGGTCAGGCCCTGCTGTTTCTGGCCATGGACAGCCCGGAACGTGCCGATTCACGCGGTGGGAAGTGGAGCCGACACTCGGACTTGAACCGAGGACCTGCTGTTTACGAATCGCGAGGACCGAGGGCCCGCACCCCGTCCGACTGCGATATCGAAGCACGTCGAACCCCACACGTCAGCCCGCACCAGCGGGAGCCAGTCTCGGCTTTGTGCTCCCCCGCCAGAGCCCTGCGGCTCTCCGGCCACTGTTTCTGACAGGGGTCAGCTCAGGGGTCATCGTCGTCGGAAGGCCGGGGCATCGACTGCCACCGGCGGACAACACCTACGCGGGCGCTGGCGTCCCGGATAGCTCTCTCAGGAGCGAAGGATTGTCGACATCGCGAGCGAAGAGTCGTGCCGCCGCCCCAGCATCAACGACACCAAGGGCGGCTCGATGCATCTGGCTGCGCACGAGCATCTCGCGCATATCGGTGCGCGCCGCGAGGGTCTCGAGTCGTCCGGCCCAGTCGGCGACTTCGCGGCGGCCGTGTTCCAGGCCGCGAGCACAGAGCGTGTCGAGACAGAACGCCTCGATCCAGAGATAGGCATCGGTGGTGCGCACGCAGCGCACAGCGGCATCGCTGAGCCACTCGAAGCCCTCATCGATGCGCCCTCGTTCGAAGTGGACCAGGCCGATGCCCCGTGCACCGAGTCCCTCCCAGCAAGGATCGCCGATCTGGCAACCGAGTGCGAAGGCCGCTTCGTAGTCGTCCGATGCTGGTCCCACCTCGCCACGCAGCAGGTGCACGTCCGCGCGCATCGACTGCGGCATGCCCAGGAACGACATCCAGCCCACGGCACGGCAGATCTCGACGGCACGGTCTAGCTCTGAGGCGGCCTCGTCGAGCTCGCCGCGCAGCCGGTGTGCACGGCCCAGGAGCGCACGCGCCCAGGCCTCGATGCGTGGCTTCTGTACTCGTGCCCCGACCGCGGCGGCTTCGCTGAGCGCTTCGATGGCCGTGCCCGTCCGGCCGCGGTCACATGCGGTGGCCCCGAGGATGGCAAGCGCCGAAGCGCGCTCGATCTCATCGGGTGCTGACTCGATGGCCCGCTCCAGCCATGTCTGGGCACGGTCGTAGCGACCTCGCAGGAACTCGATGTACCCGAGCTCGCGCGACGCCTCGCTGGCGATACGCGCATCTCCTGCGGCAACGGCAGAGCTCAGCGCCGCGTGCAAGATCGTCGCACCCTCGCCATCACGGCCCCGACCCGTGTGCACCAGGGCCACACCGTGAGCCAGTTGGGCGCGGGCCTGGAGCTGCGTCGACGAGAGGGCCCTCGCCTCATCGGTAGCCCGCGCAAGCGTCTGGATGCCGGCATCTGTGGCGCCGGCGTTGAAGGCTGCACGTCCAGCCTCGATGAGTGCCTCGATGCCCCGTTCGCTTGGCACAGTTCGGGTGTCTGGCTCCAGTGCCGCCAGCGCGCCGCTGAGTGCCCGACCCAGGGTCGCGGAGGGCTCGACGCCGAGCTCTTCTCGCAGATACGCCGCCGATCTGACGGACTGCTGCCGCGCCCGCTCCACATCGCCTGAGGCCGCATAGGCGCGGATCAGCAGCGCGTGGGCCTCTTCATCGAAATCTTCGATGGCCACGAGGCGAGAGGCGAGATCCACCGCAGGCATCACCTCACCTGCCGCAAGTCGTGCGGTCGCCGCCTCGCGCAGGATCGATGCACTGATGCCGGCGAAACGGCGGCGCTCGGCCAGCAGCCATGTCTCGAATGCGGCGTTGCCGGGCAGATCGATGCCCTCGAGCAGCTCGTGGCCCAGGCCCGTGACCTCGACTGCCGTGGTCCAGTCGCCATGGGCGAGGACTTCGGTGTCGATGACGCTGCCCTGCGGCAGGCGGATGGTCAGGGGCTCGCCACCGACTTCGACGCGATCGCCGAGCGTGCGTCGAAGTTGCGCCAGGTTCCAGCGCAACGCACCCAGCGGATCTGCGGCCTCATCGAACAGCAGCGTGGCGAGCCGCTCCCGTGGCTGCGGCCGCGAGGTCAACAACAGGTAGGCCAGCAGCGCCCACGCCTTGCGACCTCTTGGCGGTACCGACTCGTTGCCGCTCACGGCCACACGTGGCGCGCCGAGCAGTTCGATCTGGAGACTCATAGGCTGGACATCCTGACCGTGATCGGACCCTGACACAAGGCTCAGTAGAAGCGAGGGCCGGAGAACGGAGGCTCGGGTCGACGGTGATCACGCTGGCCCACGACTGGCCCAAGCTGTCCGCGGATGATGATCTGTGCGTAGGCAGCACGAACGCTCGCCGCGCGTCGGCGGGTGGCGGCGAGCAGCCGCGTCAAGGGTGGGTTGGTGAGGGCCGGCTGGGCCGGCTGCTCTGCGGTTCGCTGTGTGACGGTCATTCGATCTGTCTCCGGTCGGTCGGGCGTCGGGGATGCGCTCGATGGGTCGTACCTTGACGACCGGCCGTGTGACGAAGCGTGTGACCGCTGAACCAGCTTGAGTTCACGCTTGGTTGCCGCCCTGGTTTCTCCTGTCGCCAGCTAGCGGCTTGGTGTTGAGATCAACCGAAGATTCCGCCGCCAGGCCGCTCAGCACGGCAGCCTCCTGTCGGTCACGGAACTGGTCGCGAGCATCGATGAGATCCTCGTCAAGGTGGTCCGCACGCCGCTAGCCAATTCAGGATCGGGACCCTTGGTAGTGATTACCTGAGTTGGTCACATTGGCGGGTGTTCTCAGGGGTCACATCAGGGGTCAGACTCTGCTGACTCCGGCCAGGGACAGCCCGAAACGGCCCGTTTCACGCGTGGGGAGTGGAGCCGACACTCGGATTTGAACCGAGGACCTGCTGTTTACGAACAAGAGGTACGTGCCGTGTGCGTCGGAGAGGGCCGGGGCTTCAGTCGTCAAGAACCTCCCGCTCAGAGTGCGCCGGGGAACCAACGAAGACCGTCAGGCGTTCGATCCGACCCTCGTGATCTCGCCCGAGCCACATCTGATCTGCTGATCGGGCTCAAGAGGTTGCGTCCGATGTCCATCCACGACAACGCGAGGAAGCCTAGTGGAGTCCCGACGGTAGCCTCAGTCCCCCTGGGAAGATCCTGCGAAAAGCTGTACCACGGCAGTGCCTTCCGGTGGCGTCCTGAGATCGCTGGAAAAGTAGAGACGGCATAGGCTCCGAAGCGGACCTGGAAGTTCGCCAAGGAGGACTACGCCGTGGAACGAAGGATAGCCCCGAGTGCCAAGATCGAGGCAGCCATCGAGGAGGTGCTCCTCGGAGGGCTCGACGATGCCGATCGCGTCGGTGAGCTCGGTCGCCTGGGAGCGCAGCTGGTGCTGCAGCGGGCGGTCGAGGAGGAGGTGACCGCCTTCCTCGGTCGGGTCCGCTACGAACGGGCACCCGAGGCGACCGGCTCCCGCAACGGCACCCGGCCCCGCCGGGTCCAGACCGCCGAGGGCGAGATCAGCGTGGCCATGCCCCAGGTGCGCGACAGCCTCACCCGCTTCGTGAGCGCCACCATCCCCGACACCAAGGCCATCGTGCGCACCCGGCCCCTCGAAGCCCTCGTCATCGGGGCCTACGTCCGAGGCCTGTCGGATCGTGACATCGAGTCCCTCGCGGCCGAAGCCGGCCTCGGCCACATCAGCCGCACGACCGTCTCGACCATCTGCCGGGAGCTGCGCGACCGCTACCGGGCCTTTCGGGCCCGCAGCCTCGGCGAGGTGCGACTGCTCGCACTCATGCTCGACGCCATCTACCTGCCGGTCCGTCCCGAGGGACCGAAGGAGGGCAAGCAGGGCGACTCCGAGCAATCCGACGGCGAGTCCCACCCACTCGACGCGACGGGGCCAGATCCCCAGGAAGCCAGAGACGAGGGCCGCCCACACCGGGATCATCGCCACCGCTGTGGCAGCGAGTCCGGAGCCGACACCGACATCCTGTGCGACAGTCACGAGGCCTGCCCCGCCGACCATCATGAGTGCCGCGACGCGGGCGATGTTCCACCACTGTCGTCGGGTCGGGAGCGGTGTCCCCAGCGCCATGAGCACGAGGAACATCGCAAGCCCTGCCAGGGAATAGCGCAGTCCGTTGAGGATGAAGGGTGGGAAGCTGTCGAGCCCGAATCGGATGGCCAGGTACGTGGAGCCCCAGATGAAGTACACCGCACCGAAGGCGAGGGTGGTGGCGCTGCTGCCGGGGATGAGGCTCCTCACGTCGGCGGCGGCGGACGGGCGTCAGCCCTAAAGGGACCTGGTTTCGCCGGGCAGATCTTCCTCGGACAGAACCCCCATCTCCTCGAAGGTCCGATAGATGCCGTCGGCACGGTCGGCGAGTTCCTTCGTCTCACCGAGCGCCAATGGCCGCGGGCGAGGCAGGTCGATGATGACCTCTTCCACGATGCGACCTGGAGAAGGTGAGAAGACGACTACCCGATCCGACAGTCCGACTGCCTCCTCCACGCTGTGGGTGATGAACAGGACGGTCGGCCGTTCACGCATCCACAACTGTTCGAGGTCATGGCGGACCTGCAATCGTGTCAGCGCATCGAGTGCGCCAAACGGTTCGTCCATGAGCAGGAGGGAGGGATCATGCACCAACGCACGAGCGATCGCGACGCGTTGGCGCATTCCGCCGGAGAGCTGCTTCGGATACCGATCGGCTGCCTGCGCCACACCGAGCTGACCCATGAGCTGTGACGTGCGCGCGCGGATCCTGTCCATGTCGAGCTTCCGGACCTGGCCCTGGAGAAGGATGTTGTTCTCGGCCGTGCGGAATTCGAGCAGCAGATCGTCCTGGAAGACGATCCCGACATCGGTCAGGGGTGATTCCAGTCGCTTGTCTGCGACACGGATCTCGCCCGTGGTAGGCCGAAGCAGCCCGGCGGTCAGGAGCATCAGAGTGCTCTTGCCGCAGCCGCTCGGCCCCACCACGCTAACGAACTCACCAGGCTTGACGCTGAGTGTGATCTCGGTGAGGGCCTGGAACGGGGCGGCGTCTGCATTGAAGACCATCGTGGCGCCATCGATGTCGATGGACGTCCCACGTTGTCCAGCTTGCCCGCGCCCGTTCGTCCCTGATGTCACCGTCTCACCCCACACGTCTGCCTGGTTGATGGTTATTCGGCTGGCTGCTCCAGCGGGCACGATGTCGGTAGCGTGTCCGGAAGGAAGTCATACGTGTAGTAGTCGGTTGCCGGGACATCTGGCGAGAGACCGAAGAAGTCCTGCCAGATCTGGACCGAAGTGTCCCAGGCCGCAGGTTCAGCCTTGCCGACGAACTGAGCGTCGTTGGCACAGACGAGGTCGATGGCCGACTCGAGCTGCCGCTTGTTCAGTTCCGGCCTGGTGTCGTAGGGGAAGTACTCCACGAGCGCCGCGATCGCATCATCCGGTCGCTTGATCGCTTCGTCCCATCCCTTGAGGCTGGCCTCGATGAAGCAGCGGACTGCGTTGGCATTCTCCTCGAGAAAGCGTCCCGAGGCGATGACCGAGGTGCTGACGGTCGGGACGCCCCACTCAGCGTATGGAAGGACTGTGACCTCGAACCCCTGCTCTTCGAGCACGAGGTTGTACCCCTCGGTCGATCCAAGGACCGCGTCCACCTGCCCCTGCGTCAGTGCGCCGACGAGCGACGTGCCCGGCATGGGGATGACTTCCAGGTCGTCCCTGGTAAGGCCGTTGGCCTCGAGCAGGAGTGGGAACATCGCACTGGAGGCCTCACCCGTAGGCTCCCCGAGCTTCTTGCCGCGCAGGTCCGCGACCGATTCGATCCCCGTCTCCGCAAGCGCGTTGACGGCATTGGGACTCGACTGGTAGATGGTCGAGAGGATCTTGATGTCGGCGCCCTGGGCGATGACCTGCGCTACCGCAGAGGCGTCCGCATAGGCCAAACCAGCCTGTCCGGATGCGACAAGCCGAGCCGTGGTTCCTGAACCCTGACCCTTGACGATATCCACGTTGAGGCCGACGTCGTCGTAGTACCCCTCAAGCTCGGCGAGCGCGAATGGAGCGTTGTAGCCACCCGCCGTGAAGTTGAGCTGGAAGCTGATGGGCGTGGCGGGGTCGGTCGGCACACACGCCGTTGACTCGGCCTCCTGCGCCATTGCCGATGGAGCGCTGAACGCGGCAGCCACAGGGACCGCCACGAGCAGCGCCAGACCGGCTCGGATCTTGCGCCGATTCGTCATTTCCATCCCTTTTCTTTCCTCCTTCTCCGTGACCGCCTGTTGTGCGGTCACCTATCCCGGATAGCCGTACGCTTATGTGCAGGCCATCAGCGTCTAGTACGTTGGGCCATCGCCACCTCCTCGTGGATCTCTGCGTCAGGAAGAAACCCGCCGCCAGGGCAGGACGAAGTACTCGACGATCTCGACGATGTAGTTGAGTCCAAGTCCGATGATCGTCATCAGCAGCAGGATTGCGAAGATCAGCGGGGTGTCGAGGTACTGACTCGCGACGAGCAGGCGATAGCCGAGGCCATTGTTGGAGCCGACGAACTCAGCCACGATCGCTGCCGTGACCGCGATGGTTGCCGAGACCTTCAAACCCGAGAAGATGACCGGAAGTGCACTCGGCAGTCGAACGAAGCGGAACGTCTGCCACGTCGACGCCCCCATCGTTCGAGTGAGGTACAGGACGCGATCATCGAGCGCCTGGAACCCGGCGATGCTCGCCAGAAGCAGCGGAAAGAACGTAAGCAGCGTCGTGAGCATCACCTTGGATTCGAGAGCGAAGCCGAACCAGACGACGAAGAGTGGCGCGATAGCGATCTTGGGGATGAGCTGGATGAATACGAGGACCGGATAGGCAGCCTGCTTGGTCGTGCGCGACACCGCGATGGCGAGACCCATCGGGATCGCAGTGACGATGCTGAAACCAAATCCGAGGAGGACGGCCGTAACAGTGAACTGTGTGTTCTCCCAAAGGTCCGGCCAGTACTCGAACAGGGCGGGCAGGACCAGCTCCGGTGACGGAACCAGGTACACCGGCACTTCGAAGTAGGCAACCAGGAACCACCATGCGGCGATCAACAGTCCAAACGTGATCGCCGGCGGACCGATTGCTGTCAGGATCCGACGGATGCGCCTGTTCGTGAGCGACCGATTGGCCACCAACGCGGGCGGGCCCGCATCCTCGCCCGCGACGGCCTTGCCTGGAGCGCCGCCGCTCAGGGGCGGCGTGCTTCGTCCGCTCGACTGCAATCCGATGCCCTCGTCATGTGCGCGAGTCCGAATCCCCCAGAGCGGGTCCTTTCGGCCTCACTCCGCATGGCTTCCTCTGTCGCCAGATGAGTGTAACAGCGTTACACCTTGCTACTATGCCACGCTCGACTGGACTGTCAAGGTGCTTGGCCATCCCTCAGTGGCGCGTCAACGCGTGGTTGATGGACTGGCCCATGCTCTCGATATGGGCATCCGTCAAGTCAGGACTCACGTCGATGTGAATTGATCGGCTGAGCAAGTGGGTGGTCCTCGCCCAACAGTCAGGTGAGTACTTGACGTCCCAGTCGTCGTCGGCGCGCGCCATCGCTCCCGCCCAGTCGCGCTTCTTCAGGATCGGGGTCCAGTGGCTCGCAACGTGGAGGTCGCGCCGGTTTGGGTCGAGCAGGACTCGCGCTGGGACCCCCGACGATCGGAGCGCGGTCGCGACCGCGCTGGCCCGACTAGGGTCGAGGCCCAGGAGGATGAGGGCAATGCCCGTATCGCCCTCATCATCGTGACATGCACGCAGCCGGAAGCCGTGATTGCGCGCGGTATCGCCGACCGCGTCGACGATCCGTGCGCGGTTGGCTCGGCAGTCCGCGATGATGCCGTCCATCCGTCGCAACTGGACTGCGGCGACCGCGCCCTGAAGCTCGGACATCCGGCATACGACACCGAAGAACTCGGGTGAGTCACCCATGGGCTTGCGCTGAGTGGCGGCCACGTCGTGGTACATCAACGCCCGATCATGAAGTAGCGGATCATCAGTCACGACCACGCCACCCTCACCGCTGGTGATGATCTTGTTGTACTGCAGGCTGAAGCAGCCGAGATCGCCGATCGTGCCCAGGCGTCTTCCCCTGTAGGAACCGCCGATTGCCTGCGCGGCGTCCTCGACCACGACGAGACCGTGCCGGTCCGCGACATGGCGGACACCTTCCATGTCTGCTGGCGCTCCTCGCATGTGCACCGGGACGATCGCCTTCGTCCGAGCGGTGATGCGACGCTCCGCATCCTCGACGTCGAGGGTCAGAGTCTCGTCTACCTCGGCGATGACCGGGATAGCACCGATCGCGAGCGCCGCGGCTGCTGTGGACACCCATGTGTACGCAGGCACGATGACGTGGTCACCATGCCCGATCCCTGCCGCCGCGAGGGCCGTCATCAGGGCCAGTGTCCCGGAGCCGACCGCGAGCGCGTGATGGCTCGACAGGAGCTCAGCGAGGGCGAGCTCGAAGGCCTCGACTTCCGAGGGCCCATCGACGGTCCCGTAGTATCGGAAGAGGCGCTTGGAGCGAACGACTCGCAGAACGGCCTCTTCCTCTTCCGGTCCGATGCGGTTGCCACCAGGAAACATCGGCGGGTAGCTGTCCGTGACATCTTGGGCTGGCTCTTTCGTGGGGCGAACGTTCCGCCCTGCGGGTGCCGTCATGCCCGGGTCGCCCTGAGGTCCGGATCCGAACCCCACGCCACGATGCCCTCTTCGCGTTGACGGTCCACTTCGCTGCCGATGGCGCCCGCTTCGCGCAGTCGTGCGATCTGCTCGGCGCTGTAGCCGTGTGCGGCCAGGATGTCCGCGTTGTGCTCGCCGACCGTCGGTGGCGCGTGCCGCAAGCGAGCCGGGGTGGCCGACAGCTTGATGGGCATGCCCACCAGCCGGAAGGGGCCTGTCTCGGGCCGCTCGGCTTCGATCACCATGTCGTTGAAGAGCAGTTGTGGGTCCTCGACGACCTCCGGGTACGAGTTGACCGGCGCACAGAGCACGTCCTCAGCCGTCAATCGACTCAGGGCCTCTGCTCGTCCCACGCGACCGAAGGCCTCGCTGAGGACACCGTGGGCTGCCTCGGCATTGGCTTCGATGCCGTCGACCGTCGCGAACCGTGGGTCATCGGCTTCCTTGGGCCCCAGCGAGAGCGCACGAGAGATGCGCTGCCAGGGCTCGGTGATGTAGAACTCGGCGATCAGGACCAGCCAGCGATCGTCGGCGCACCGGTAGCGCGCGTACAGCGGCGTGTTGTGCGCGTGGGCGATGCCGTACGGCGCTCGTGGATAGAGCCGACCCGTGTTGAGGAATGCGGTGGCTTCCTGGTGATGCAGCGTCAGGGATGCATTGAGGAGACAGCTGTCCACGACCTGGCCGACACCGGTTCGCTCGCGCGCCGCCAGGGCGGCCATCATGCCGATTGCGAACTGCATGGCTGCGAGGTAGTCGACGGCAAAGGTCCCGATCGGTGTTGGCGGACCGTCGGCATCGCCGGTCAGGTCCATGATCCCGCCGATCGCCTGGGCCGCAAGATCCTGGCCGCGCAGATCGCGGTACGGACCCGCTTGACCGTATCCCGAGGCGTACGCACAGATGATGCGGGGGTTGATCTTCGAGAGCGCCTCGTAACCGAACCCCAGACGCTCCATCACGCCTGGTCGGAAGTTGCTCGCCACGATGTCAGCGCCGCGAGCCAACCGCAGGATGATCTCCTTGCCCTGGGGGTGCTTGATGTCGACACTCAGGCTGAGTTTGTTGCGGTTGTTGGCCGCCCAGTGGCAACTCATGCCGCGATACGACGGCACCTGCCCGCGCCCCACCTCGCCGCTGTCGATCTGCTCGACCTTGATAACCTCGGCCCCGAAGTCGGCGAGCATGAGCGTGCCCGACGGTCCCTGCTCAAGCTGCGTGAAGTCGAGGACGGTGATGCCTTCGTAGGGCAGGGTCATGTCAGGCCGTCTCGCTCGCACCGTGACTCGCCGCCGCCGCGAGCGGGACCTTCGAGACAAGGAGCACTTTCCGTCCCTGCTGCAGTACTTCGCCACCCTCGTTCCGGAGCTCCACCTCGAACGTCACGATGGCCTGATCCGGGTACGTGCGGCTGTCGCGCATCTCGACGATCCGATAGACGACGTGGACCGTGTCGCCGAGGAAGATCGGCCCGCGAAAGCGCCAGTCCGAGATCCCCAGGAACGCGATGGCGATATCCCGCAGGGCATTGGTGCGTGGCCACATCAGTCCATGCGTGATTGCCAACCCCAGGAGCCCGTGCGCGACACGGCGGCCGTACTGGGTCTTCCGGGCGAACGCCTCGCTCGTGTGCAGCTCGGAGTAGTCGCCCGTCATGGCGGCGAACATGACCACGTCCGTCTCGGTGACGGTCCGCGTTGGGCTTTCGAACCCCAGACCGACATGCAGGTCCTCGTACCGCAGGACGCCCGGATCCATCTTCTTCATACCTCCCCACGAATCTCGTCTGTCTCGATCGGCTACGCGGCTTGGACCGGAGCGACTACAGCATCAGGTCCCCGCCGCAGACGTGGATGCACTCACCGGTGATGTAGTCGGCCTCGTCCGAGGCTAGGAAGAGGACCGCATTGGCGACGTCTTCCGGCGTTCCCGCCCGGCCCAGGGGCACGTCTGCGACTCGTCGCCGCATCGGCTCGCCCGGCGAGAGTCCCTGCAGCTGGGCCAGCTCCTCGTTCGCCTTGTAGGCGAGCCCTGCATCGATGATCCCGGGCGCGACGGCGTTGACCCGGACTCGGTACGGTGCCAATGCGACCGCGAACGACTTGGTGAGACTGAGGACCGCGGCTTTCGAGGCCGAATAGTGGGCGAACCAGCGGTTCCCGAGACGGCCCTGCAGAGAAGCCACGGTCACGATCGAGCCACGACCCGCGCGGCGCATCGCGTCGGCGACCGGTCGGATGGTGAGAAAGGTCCCGCGGGCATTGACATCGAAGACGTGGTCCCATGCATCCACATCGAGGTCGAAGATGTCCGCGAACGTCTGTGCACCGGCACAGCACACCAGGATGTCGGGGGCGGAGCCGAACTCCCGCTGGGTCGCCGGCTCGATCGCAGAGGGACCGTCCGGATCAGTGATGTCGACGACCAGGGGCCGCACCGCGCCGCCAGCTCGTGTTGCTTCGGCGATGGTGTCCTCGACCGACTCAAGACTCCTGGCCGTCGCGATGACCGATGCGCCCTCCGCCGCCAATTTCACGACGATGGCTCGCCCGATGCCACCAGCAGCGCCGGTCACGACCGCGACCCTGCCAGCGAGGCGACGCCGATCCGGAAGTACCTGTGACGTGGCGCTAGCCACGACGTCGGCCTCTCATGCCGCTGCGCCAGCGAAACCGGCGATACTCCCCATCGCGCCGGCGCGCAAGAGCCGCAAATCCATGGTCTTGAGAGTGCTCGCGACGTCCGGACGGAAGTCCATCTGCGCAAGGACATCGCGCTCCAGTTCGATGCCAGGAGCGAGTTCGGTCAGCTGGAGGCTGCCGTCGACGAGGCGAAAGACGGCGCGTTCGGTGACGTAGGCGATCTCGCCGCCCGGCCAGCGACCTTGCGTGGCTGAGAATGTGATGTGCTCGACCCGCTCGACGAACTTGGCGTAGCGGCCTTCCTTGAGGATCTCCACCCGATCGCCGTGGATGGCGACTTCCAGGCCTCCACCGGTGAACGTTCCGCAGAACACGACCTTCTTGGCGTTCTGCGTGATATTGATGAAGCCCCCGGGGCCGACTGCCCGCCCAGCCAGCTTGCTGACGTTGACGTTGCCCATGGCGTCCACCTCGCCGAAGGCGACACAGGAGACGTCGAGCGCGCCTCCGTCGTACAGATCGAACTGCGCGCCTTCGTCGATGTATGCCTCCGCGTTCACGGCGGTACCGGAGTCGAGCCCGACGCCGGGGACACCCCCGACGATCCCCTGCTCGATGCTGAACGAGATCCGGTCGTAGCAGCCCTCCTCGGCGAGCACGGAGGCGACGCCACTCGAGACGCCGTAGCCGAGGTTGACGACGTCGCCCGGCGTCAACTCGTCGGCCGCGCGCCGTGCGATGAGCTTGCGTGGGCCCAGGTCGAGTCGCGGGATCGTCGCGCCGGGTGCTCGGAGCGTACCTGCGAGGTAGGGGCTGTAGACGGTGGCTCCCGTCTGGTGCTGGTCGGGATCGACGACGATGGCGTCGACGAGGATCCCCGGGACCCTGACTGACTTGGGCGGCAGCGAGCCAGCCTCCGCCAGCCGCTTGACCTCGGCGATCACGAGCCCGCCCGAGTTGTGCACTGCCGACGCCAGCGCAAGGTTGTCGGCGAGGCCTGCCTCATCCTCCATGGTCAGGTTCCCGCTGCTATCAGCCGTGGTCGCGCGGATGAGCCCGGCGTGGATCGGGAATGCCTGGTAGAACAGCCACTCCTGGCCGGCCAGCTCGATGACCTCCGCGATCGAGCCGCTGGTTCGGGCGTTCAGCCGGCCACCATCGACCCGAGGGTCGACGAAGGTTCCCAGGCCGACCTTGGTGATCAGGCCTGGTCGGTGCCCGGCGATCTCGCGGTACAGGAGCGACAGCGTCCCACCAGGGATGCCAAGTGTCTCGACCTCATCGTTGGCGATCATGCGCATGATCTCTGGGTTGTGGCCGTAATGCGAGCCGATGAACCGACGTACGAGACCGGGATGCGCCAGTCGCCCCATGCCGCGGATGGCGTTGTCGCCGATGCCCATGGTATGCACGACAGTCAGTCCCGAGGGCGAGCCCGTCTGCTCGTAGCGAGCCTCTAGGCCAGCGAGGACGCCATCCGGCACCTGGAGGAGGTGGCCGCTGCCGCCTACGGCCACGGTCTGGCCGGCTTCGATGTGCGCGACGGCTTCGGTGACATCCACGACCTTTGACCTGCTCACGACGCCTCCGTCGTCACGCGGTCCGTGGCCTTCGGGGTGAAATCAGGTTGTCGCTTCTCGAGGAACGCCGCGATCCCCTCGCGCATCTCGGGCGCCTGGAACAGCTTCTCGACGCCATCGTCGGCCACGACACCGACCCGCTCGATCGAGGCGTCGAGGGCCGCGGAGAGCGACGCCTTGAGGAACCGCACGGAACTCCGAGGCTGCCCCGCGAGCCGCAGCGCGAGACGTTCGGCGACCTCGAACGCGGCCCCCGCTGGAGCGACCTCGTGGACAAGGCCAGCCGCCGCAGCCTCATCTGCGGTCAAGGTGTCACCCGTCAGGAGCATCCGGGTGGCGACGCTGAGCCCGACGAGCACCGGGAGGCGGGCCAGCACCTGGATGCCGGGTGCGCCACCGATGCGGATCTCGGGCAGACCGAGGGTCGCCCCAGCGCCCGCGATGCGGAAATCGCATGCTACCGCCAGTTCCAGTCCGCTCCCGAGAGCATGTCCGTCGATCGCGGCGATGGTCGGTTGCGGCAGGCTCGAGAGCCGCTGCCACATATCGAACTCGAACCGCGTCCGTTCGAGGGCCACGCCGATCTGGTCGTGCTCGCTCGCCAGCTCCCGGAGATCCGAGCCAGCACAGAAGGTCCGCGCCAGGCCGCTACGGATGACGACGCTTCGGATGTCTGTGCGCCCCCCGAGCTCGTGCACCAAGCCGCATAACGCCTGCTTTGATACCGCGTCGAACGCGTTGACCGGTGGGCGCGACAGCGTGATGATACCGATGCCGCTTGGGCGTTCCTCCCAATCGATCATCGAGCTCACCGCTGCATCAAGGTGATGGGTTCGGATAGTGCGGCCATGTACTCGTAGGTATGCCACTGTGCACCGAGCTGCCGGGCTACGGCGATCAGGGCAGGGGCGAAGCCGACGAGCCGGTCATGGCTCAAGCGAGCGACCGGACCCGCGATGCTGACGGTCGCGACGGATCGGCCATCCGCACTCTCAGGAGGCACGATCGGAACGGCGATGGCGCACACGCCGACTTCCATCTCCTCTTCCACGAAGGCGTATCCGCGCGTCCGTGCAAGCGCGACATCGTGCAGCACCTGCGAGAGGTCCGTCTCCGTCCGCACGGTCTGGGCGGCCAATCCACGCTCGGTCAGGTACGCCGCTGCCTCATCGTGCGGCAATGTCGAGAGCCAGGCCTTCCCGCTCGCGGTGGCGTGCAGCACTACCTCTGCCCCGGAGACTCCATCGAGTGTCAGGGCGGATGCGGAACCTTGTGCTTTCGCCACCCACCTCAGGGTGTTCTCCGAAACGACGGCGAGACGGACAAGCTCGCGTGTCTTCGCGGCAAGCTTGTCGAGTTCATCCTGGGCCCAGCGGATGATGCCGGCGGTCTCGAGCTGACGGAGGCCTAGACTGCCCACCTTGAACGTCACTCTATACCGTTCGGTGCGAGGGTCCTGGATGACGTAGCCGAGCTCCGTGAGATCCGACAGGATGCGATGGGGGATGGCCCGGTTCACCTCGAGCGCGTTTGCGAGGTCCGTGACACGGAGGCCGCGAGGTTCGCCCGCGAGGAGCTCCAGTGTTCTCATCGTGCGGCCGATGCTTGTGCTTCCGACCCGCCCATCCGGGATTGGCGCATCGGCATCCGCCACCATCGAGTCTGGTTGGGTATCGTGCGTGAAGTTCGTCGCCACCTCGGGCTACCTCGGCCGTGAAGCGCGCACCGCAGGCCCCGGGCTGACTCCATCGGTTGCCCCCGATGGTGCCTCCTCGAAGCATGCCCGCAGGCGGCGGGCGCTTTCGGGGAAGCCGACTTCCGGCGCTGGCAGGTCCTCCGGGTTCCAGCGGTACTCGTATTCGAGCGAGTAGGAGCCGTCGTAGCCGACCGCGCGCAAGGCTTCGACGATGGCTTTCCAGTCGAGGATGCCGTCACCGATCATGCGTGAGGCGTGTATCCGCTCCGACTTGTCGATGCTGGCGACCTGGTTCGTCTTGAGGGTCCTGTCGGGGTGGATGAACTCGAGATCCTTGACGTGGACGTGCCGTATCCAGGGAGCCTGCAGGCGGATGGCTTCGTCGTAGGGCTCTCGATGTGTGAACGCGAGGTTGGCTTGGTCGTACAGGATGCCCACGCCCGGCGAGTCGACCTCCTCGACCAGAGCGAGCGTGTCCGCGGCTGACACCGTCATCGTGCCGAAGTGGTTCTCGATGCAGAGCACGACCCCACGGTCCAGGGCGATGGGTCCCAACCGGCGCAGCGAGACCACGAGCCGGCCCCAGAGGCGGGGGACATCTGCCTCGGGTTCGTTGCCGAGTAGCGTTCCGCCGTATACGCGGATCCGCGGAGCCCCGAGCGCTTCGGCCGTCAGGATGGCTCGCTCGAGGCGATCGATCTCCTGCTGGCGAATCGTCTCGTCAAGGCTGTTCAGTTGGGTCACGTACGGTGTCAGGCAGCCGATGCGCAAGCCAAGTTCGCCGGCGCGCTCTTTGACCTGCGCCACCATCCGCCCATCGTCGCTCTCCGGGATGCCGCCGAGGTACCCGTCTTGCCAGATCAGCTCGGCGCCGTCGAGTCCGGATCCGGCGAACAGGTCCAGGGCGGCGAGCGGCGTCAGGCCAGGCGTCCCGAGCGTGTGACCAAGGAGTGTAGCCATGTCAGCTCCCGCGCGATCCCTTCCCAGCCAACTCCAACGGTAACAGCGTTACAGGTGCATGACAAGGCCGCCATGCGGTCGTGCCCTGCCATCGAGTGGTGGAACAGGCCGTCGTCAACGTTGAACCCGTCCCGAAGCGTCCCCGGCGACGAGTGCATCGATCTCAGCGCGTGAGAGCAGGGCGAGATCACCGGGGATCGAGTGCTTCAGGCACGATGCCGCCACCGCGAACTCGACGCATGCCTGGGAGTCCATGCCCTCGAGCATGCCGAAGATGAGCCCACCAGAGAATGCATCACCGCCGCCGACTCGATCGACGATGGGATCGATGCGGTACGTGCGGCTCAGGTGGTGCTCCGTTCCGTCGAAGAGGAGTCCTGCCCAATCGTTGATCGAGGCGGAGAGGCTGGTGCGCAGCGTCGTCGCGACCGCGTCAAGGTCCCACGCCTGCATCAGCTGCTCGGCGACCGTGCGATATGACTCGACCTTGAGGTCGCCGCCGGCCACGTCACTTCCCTCCGCGTAGATCCCGAAGACGATCGTCGCGTCCTCTTCATTGCCGATCAGGACGTCCACGTAGGGCATCAGGCGCGTCATCGCCTCCCGGGCCTGGGCCGGGCTCCACAGCTTGCTTCGGTAGTTGAGGTCGCAGCTGACACGGACGCCACGGTCCTTGGCCTGGGAGAGACCAGCCTCGAGCAAGTCCGTGACGGCCCCCCCCGACGCTGGTGCCGTACCCGAGAAATGGAGCCAGTCAGCGCCGTGAAGGATGGCGTCCCAGTCGAAGTCATCGGCCGAGGCGCCGCGCAATGAAGTGTGATCGCGGTCATACACGACCTTCGAGGCGCGCTGAGCGGCACCCGTCTCGACATAGAGCAGGCCGAGTCGTTCTCCTCCTCGGGCGATGTACGTTGTGTCGATCCCGAAGCGCCGCAGGTAGTCGACGCACGCCTGGCCGACCTCGTTGTCCGGGACCTTGGAGACACAGGCGGAGTCCACGCCCAATGCGGCCAGGAGTGCGGCCGCGTTGGCTTCGCCACCGGTGTATCGGACCTCGAACTCGCTCGCTTGCACGATGCGCTCGTGGTGGGGAGGATCGAGCCGCATCATCAACTCTCCGAATGCGATGACGCGGTGCACGCGGGCACTCATATCGTCACGCCTCCCGAGCCTCGTCGACGATCGCCCGGAAGTGACGAGCGTTTTCGGTGATGACCGCCCACTGCTCGTCGCGGAATGCTGACGGATTGACCAATGCTTTGCCGACGCCGACGGCTACGGCGCCGGCAGCGATGTACTCGGGCGTGGTTCGGAGGTCCACGTTGCCGGTCGGCATCAGTCGAACCTGGGGGAATGGACCGCGGAGATCCGAGAAGTAGCCAGGCGTCGCCACTCGGCCGGGAAAGAGCTTCAGGACGTCGGCTCCGGCCGACCACGCCTGCATGATCTCCGTAGGCGTAAGGCAGCCCGGGATCACCATCACGCCGTAGCGGTGGGCCATGGCGATTACATCGAGATCGAGGGTGGGTGCGACGATGAACGAGGCACCGGCGCTGATGGCGAGTCGCGCCGTCGTCTGATCGAGGACGGTGCCGGCCCCGATGAAGACGTCGTCACCAAGTTCGCGGACCGTCGCTTCGATGGCGTCCAGGGCACCTGGGACCGTCATCGTGATCTCGGTGTGGACCACGCCTCCGGCGCGCAGCGCGTCCGCCAGAGCGATCAGGCCGGTGGGTGCATCGGCCCGAACCACGGCGACCACGCCTGATGCGGTAAGGGAGGTCAGCGTGGTCTGTTTCGTGTGTGTCATCGCGTCCCCCCAAGGCGGTCATCCGGGATGTGGGCGGTCATCGGATCTTGCTCACCCACCATCCGATGTGCAGCAGTGTGTGACGAACGAGGCCATGACGGGGTGCAGCCACGCCCTTCACCAGATGGTTTCGCCGCCGTCAATCACCAGGATCTGACCGGTGATGTGGTCGGAGGCTCGCGAGGCCAGGAAGGCGAAGGCGCCCAGGAGATCGGACACCTGGGCGAACTGCCCGAGTGGGATCTTGGCCAGGTACTCGGCTTCGCGCTCGGAGTGGATCCAGGCATGTGTCATCGGGGTATCGACATACCCGGGCGCCAGCGCATTCACCCGGATGCCGTACTGCGCGAGCTCAAGCCCGGCACTCCGCGTGTGCTGCGCCAGAGCACCCTTGGTGATCGCGTACATGGTCTTGTACTCGAGGCCCACAAGCGATCCGATCGAGCACATGTTGATGATCTTGCCGTACGCCTTCTCGACCATCTGTGGGACGAGAGCCTGCGTGACGGCGAAGACGCTAGCCATGTTCACCTGCCACAGGAACTCCAGGTCCTCTGGCGTCGCCTCGAGGATGGGCTTGCGCCGATTCGTGCCCACGCTATTGACGAGGATGTCCACGCCGCCGTTCGAGCGCGCGAGGTCAGTCAGCTCCTCGACATGGGCTGGGTCGCGGGCATCGCCCAGCAGCGTGATCACGCGATCTCCGGCCGGGAGCGCCGCTCTTGCAGCCGTCAGATGCTCTTCGGTCCTGCCTGCGAGGATGACCGTCGCTCCCAACTCGAGGAAGACCCGGGCAGCGCCCTGGCCGATGGCTCCTGAACCTCCGGTGATTACCGCGACTCGTCCGTCGAGACCGAACAACTCTTGGAGCATTGGTGACCTCGACTCATGGAGATGGATCGTGCACCGTAACAACGTTACAGTACGGCAGATAGTGTCGCAGGTGGAAAGGGGTGTCAAGGAGTGTCGAGAACCGAGTGGTTGCACGCGCCGCTTCCAGGCGGCTCGCGGTTCGGGGTTCCGGTGGGCCAGCTCGCCCTGGTCGTACCCGACGTGGACGCATCGATCCGCGGCTACTGGGAGCTGTTGGGTATCGGGCCATGGAGTGTCTACACGGTCGGCGGCCCTCACCTTCGGGGCGTGACCTACCGGGGCCGGCCGTCACAGTTCAAGATCCGCTATGGCTTGGCGATGTCGGGCTCGTTGACCATGGAGATCATCCAGCCGCTGGAAGGCCCGAGCATCTGGCATGAGTACCTAGACCATGTGGGCGCCGCCCTCCATCACTTCAACTTCTACGTCCCCGACTTCGACGAAGCCGCCGCCGGCATGGCTGACGACGGGTGGGTCGCGGTACAGACGGGCGATGGCTTCGGTCGTTCGCGTGACGGCAAGTTCGCCTACTACGAGCACGGCGACGACATCGGCTGCCTCGTCGAGATCGTCCAGGCGCCATCCCAGCGCGATGCGCCCGAACTCATCTATCCGGAACCTTCGCCCGACTTGGCCGAGAGCCCGCCTTCGTGATGGGCGGGCACCGCGGAACCGAGCGTTGGAGGTCGCTAGATCATGGGTTGGTTGGCCGCTGCCGGGTCCGACGCGACTGGCGAGCCCTTCAAATCGATGGTGCTTCGCTCGCGGTGGCCGACGTCGCCGATTATCCCGAAATCAGTATGTGCGAGAACCCGTTGAGCAGCAGTCGTCCAAGAAATCGTCAACCCAAGTCGCTCACGAGCCGTCGGGTCGTGAGCGACACCTGCCATCGTCCTCGACGCACTCGGCGAGCGTCGGCGACGCCAGTCCAGGAGCATCTCCTCGCCGGGTGGCGCAGGCGCGAGCAGGCAGCGCCCGTAGGGGTCAGCGCAGGGGTCAGGAGCCTCGGTCTCGGCGGGCAGACAGCCCGAAACGGCCCGTTTCACGCGTGGGGAGTGGAGCCGACACTCGGATTTGAACCGAGGACCTGCTGTCTACGAAACGCGAGGAGCAGGGTCCATGGACGTCCATGACCGTCCATCACGAGCATGAACGACAAGCCGACCGTCCACTGACGTCCACCGTTGATTGCCACAGACCACCGCCGTGGCGGTCAACGTGGCGGTCACACGATCGGGGCCCCGACCCAGCTTCACTGTGGCCGCTACGGCCTCGGAGGTGATGACGCAGCGGCCCGTCCCCGATCGTCCATCAGGCGGTCCCCCGGCCCAAGGGCCGGGGGACCGGAGTGACGCCGGTGGCCTACCTATCGGGCGGCAGGTCCCCCAGGAAGACGAGCCCGTCCAGCACGTACGTTTCATCGCGGGGCTCGTAGCCGAGGGCTGAGAGCCTGTCCCGCTGGACCAGGAGAGCCGAGAGTCCGTCGTAGGCACCCGCCCCGGAGAGCTCGATGAAGCACGGGTCCTCGAACCCGTTCGTGTGCAGTGTCGGAGTGCAGACCAGGTGGCCATCCCACGAACCATCCTCGTTCGCGATCCGCAGGGACCCCCAGGCAAGCTCGGCACCACCTGCCTCGTAGTGGCTGGCCATGTCGGCATCGAGGTCCGGCTCCTCGGGGAGCATGACGTCCGGGAAGTTCTCGAAGGTCCCGTCGGACGTTACGTCACCGTTCAGACGATGGTCGTTGGTCTCGACACGACCCGTCTGTTCGCCGGCTTCGTAGTGGTGGTTGATGGTGCCGGTCACCATCGCCGGAAGCATCGCCTCCGCCTCTGTGGCCACCGCATCATCCGCTTCATCCTGTGCCGTGACCCCCACGGCTGAACCTGCCACCAAGCCGATGACGAGGATGACGTCGAGACTGGGCTTCGTACCCCTCACGGGGACCTCCCTCTCCCCCCACTGGTGGACGCGTTCGATCCTGGCCTTGGCGCCCATTGCCGGCTGGTCCTGGTGGACCCGCTGGTCCGACTAGTCGTCATCGGTCGGCTCCCAGCGTTCGATGACCCACAGGTGGCGGTCGATGAGCCCATCGCGGTAGCCGATCCACACGAAGATCGTGTCACCGAGGGTGGCGACCCGAGAACCGGCCGGTTCTTCGGCCTCGGGAGCCCACGTCAGCCCAGGGATTACCAGCGGGTACCACTCACCCGGTTCTCCCATCTGGCCGGTCGTGTCCGCGACGGAGATCTCGAGCGTGTTGCGGTCGTTCCGGAACAGGATGTCGGCTGGGCCCCACGGGAGGTGTATGCCAGGTATGGCTCGGGGCTCCCAAGTGATGCCGTCCTCCGTGAACCACAGCGTGTCGAACCCTTCCCCACCGGCGAAGAGTCGCGGTCCCTGCACGCCGCCATCGCCTCCCAGGAACTCGACCGGCCCGTCGAAGCTGACGGCGTCCCTTGGGGTCCACATCGTGCCGTCGCCCGAGTGCCACGTCGCGATCGTCCCGTCGCGATCGTCCAGCAGATGAGCACGGAATCCATCGAGAGTGGCGAGAACGGCGGGAGGCCCGGCCCTCCACGGCCCCGCTGGGGGGATGACCCCTGCCACGGACGCCGGTACGACCGCCGCTTCGTCTACCACGGCCATACCGGGTTCGGCGATCTGGTGGTTGGCGGACCATGTCTCCACGAAGCCGAGGTCGACCCCGTCGAGCCTTGCGACGAACGAACCATCGAGCCGTGTGAAGACCAGCCCTGAAGGGTCCTCCCTGATCAGCACCTCACCCTCGTCTTCGACCCCGGCCTGATACTCCGCCATGACGTCGTAGCGGCCTGCAGTCTCGGTCGGCTCGGGCCAGGTCCACTGGAGGCCGCCTCCTCCACGCTTGCCCTGCAGGTCGGCCTCCTGAAGGCCAAGGAGTCGGCCAGCGTCCACGGCCCGGTAGACGACCGGTACCACGGTCCGCCCGTTCGAGGTCACGGGCATGCCCAGCTCCACCTCCCACTCGAGCGACGCTGGACCCGTGGGCCCAAGTGCAGAGAGGTCGACCGGCTCCCACTGCTCGGCATCGTTCGATCGCCACAACTCGGTCGGATCGTTGGTCGCCAACCAGTACGTAGCGTCGAGCAGCGTCAGTGAGGCCAGTTGCGCCTTCACCGGGAGCGTCAGGGGCTCCCAAGTGAGCGCGTCGGCCGAGCGCCACAGGTCAGGGCTGTTTCGGCAGTAGCCTCCGGCAGGGTCCGAGGCGCGGATGCGCTCGGGGACCGTCGAGCACGGGTGGGCTCCACCGCCTGTGTCGAAGAGGAGCGGACCGTCCGGGCCCGGCAGGACCTGCTCCATGAAGGGGAGAGTCTCGGGATTGCCCGCGATGTGAACCCAGCGCGACTGGCCGTTCGGGACGCCGCTCCCGGACCCGCCCCAGTCGGTGCCCTCGGGCAGGACGGCGGGCAGGAACGGCCCGTAGTCGGGCTGGAGGGTGGATCGCTCGTCGATCGGCGACTCCATCGACGAGGACTCGGCCGTCGCTGATGCTGACGCGCCGACGGCTGGAAGTCGGTCATCATTCGGCTGCTGGGTCAGCATCCCTGCCAGCAGGAATCCTCCGAACAGCGCCACGATGGCACCGGCGACGACGAACTTGGTCGCACTGAACTTGGACTGGAGCCTCCACGTGGCGGACTGCAGCAGGAGGTCTCGCGTCCGAGGCGTCTCCTCGATGGGGGTCGCGAGAATGCGATGGACCACGCCCTCCAGATCGCCGTGTGTCACGGGATCGCGATGGAATGATTGGAGCGCAGCGTCGAGCTGGTTGTCGTTGATCATCTGGCACCCCCGTTTCGCGCGGACGCCTCTAGCTCGGCCCGCAAGCGATCTCGTGCACGCGACAGGCGAGACTTGACGGTCCCGGTGGGCACGTCCAGGGCACGCGCCACGTCCTCCACCGTCAGGTCGCGGTAGTAGCGCAGGCCCAGGATGAGGCGGTCGTCCACGTCGAGCCGAGTCATGCCTTGCTCCAGCAGGAGATGGTCGTGGACATCGAGGTCAGGCATCGGAGCCGAGACGCTCGCAGACTCGTCGAGCCCAGCGGAGGGACGACGTCTCCTACTCCGAAGCCGTTCCCGGCAGACGTTCACGACGATGCGCCTGAACCAGGCCTCGAACTTGGTGACGTCCCGCAGCGTCGACCACTTCTGCCAACCAGTGACGAAGGCGTCATGGGTGGCGTCCTCGGCTTCTACCGGGTCGCGGAGGATCGCCCCAGCGAGCCGGTACGCATCCCGAAGTGAGTCTTCCGCCAGCTCGCGGAACACGCGTGCCCGCTCGTCGGCATCGGGCTTGTGAGTCAAGGCTTCACGTTCCTGAGCCACCCTCCTTGCCCACATCGTCTGCGGGGCAGTCAAGGTGCGATGACGATCCTGCATGCCCACTCGACGGTTCAGCGAGCGAAAGGGTTCGCTTTTCTCCGTTCGCTGCTGCTGAGCCTCACCCGGACGGCCACCTGCTGGAAGGCACATGACTACCCGATGGCGAGGCCAAGACGGTCATCTCGATGTGGCGGACTCGCAGCTACGGGTCGATCCGCCACCAACCCCAGGGTTTAGCCACGGTGCCGCGTTCGGTCGAGCTGACCGCGAGCAGCCCAACGCCGGCAGCATCACGCGTGGGGCGAGCCGACACTCGGACGTGGACGAGGACCTGCGGTCTATGAACTAGAGGTATCTGCCGGGCTCTCGGCACGTCGGGTGCGATCAGCCACCTCGGCTTCGTAGACCTCGATCAGCTCGAACAGCTCATCCGCCGCGTACTGGCGGTCGTAGGTCCCGGCGCTGATCTGCCCCAGCACCCCCGCGTCGGCGAGCACCTTGAGCCCCTCGAGTGCTCGCTGATGGCGTGCCCCGATGGCACCGCGGATGGTGGCGGCGGAGGCGACCGGCTGCGCCGGCAGGACGCCGATGATGCGGGCCGCAGCCGAGTCTCGCCGTGGCCGCCCGGCGCGCTCGCGCCACTCTGACTGGAGCGCGGCCACTTGCGCGGCCAGGCCGGCCGATGACTCCGCCGCGAATCGAGACGCTTCGGCGAAGGCAGCGCACCACGACTCGAGCCTGCCCTCGCGGAAGTCGACCAGGCCGGAGACATACTCCTCCGGCCTGGCAGCGAGCACGATCGACACGGGCGGAACGAACGACCGCGCGACGTCCCTGCGCCGCAGGACGACATGGATCAGGCAGCGTCCCACCCGGCCATTGCCATCGACGAACGGGTGGATCGTCTCGAACTGCGCGTGGGCGATGGCCGCCTGCGCCACGGCCGGCAGGTCATCACGGTTGATGAAGTCGACCAGATCGCCCATGAGCGCGGGCACCTGGTCCTCGGGCGGCGGGATGTAGCGGGCATCCGACGGGTTGCTGCGACGACCACCGATCCAGTTCTGCTCGGCGCGGAACCGGCCCCCCATGACTCGCTCGGGCTCATCGGCCATGAGGGTGCGGTGGATCGCCTCGATGCTCGCCACGGTCAGATCGGCGCCGACCGAGGCATCTTCGATGGCCTCCTCCATGGCCAGCACGTTCGCGGCCACAGCGCGCGCGCTGCCCTTGCTCGCACGCGGGTCGATGAGGGCTCGAGCCAGGTTCCGTTGGCTCAGCTCGATACCTTCGATCCGGCTGGAGGCGATGGCTTCGGAGCGGAGGAGCAGCGCACCGATGGCCTCGAGCCCCTGGACCCGATCCTCGGCGTTGAGGTCGCGGATGGCGGCTTCGGCCCGGGTGATGAGATCGGCCGTCTCGAAGCTGACGACCGGTCGGATCGCGGCGATCGGGTCGGGCAGGAACGCGCGGTACGTGAACGACTGGCGTGCCCTCCGTCCGCCCACCGCGCTGGGATCGCCTTCCCAGCGCCGTTCAAGCCATGTCATGAAGCCTGTCGATCTCCCGTTGACTCTGACGCCTTGGATGGCAGTATCGGTTCTAAACCGTCAAAGTCAATGCCAGATTGACGGGTTACGCAGGGGTCAACGCAGGGGTCAGGCCCTGCCGCTTCCACCAAGGACCAGCCCGAAACGGGCGAATTCACGCTTGTGGAAGTGGAGCCGACACTCGGATTCGAACCGAGGACCTGCTGTTTACGAATCGCGAGGATGTGCCGCCGCGCTCATGCCCACAGCGTAGAGATCGGGGCAGCCACCAGTCGGTCGCCGAGCATGTATGTTCGCGGACCGGTATGAAGTACGACACCTGTCACGAACCTCTCCTGGTGACGATCCCGGAGCGCAGCGAGATGACGCGCACTAGCAGGTCCTGGAGAGGCGTCAGCCTTGACTTCGACGGCGACAAGCCGACCCCCGGCCAACTCAGCAAGGAGATCGATCTCGAGCCGTCCCTCTCGTTGGCGTACGTGATACAGGCGCGGCCGAGCATCCGTGACAGCGAGCTCAGCTCGCAGCTGGGCGAGGACGAACGTGTCGAGCAGGCGTCCGAGCAGATCGCCATTCCGCATCACCAGGTCGACATCGAGGCCGAGCACGGCGGCCGCGATGGCAGGATCGATGACGTAGCGCTTCGGTGACAGGGCTAGCCGCTTCAGCCGGTTCGATGTCCATGCCGGCATCGATTCGACCACGAGGAGGTTGGCAAGCAAGCGCTCGTATGCGGATCCGGTCTTGCGGTTGATCCCAGCGGCCTCGAGGAAGGTGGTATCGCGCACGATCCCAGCCGTGTTGAGTGCGTACGCCTCGAGGTATCGACGCAGTCGAGCTGGGTCTCTGCCTCCATCGACCTCCTCTGCGTCACGGGCAAGCAGGTGCTCCACGTAGCTCTCGAGCCAGCGCCGTCTGGCCTCTGCTCCGAGGCGGAGCGCTGGCTCGGGGAAGCCGCTCCGAAGCAGCAACTCCACGTAGCCCCGAAGGTCCGGACTGTCAGCGGCGCCGTGGAGGTCCGACTCGGATGCGACACGGTCGAGGAAGGGTTCGGAGGTCGTCAGGCCAAGCTGCTCGCGGACGCTCATGCCGAAGAGCGGGATGCGGGTCAGGCGGCCCGTCCCGGGCCAGAGATCACCCTGGAAGTCGCCTCGAACGGAGCCGGCCACGATGAAGCGGCCCGGACGCGGGTCGTCATCGACGGCACGCTTGACGGCACCGATGACATCAGGGACGACCTGCCACTCGTCGAGCAGGACGGGCTCAGCCAGACCGCGGAGTGCGGCATCCGGGTCAGCTCGGAACGCCACAGCCTCCGCGCTGCGGTCGAGGCGCACGGTCGTCGCTGCGTGCCGTGCCGCCGTGGTGGTCTTTCCCGATGCCCGCGGTCCAGTGAGGAAGAGCGCCGGAAGCTCTGTCAGCATCTCCACGAGCGTGTCGTCGATGAGTCGTGGGCGATACTCGGTCACGTCGCGACGATACCACTTTCGCACGCTGTCTAATACCGTTCATGCACGTCCATCAGTACCGTTCTTGCGCACGCGCGATCTGGTGCTTCGGTGATCTCGACATCGGGCGGCGCCAGTTCGGATCCGAAGACATCGAGGTTCTCGCGCATAGTCGAGGGCTCAGGGATCCATCGCTGGTTTCAGGCCCCGCGGCTTGAGCCCACGGACAGCCCGAAACGGGCCGCTTCTCGCTTGGGGAGTGGAGCCGACACTCGGATTTGAACCGAGGACCTGCTGTTTACGAATCTGCGTCGAAGTGTCCGTGGGCGTCTGCCGATGACGTCATCCACGCTCGAATCAGGGGAATCGGTGGCGAGTGTCCGGACGTGTCCGCCGGCGCTGCTTCCATCCGTTGCTTCCATCGGCCTCTCGGCCGACATCTTGATCAGTTACCCGCACCGGCGGCTGGCAGCACTGCGGTCGGAAGGACTCTCGCACATGGGGTCCATCCGGCACTAGCCTCTGGGTCGCCTTTCACGGGACGGTCACCCGGATGCTCTCGCAGGACCACTACGGACCCACTATCTCGTGGAGCCGGTCCACAGCGGAGAAGAATCGTGCCTGAGCCGCTGGTCCAGATCAACGACCTCGTGAAGACCTACCAGACGCCGGCCGGCCCCCTCGGGGTCCTGCAGGGCATCGACCTGGAGATCGGGCGAGGGGAGTTCATCGCCCTCGTGGGTCCCTCTGGCGGCGGCAAGTCCACGTTCCTGAACATGCTCACGGGCATCGACAGGCCGACCTCGGGCATGGTGGTGGTCGACGGCGTTGACGTCTCGACAACCAGTGAACGCAAGCTGACGCGCTGGCGTGCACGCAACATCGGCATCGTCTTCCAGTTCTTCCAGCTGCTGCCCACCCTGACCGTGCTGGAGAACGTGATGATGCCCATGGACTTCGCGCGCGTTCATGACCGGCAGGAGCGAAGTGAGAAGGCCCTGGCGCTGCTGGAGCGGTTCGACGTGGCAAGCCAGGCGCACAAGACCCCGGACCTGCTATCGGGTGGGCAACAGCAACGCGTCGCCATCGCCCGAGCCCTGGCCAACGATCCCGTGCTCCTCGTCGGCGACGAGCCCACCGGCAACCTGGACCACATGAGCGCCGCCGTCGTCTTCGAGACCTTCTACGAGTTGATGGATCAGGGTCAGACGGTGGTCATCGTCACGCACGATCGAGAGGTCGTCCAGGACGTGCCCATGGTGCTGAAGATCAGCGATGGGCTGATCGATTCCACGCCGCTGGAGGCGGCCGCCAAGCGTCGGACGCGAGAGCGGCAAGCCGCGCGGCTGGCGAGCCTGTAGGCGGGGCAGACGCATGATCGGATCTCGTCTACGTAAGATCTTCCGCGACGTGTGGGCGAGGAGGAGCCGCGCGCTCATGGCCTCCACGGCCATCTTCGTCGGAGTCCTGGGCGTGGTGACGCTCCTGTCGGCGGGCGACCTGCTCACGAGCCAGCTGAAGCAGGACCTCAGGGAAGAGGACCTGGCGATGCAGGCGGTCTTCGTATCAGCTCCAGGTGGTTCCGAGCTGGATAACGAAGCCTACCTGGGCGCGCTGCAAGAGGTACCTGGCGTCACACGCGTGGAAGGGCGAGCCGTGCAGCCGTTGTCGTGGAAGCTGCCCGGCGACGATGAGTTCGGGGACGCCTTCATCCTTGCTGCCTGGGAGCCATTCGACGAGATCGCCGATCCAGCCGATGCGGCTCGTCGGCGATGGCCGCTACCCGATCGCCGGCCAGCACGAGATCGCCGTCGAGAAGCGGATGGCGGACAAGCACGGGATGAGAGTCGGCGACCAGATCGTGCTGCGCTCCGCTGGCGGTGACGCTGAGGGAGAACCCTGGACCATCACCGGGCTCATGTTCATGCCCTACGCCTCGTACGGCAGCATGGGAATGCCGGTCCCCAGTGACGCCAGCCTGTTCGCGGCGTTCGATGATGCGCAGACGCTGGGCGGGTTCGTGGGGTTCAGCACGCTGTATGCCCGCTACACCGATTACCCCACAGCCCAGGCGCAGGCTGACGGCCTGTACGCCACCATCGCCCAGGAGACGCCCTACATCGCGGTATACAGCTACACCGACGATCCTACGGAGAGCTTCTACATCACCCAGACCGAGGAGATGACCAGCATGCTCAGCATGCTCGGGATCATCGCCATGATCGTTGCCGGTCTGCTCGTGCTGAACGTCATCAACAGCATCGTGGGGGAGGACAAGCGGCAGATCGGCGTGATGAAGTCACTCGGCGCGACGCGCTGGGACAACTTCGTCATCTACGCCGGCATCGCCATCACCTTCGGCGTGATGGGGGCGATCCCGGGCGTACTCCTTGGTTCCTATCTGGGCGTCCTCATGGCCCAGGGCATCGATGAGGTGATGCTGACCTATATCGACGGGTTCGCCCTTTCTCAGGTTGCCATCGTCGTCGGGCTCGTGATGGGGCTGGCCATCCCCTTCCTGGCGGCGATCGTGCCCGTGTTCCTCGGAACTCGTGTGACCATCCTGCAGGCGATGACCGACGTGGGCATCTCGGCCGATTACGGCACCAGCCGCTGGTCCCGCGCCTTCAAGTCCGTGCCGCTGCCCACGAATTCCAGGCAAGCCGTCACCAACGTGCTGCGCAAGAAGGGCCGGCTGGCGCTGACGTGGCTGACGCTGACGCTGGCCGCCGCGGCGTTCATGGGCATCTTCGGGATGTTCGTCTCGATCAATGACAAGATCGGCGAGATATTCGATACCTTCAACGCCCAGATCACTGTCATCCCGAACGAGCGACAGGACTTCGATCACGTGCGCGCTCTGGTCCTCGATGGAGTCCCTCGGATCGAGGCGGTGGACCCGGGCATCGGTCTGTCCGTCGAACTCGAGGACTATGTCTCTCCAGACACCGGCACGCGCCAGCTGCAGATGACTGGGCTGGCCCCCGCGGCCGACTCGATGAGACTCGATATCAAGGCTGGCAGGGCATGGCAGGACGACCCGGTACGCTCAGGTCTCGTCTTGACCCAAGGTGTTGCTGATAACTTGGGCAAGACCGTCGGCGACACCGTCACGCTGGTGGCCCAGGGACAGCGTGTCGACGTCGAGATCATCGGTATCGCGTCATTCCTCGTCGACCAAGGGTTCATGGAGTGGCAGGAACTGGCTGAGCTGGTCGGGTCGGTCGACGCGCAAGGCAAGCCGGTTCCCACCACGCTGATGATCCGACTGTCAGACCCGGACCCCACCGTCGCAGAGGTCGACGAGGTCATCAGCGAGCTTGACGAGGTCCTGCTGGCCGACGGGATCGTTTCCAGCCAGGTCAACCAGGTCAAGTTCGCCGAGGACATCGCCCAGATGATCACGATGTTCGGCGCCATCTTCCAGATCGCCGCGATCGTGATGGCCATCATCGGCGCGATCGGCCTGCTGTCCACGCTCTCGATGAGTGTCTTCGAACGGCTGAGGGAGATCGGCATCATGCGCTCCATCGGTGCCGGCTCGCTCACCATCGCCAGTCAGTTCCTGACGGAGGGCATACTGGTGGGCCTGTCGGCCTGGCTCGTGGCCGTGCCCTTGAGCTACCTCATCGCCGGGGCGCTGCTCGAGAGCATGGAGATCGGGATAGAGGGTATCGGCTTCGACCCGATCGCCCTCTGGATCGGCCTCATCGGCATGGTCGTGATCACCGTCCTCGCCAGCCTCGGACCTTCCCTGAGCGCTGCGCGCAAGACAGTGTCAGAGATCCTCAGGTATCAGTGAGCACGAAGAAGGACGAGAGATGAACGATGCCCTTGTCAGCCTCGAAGGGGTGCGCAAGGTCTTCAAGACGAAGGCGGGCCCATTCACCGCGCTTCGAGGCGTCGACCTGGAGATCCAGCCTCGTGAGTTCGTTGCGGTCGTCGGGCCATCGGGGAGTGGCAAGAGCACGCTCATCAACATGATGACCGGCATCGATCGTCCCACGGCAGGTGAGGTCCACGTGGCCGGCGAACGCTTGACAGAGCTGAGCGAGAACAAGGTCGCCAAGTGGCGCGGCAAGAACGTGGGCGTCGTGTTCCAGTTCTTCCAGCTGATGCCGACCCTGACCGTACTCGAGAACGTGATGCTGCCGATGCAGTACTGCGGCACCTACGAGGGGCAGCGCCGGGAGCGAGCCATGGAAGTGCTCAAGCTCGTCGAAGTGCCCGAGACCGCGGACAAGTACCCCAGCCAGATCTCGGGCGGCCAGCAGCAGCGCTCGGCCATCGCGCGGGCCCTGGTCAACGACCCCGACCTGATCGTCGGCGATGAACCGACCGGCAACCTGGACACGGTGTCAGCCGGTCTGGTCTTCGAGCTCTTCGGCGAATTGGTGGAGCAGGGCAAGACCATCGTCATGGTCACGCACGACCGCGAGCTCGCCGGCCGCATCCCGCGCGTCGAAGAGGTGCGCGACGGACTTCTTGTGAGCGCCGGGGAGGTCGACGCTCGACTGGCCAGCAGACACTAGGAGGCGGGAACCGATGGAGATCACGCAACGAATCGAGGACGGTGTCACCTTGGTCCAGCCGGACGGTCGGATCGACACGGAGGCTGCCGAGCAGTTGGATCAGGTCTTGCAGACCGCCGTGGCGGAAGGCCACAGCAGGATCGTCGTGGACATGTCCAAGGTGGAGTACATCAGCAGTGCTGGACTCCGCTCCCTCGCCGCTGTGCTCGTCAAGTGTCGGGACGAGGGGGGCGACATGAAGCTTGCCGCGCTGAACGAACGCGTGACCCGCGTCTTCAAGATCATCGGCTTCGACCTCCTGATGTCGGTCACCGACACGCCTGAGGCTGCCATCGCCGACTTCTCGACCGGCGCCACGTCCTAGCCCTGACCCCGGATCGCGCCTGATCATGCGGGACGAGCTGCGGGTGGCGGCCACCATCGAGAACGTGCGTCGGATTCTCGGACTTCGTTCGGGGCGAGGGTCAGCGTCTGCGATTGGCCGACGATGTGCTGTTCGACATCGACCTCGCGGTCGAGGAGGCCTCGACCAACATCGTGCGCCACGCTTATCAGCGTGGTCGGGCGGGAGACATCCAGGTGCGGATGGAGGCCGTGGGCGACGATATTCGGATCACGCTCACCGACTGGGGCCAGTCCTTCGAGGCAGACGCAGCGTATCTGGCGGTCGACGTGCCGGTGGAGGTGCGCGCCGAAGGTGGCATGGGGGTACTTCTCATCCACAAGCTGATGGATGAGGTGACGCGCGCCACGGCTGCGGCGTCCGGTGGGCCGAATGTGCTGACGATGGTCAAGCACATCGGGCATTGACGTGCGTCCTGCCCACGGTGACGGCCAAGCCAGTCCCGCCATGACGATCGGCACCGCCTCTCCCTCCAGACGTCGCCGACTTCCCGGTCTACTGCTGGCCCTCATCGTGGCCGTCGCGCTGACCGGCTGCAGCGACAGCGGTGAGCCGACGTCCAGGGCGCCAGTGACGCTTACCTATCAGGACTGGAGCACCGACTGGTTCCCCCCGATGGCCCGAGAGATGTTGAGCCGGTTCTACGCTTTCAACCCCAACATCATCGTCTTCTACACCCCCGACCCCGACGACCTCGCTGAGGCCATGCTCGAGGAGATGCGCGCCGGTACGGCCCCCGACGTCATGCAAGGGTGCTGCACATTCTTCCCGATCTGGGCTCAGGAGGGGTACCTGGTCGATCTCCGCCCCTTCATCGAGCGCGACCTCGATGCTGGACTGCTGAGCGACTGGGATCGCGCCCAATTCGAAGCCTTGGCTACGCCAGATGGGGTGCAGTACGGCCTGCCCAAGTTCCACGGCGCCCTGGCCCTCTACTACAACAAGGACCTCTTCGACGCTCAGGGCATCCCCTACCCGAACGATAGCTGGACCCAGGACGAATACCTCGACGCGATGCGCCAGCTGACGCTGGACGACGACGGCGACGGAGCGACCGACACCTGGGGCGGCATGATCGATGTCTCCTGGGATCGCGTGCAGGTTCACGTGAACGCCTGGGGTGGGAACATCGTCGATCCCTCGAATCCGACTTCGTGTGCGCTCGATGAGGATCCCGCGCTGGCGGCCGTGGAATGGCTGCGTGCCCGGATGTGGGACGACAAGGTCATGGCCACGTTGCTCGATGTGCAGAACCTGGCGACCCGTGACGCCTTCATCCAGGGCAAGGTGGCCACCGTGGAGGATGGTTCGTGGGCCCTGAAGGACATCCTGGCCAAGGCACCGTTCCGCGTTGGTGTCGCACCGCTGCCAGCAGGCCCGGCCGGCAGGGTCACCCTGGCCACGACCGACGGCTTCGGCATCTATGCCGGGACCCAGCATCCCGAGGAGGCGTGGCAGCTGCTGAAGTTCCTCATCAGCGACGAGTACGCTCTGGCCATGGCCCGCGCCAACTTCCTGCAGCCGGCGAGGGCGTCCCTGGTCGATGACTGGGTGGACATGGTCCGCGAGCAGTACCCCGCAGCCGCCGCCGAGATGGACATCGCAGCCTTTGCCGATGGTCATGTCAAGGGCTATTCCGTGACAGCCGAGGTGTTCCCCAACATGGCCGACGCGATACCGCTTGCCTACGCGGCCTGGGACAGCATCCTCACGCTGGGTCAGGGAAGCGTCGATCAGATGGCCGACGTCTGTGACCAGATCGAAGCGAGTCAGCCGGCCCCATGACGTCGCCTGCCGAGTCGCCGAGACCCCCCAACTGGTGGCGGCGCCGATCGCTCCGAGTCAGGATCGTGGCCTGGTTCTTCGTGCCCGCGGCTGTGCTCTTCCTGTCGGTCGCGGCCACCAACTACTTCGCCTATCAGGATGTCACGGCCGTCCTGGTGACCGAGCGCAACCAGGACCTCACACAGAGGTCGGCCAGTCAGCTCTCGTCATCGCTGGACGAGTTCATCGAGGCGCTCCAAGAGGTGGGCCGGACCATGGACGCCTCACAGCCCGCCGGGTCATCCAGGTTACCCGCGTTGCAGAGCTCGGGCGCGCTTTCGTTGTTCGACGGGGGCGTCGTCGTGCTCGACACGTTCGGTTCGCCAGTGGCTTCGTATCCCGAGGATACGGACGGTTCGTTCGAGGACTGGACCTCACTGCAAGTGTCCCGTGAGCAGGTCAACGCCTTCCTCCTTGGGCTGGTCCGCTCCGACCGGCCCGTCTTCTCCGATGTCATCGGGGATCGAACCGAAGGTGACCTGACCGTGGCCCTCGGCGTGCCCATCCATGGCTCGGGCGGCGAGCTGCTTGGCACGACCGTGGGCATGTTCGATGTCGGCCCCACCTCTGTCAGTCCACTGTATGCACGCATCATCCGCCTCCGGCTGAGCCAAGGTGGGTCCGTCTACTTGGTGGACGAGCAGGGCCAAGCCATCTATCACAGCGATTTCAGGTTGACGGGCACCGACCTCTCCGCTGAGGACGCCGTGCGGCGAGTCCTCGCCTCCGGCGTCGGCGCGCTTCGCACCACCAGCGGGGCCGGCGAGGATGTCGTGGCCGCCTACGCGCCGGTGCCGGGCACACCCTGGGGTCTCGTCACCGAGGCGCCCTGGTCGACGCTGACCAGCGCCAGTCGCGGCTATCAGCAGTTCCTGCTGGCTCTGCTCGCTCTGGGCATCCTCGTGCCCATCGTCATCGTCGCCATCGGCATCCACCGCCTCATGCGGCCCGTGGACGAGCTCATCGCGGCGGCCCGAGCCGTCGGAGCGGGGGACCTCTCCAGGAGGGTCGAGTCCCCGACCGGAGACGAGATCGGCGTGCTGGCAACCTCCTTCAACCAGATGACCGGGCAGGTCGCCGACCGCACGCGAGAGCTGATGGTGCTCGAGGAGCTCGGGCGTGCCATCGTCAACGAACCCTCGGATGCGTCGACCCTGCCCGGGTTGCTCGCCGACTACATCCCGGCGATGTTCCCGGACGGCTGCATCGAGGTCCGCATCTTCCCCCATCGAACCCTCTATCGCAGCCAGGACATAGCACCCCGAGCCGACGCTCCGTTCTGGGAGTGGCTGGCCACGCAGCCCACGGCCCAGCATGTCGCGCCGGGCCAGGTGCCGCCCTGGGACACCAAGACAGCGGCTGTGGCCGTCGTCGTAGCACCGATCCTCGACGTCGAAACGAAGGAACCGATCGGCGGGATTCAGCTGTCATTCCCAAGCGACCGGGATATGGCCGAAAGCGTCCTGCCGGCCACCCAGTCCCTCGCGGCACAGATCTCCTCGGCGCTCCACGGGGCCAAGGTCCACGCGCAGGAACTGGCTCATGAGAGTGTCAATCGAGAGATGGCGCTGGCCGGGGAGATACAGGCCAACTTCCTGCCTGACACCCTGCCTGACGTTCCCGGCTGGCAGCTTGCGGCGATGCTCGAGCCGGCGAGGACGACATCAGGTGACTTCTACGACGTCTTCTTGCTCCCCGGGGAGCGCTTGGGCGTCCTCATCGCTGATGTCGTGGGCAAGGGCATGGGCGCGGCCCTCTTCATGGCCCTCAGCCGCACCCTCATCCGGACATTCGCCGTCGAGCCAGGCGCGCAGCCGGCGGCGGTTCTCACCGCGGCCAACCGCCGGATCCTCGCGGACACGCACGCAGGGTTGTTCGTGACGGTGTTCTACGGCGTCCTCGACCCGGACTCAGGTGAGCTGACCTACGCCAACGCCGGGCACAACCCGGCGTACCTAGTCGATGCTCGCGACGGCGACACGATCGATGAGCTCGAGCGGACAGGCGTGCCTTTGGGCATCCTCGACAGCGCCACATGGCAGCAGCGGAGCGTCCACCTCGCTCCCGGTGCGGTGCTGATGCTCTACACCGACGGAATCACCGAGGCGCAGGACGCCCAGGAGGGCTTCTTCGACGAGGAGCGGCTGCGGGAGATTGCCCGCGCCAGTCTGGGGCGCTCGGCTGCGGAGGTGCAGGAAGCCGTGATCGCGCGGGTCGATGCCTTCGTGGGCGCTGCGCCCCAATCTGACGACATGGCGCTCGTGGTCGTCGTTCGCAGCCCCATTGGTTCAGGTTAACGGGCGAGTCGAGGTGCGCCCGAGGAGCAGGGTTGCGCCGAAGCTCACGCGCGGCTCGCTGGCGCTACTGTCCGTAGCCAAGCTTCTCCACCGCGTCGCGGATGAGCTGCAGGGACTCGATGTCCGGATCCGCGAAGGCATTGATGTCGTAGATGGTGTCCAGGACTGCGGCTCCCTCCTCCGTTGCCACGTAGTCGAGCAGAGCTTGTTTGACACGGTCCCTCAGGCTGTCGGACAGGTCGCCAGAGACCGCGATGCCATCGTTGGGGATCTCCGGCCCATAAGCGAAGACGACGACGGTCCGCGAGACGTCACAGTCGGTGGTCGTGTCGGGGCGGGCGTCGTCGTAGCTGACGCCCACCTCGGCCTCACCCGTGCACACGGCGATGACGGAGCGGTCGTGCTCGTCGGTGAAGATGGCGTACAGATCTGTCCTGGGGTCGATACCCTGGTTTGCGAAGACGGTAGCCGGAAAGATGTACCCCGACGAGGACCCGGCGCGCGTGAACGCGACGGTCGTGCCGCGATCTACCTTCTGTAGCGCATCGAGTCCGATCGGCCCGACGCGTGTCTCGTCGAACGCTCGATCGGTCCCGTTGCAGTTCCGGAAGGGCAGCATCTCCCCCGCCTCTCTGCGCTCGTTGACGACCGGTTCGTCGGCACAGTACTTGTCAGGGGCATTGGTGAAGAACTGCGTGTGGTAGGTGGGGCTACCGAAACGCACTGACTGGAGGAGGATTTCCGCGCCGGCCATGTCGATCGCCTGGACCATGCCCAGCGGCGGCAGCGCGCCGATGTGGGTCTGCCCGATCTGCAAGGCCGTGACGAGTGCGGGGTATGAGCTCGTCACCCGGCCTCTCACTGGCATGTCGAGCGCGATGGTCAGGTAGTCAGCGAGCGGCTGGATATCCTCCGCCAGCGCGCCTACCTCGACCGACGGCACGAAGCCGATCTCAAGCTCCTCCGGATCTCGGGCGAGCACCGTTCCCGACATGGAGATGGTCGCGACCAGCGCCATCATCGACATGAGCCAGAGGGTGCGGTCCCAACGCATCGCTTCTCCGTTTCTCGCCTGCGGGCAGATGCGACTGCTCCGTCCGAACGCTATCGGCAGCATGTCCATCCGCAGCGATCGAGGGCGCTTTGCCTGACGACCCCAGTCTAGGCGGGACCGCGACGCGGCTGCATGTCGGTGTCTTCGAGGTCGGCCCCCTGAAGGTAGCAGTCGACCTCGTGCCAGAACTGCTCCTCGGGGACGATCTGGATGCGGTTGCGCCGGGCAGAGCGGAGTTCAGTCGACCTGGCCTCGACTCGCCCAGTCACGCAGACTTGGACCGTCGGTTCCACATACCGCTCGACGCTGCAACCGGCTTGAGTGGCCAGGAAGGCCTGCGCCCCCCGGTCCAGTCGCATGCCTGCGATGGAGTGCAGGCTGTCGCCGACGAACGCGACAGTCATGCCGGACCACCGGTGCTCAATCCGCGGCGGGCGCCGATGGTAGTACCACTCAGCCGCCATCTCCGCGGGAGAGCCGATGTTGAGCACTGCGCTGAGGTACGCCCGGTCGCCAAGCCCCCGGTCCCAGCCACCCTCGAGCGTGACGAGAGACATCGGGATCGCAGGACTCACGAGATCCAGTATCGGCGCGATGGCGACGGCGTCGTCGTGCGACAAGTAGCCGATCTGGTCGGTCGCTCCCAGCTCGTCACAGATGCGGACACTGATGGCCTCGTGGTCGAAGCGGTTGTAGGGCTCCGGTATGAGCACGGCAGCGTGGTGTCGGAATACCGCTCCGTCCTCATCGCGACCACCGCTGAAGCGCTCGAGGACCGCCTGGAAGCTGACCTCGCCGGCTACCGCCAGCCTGGCCTCGGGCCGCTGCATGGTGAACGTGACCACGGGCACCTCCTGCTCCGCGGCGCGCCTGACCTCGTTCAGGTGTCGTAGCTCGATGGTCATCTCTGCTTCAGCGTCCCGGGCTGTTGCGGTTACCGGAGCCCTCACCATACGGGAGCTCAGCACCCAGGTCGACGTGGCTCGACCAACCTGTCGACGTGCGATGGAGGGTATCAATCCGTGACGTCGACCAGTATGGAACCCGGCCCGGCGCGATCGACCGCAGCGTGCTCGACCTCCTGGACCACATCGGTCGTGTGACCGCGGATGTGGATGGGCTAGAGGGCCGCAAGTGGCGCCTCCAGTGAGATCGCCGCCACCGATAGGTGGCTGAAGTAGTGGGTGACCTGCCCGATCGCGTCCTCTGGATCGTTCCCCTCGGACATCCGTGCACCTCCCCTCCGTCACGGTATCGATCGTACGCCCGCGGTCGCGGGCTAGCCAGCCTCGTGATGCCACGCCGCGGGCTGCGAGGCGGCATCGTGATCGACCCTGCTCCGGTCAGTCTGGTGCTCAGCTGGCGGACGCCGTTCAGGCTTGACAGTCCCCGAGTAGACGCCAAACGTCGGCCCGAGCACGCCGGTACACGCGTGGGGAGTGGAGCCGACACTCGGATTTGAACCGAGGACCTGCTGTTTGCGAATCGCGAGGACCGATGCGCCAGGCACCCATCTGGGCGCCCCAGCGCGGCACATCCCCGCACACGCGCCCGTGCCTGGCCGAGCTTGGCGCTCGTGTCTCCTCGGCATCCCACACGACGGCCCTGTCGCGCCCTTGCGGCTCGCTCTCGCAGGGGTCAGCACAGGGGTCACCGGGGATGGCTTGGCCATAAGCAATGGCCGGTGAGTAGCAGATGTAGTGGTTGGTAGTCACCTGCTTGTCGTGGCGTGCCCGTTGCTGGCACTCGATGCGTCGAAATGGCGTCATCTTGCCGGCTCGAGCTTTGCGACGCAGGTCCCGCAGCCGGCTGTGCCTGATACGTCGATCGCGCAAATCGCCAGGAGACGATCCCCATCCGGATCACTTCCGGTCCAGGTTCGGACCGCCACATCCGTGTCCCAACTGCCAGCGACTCAACGCTGACCGGCGAGACAGCAGCCCGGCGCGGGTCACGGCCGTCACCCATAGAATCCCTGGATGAAGAAGCTGGGGTTCCTCTCGTTCGGGCACTGGTCGGCAGCGCCCCACTCGAAGGTGCGTTCGGCGTCGGACGCGCTGATCCAGTCGATCGAGCTCGCCGAGGCGGTCGAGGGCCTCGGTGCGGACGGCGCGTATTTCCGCGTCCACCACTTCGCGCAGCAACTCGCGTCGCCCTTTCCGCTGCTGGCGGCGATCGGCGCCCGAACGAAGCGCATCGAGATCGGGACGGCCGTCATCGACATGCGCTACGAGAACCCGCTCTACATGGTCGAAGATTCCGGTGCCGCCGACCTCATCGCGGGAGGTCGCCTACAGCTCGGGATCAGCCGCGGATCACCCGAGCAGGTCATCGATGGTTTCCGACATTTCGGCTACGTGCCGACCGAAGGCGGGACCGACGCTGACATGGCCCGCCAGCACACCGAGGTCTTCCTCGAGGCCCTCTCCGGCGTCGGGTTCGCCGAGCCGAACCCGTCCCCGATGTTCCCGAACCCGCCGGGATTGCTCCGCCCCGAGCCACACTCGCCCGGGCTCCGCGACCGGATTTGGTGGGGCGCTGGATCGCGCGCGACCGCGGAATGGACGGCCCAGCAGGGCTTGAACCTGATGTCGTCGACGCTGATGACCGAAGACGCGGGTGTGCCGTTCCACGAGTTGCAGGCCGAGCAGATCCGGCTGTTCCACGAGGCGTGGGCCGCGGCCGGGCATGAGCGCGAGCCACGGGTGTCGGTCAGTCGGAGCATCTTCGCGCTCATCGACGACCGCGATCGGGTCTATTTCGGGCGGAGCAACCAAGGGTCGGATCAGGTCGGCTACATCGACGCGCAGACCAAGGCGATCTTCGGGCGTTCGTATGCCGCAGAGCCCGACGTCCTCGCCAAGGAGCTCGCCGGAGACACAGCGATCCAGGCGGCTGACACTCTCCTCCTGACGGTCCCGAACCAGCTCGGCGTCGAGTACAACACCCACGCCATCGAGAGCATCCTCAGATACGTGGCCCCGGAGCTTGGCTGGCGGTAGCCGGACCCGACGCACTTGTGGAGGCCACGCTGAGCCGGCGCTGCGCCAACTCGCCGACGAGCTATCGGTGGCCAACTGGTCGCCGGCCCGATGACGTTCCGGGCCTGTCGGACTTGGGGCTCTAGAAGAATCCAGGAAGGCCCTCGTTCGGTCCAGGAGTCCGACCAGCGTCGCTAGCCGGCCCCAGTACGTGTGCCGACCGGCCCTTGACCACTGCCCCCTCCAACCGGATGTTTGGGCCAGTGCTGCTAGGAGGGCAGGGGGTGCTACGTCGCACGTTCGCTATCGCGGTGGCAGTCGGGTGCCTGGCCATCGGTGGTTCCGGAGCCAAAGGGGCGGAAGGGACCGACCAGTCCGAGGACAGCACCCGGGTAGAAGTTGCCGAGGCTGGCATCGCACTGTCGTTCCCGGCTTCGTGGACCACCGAGATCCGCGACCTGGACCCCGCCGCCGACCCAGACTCGAGCCCAGCCCTGCTCATCGCGTACGACCTGATGGGCCAGAGCTGCAGCGTGGGTAGGTACCCAGAGTCTTGGAACATCGACTTGGATCGGATTGAAGCGGAGCAGATCGGGTCGACGGGAGGTCCGAGACGTGAGCGTCTCGCGGTGGTACGCGAAGCTGTCGCTGGGCTCGACGCGATACGAACGGATTGGCGCCATGACGAGGACGGCGGCCCCGGCTTCAGCTCAGGGTTCGATCTGGACACGCCGGATGGGATCTTCTGGCTGACCTGCTACGGAAACCAGCTGCCAGAAGACTCCTGGCATTCCATCGCCGACACGTTCGAGTTGAGCGGTGCACCGGCCAACCTGGAGGTACCGACTTACAGGGTGACGGCGCACGTCATCGACCCAGGTCTGGCCCCGCGGCGAGAGCTCCGATACCGCTGGACCACGGGACAGACCGACTCGATGGTGGTCGACATGTGGGAGGCGGCGGCCATGCGCATGGAAGACCTTATCGTTCCTTCCGAGCGTGCCATCCCTCTGCGTGTGTACCTGTCGATCACCGTGGTGGAGATCGACGCGAATGGCACGGCCCTGATCGAGACCGTGGTGGAGGGCGCTGAGCTGATCTCACCGAAGGCGATCGACGACGACGAGCGACGCCTTCACGAAGACATCCAGACCCTCGTCGGCCTGCGGCTAGTAGAGCGGCTCGACGACCAGGGGTACTTGCTCGGATCGCTTGTTATCGACCCCGTCGAGGACACGTCCGGACTCCATCGTGTCAGGGACCTGGTCAAGGGGAATATCAGGCATCTCGCTCCCAGGCTGCCAACGGCGCCGATCGGCGAGGGCGGCGTGTGGCAGGAGGTCGTCACCGATACGGGCGAAGCTCCCGCCGGCATCGCGACCTACACCAAGACGCTCATCGGGACCGAGGGCAGCAACGTGCATAGGATCCTCACCGAGGCGGCGTTCGTGGCGCCGATGCAGCCGACCACTTCCCCAGAGTGGCTGCCCGATGCCGAAACCTCGATGGCGATGAGCGGCGAGGGCAGCGGCCGGACCCGCATCGACATCGCCCGACTCGCCCAGGCGACCTCCACGACCGATGGCGTGAGGGTGGACTTCACGGCCGTGCAGGACGGAGCTACTTCCTCGTTCGCGATGCAGACCCGCTCCGCGCAGGTCGGCATGCCCGACGATCTGAGCCACGAGGATTGGCTGTCCCTACCGCCTATCGAGGAGATCGAGGTCGCCGTTTCGTCGCCGGGCGACGGCCCAGCTTCCCCGGCGCCGGCCGACGAACCGCCGAGTCGGGGAGACGCTGGCGTGACAGAGGTCACGGTGCTCGATCCCGGTGTCGAGCCGAGGCGCCAGCTGCGATACGCCTGGACAGAAGGGCTGGTCGAGGACGTTGCCATGGAGCTGCGGCAGGGGACCCGTGCGCTCGTTGACGGGGTGTGGACCCCCTGGGTGGCGGCTCCGGCCATCCGGTTCGCCGTAACGTCCACGGTGTCTGCCGCCGTCGGCGCTGGCACCTGGGAGGTCGCGTTGCTCTATACCGACATCAGCGTGCCGAAAGGGTCGGCGCAGCTCTCGGCGAACCAGCTCGAAGAGATGGAGTCACAGCTGTCGTCGTTCGTAGGCACCAGGCAGATGCTGCTGATCGACGATCGGGGTCGGGTCCTCTCCGCTGAGACGTCATCGCCGGCGGACGCCCTCGGCGGCTTGCTGACGGCAGGTCAGTTCGACGCTATGAGCAAGGACTTCGTCAGCCCACTGCCGATCGACCCGGTTGGCGCAGGTGCCCAGTGGGAGGTGTCCACGGTGACACCCGGTGGTCTGGGCTTCGTCGCTCAGGGAACCACGACGGTCACGCTGGGCGAGATCATCGACGACTCGAGGATCAGGCTCCTGTCGGACACGCGCATGGACGCCGAGCCCCAGCCGATGACCCTCGAGGCCCTGCCGGACCTGATGGACGCGCACCTCGACGCATGGACGTCCGAAGCCTCGGCGACCCAGGACGTGGACCTCACAAGGGTCAACCCTCACGCCCGAAGCTCGGGCATGACCGACTCGGCCTACACCGTCAGCATGGGCGATGAGGCACAGTCCACGCGCCTGCAGACCAACGTCGAGATGGAGATCTGGCAACTCGACCTGCCGCTCGACTAGGTGAGCCGGTGGTGCTGCGCTGCGCCGCGTTCGCCGATGACCGCCACCTCCTCGAGGCTGGGATCGGGCCAGATGGTGCGCTGCGTGCCTGGCCTTTGCGAGGGTTCGAACCGTTCGGCCTCGAGCCGAGAAGCGGATCTCGGGAGTGGTGAGCCACTCCGCGACTTCATCAGACCGTACGTAGCGGAGCTCGTGTACACATCGAAGTCGCTCCGCCACTTCGCCTTGGCCCTTGGCTGGTCCAGGCCGCCATTCATCTGGAATTCCGACCGTCGAAGAGCCCTCGGGCCGAGCTGGACGCGGCTTTGTTCAGGCTTTACGGCCTCGGCCGCGCACAGGCCGAACACATGCTGCAGTCCTTCAGCTCCATTCGCCAACGGGAACTCCGACGCCACGGCGCGTTCCAGACTGCTGACTCCATACTCCAGGCCTACGATCCAATCGCGGGTGGCTCCCCGGACAACCCATACCAGTCACCGCTCGTTCCTCCAACAGGCGACCCGAAGGCAGCACACATGCCGAATTCGCAGGAGCCAAAGGGGCAATGGATTCGTTGGGAGCAGGTCCTACGGGAGCGTGCAACTCCAGGGCCACTCGCAGGATTCGCAAGCTTGACTTCCAGGGGTCAGCGTAGGGGTCGGGCCGCGCGCAGGCAGCCGCACACACCCCGACATCGGCCGGTTTCACGCGTGAGAGAGTGGAGCCGACACTCGGATTTGAACCGAGGACCTGCTGTTTACGAATGTAGAGGACGTTGCCGCCAGGCCACCGTGAACCTTCGACCCGTCGGCTTCCGGCCAGCCGGCCGCCTCCAGCGTCCGCAGGCCGTTCCAGTAGGTCGGCTCGTGCCCGAGGACCTGCTGCCTACGGATCGCGAGGACGCCCCGGATTGAGGCGTGGCCATCGTGCAGCGTTGTGCGCCGATCCGCACATGGCGACGAACCTCGATATCGACCCTCGACTCCTCGAGCAGGCCGTGAAGGTCAGTGGTGAGCGCCCAGCTCGCGCGCGACGTGCTCCATCGCGATGCCCTCGGCCGAACGCAGCACGATGTGGGCGCAGGTCACGAGACGCTGCTCGCTCGTGGGTGCCCGGATGACGGCCTCGAGGACGGCCTTGTCGGCCTCGGGGACGGACAGTGGTGGGGCAGGTGCTTGAGCCATGCCCCGACCGTGGCGGACCCAGCCCTATGCCGCTAGACAATAGCGGCACGAGACACTAGGCGTGGTGGATTGCTGTTCGACCCTGGTCGCGGAGCTCGACGACGACCTCCAGGCCGCCGAGGGCAGCTTGAGCGAACCGGACGGAGCCGCCCACCATCCGCGCGCGCTCCTGCATCCCGATGAGGCCGAGGTGGCTGCCGCGTAGCAACTCCGATGGTGTCGGCATGGACTCGAGGCCGACTCCGTCGTCCGCGACATTCATGTACACGTCTGATTGGCCGAAATGGAGGGTCACCGTGGCCTTCGAGGCTCCCGAATGCCGGACGACATTGCGGAGCGCCTCCTGGGCGATCCGCAGCAGTGCGATTTCGGGATCGGAGCCCAAGCGACGCGGTTTGCCGATGATCTCGACCCGGACGTCGAGCGACGACTCGGCGGCCATCCGCTCGGCCTCGGACCGCAGCGCTGCTGCGATGCCCAGGTCGTCCAGGATCGAGGGTCGGAGATCGCGGCTGAAGCGTCGCAGCTGGTCGGCCACGTCTTCGGTCGTTCCGCGTGCGCGCACCAGGTCTCCGCGAAGCGGGTCCTCTGCCTCGAGCGTCATCGAGTCGAGGTTTCGCCACAGCGTCATGAGCAGCTGGAGGGGTCCGTCGTGGAGCTCGCGCGAGATGCGCCGCTGCTCTTCCTCGCGCGTCGCGATGGTGCGGCGCGCGATACTCTCGAGGCCCTGCTCGCGCTCGGTGCTGTCGGTCACGTCAACGAGCAGGATCTGCGTGGTCGAAGCACCCCTGGCGTCCGTGCTTGCGTAGGCGACCGGCTCGTACCAGCGCTGCGGCTGACCAAGCTGGATGCGCGACGCCGGAGGCTCATCCCCGGCGGCGCCCAGGAGCGCTTGCATGGCCTCACCGGCTTCGCCATGCAGTCGGCCGCCCCGGATGGTCAGGTCACCCTGCCCGAACAGCGCCGTGGCCGCGTCGTTGGCCTCGATGACGTTCTGATCGGCGTCGAGGATCACGATGGGCTCGCCGACGTTGTTGACGATCGCCCGGTAGCGCTCCTCCGAATCTCGTCGACGTTCCTCTCTGAACTCGGCCACGTGTCGGGCGCGGCGCTCGCGCTCCACCCTTCCACCGACGAACATGGCGACCACCGTGATCCATGCGACCTGCGTGAGCTCGCCCACGGCCTCCACGGGATCATGCAGGACGGAGATATTGGGCAGCACCAGGACTGCAGCCCAGACGGCCGTGAGGATGGCTCCACGGCGCCCGAAGGTCACCGCTGCGTAGAGGACCGGGATGAGGAAGAGCGTCGTGGGCAGCAGGTAGATCGGGCTGTGGGCGTCCAGGGCCTCTCCGTACTCCACCACTGTGTGCAGCACCGCGACCAGCACCACCAGGACCTGCACGAGCCAGAAGCGGCGGTCCTCGATGGGAGGTAGCCACGATCTCAGTTGAGCGCGTGTCGCGGTCATACGCGGCGCCTCGCGCTCGCCCGTCCCCTCCAGCTGCGGCCCTACGCGTTCACCCGTCACGATCGGCACGATCGGTCGCGATCCAGCCCTGCGATGCGGCATGCAGGACTGCTGCCGTTCGGTTGGCCACGCCGAGCTTGTTGAAGATGCTCGTGAAGTGACTCTCGACCGTTCGTGAGCTCACCGAAAGCTCATCGGCGATGTCCGCGGTCCTGAGCCCCCGTGAGGCGTGGCTCAGGACTTCCAGCTCGCGCTCGGAGAGGGTCATGACGTGGTCGTGCTCATGGCCGGGGTGTGATTCGAGCACCCGCGCCGCGATCGTGGGGTGGAGCACGACTTCGCCTCGCGCCACGGCCAGGATGGCCGCGTACAGGTCTTCACCACCGGCGGTCTTGAGCAGATATCCCGAGGCTCCGGCCCGCAGCGCCGCCGAGGCGTAGTCGCCGTCGTCATATGCGCTCAGGATCAGGACCTGGGGAGGGTCCGGAGCGGAGCGCACGACCGTGGTGACCTCCACCCCATTGGCGACGGGCATGCTCATGTCGAGCACCAGCACGTCGGGTCGGAGATCCCTGACCATCTCGATAGCCGTCTCGCCGTCCACCGCCTCGCCCACGACGGTGATCTCGGCGTGCCGTTCGAGCATTTGTCGCGTCCCCTCGCGCACAAGGGCGTGATCATCGGCGAGCAGGACGCTGATCGGCTCGTGTGGGCTTTTCATGAGGCTCTCCCGCGGGAGCCTACACCGCTGGTGGGCTCGCCGTATCGGCAAAACCCGCGTTCTGCGTGCGGTCCACCGAACACCAAGCTGCGGGGTTCCGCAGCCGGTGGTTCGGCTTCTCGCTGTTGCTCATCGTGGTTTACACGGTTGGCGCGACCCATCGATGCAGCGAGCATCGGACGATCGTCATGGACACCGACACGACGCCTCCGAATGTCCAGAGTGAAGTCCCGCTGACTGCCCCTCCGCCCCGGCCCAACGGCGCCAGTGGCATGGAGCGGCGAACCTTCCTGAAGCTCGTGGCCGTTGGTGCCGCACTCGTCGCCGGCGGTCAGGCGGCCACCATGCTCGGCCTTCTCGAGCGCGTCAGGGCCAGTGATCTGCCGGCTACCGGACCAGGCGCAGAACACCAGTGGGTCTTCATCATCGATCTGCGTCGCTGCGACGGCTGCGCTGAATGCACGACCGCCTGCCAGACCGAGCACTTCCTGCCGGCCCACCAGGAGTGGATCCGGGTCTATCGCCTGACCGATGCGTCCGGCGGTGACTACTTCCTGCCGGTGATGTGCCAGATGTGCGAGCGGCCGCCCTGCGTGCAGGTCTGCCCGGTCACCGCCACGTACCGCACCGCGGATGGGCCGATCGCCATCGACCAGAGCGTCTGCATCGGCTGTCGCATGTGCATGGCGGCGTGTCCCTATGGCGTCCGGACCTTCAACTGGGATGAGCCGGTTGACGTCCCCGCGGAGGCACGACATGACGGGCCTGAACTGCAGATCCCGCAGGTGCAGGGGACGGTCGGCAAGTGCGACAACTGCGCCCATCTCGCGAGGGAAGGGGAGCTGCCTGCCTGTGTCAGCAAGTGCGGCATGGAAGCGGTCTACATCGGTGACCTCGTGACCGATGTCGCGACCAACGGCCGCGAGACCGTCGGACTCTCGCAGTACCTGCGCGAGCACGACGTCTATCGGCTGAAAGAGCACCTCGGCACGGAACCGCGCGTCTACTACGTGGCTGGCCACGGGCAGGACCTGGACTACTGATGATGGCAGACCCCGTCCCCGGTACCGTCCGGCCGACCGAAGCGGCGAGCGTCGATGAGCAGCCCGCGGACGACGAGCTCTTCGAGGCTGCCATGCGTCCCGCCCTCCGCGCGGGTATCGGCTTCAAGGTGCACCTGTCGGTGCTGATCTTGCTGGCACTCACCGGCGTCGCGGCCTACGGGTACCAGATCGTCAACGGCATCGGCACGACCGGCCTCAACGACCAGGTCTTCTGGGGTGTCTACACCGCGACGCTCGTGACGTTCATCGGCTTCAGCTACGGCGGCGCCCTCGTTTCCGCCATCCTGCGCTTCACCGGCGTGCCGTGGCGCGGAGGCGTCTCGCGCATTGCCGAGGCCACGGCTCTCGCGACGCTGCTGATGGGCGCACTCTTCCCGATCATCCACGTCGGTCGGCCAGAGCGCCTCTGGGAGGTCGTGGTCCGGCCGCAGATCAACAGTCCCATCGTGTGGGACATGGTGGCCATCTCCACGTATCTGCTGGCCACACTCGTCCTCTTCGGGTTGCCGCTTGTCGCCGACATGGGCATGCTGCGCGATCGCCCTGGCATCCGTGGATGGCGGCGGCGGCTCTACGGGTGGCTGTCCTTCGGCTGGAATGGCACCGACCGGCAGCGCCTCAGCCTCGAACGGGCGTTGACCATCGTAGCCATCCTCATCGTGCCGCTGGCGATCATCGTCCACACGGTCCTCTCCTATGCGTTCTCGCTCACCAGCCGGCCCGGCTGGCACAGCACGATCTTTGGGCCGTACTTCGTCATCGGCGCCATCTACTCCGGCGTCGCGGTCGTGATCCTCGCGGCCGTGTCCTATCGCATGGCGTACGGGCTTGGTCGCTGGATCGACGACCGTGTCATCCGCAACCTCGGCTACATCCTCGTCGCGCTCGCCGTGGCCTATGGGTACGCCACCTTCACCGAGGTCACCACCGAGGGCTACGTCAGCGAGACGGCTGACGCGAGCGTGCTCTTCGCCCTCGTTCTCGACGAGTTCGCTCCCTTCTTCTGGGGCTTCGTGCTACTTGGGCTGGTACTGCCGGTGTTGCTCATCGCGATCCCGAGGACGCGGACCCCGGTGGGGATCTCAGTGGCCTCGACGCTGGTCATCGTGTCGATGTTCGTCAAGCGCTATCTCATCACCGTTCCGCCCCAGACCCAGCCTCTGATCGGTGGCGGCACCGGGTCCTATACACCCAGCCTGGTCGAGCTGCTCGTGGTCATCGGCGCTGCCGCCGGATCCCCCTCATCGTGATGCTCCTCTTCCGCGTCTTCCCGGTCCTGTCGGTCTTCGAGATCGACCGAGATCGAGCGGGAACAAGCGGAACGGCGTGCGCGCGAGGCGACTCAGGCGGCGCAGACGACGCAGGCCGCGCCCACGGAGCGCCCCGCGTGATGGCAAGGCCGACGTCTTCACTCGTCGCTCGGCGCGTGCATCAGGGTCTGCCGGCGCTGGCGCTCGCCATCGTCTGCGTCGCGCTCGTGGGCCATGTCACCGGTGCCCAGGAGGATGCGCCAGAGTCGCCCCCCGCGAAGGAGGCCACGTCGCTCAGCATCGCGTTCGAGGCGTCGTCGATGACGGGCATCCCCCACTATCTGGCGGCTCGCCTGCTGGCACAGGACGGCTCTGCCGTGGTCGGCGAACGCGTGAGCATTCGGCGTGTGGTGGACGTCTTCGGTGGACGTACGGTGACCATCGGCCGAGCGCCCACGGACAACGCCGGGATCGCGCGCGTGGCCATCGTGCCTCGCGAGGACACCTACAAGGTGACCGCCTCGTACAGCGGCAATGACTCGCTGGCCTCGTCGCAGGTGGAGGATGACGTCGTCTTCCCGGCCGAGACCGTGGTCATCCCCGAAGAAGTCCCACGAGGCGGAATCGTGGACCCGCAACTGCGGCCGCTGGCCGATGTGATGCCCCTCGCTATCGGCGCCGCCGTCGTCTTCGTCTGGGTCGTGCTCATCAGCGTGACCGTGCTCACCCTGCTCAGGGTTCGTTCATCTCGCCGGAGCGATCAAGGCGCTCCGGATCGAAGTCAGCGCGGAAGTGCCCGGCGCCGGGTCGGGCCCGCAACCAGGGTAGCTCGCTCAAGGCGAGGGAAAGGGGAAAGCCATGGATTCCCGACCCGTCCGGACGAACCGGACAAGGCGGAGTCTCGGGTTCCTGGTGGCCGTGCTCGGTGCGATGCTCGCGCTGGGTGCGGTACCGGTAGCCGCCCAGGAAGAGGCAGCAGGCGACTGGCTGTTCATCGACGCCGACACCGTCTGGGGCCCCGCCAACATTCCTGACGAGGAGCGCGTCTCCAAGTCGTGCGTCCAGAGCAACCGCTTCGCGCGAAACGAGGAGATCGTCTGGCGCGTCAAGATCTTCGACCCGCTGACTGGACAGCCGATGGACGACACCATGCTCGAGTCTGTCCAGGTGGTGCTGCCCGACCAGGTGCTCGACATGCGCTACGGACCGCATCCGCGAGACACACCGGCGGACTTCTTCTGGACGTATGGCTGGGATATCCCGGAGGACTACCCAACGGGCGAGCTCGGGTACACGGTCAGCGCCACGTCGATGGACGGGCGCTCCGGGACCTACGAGCAATTCGGGGTGTCACCCGCGAGGTTGATCATCACCGAGGAGGTCCGGCCCGTCATCGAGGAAGAAGAGGCCTAGATCGAGCCGGACGGAGCGCCCGAGCCAGGGCGCTCCATCCGCTCGCCACGACGCAAAGCAGGAGCGAGGCGGAGCCATGAGGGACACACCCGTCGTTTCACGTCAGCCATCCGGTCGGCGCCTACGTCGCGCCGCCGCGACGGTCATCCTGGCCATCCTGGTCGCCGCACCGGTCCTGGCGCAGCAGGACGCCCAGGTCGTCGAGTACGTCGGCAGCGTCGAGCTGACGCCGTGGAAAGGTGTCGCCGGCACCGAGGTCAACATCACCGGCGATGGGTTCGAACCCGGCACCGACGTGGAGGTCGTCTGGAACTCCGTCGATGGTTCGTGGCTGCTGGAGGGCGCCGCCAACGAGGAGTTCGTGGGCCGCGAGTTCACCCCGACCAAGACGCCGATGAGCGGTGCGACCGTGGCCGAAGACGGCTCGTTCGAGGCCGTGTTCGAGGCCCCCGTGGACTACGGGTTCACCCATGACGTGACCGTCGAGTCCGATGGGCAGCTGCTCAACAAGGCCGGCTTCCGCCTGGAGCCCACGCTCACCGTCTCGCCCGCATCCGGGCCCGTGGGCACGCCCATCACGGTGCGCATGGAAGGCATCGGCTGGGGCTACCTCGAGAACAGCTGGCAGCTGACCTACGACAACCAGTACACGGGCGTGCTCACGTCGGTCACCTCCGATGGGGTGGCCGAGGCCACTATCCCTGCGACGGGCGCCGCCGGCCCCCACCGCATCCGCATCATCCACGGTGCGTTCACTGTGCCCTATCTCAACGGCCAGCAGTCGCCTCGGCCCGACCGGCTCGACTACACCTTCGACTTCGAGATCACGTCTGGCGACGCGGTCATGCCGCCTCCAGCAGCCAGCCAGTCCCTTCCGATCGAGACGGTGGCCGCTCCGCCCGACGGCGAGGGCCCCGCGCTCTGGTCGAATGTCGCAAGTGGGCCCGTCGGCTCGCCGATGATGATCTCCGGGCATGGCTTCGAGCCTGGGCAGGAGGTCTCGTTGGCCTGGACGTCCGTGGTGGGCAACCGCATCTCCGGCAGCGGCTGGGACGAAGTCTCCGATGAGGTCGCTGCGGTGACCGCGGGAGACGACGGGACGATCGAGTTCGCCTGGGCCATCCCTGACGATCTTGGCGGCACGCATCGACTCATCGCCGCGACCGATGACGGCCAGGTAGCCGAGGCCTCCGTCACCATCACCCCGTCGCTGGTCTCGTCGGAGGTCGTCCGCGGGCCCTTCGGCGAGATGGCCGAGATCGTGCTCAAGGGTGTTGGCTGGACGGAGACCGCGAACATCTACAACCTCGTGTACGACAACGCCTTCCTCGGGTACTCCTGTGGCTTCAACAGCCAGGGCGATGTGACCATCTACATGCCCCTGACGGGTGCTGCCGGATGGCACTTCGTCGACCTCTATCCGGGCATCTACAAGGGTGAGGACATCGGCGGCGTGCAGAACTTCCGGACGCCGCAGCTCACGTACGAAGCCGATCACCCTGGCGAGCGACTGCCAGCCTTCCGTCTGGCGTTCGAGGTCACCCCGGACGCGTTGGCCACGGACGGAGGAGACCAGGCAGCAGTCACGGTCGACTAGATAAGGGGGCTCCCCTGGGATCAGCCGGTGGCCTGCTGCCAGGCGGGCCACCGGCGATCCAGCCCGATGGCTCAAGTATTTCGATGAGGGATCTGGCCTGTTGACGGATCGCGAGGATGTCCCAGACTGAGGCGCTGCCATTGTGCAGAGCATTGTGCGACAATCCGCACATGCCGACCAACCTCGATATCGATCCTGGACTCCTCGAGCAGGCTGTGAAGGTGAGTGGCGAGCGCACCAAGACCGCGGCGGTCACGCGTGCGCTGCGCGAGTACGTCGCACGCCATGAGCAGCGGCGCATCGTCGAGCTGTTCGCGGCCCTCGACTGGGATCCGCGGTACGACTACAAGGCTGAGCGCGCCCGCTGAGTGGACCTCTTCGTCGACACCAGCGTGTGGTCCCTCGCGCTGCGCCGTGACGCCACGCCCGATGAACCGGCTGTCGAGCGCTTGCGCCAGGCACTCGAAACGGGAGAGGGCGTCTTCACGACAGGGCTCGTGCTACAGGAGCTGCTACAGGGGTTCCATGGGCCGAACGCACGCGATGCCATCGTCGAGCGCTTCGCTGCGCTCCCGCTCCTTGTGCCCGACCGAGCCGACCATGTGGAAGCGGCCGAGCTGCGGAACGTCTGTCGTCGTCACGGCATCTCGGTCGGCACCATCGATGCGCTGCTTGCGCAGCTCTGTCGCCGGCACGACCTGGTCATGCTCACCACGGACCGCGACTTCGAGCTCATGGCACCGCACGTCGACCTGCGACTGTGGTCACGCTGAGGCGGCCGTCTCACGCGTGGGGAGTGGAGCCGACACTCGGATTTGAACCGAGGACCTGCTGTTTACGAAACAGCTGCTCTACCACTGAGCTATGTCGGCCTCGGGCGACATTCTAGCGGGTCGCCCGTCGACACCGGAATCACGCATCCCTACCGGCCCGGTCCGCGACAAGGGCAGTCACATCGGTCCACCGAACGCCTCCTTGGCCGGTCCACGACTGGACCCGCGTTCAGCGCGCGGGGACCGATCCGCCGGCCAGGCGTTGGGCGATGTAGACCGGCACGATCGACACGAGGATGAGGATCAGCGCCACGGCGTTGACGATGGGCAGGCCGTTGGTGCGCGAATAGTTCTGCAGGATCCAGATGGGCAGCGTGCGCTCGCCTCCGCCGGTCGTGAAGGTCGTCACGATGACCTCGTCGAACGACAGCGCGAAGGCCAGCAAGCCGCCGGCGAGGAGCGCGGTCCGGATGGCCGGGAAGGTCACGAAGCGGAACGTCTGCCACTGCGTCGCGCCCAGGTCCATCGACGCCTCCTCCAGGTGGCGCGAGACGCGTCGCACCCGCGCGAGCACGTTGTTGTAGCAGACGACCACGCAGAAGGTGGCATGGCCGATGACGATGGTCATGAACCCGAAGGGCAGGTCGGCGGTGTTGAAGGCAGCGTTCAGGGCGATACCGGTGACGATGCCCGGCAGCGCGATGGGCAGGATGATCAGGAAGGTGATGGTCTCGCGGCCGAAGAACTTGTAGCGCTGCACCGCGAACGCGGCCAGGCTGCCCAGCACCAACGCGATGCCGGTGGCTGTCAGGCCCGCGCGGATGGATGTCCACAAGGCGTCACGAACGCCGCTCTGTTCCAGGGCGCGCTCGAACCACTGCAGGCTCAAGCCGGGGATAGGCCAGGCCTGGTTGGTGGAGCTGTTGAAGGCGTAGATGCCGATGACCACCAGCGGCACGTAGATGAACGCCAGCACGGCGACGGTGGCGAGACTCAGGAGCAGGCGGGTGCTGCGCGGCTCGTTCACGTCACATCGCCTCGAAGGCGCCGAGCTTCCGCGCCACCGCCAGGTACACCACCATCACGATGACCGGGATGAGCGCCAGTGCTGCCGCCAGCGGCAGGTTGCCTGACACGCCTACCTCCCGCTGGATGACGTTGCCCAGGAACTGCGTACTCGAGACCAGGGAGGGCGTGATGAAGTCACCCAGCGTCAGCGAGAACGTGAAGATGGAGCCGGCCACCACCGCCGGCAGCGCGAGGGGGAAGATGACCTTGCGGAAGGTGAAGGTGGAGCGGCCCCCAAGGTCGGCGGAGGCCTCCAGCAGCGATGAGGGGATCCGCTCGAGACCGGCCACGATAGGCAGGATCATGTAGGGCAGCCAGAGGTACGTGAACACCAGCCACACCGCCACGTCGCCGTAGCCTGGCCCCTCCAGGCCGAGCGGCTCCAGCACCCAGTTGAGCAGGCCCTTCTGCTGCAGGATGGTGCGCCAGGCGAAGACCTTGACGAGGTAGCTGGCCCACAGCGGCAGCAGCACCATGACCACCAGCAGTCGCCGGCTTCTCAGCGAGGCGATGCGGGCGATGTAGTAGGCGACCGGAAAGCCGATGGTGGCGCAGGTCAGGGTCACGAGCGCGGCCATGCCGATGGTCCGCAAGGTGATGGTGCGGTAGACCGCGCCGTTGAGGATGGTCGCGAAGTTGTCCAGGCTCGGCTCGCGCTGCACCTGCCGAGTGAAGGGGTCCAGCGTCCAGAACGCGTTGGCCAGCAGCACGACGAGCGAGCCGAGGTAGACCACGAAGAGGGCGCCGATCGGCAGTGCCAGCAGCGCCACCAGCTGCACGCGCGGATGCCGGTACAGCCAGCGCTGGCCAGCGCGCAGCGAGCCCGAGCCAGGCAGCGATACGGCGGGCGCACTCATCGGAGCGCACCCGCCGTCGTGGCATAGGGGTGACTCGGGCGCGAGCAGGCCCGGGCCCTGGTGGCCCATGACGCGCCCGCGCCGTACATCATGGGGCGGTCAGCCCTTGATCTCGGTCCAGGCCTGCGTCCACTCCGAGTAGTCCTTGCAGACCACGTCGGTGCGGCCGTCGAGGCACTGGGCCTGGGGGGTCGACCAGTACCAGACGTTGGAGAAGTACTCCTCGTCGGTCGCGTGGTACGTGTCGCAGTGCTCAGGGTTGAGGTCGCACGCCTTGGCGTTGGACGGTGCCTCGCCGAAGTACTCGGTGGCGACCACGTTCACCTCGGGCGAGATGATGTGGTTCATGAACAGGTAGCCGCAGTTGGGATGTGCGGCCTCGCTGGCCAGCATCCAGGTGTCGGACCAGCCGGTCGAGCCTTCCTTGGGCAGGACCACGTCGATGGGCGTGACCGGCTCGCTGCCCTGGAGGACGTTGGCGATGACCTGCCAGGTGGTGCCCACGTTGGAGTCACCGGCCTGGAACTGGGCGATCTCATCGGTGTAGAGGGCCCAGTAGCGGCCGATGAGCTCGCGCTGCTGCTTGGCCAGGTCGACCGCTGCGGCGAACTGCGTGTCGTCGAGCGCGTAGGGGTTCTGGATGCCCAGCTCGGGCCGGGTGGCCATCAGGTAGACGGCTGCGTCGGCGATGTAGATGGGGCTGTCGTAGGCGGTGACCTTGCCGGCCACCTGCGCGGCCCACTCGGAGTCGGGCTCCCAAACCACAGCCCAGCTGTCCGGGGCCGGGCTCACCTCTTCGGTGTTGTACATGAGCAGGTTGGCACCGCGGCCGTGTGGCACCCCGTAGGCCACGCCGTCGACCGTGTTGTGGGGCTGGTTCTTCAGGCCCTCGAAGACGTCGGCGTAGTTGGGGATGAGGTTGAGATTGATGGGTTGGACCGTGCCTGACGCGATGAGGCGGTTCGACGCGTCGCCCGATGCCGAGACGAGGTCGTAGTTGCCCGTCTGCATGAGTGTGAACATCTCGTCGGACGTGTTACCCAGCGTGACGTTGACCTCGCAGCCGGTGGACTCCTCGAAGGAACTGACCCAGTCGATGGCCGGGTCGTTCGAGCCGTCCTCCACGTAGCCTGCCCAGGCTACGACCTCGACCGAGCCTTCGGGCTCGCCGATCTCTGTGAGGGCGCCCTCAGGCACGGGCAGCTCCTGGGCCAGCACCACGGGCGTGGCGGCCAGACTGAGCACGACGGCCAGGCCGACGGCTGCCCGAACACGGACAGGGGTTCTCATGTTTCTTCCTACCTCCAATGTCTTGTCCTCTCCTCTTGGTTGGGGGGACCGAGTTCAGGACGCAGGCGCCCTCGGATCGCCGCCTGCAGGGGATGGTTCGGATAGAACGGGGAGCACGTGGCGCCGTTCCCACACCAGTCGCACGCGCGCGCCCTTGAGCGCCAGTGCTTCGGTCGATGAGGTGGCCACGTTCTGTTTGATGACCTCCAGTGTGCCGCCCGCATCGAGCTCGACGTGGTATTTCGTGTCCGAGCCCAGGTAGACCACGTCGTGGACTCGGCCGTCGGCCGCCACGGAGCTATCGGGCACGGTCGCACCGGCTTCTTCGAGATGGATCTTCTCGGGCCGCACGGTGAAGGTACCGCCGGCGCCCAGGATGGCCTCCGCAGCGGCTCCGCTGAGGATGTTCGACGTGCCCACGAAGCCCGCCACGAAGGCGGTCGCCGGAGCCTCGTAGACCTCCGCCGGAGGCCCCACCTGCTCGATGCGCCCGCGGTCGAAGATGGCCATGCGGTCGCTCATGGCGAGGGCCTCGTCCTGGTCGTGGGTGACGTAGATGAAGGTGATGCCTACGTCCTGCTGGATGGTCTTGAGCTCGATCTGCATCTGCTGGCGGAGCTTCAGGTCGAGCGCGCCCAGCGGCTCGTCGAGCAGCAGCACGCTGGGGCGGTTGACCAGGGCACGCGCCAGCGCCACTCGCTGGCGCTGGCCGCCGGAGAGCTGGCCCGGCTTGCGTGCCTCGTAGCCCTCCAGTCGGACCATGCGCAAGGCCTCCCCGGCCCGCTCCCGGCGCTCAGCGCGGGATACCTTGCGGATCATCAGCCCGTAGGCCACGTTGTCGCCGACCGACATGTGCGGGAACAGGGCGTAGTCCTGGAAGACGGTGTTCACGTCGCGCTCGTACGGCGGCAACCGCGAGACGTCCCGCCCATCGAGCAGGACGCGCCCCGCTGTCGGCAGCTCGAAGCCGGCGATCATGCGCAGGGTGGTGGTCTTGCCCGAGCCCGAGGGTCCCAGCAGCGAGAAGAACTCGCCCTTGCGGATCTGCAGGTCGATGCCGTCCACGGCGGTCACCTCGCCGTAGTCCTTGGTGAGGTTCTCGAGGCTCACCGCCACGTCGGTGTCGGCAACGGCAGCGGTGGCCGGCCCGGGCCCGGCTGCGCCCGCCCGTATGCTCAATGCATCCTCGGCGCTGGGGGGATCGGTGCCCGCTTCGTCATGTCGTCGGCCACCTCACACGCCGGTGTTGATCATCACGTGCTTGACGACGGTGTAGTCCTCGACCGCGTACATCGACTGGTCCTTGCCCCAGCCCGACTGCTTGAACCCGCCGTGCGGCATCTCCGAGACGAGCGTGAAGTGGTCGTTGACCCAGACCGTCCCGTACTGGAGGGCCTTGGACACCCGCATGGCCCGGCCGATGTCGCGTGTGAAGACCGACGCGGCCAGCCCGTAACGCACGTCGTTGGCCCAGGCCACCGCCGTCTCCTCGTCGCTGACCCGCTGGACCGTCACCACCGGGCCAAAGACCTCGTCCTGGATGATCTCGCTGCCCTGGTCCGGTCCGGCGATGAGCGTGGGCTCGTAGTACGCGCCGGCACGATCGGGGCGGACCCCGCCGACCACGATCTCGGCGCCGGAGCCAGCGCGCTCGACCATGCCTGCCACCCTGTCCACCTGGCCCGGCCCGATGAGCGAGCCCATCTCCAGGTCCTCCTGGGTCGCAGGGTCGCCCCAGCGGATGGCCCGCACTTCGTCGGAGAGCGCGGCCACGAAGCGGTCGTAGACGGCCGGGCCGGCGATGACCCTGCAGGCCGCGGTGCAGTCCTGGCCGGAGTTCCAGAAGCCGGCCGAACGGATCGTCTGCGCCGCCAGGGCTACGTCCGCGTCGTCGAAGACGAGGACTGGCGCCTTGCCGCCCAGCTCGAGGTGGAGTCGCTTGACCGAATCGGCCGCGTTGCGCGCGATGCGCTGGCCGGTGGCGGTGTCGCCGGTGACGGAGACCATGTCCACGCGCGGGTGGGTCACCAGCGCATCGCCGATGGCTTCGCCGCTGCCGGTGATGACGTTGAGTACGCCGGGCGGGAAGATGTCCGCCGCGATCTCCGCCAGCGCCAGCGAGGTCAGCGGCGTCCGGATGGACGGCTTGAGCACGACCGTGTTGCCGGCTGCAAGTGCCGGCCCGATCTTCCAGCCGGCCATGTAGATGGGGTAGTTCCAGGGAGCGATGGATGCCACCACCCCGACCGGGTCCCGACGGATGAGGGAGGTCCGGTCGGCGATGTACTCGTTGGCGGCCTTGCCCTCCATGACTCGTGCTGCTCCCGCGAAGAAGCGCAGGTTGTCGGCCATGGTCGTGACCTCGTCCACGGCCGCGCCGCGGGGCTTGCCACAGTTGCGGCTCTCGAGGGCGCCCAGCTCATCTGCCCGGGCCTCGAGCGCGTCGGCCAGCTTGAGCAGCATCAGGCTCCGATCCTGCGGCGTGGTATGCCCCCAGGTCTCGAAGGCCGCCGCGGCTGCGTTGGCGGCGCGATCGACGTCCTCGGGGCCTGACGCTGGCACCGATGCGATGACCTCGCCGTCTGCTGGGTTGAGGACCTCGGTGGTCTGGCCGCTGGCGCTGTCGACCCAAGCGCCCGCGATCCACTGCTGATAGGCGTGCACCGCCCGGGGCGTCCCTGCCATGGCTCCGCTCCTCCCTATCCTCCTCGATCGCACGCCGCGCGGTCACGACCGCCGCTCGCGCGAAGCCGACATTGTGGCGCCCACTGGCGTCGCTGTCACGGGCGCGGCGCACGGCTGCGCCCCAGCCGGCCCCAGGTGGGGCGGTGGGCCCCCGGCTCCGTCTGCCGTGAACGGAGCAGCACGTAGGCGATGAGCACACCCACCACGATCGCTACCGCCACCGCAGCCGCGACCGCGACGACGGCCTCTTGCTTCACCGCGATGCCGACGTAGGCCCAGATGATGACCAGGGCGAAGGCCCAATCGGACTCGCGGACGAGCATCATAGCCGCGATGGCCACGCCGGCCGCCGCCGGCGTGACCAGGACCGGGAACCGATCGGAGATCTGCGGCCGCGAGCCCGTTGAGGGGCAGAGCCACCGCCGCGCCGTTGATGGCGACGGTGACGAGATAGGTGGCGGCCGCGTTCCTCGGGCCGACTGGGGTCTCGCCATCGCCGGTCGTGCCGGCTCGGCGATGTAGGAGGCGATGAGTGCCGGCAGGGCCGTCTTCACCGCCTCCACGTGGGTCCGCAGCCGGCGCTGATGCCGGCCAGCAGCCTGAGCGGTCGTCTCAGTCGGGCAGCACCTTGCCCGGGTTGAGGATGCCGTCGGGGTCGAGCGCGGCCTTGATAGCGCGCATGACCGCCAGGCCCCGGGGCCCGACCTGCTGCTCGAGGAAGCTCCGTTTGGTCAGGCCCGTACCGTGCTCCCCGGTGATGGAGCCGCCAAGCGCGAGCACCGCGGTGTACACCTCGGCCCGCACCGCGTCCGTGCGCTCCTCGGCACGCGGGTCGTCATGCCCGGTCACGTAGGCCGGGTGGAAGTTGCCGTCGCCGGCGTGGCCGAAGACGCCGATCTCCATGCCGTGTCGCTCGGAGATGCCGGCGATGGCCTCGATCAGGTCGCCGACCCGGCTGCGGGGCACGCTGACGTCCTCGGTCCGTGCCTGCCCCAGCTGCTCGAGCGAGTAGTGCGCCTTGCGGCGGGCTTCACGCATCGCATCCGCCTCGGCCTCATCGGTGGCCCGGTCCAACGAGGTGGCGCCGGCAGCCTCGCAGGCCCCCGCCGCTGCCTCCAGCTCGCGGTCGGCCAGCTCGCCGCCCGCGTCGGATTCGATCATCAGCATGGCACCGGCGGCTGGGTCGAGTCCCAGGTGAAGGGCCGACTCGACGGCGTCGATGATGTGGCGGTCGAGCATCTCCAGAGTCACCGGCACGACGCCGGCCGCGGTGATGCGCGAGACCGCGTCCCCCGCCTGCCGCACGCTGGGAAAGAAGGCCAGCAAGGTCGTCTTGGGCGCCGGCAGCGGGCGCAGCCGAAGGGTGGCCTCGGTGATGATGCCGAGTGTCCCCTCCGATCCGACCATGAGCCGGGTCAGGTCGTAGCCGGCCACGTCCTTGACGTTGCGGCCACCGGTGCGGATGACCTCGCCGTCCGCGAGCACGACCTCCAGGCCCAGCACGTAGTCGCGGGTGACCCCGTACTTGACACAGCGCAGGCCGCCCGCGTTCTCGGCGATGTTGCCGCCGATGCAGCTGATCTCGTGGCTGGCTGGATCGGGCGGGTAGAGCAGACCCTGTGCTTCGACGGCGTGCTCGAGGTCGGCGGTGATGACGCCGGCCTGGGTGACCACGACCAGGTTGTGGGGGTCGATCTCCAGGATGCGGTCCATGCCAGTCATGACCAGCACGATGCAACCCTCCACCGCGTTGGCACCGCCGGAGAGACCGGAGCCGCCTCCTCGCACGACCACCGGCACCCGCTGCCGGGCACAGTGCCGGACGACGGTGCTGACCTCGGCGGTGGACGAGGGGAAGACCACCGCCAGCGGCTGCCCATCGGGCACGAACTCGGTCTCGTCGCGACGAAAGGGGGCGGTGTCCGAGGGCGATGTGAGCACGCGCAGGTCGGGCAGGCTGGCCTGGAGCCTCGCCAGGATGGGGTGGACGCTCATGTCCGGCTCATGATGACTGAACGCCGGCCTCGGTGATGTTGGCGAAGATCTCGTGGACGTCGAGACGAAGGCGGTCGATGGCCATTGGATCGCGGCCCCAGTAGACACGGTTGGTGAGCAGGGCGATGACCAGGTCGCGGCCGGGGTCCACCACCAGCGAGGTGCCGGTGAAGCCCGTGTGCCCGTAGGCCGCGTCGCTCAAGGGGGCCATGTGGTCGGTCGGCTGGACCTGCCAGCCGAAGCCCCTGGCCACACCCATGCCAGGCGTCTGGTCACTGACCGCCGTGCGTCTGAACCTCTCCAGTCGCAGGCGCGGGTCCTGCCGCAGCCAGGCCACGCCGAAGCGGGCCACATCGTGCACCGTGGCGAACAGGCCGGCGTGACCGGCCACGCCACCCATCCCGGCCGCGTTCTCGTCGTGGACCTCGCCCCAGCATCGCCGACCACGCCAGCGGCCATCGATCTCGGTGGGCACGATGCGCATCCTGGGGCGCCCGGCGGCCAGCGGCGTGTAGGTCATCGAGTCGAGGCCCAGGCGGTCCCGGATGAGCGCTTGCATGGCCATCGACAAGGGTTGCCCGAAGCGACGGGCCACGGCCATGCCCACGAGCGTGAAGCCGAGGTCGCTGTAGTGGAACTCCTCGCCCGGCCTGGCCACGAACCGATAGCCGGCGATGGCCGAGAGGGCGGACGACCATCGCTCCTCGATGCTGGTCGGATCTGGTTCATCAGGTGGGGGCGGGGCCGGCTCGACCACGCGGAAGAGGCTGCGCCATGGGGCCAGGCCACTCGTGTGCGTCAGCAACTGCCGCATCGTCACGCTCGCGGGGTCCACGCTCCAGTCACGACGCTGAATCGGAGTCGGCAGCATCTCCCAGCTGAGCGGGTCCTGGCCGCCGTCCACGCCGCGAGGTCCGCTCGCGCCAAACTCGGGGATGACCCTGGCGATGGGCTCGTCCAGGTCGAGCCTGGAATCGTTGGCGAGGCGCAGGGCAGCTGTAGCGGTGAACAGCTTGCTCACCGAGGCAAGGTCGAAGAGGGACCGGTAGCCGACCGGCGTCGTCTGCGAATCCGGGTCGACCCAGCCGGCGTAGGCCTCGTACCAGGGCGCGCCCGCCTGCCACACGCTGATGGCGAGAGCCGGTGCCACCGATGGCACCGCAGCGCCGATGAGGCCTTCGATCCGTGTACGCGTATCGGCCCGAAGCTTGTCGACCGATGTGCGGATCGGCTGCTCGCTCACCGCGCGACGACGCCGGCTCCGGCGTAGAAGAGTCGCCCGCCACCGCCCAACCGCTCGGCGATGAGGTCGACCGAAGCTGCGATGGCCGGCAACGCCGGGCGGATGGCCGACGGCACGGTCGCGTCCTCGCCGTTCATGAGAGCCACGATCTCGAGCGCGCTCATGGTGTCCAACTCGGACGAGCGCAGGTTCAGCGATTTGGTCGTGGGAGGTGTGTCGTTCATGGCATCCGTGGGCCGGGGTGTCGGGCGACGACCAAGGCGATGGGTAGCTCGTTGGTCTCAGCCCCGTGGGCCTCGTTCGTCACCGGGGCAGGATAGGGCAGCGGCAGGGGAGCGTCGGGGGAGGGGCTAGAAGGAGCTGCGCAGGTCCGTCCGGCGTGTGGCCACCACGTCGGCCGCGGGCAGCACACGCTCCTCGTAGCCGTGGCGGTGCCGGGCCTTGCGCACGACGGCGCGATCGATGCGGAAGCCTCCGAGATGGCGCTCCAGCTCCTCGACCGAGACCAGGTACTTCTCAGCCATCCAGCCCTCGCGGCGCAACGAAGCGTCGAAATCGGTCAGCAGGATGGTGCCGCCCGGTGCGACCGCGGCCGCAGCCATGTCCAGCATGCGGCTGCGGCCCATGCCGCGGGCAGGCAGGGCGAAGGTGCAGAAGACGAGGTCGTAGCGTGAGGCCGGGGACCAATCGGCGATGTCAGCCATGTCGAAGACGATGGTGCGGTCCACTCCGGCCGCGGCGGCCTGTTCGCGCGCTCCACTGATGGCGCTCGGGGACATGTCCACGGCAGTGACGATCCAGCCCCGTTGGGCCAGCCAGATCGCGTTCTGGCCTTCACCGCAACCGAGGTCCAGTGCCTTGCCCGGCGCCATCGCCGAGGCGACCTCGACGAGCCCCTCGTTGACCGGCGAACGCGGTCTCTCCAGGGTGGGAACGGGCGTCCAGTCGGGGGCTGGTGCGGCAGCGGGCGTGGCCCAGTCGGAAGCGTGCGCGGGCACGTGCACATGCTCGGTGGCCATCAGGCGATAGCGACTCCTCGCGTTGTGGCTCAGGCGCGCACGGCACGCACCCCCGGCCACGACCCGATCATACGCGACCGCACCGACTCGACCGTTGACCGAACGCACCAGCCCGCGTGCGCCGGGCGCTTCCGCCGCCGTCCGGGTGCCGACCGGCCCTCCAGCCGGCCCGGCCGCTGCGGCTATGGTTAGGCCATGGAAGTGCTTCGACTACACGGCGCCAACGACGTCCGTGTCCACCAGGAACCCGAACCCACGGTCGCGCCCGGCGAGGAGCTGGTACGCATCACGGCAGTCGGCCTCTGCGGCTCCGATCTTCATTGGTACGAGGACGGCGGCATCGGCGAATCCGTGGTCGGAGAGCCACTCGTGCTGGGCCACGAGATGGGCGGCGTCATCATGTCCGGCCCGCGCGAGGGCGAGCGAGTCATCGTCGAGCCGGCCGACCCCTGCGGCACCTGCGAGGTCTGCCGCGCCGGCCACGGCAACCTCTGCCCGGAGGTGAAGTTCTGCGGGCACGCTCCCGTCCATGGTGGCCTGCGCACGTTCATGAACTGGCCGCAGCGGCTCCTTCTGCCTGCGCCCGACAGCATCGAGGGCGACGATGTCGCGCTGCTCGAGCCGCTGGGCATCGCCCTCCACGGCATCGACCTTGGCCACTTCAAGGCCGGCATGAGTGCCGGCGTCTTCGGATCGGGGCCCATCGGGCTGTTCCTCATCCGCGCCCTCAAGGCCATGGGTGCCAGCCGGGTCATCGCCACCGATGCCAAGGCCCACCGCGTCGAGGCCGCCCTGGCCTCGGGCGCCGACGAAGCCTATCTCACCGAGGTCACCGGCCAGCCTGATGGCATCCGGGAGGTCGCCACGGTCGATGTCGGCTTCGAGGCCGCCGGGGAAGACGCAGCGCTCGAATTGGCGCTGATCACGACCAGGCTCGGAGGCCGGGTCGTGGTGGTCGGCATCCCGCCCACGAACCGGCATGCGTTCGGTGCGGGCGAGGCGCGGCGCAAGGGCCTGACCATCGCCTGGTCGCGGCGCATGAAGTTCGTGCACATGCTGCGAGCCATCGAGATGGCCGACCACGGCATCGTCTCGCTCAAGGGCATGATCACCGCTACCTATCCCTTGGCCGAGGGTGCCCAGGCCTTTGGCGATCTCGTCGCGCGCGAGGGCCTGAAGATCATCGTCAAGCCGACCGAGTAGCTGCGCGGGCGACGCGCCCCCAGTCGCCCATGAACGACGAGGCGCCCAGAAACGAGCTACCGCCCGATACCACGAAGGTACCGGGCGGCCTCTCCCTGCTCGGCCGGGCTTGCCGGCGGGTCAGTCTGGCTGGAGCTCGGTGTGCACGCCACGCTGCATCAGGCCGCTGTCGTGACGGGTGCCGAGTTCGATGCTCACGGTGTCGGCGGCCTCGCCGGCGCCGGTTCGGTTGCGGACCCACGGGGACGTAGATGGAGTCGCGCCCTGGGTCGCAGGTGCCATCGGCATGGGAGCGGTCGGCGGTGGCGGCGGGACCGCCTGGGCCACGGACACCGGCACCGGCCCTGGCTGGACGGGACGGGCGACCGGCACGGCCACCGGCGGGCGGCCCGGCCGCACGGCCACCGGCACTCGCGGGCGCGGTGCCACGACCATGCGGGCGCAGGATCCACACATCGGATGGTCGCCACTGGTAGGCAGTCCCAGGCGAGAGCGACGCCGCGTACGTGGCCCCGACTGCGGTGGACGGAAACCGCAGATGGCGACGTTGTCGTTGCCTTCGAGGTACGCGTGCTGCGTCGTGCCGCGGTGATACACCGGGTCATCCAGCTCGTCGAAGCCGTTGCGGATGACGATGCCCCAAACGACCTCGTCGGCCGGGAAGGTCTTGCCCGTCGGCGGTCTCACCGGCGTGGTATCCGGCTGGATCGAAGGTTGGGGCTGGGGCTGGGGCTGGGGCTGGGGATTCGGGTGCTGGCTTCGAGCAAAGAGGTTCAGTCGCATGCGGGAGGTGATAGTAGCGAATGTTGCGATCATCCTTCGCCTTTGCTGCTTCGGCGCTGTCCGCGGGATGAACCGACCGCCCGGCCCCGGAAGGGGGCGGACGTTCGTACGGGGTGTGGGAGAGATGACGACGTTCACAGCCGTACTATCGGGCCATCCTTCGCAACAGGCTACTCCCACAATCCACACCCGAGTACCCCGTACCTTCGAGCTGTGGGCATCGCGTCACCAGTACTACTGGCGGCGGCCGGCCGGAAGAGGTCTGGCTAGGACGTCACGGTTGCGATGGCGCGGCAGACGGGCTCCAGGTTCTCCTCGGTCAGACCGGCCACGTTGACTCGGCCCTTGCCCACCACGTACACGCCGAACTCGTCGCGCAGCCGAGCCACGCGCTCCTCGCCGAGCGGCAGCAGGGAGAACATGCCGCGCTGGCGCATGAGCGACTCGTGGTTACCCGGTGCGCCCGCAGCCTGCAGGCCGGCCACGAACCTCGCGCGGTTGCCGTTGATACGGTCGCGCATGACGCCGACCTCGTCGACCCAACGGGCCTTGAGTTCCGGGTCCGAAAGGACGGTGGCCACGATCTCGCCTCCATGGGCGGGTGGGTTCGAGTAGTTCGAGCGGATGACGGCCTTGGCGTGCGAGAGCAGCGTGGCCGTCTCGTCGGCATCGGCGCCGACGATGCTCAGGGCCCCCACGCGCTCGTCGTACAGTGCGAAGTTCTTGCTGAAGCTGCTGGCCACGAGCATCGTGCCTTCACGTGCGAGCAGGGCGCGCAGGCCCCTGGCATCTGCGTCGAGCCCGTCGGCGAACCCCTGGTAGGCGAAGTCGAGCAGGGGCAGGGCACCCGCCCCGATGACGGTGTCGGCGATGCGCTCCCACTGCTCTGCGGTGGGATCGATGCCGGTGGGGTTGTGGCAGCAGCCGTGCAGCACGACCACGTCGCCGGCCGGCACCGAGCGCAGGACGCCGAGCATCGTCTCGATGTCGAGCTCGCCGTCCTCACCAAGGTAGGGGTAGCTGCGGATGGGCAGATCGGCCGCGTCGAACACCTGCGGGTGGTTGGGCCAGGTCGGCGTCGAGAGCCAGACAGCGGCGCTGGGGCTGATGCCGGCGAGCAGGTCACCTGCCACGCGCAGCGCGCCAGTGCCACCGGGGGTGTGCATCGTCTCCACCCGCCCACCGCTGACGGCAGGGTGCTCGGCCCCGAAGACGAGGTCGCGCACGGGTCGGTTATAGGCGGGATCGCCGGCGATGGGCTTGTACACCTTCGTGGTCTGTCCCTCGAGGATGCGTGCTTCGGCCTCACGCACCGTGTCGAGCACGGGAGTGATACCGGTTTCGTCGATATAGACGCCCGTGGCGAGCGACACCTTGTCAGGTCGGTCGTCAGCGCGGAAGCGCTCCATCAGCCCCAGGATGGCGTCGGGTGCTCGGGGCTCGAGATCAGTGAACATGGCCATGGCCGAATGGTAGCGCGGCTATCCTCCTAGCCGTGAAACCCAGCCGACACGCGGACCCGAGCCAGAGCGTGCGCCCGTGAGCGCATTGCTGGTGGCGTTCCTGGTGTCGATCGCCGCCGGCGGCTTCGGCTCGATGGTGGGTATCGGCGGTGGCCTGGTCATCGTGCCGCTGCTGAGCGTATTCCTCGGCTATGACGTGAAGGTCGCCATCGGGGCCAGCCTCATCGGCGTCATCGCCACCTCGCTCTCGGCCTCTCCTCGCTACATCAAGTCGGGACTCGCCGACCGGCGCCTGGGGCTCCTGCTGCTGGTGGGCTCCGCCCTCGGCGGCCTGGCCGGCGGAGTCACCGCCGGCCACCTCGACGGGCGAACCCTTTCGCTGCTGTTCGCGCTGCTGCTTGCTGGCGTGGCCCTGCGCATGCTCTGGCAGATACGGCATCCGGCCTCACCCCCACCCATCGATGAAGAGGACCACCAGTCGGGCTTCGTATCCTCGTTCGTTGAGCCGACGAGCGGGCACGAGATCGAATATCGGGCGCGGCGCATCCTTCCGGGCACGCTGGTGTCGTTCATGGCCGGCAACGTCAGCGGCCTGCTCGGGGTCGGCGGCGGGGTCATCAACGTGCCCACCATGAACGTGCTCATGCACGTGCCCATCCGCGTGGCCACCACCACCAGCACCTACATGCTCGCCGCCACGGCCACGGCGTCGGCGATCGTCTACCTGGCCTCCGACAAGCTCGATCCGCTGCTGGCCGCACCGGTGGCGCTCGGTGTCATCGTGGGTGCCCGGCTGGGGGCTCGCCTGTCCATGCACCTGTCGCAGGAGCTGCTGCGCCTGGCCTTCGTGGCCGTGGCAGCGGTCTTCGCCGTGAGCATGTTCGTGGAGTTCCTGCAGCTATGACGACGCCGAGTGCACCGCCCGTTGGACCGCCCGCCGCGCCGCCCGGCACGCCGCCAGCCGCGCCGCCCGCTGCCGCCTCAGCGCTTCCGGGCCGGCACCCGGCCGAACGACGCTACACCAGCGCCACGCTCACCGGCGGCGTGCTTGTGGCTGCCGTCTTCTTCGCGGTAGCGATCGGGCTGGAGGTCGTCGGCAGGGCTCCCGGCAGCGGCGAGATGACCGACCTTGCCGCAGTGCTCGAGGGCCTCACGGCGCTCACGCCCTGGGCCTGGGCGGCCGTCGGCGCATACGTGGTCGTGGCCACGCCCGTGGCCGGCCTGCTCGTGACTGCCTGGGAATACCGCCGCTCCGCCGACAGGCGCACGCTGCTGCTGGCCGCGGCCGTGCTGGCGGTGCTGGCCGCCAGCTTCGTGGTGGCCATCCTTCGCTGACGATCAGGCCGCGCGCGGACTCCGCACGATCAGGCCCTGCGCGGCTCCAGCACGATCACGGGGATCTCACGCCGGAGCGCGGCGGCGTCCATGGCCAGCTCGTCCCCCACCTCCAGCCACCTGGCCCACAGCCGTTCGCGCTCCGCACCCCTCGCTTCACGTGCGGTGACCTCGCGTGTGCCCCCGGGCAGATCGGCGATCGCGTCCGGCGTCTCCTGCAGGTTGAGCCACCACGCGGGCAGTGACTCCATCATCCCGTTGGTTGCCAGCAGCACGATGTCCCGGTCATCCTCGATGTAGCCGAGGATGGCCGTGCGAACCTGCCCGCTGCGCCGCCCCAGCGTGTGCAGCCGCAGCGTGCCCCAGCGACCCGGCTTGGCCCGGCGCAGCCCCAGGCGCCCGCCGGTCAGGCGGTAGACCGCCCGGTGTCCGTACCAGAACGACTTCACGAACCAGCGCGGCGGTGTGCGCGGCTTCTGCGGCGGTGTCTCGTCCCCGCTGGTCATCGACCGTCCCTCCCGGTGTCGTCCCCCGACCGCCCTATGGCGCCCACCGGTCGACGAATCGGCAGCGCGGCGCGATGGGGCAGCCGTCGCAATCGGGCACCCGGGCGTGGCACGTCCTGCGACCGTGGGTGATGAGGCCCACGTGCATGGGATAGCACTGCTCCGGCTCGAGTAGCGCCAGGTAGCGGTCGTGAGCCTCCTCGGCCGAGACCTTCGACGGCATGAGACCGATGCGCTTGGAAACGCGGTCGACGTGACGGTCCACCGGCATCAGCGGCATCCCGAACGACATCATCAGCACTACCGAGGCGGTCTTCACGCCGATGCCGCCGATGCTGGTCAGCCAATCGCGCGCCGCCAGCGGCTCCATCTCACCGAGGAACTCGAGCGAGTGGTCGCCGTGCGCCTCGCGGACGCGCGCCAGCGAAGCCTGGATGCGCGGTGCCTTCTGGTTGGCCAGGCCGCCCGGGCGGATGACGTCGACCAGTTCGTCGACAGGCGCCGACTCCACTCGCATCCAGTCGGGCGGCGACAGCTGCAGCCAGCCCTGGCCGCCCCAGCCGGGCCGGGTGCCCACGGCATCCTCGACTTCTTCGGGCGCCGCCGGCTCGACCGGATAGGCCGGTACGACCGGGGAAAGGTCAGGAGGATATGCCCGGCCCAGCGCGTCGAAGGCCTTTTCGGCATTGGTGTCGGCCGAGTTCTGCGACAGGATCGTGAGCACCAGCTCGGAGGTCGGGTCGAGCACCCGCTCCCATGCCGGCACCCCGTACAGCGATCGCACGCCCTCGAGCACGAACTCCACCAGGTCAGGCCGGGCCTGCGTCAAGCGCCTGGCCCAGGGCCCGATGGGGTTCGGCTTGCGCCGCTTCCGGCTCTTGGCCTTCGACGTCATCGGCGCAGCCCGTCTGCCATATCGACGATGGCCGCGGCCCGGCCGGCGGCTCGGGCGATGGGCGCCGTACCCGCGGCCAGGCACTCCTCCAGGCTCATCGGCCGTTCCGTCACGGGCATGGTGACCACCCCCAGGCCGTGCATGAACTCGGCGCCCTCGGGCGTCACGCCGCCGCAGAAGCAGACGGTCCGCGCACCTGCGGCCCGGGCGCGTCCGGCCACGCCCATGGCGGTCTTACCGTACGCGGTCTGGCCATCGACCTTGCCCTCGCCGGTGAGCACCAGGTCGGCCGACTCGACCGCAGCATCGAAGCCGGTCAGCTCCATCACCACGTCCACGCCCGGCCGGACCTCCAGGGACGCGAAGCGGTCGGCGATCGCGAGCAGCCCGAAGATGGCGCCGCCCGCCGCGCCCGTGCCCGGCTCATAGCGCAGCGGCCGGCCGAGCACGCCTTCGATGATGTCGGCGTAGCGCCGCAGGTTGCGGTCGAGCTCGGCCACCTGCTCGACCGTGGCTCCCTTCTGGGGCCCGTACGTGGCCGCCGCGCCGCGCTCGCCGAGCAAGGGGTTGGTCACATCCGAGGCCACCGTCAGGTGAACCTCCCCGAGTACCTCCGACAGCTCGTTGAAGTCGACGCTGGCCAGGTGGCCGAGGGCGCCGCCGCCGGGCGGAAGGTCGGCCTCGGTGGGATCACGGAAGCGAGCGCCCAGGGCCTCGAGCAAGCCGGCCCCACCGTCGGTGGTGGCGCTGCCGCCGAAGCCGATGACGATCTCGCGGCAGCCGAGGCCGATGGCGGCCGCCAGGATCTGGCCGGTGCCGAAGGTCGATGCCGCCATGGCGTCTCGCTCCGCCTCGGGCACGCGGGAGAGCCCCGATGCCGAGGCCATCTCCACCACCGCCCGCTCGCCGTCGCGCAGGAACGCGGCACTGAGGGTACGCATCAGCGGGTCCTTGGCGGCCATGAGATGACGGTCCCAGCCGCCGCTGGCCTCGACCGCATCCAGCGTGCCCTCGCCGCCGTCGGCCATGGGCGTCAAGGCCACCTCATCGCCGGGGCGGACGGTCGACCAGCCCTCGGCCAGGGCTCCGGCCACGACCACCGACGAGAACGTGCCCTTGAACGAGTCGGGCGCGACCAGCACGCGCAATGGGCGACGGACGGGCATCGCTCAGCCGGTCGCCGCCCGGAGCGCCGCCATCCCGGTCCCGGCCAGCGTCACTCGGACGGCTCGGCGGGCTGGGCCGGCGTATCGGACAGACCGCGCTTGCGCCGGTACTCGGGGATGCGGGACATGGGCGGGCGCTCGACATCGGCCAGGTCGATGACGTCGAGCGAGAGCTTGTGAGCCGCCGATCGCGGCAGCTTCATGGACGTGCCCAGCTCCCCGATACGCGCCTTGTGGCCGCGCTCGTCGAGCCGCTTCATGACCGCCTGCATGATGACGAAGGCCATCTTGGAGAGACCCTCGAGATCCTGGTTGCGGTGGTGGCGGACCTCCAGGTCGACCTGGCCCAGGCCGCCTATGCCCAGCTTGTCGGCGAGGTCGATGAGGTGCCCGATCTCGACCGCGTAGCCGGTGAAGAAGGGGATGTCCTCGAGGATCTCGCGGCGACCCGCGTACTCGCCCGAGAGCGGCTGGATGTAGCCCGACAGCTCGGGGTAGAAGAGGTTGATAAGGGGCCGCGCGACCAGCTCGGTGACCCGTCCACCACCGCCGGCGGTGAGCACGCCGCCCTGCACGATGGGCCGCTGGTAGTAGGCCTTGACGTAGCCGAAGCGCGGCTCGGTCAGCAGCGGGCCCAGGGTGCCGTAGAGGAATCGCGGGTCCCACTCGCTCACGTCGGTGTCGCACCAGGCCACCAGGTCGCCGCTGGTCTCGTAGAGGCTCTTCCAGAGGGCCTCGCCTTTGCCTTGATGAGCGCCGTACTTGGGTAGCACCTGCTGGTGGATGACCACGCGGGCGCCTTCGCCCTCGGCGATGCTGCGCGTCTCATCGTCAGAGTCGGAGTCGATGACCAGCAGCTCATCCAAGAGCGGCACCACCTTCATCAGCTCCCGCCGGGCCGCGCGCACGATGGGCCCGATGGTGGCGGCCTCGTTGAGCGTGGGCAGGACGGCCGAGATGGTCAGGCCTCGCTTCTCCTTGAGCTCGACGAGCCGCTTGAGGTCGCTGAACTCGGTGTAGTCGAACGAGGACTCGCCGAACCAGCGGTCGACCTTGGCCGGCAGGCTGCGGAGGGACGCGGCAGCCTGCTCGGCGGCTTCGAGCGAATCCTCCTGCTTGGCGCGCTCCACGAACGTGGCCCGCGTGGGCACGTCCCGCGTCTTGACCACGATGACCGTGGGCGCGGCCTCCTGGGCCACGTGTTCCACGAGCTGGCCGAAGAGGGAGGCGCCGGGTGCGTCGAAGGCCGTGGCAGTGGCGCCCATGATCACGATCTGGGCACTGTCGGCCTCGCGCAGGATGGCCTCTGTCACGTCCGCGCCCTCGACGACCTGGGCGGCCGAGGCGTCACCGGTGTGGCGCTCCACGAAGAGCCCCAGGTTCCGTTCGGCCCTGGCCTTGATGGTCGGGTCCACCCCGGGCGCCACGACGTGGAGAACGTCGAGCTGGGCGTCGAACATGCTCGCGAGCGCCGAGGCGTAGCGCAGGGCCAGCTCGGCATGAGGCCCGCCACGGACCGGGGCCACGATGCGGCTGACCTCACCGATGCCGCGCTGCTTCACCACGGCGATGTCACAGGGCCGCTCGCGGATGACCTCGTCGATGGTGGGGCTGAAGACCGGCTGGAAATCGTCTCTTTCGGACACGCTGCGACGCGCCCGATCGGGGCCTCCCCAGCCGAAGAGGATGAGGTCGGCCTCTTCCTCGGCAGCCAGCTCGACGATGCCTTCATCGGCGCGGCGACCGATGCGCACGACGGTCCGCAGCTCCACGCCCTCGGGGACGAACTCGAGTACGCGCTGCAGCAGGCGCCGGGCCTGGCGGGCTCGCGTGGCGCCCTCGGAGAGCTGCACGCCCTCGGGCACTTCCACGATCGAGAGGGCGGTGATGGCGCCCCCATCCTGCAGCAGGGCGGCGCCGATGCGCACGAGGTCGGCCGCGGTGCGTGGGTTGGCCAGCGGGATGACGATGGACTTGGGGAGGACGCCTTCGGTCATGCCTGCCCGCCCTTGCTGCTGCGCCGCGCAGCGGTCTTGGAGGTCTTGGGCGTGGCCGACTTGGCCGATGCCGACTTGGAGGTCTTGGGCGTCGCCGACTTGGCCGATGCCGACTTGGAGGTCTTGGGCGTCGCCGACTTGGCCGATGCCGACTTGGCCGACGCCGACTTGGCCGACGCCGACTTGGCGGTCTTGGCCGGCTTGTCGGCGGCTCGGCGCTTGGGCCGGCGCGCCGTCAGACCTTCGCCCGACCGCCAGCGCTCGACGAAGCTCGGCTTGGCCTGCTCGAAGGCGCGTGCCTGGCGCTCGACCAGGCTCTCCGCCTGCTGCGAGGTCATGTCGCGGGCCTCGATCACGAGGCTGGCCACGCGCCCGAAGTAGATGGGCACGAGTGCGGCGATGAGGCGGTCCATGTCCATGGTCGAGCCGCGCGCGGTCAGCGCGATGTCGTAGATGATTCGCGACCAGAGGTCATCACTGAAGTGGAACTGGGCGTCGTCCGCGGTCGTCGGCGTGTCCGAGCGGGTGATCTCGTCGAGCGCTGCACCGGCCTCCCGGGCCAGGCCTTCCAGGGCCGCCATGCGGTCGGGCGCCACGAGCAGCTCCCAGGCATCACCGACCGCGACCCGACCCCGCGCGAAGGCCGCCAGGAGTCTGGTCACGTCGACCTCCAGCGGCGGCGGGTCGGCGTAGCGCTCGAAGCCGTAGGTCGGCACAGCGTGGGAGCTGTGGACCGAGAGCCAGTGGTCGGCGTGCTCCACGGTCAGGCGCAGCATCGTGGCCACGACCTGGCTGAACATCGGGCCCAGGTCCGCGCCCGGATCCTTGGGGTCGTGGATCTTGGCGCCAAGGCGCGTCTGGCTGACGGCGAAACCGCCGGTGATGGCCTTGGTCGTCATCCAGATGTCGATGCCGAACTTGCTGATGTCCGGCGTCCAGTCGTCCTGCTCCAGGTAGTGCTTGACGAGGTCACCGCTGACGCCGAAGTCGCCGCCGATGGGCTGGCGGATGCGCAGCCCGTAGAGCGCGCGCGTGAGCGGGTAGGTGACGCTGTTGGTGATGGTGCCGTCGTACTTGTAGCGCTGGTAGAGCGGGGTCACGAAGTCGAAGCCGCCCTTCAGGATGGGCCCCGCCAGCAGCTCGATCCACTCGGGCACGATCGAACGCAGGTCCGAGTCGACCACCACCAACGCCTCTACGCCCAGCTGCTCGGCGATCTGGAAGATCGTGCGCAGAGCGGCGCCCTTGCCTCCCACGCCGTCGACCTCGGGGTACGTCAGCGAGAGGCGCTGCAGGCGGTTGCGCGGCCGCACCAGCAGGATGCGTTCGACGTAGTCGGGCGGCTGCGTCTCGATGACCACGCGACCGGTGCCGTCGGGCGAGCCGGCGTCGGCGTTGACGAGCACGGGCTTGCGGTCGGGGAAGTACTGCACCAGTCCGGCCTGGGCTGCCCGCGTGACGTGGCCGATGGTGGCGGCATTCCGGAAGCTGGGGATACCGACCATGATGTCGGCGGGGCCGAGGCGCTTGACCTCTTCCGCTAGGGCCTCAGGGAGGGCTCGATCAGGCATGGTCTGAGACTAGCCGAAGCGCGCCTCCGGCGGATATCAGGGGCGCCGCCGGCCGGCCGGTCCGGCTAGCGGCGGCTGAGTCGCTCCACGACCTTCCACTCGATGGTGTCGTCGTTGGGGTGATAGCGGCTGTTGGCGGCCTTGAGCATGCCGCCCCGGAGACCGACCGACTTCCACGTGGCGATCCACGGGTCCCAGGGCGGGCGCACGTGGCTCGAAACGCGCAGCAGAGGCCCCGGGACGATGATGCCCTCCAGCAGCCGCTTGCGCTCCAGGAGAGGGACGTCGAGCAGGCTCGTTCCGTCGATGCGCAACAGGTCCACCGCCACGAAGCCGTCGACGAGTTCGAGGTCGGCCCCGCGCTCCCCGACGCTGTCGGGCGGAGCCACGTCGAAGTCGACGCTGTTTCGCAGCAACATCCTGGCCGGGTGGTCGCGCACCTCGGGGATGGCTGCCGCCCCCACGCCGTCAAGCGCGACCTCCGGCGTGATGATGCCGTCGATGATGGCGTCGACCACGAGGGCGCCGGTCGCGATAGCTTCGCTCAGGTCGGGCAGCGCCTCAGCGAGGTCGGCACCGAGCTCCTCGATGAGCGCGACCCTTGGCGCTGCTTCCCGGCCCGGCCCGCCTGCCACATGAGCCAGCACACGGGTGCCGCTCCACAGGGGTTCGACGAGTGGGTCGACGATGTCGAACCGTTGCCGGCCACGGTACGGGCGCATGGGTGCCCAGTCCCTCGGGTCGTCCGGCACCGGCAGGTGTTCGCGATCGGGCAAGCGAGCAGACCCTAGCCGGCCTTGCCGGGCTCCAGCAGGGCCCAGGCCGAGCCGATCATCTCGCGCAGCGTGCCGCGCTGTGGCTGCCAGCCGAGGAGCTCCTCGGCACGGTCGTTGGAGGCGATGAGCACGGGCGGATCGCCTGCGCGCCGGGGGCCGTAGCTGTGTGGGATCTCCGCCCCCACTACGGCGCCCGCGGCCCGGAGCACCTGGTTCACGGAGAACCCGCTCCCGGAGCCCAGGTTGGCGATCTCCTGGCCAGGCTCCATCCGTCCGGTCAGCTCCAGGGCGGCGATGTGCGCGTCGGCCAGGTCGAGCACGTGGATGTAGTCGCGGATGGCGGTACCGTCGGCGGTCGGGTAGTCGTTGCCGAACACGGTCAGCGGGGGACCGCCCAGCGCGGCCTTGAGCACGCTGGGGATGAGGTGCGTCTCGGGATCGTGGCGCTCGCCGCGGTGCTCGCTCGCGCCGGCCACGTTGAAGTAACGCAGCGAGACCGAGCGCAGCCCGTACGCCCCGTACCAGCCCATGGCGCTCTCGAATGCCAGCTTGGAGGCGCCGTAGGGATTGACCGGACGAGTGGGTGCGTTCTCGCGGATGGGCACTTTCTCCGGCTCACCGTAGACGGCCGCGGTACAGCTGAAGACGATGCGGTCGACTCCTACCTCCCGCAGCGCATCAAGCAGCCCGATGCCGCCGACCACGTTCTCGGTGAAGTAGAGGCCGGGGTCCTGCATCGATTGACCCACCAGCGAGCGCGCCGCACAGTGCAGGACTGCCTCGATGTGGTGTTCGCGGAGCAGGCTCACCACCGCGTCCTTGTCGCTGACCGAGTGGACCGCCAGCTCCGCGCCGCGAGCGACGGCTTCGCGGTGGCCGGTGACGAGCGTGTCGAGGACCACGACCTCGTGGCCGGCCAGGATGAGCTGCTCCACGGTGACGCTGCCGATGTACCCGGCGCCGCCGGTGACGAGGACGCGCATCAGCGGCCCAGTAGTCGGTCGAAGAGGGACTTGCGCACGGGACGCTCCTTTGCAGGGGAAGGCGGACTGGACGGGCTCGGTGTGGCGGCTGCGGTCGCGGGTGTCGGCGGTTGCGGTCGGTCGCGGGCAGAGGCGTGTCGTCGGTCACCACCGGGCGCATCTCCCGCGGCCCCGGGGTGGCGGCGACGACGGGCCGCTCGACCGGCTCCCCGCGGGTCGCCAGCACCTCCGAGAGCCGGGCCTCCATGCGCCGGGCCATGTCGTTCTCGGGGTCGATCTCCAGGGCGCGCGAAGCCAGCGCGTAGGCGCCGTGGTCATCGCCCTCGGCCAGCGCGCAGCGTGCCAGCCCGACCACGGCGATGGAGTTGCCCGGGTCCAGCTCGACCACCCGCTCGTACATCCCTCTGGCCCTGTCGACCTGGTCGACCTGCAGGTAGCGGTCGGCCTCGAGGATCTGCTCGATCACGGGACCGAGCCTACCTGATGGATCGGGGAGCGGCGTCCGTCGACCGGCTCGCACCACGATCACCTTGCATCAACTCGTCGAGGACGAGGCTGGCCCTCGTCAGCAGGGGCATGCGCGCGTTGAGGCTGGGGTCCTCGACGACGTCTGCCAGGAGGCGCTCGAGGATGGCGCCGATGACCGGCCCCTCGGGGATCTCCAGCGTGTCCCTCACGTCGCGCCCGTCGATGGCCAGGTCCCCGAGCGTGAGTGGGCTCCCCGCCGCGCGCTGCCCAGCCACGCGTTCGGCCAGCTCGGACTCTCTCGTGGCGGCCGCGGCGCCGAGGGCCTCCGGGATGGCGGCCGCACGCGCGCTGCGCAAGGCGAGCAGGTCATCGAGCAACTCGGCCGGCACGCGACCCATGTAGCGCCGCACGTCGGCATCGCTCCAGTCCTCGTCGTAGCGCTCGGTGGCAAGCCCCACCAGCGTGGCGATGGCCTCGGCCTCGCGGCCAGCCACGCGCAGCCGTGCCAGCACGTCATGGGCGGGAGCGGGCTCCAGCTCGCCCAACAGCGCGGCCAGCGCCAGGCGCTCGGCGCCAGGCTCCGCACCGGGCTCGGCGCCGGCCAGGCTCGGCGCACTCCGCCGGGCTCGCTGGAGGCGGTGGCATCGGTCACCGCGAGGGCCCGCTCCAGGGCTGGGGCCGGCAGTGCCGCCAGCTCCGGGATGGCCGTGGCCAGGATGCCGGTGTCATGCATCAGCCGGATGGCACGAGACGGCACCTCGGCCGTGAGCATGCGCCGCACCTCGCTGCCGATGCGTTCCTCGGAGACCCATTCCATATCGGAGGCGTGGGCCACCATGGCCTGCCTGGTCATGGGCTCGATGGCGAAATCGAGGCGGGCCGCGATGCGCACGGCTCGAAGCAGCCGCAGGGCGTCCTCGTCGAACCGGCGGTTGGGATCGCCGACTGCCCGCACCAGCCGCGCTGTCAGGTCGCCCTGGCCGTCAGCCGGGTCCACCAGCCGGGCCGCGGCGTCGGGGCCGCGCCGGCCCCAGGCCATGGCGTTGATGGTCAGATCGCGGCGTGCGAGGTCCTCGAAGATGTCGCCGCTGAAGGTGATGGTATCGGGCCGGCGATGGTCGGCATAGCGATGGTCACGCCGGAAGGTGGTGATCTCCAGGCCGCGAGCGAGGACCGTGCCGAAGCGGTTGTGGTAGCTGCTGCCGGGAAAGATGCGCAGGATTCGTTCGGGGCGGGCCTCGGTGGCGATGTCCCAGTCGCGCACCGGCAGACCGAGCATGGCATCGCGCACGCCACCGCCCACGAGGTAGCCCCCGTAGCCGGCCGACCACAATGTGCCCAGCACTGCCAGGACCTCCCTGTCGACGGGGAAGGGCGGCTGGTCGTCGTCCACGGGCGTGCTCGACGAGGGGGACCTGGCAGCAGCGTCGCTCTGAGGCATGGTCGCTCAGCGGTTGAGCGTGAGGTAGTCGCGCCAGGCTTCGTTGCGAGGGTCGGTCAGGTACGTGGAGTACATGGTGTAGGTGTCGCACTTGGGCTCGTAGGGCCGCTTGCGCAGGCGCATGCCGGCCTCCTCCGGCAGGCGCCCACCCTTGCGGTGGTTGCAGGAACTGCAAGCGGCCACGAGGTTGTCCCAGCTATGGCTGCCGCCCCGATGCCGGGGCAGGACGTGGTCGAGCGTGAGCTTGGCCGTGCGCTGGCCGCAGTACTGGCAGACATGGCCGTCGCGGGCGAAGACCTCGCGGCGCGACAGGCGCACCCGGGGGCGGGGACGCTTGATGCGGTACTGCAGCTTGATGACCGAGGGCGCGCGCAGGACGGTCGTGGGAGTGCGGACCTCGGTGTGGTCGTACTCGATGACCTCCGCCTTCGCGCCGAAGACGAGCCGGAACGCCCTGCGCAGATCGCAGACGTTGAGTGGCTCGTAGTCGGCGTTCAGGAGAAGGACGACACTGTCCAACGCTCACCTCGACTGGGCGTGATGACCACGCGGCATTGGCATCGTAGCGCAACGTACCTGATGCCCCTACGGGAGGTCTCCGGCAGGCAGTACCAAATCTCCACGCGGGCGGGACCCCGGCTTGTGCACCGCACCGCACCGAAGGGCACGCGTTCGCCCGAACCGTGGGACGACCGGGTGATGGTGACAGGACCGTTCGCGCCGATAGTGTTCGGGACGTCATCGAACTCCGAGCGCAGGGAAATCATCACAGACCAAGGGACGAAATCATGAACGCGTATTGCCCCGAATGTGAGACCGAGCTCGACCAGGCGACCGGTATCTGTCCGGCATGTCGCTGGGACCCGATCGTCGCCCAGAACGTGGCGGCTCCCCTCCAGGAAGAGCCCGAGATGTCGCTGACCGAACGCTATCGCGGCACCAACTACGACATCTCCGCCGTCGAGCTGATCGACGAGGGTCCGTCGGTTCCCAAGGCCCGCGCTTTCGTCCTGGTCGCCCTCATCGCCGGCGCCGGCGTCTACGGCCTCCTCATCAGCTCCCTCGGCGTCCTCTAGACCACGTTCGCGCCGGCCTTCGGGGCCGGCTGCGGGGTCCGCGGCCGACTCGGTCCGCGATCCCTGCCTGACTCCTGCGCTTCGCTCTCCTGGCGGCCGGGTAGGCATCGTCCTCCCGGCCGTTCTTCATGTCCGGCGTTCCCTCGAACCAGCCCGGCCCTTCACGCGGATGCCGGGACGCCCAGGGGAGTCAAGGATGCCGAGATCTGCCGTCGGCGCTGACCGTCTGCTGCGAGACGTCCGCTCTGCCCGCGCCGGATGAACCTGCCAGACCCGATGAACCTGCCAGGTTCTCGGCCAAGGCGCGGCTCGCCAGGCACGGGGTCGCCGTCGGGTCTGCTCCCCTGAGGAGTCACGCGCGTGGTTCGCTGGAGCCGTCCCTTCATGCGCCGGGCCAGCCGGATCACCCGGTCGAGGCCGAGCAGGGGGACGGGGCAGGGGACTGCCTGACGCCGGGACGAGCCGGGACCAGCCCGGACGAGCCGGGACCAGCCCGGACGAGCCGGGACCAGCCCGGACGAGCCGGGAGGAGCAGAACGAGTCGGGACCGAGCCGGAAAGAGCCGAGGTGCCGGGGGTGCCGGGGGGTGCTAGCGGACGGTCGAAGGTGAGGTGACCCGGCCGCGGGCCAGGAGCGTGCCGATGCCTTCCGGGCCGAGCGGCTTGGAGTACAGGTATCCCTGGGCCATGTCGCAGCCGAGGACCGCCAGGCGGCGAGCCTGCTCCCGCGTCTCCACGCCCTTGCCCACCGTCGAGAGGCCGCGTGTCCGGCACAGGGCCAGCACGCTCTCGGCGAAGGCGACGTCGTCGTCGCTCCCCGCCGCCATCGAGGCGAAACTCGGATGCAGCTTGACCGTGGTCAGCGGCATCTCGCGTACGTCGTCGAGCGAGGAACCCTGTCCGAAGTCCTCCAGGGCCAGGCCCACTCCCAACCGCGCCAGGGCGGCGATGGGCTCGGGGTGGTCACTGCAGCCGGCTCCCAGCTCCAGCGTCAGTGACGCCGGGTCGAGATCCGAGCGCGTCAGCACAGTCCCGACGTGTTCGAGCAGGCCGGGGTCGGTCAGCTGGCGCGGAGAGAGGTTGATGTTGACCTTCAGCGCCTGCATGCGGGCGAAGCCAAGGTGCCAGGTACGAAGCTGGCGCGTGGCCGCGTCGAGCACTCGCTCGCCGATGGGCACGATGTGCCCGGTCTCCTCGGCAAGCGGGAGGTATTCGGCGGGGGCGATGGTGCCCATCAGCGGGTGCCGCCAGCGCAGGAGCGCCTCGACCGCCGCGATCGAGCCCGTAACGAGGTCGATGATCGGCTGATACTCGAGTCCGAACTCGTTGCGCTCTACGGCTCGCTCAAGCTCTACGGCGAGGTCGATCGGGGGACGTTGGGTCCGCGGGCGTTCCGGCATGTCCCGACGCTAGCAGTTCTGGGGCGTGATGGCCCTCCTGACGGTGGTGCCCCCCCGCAACAGGCCCATCAGTACCATCACCCATCCACACTGAACCTCAGCGCTCGCCGGTCGGAAGGAGTGCCGGGCCGCCCATGCGATAATCCAGATGTAGTCGTGGTCGGCCAGCTGTTCCGTGCGGGCGACGACCCCGCTGTCGAACCCGGCAGAGACCACGAACCCAACCATTCATCGAGGCTGTCAGTGAACGTCGAGACGTCCACCTGGGCGACCAAGAAGGGTCTGGCCCAGATGCTGAAGGGCGGCGTCATCATGGACGTCGTTACCCCCGACCAGGCGCGCATCGCCGAGGCGGCAGGCGCGGTCGCGGTCATGGCGCTCGAGCGCGTGCCCGCCGATATCCGTGCCGCCGGCGGTGTGGCGCGCATGAGCGACCCCTCGCTCGTCAGCGCGATCATGGATGCGGTCACCATCCCGGTCATGGCCAAGGCCCGCATCGGCCACTTCGTCGAGGCCCAGGTGCTCGAGGCGTTGGGCGTGGACTACATCGACGAGTCGGAGGTGCTGACCCCGGCCGACGAGGACAACCACATCGACAAGCACCAGTTCAAGGTGCCCTTCGTGTGCGGTGCCCGCGACCTGGGCGAGGCACTGCGCCGCATCAGCGAGGGCGCGGCCATGATGCGCACCAAGGGCGAGGCCGGTACCGGCGACATCGTGGAGGCCGTCCGACACATCCGCTCGGTCAACGCCGGCATCCGCCGGCTGGCCAGCCTGCGCGAGGACGAGCTTTTCCTGGCCGCCAAGGAACTGGGTGCGCCCTACGACCTGGTCAAGGACGTGGCTGCGGCCGGCCGCCTGCCGGTGGTCAACTTCGTGGCCGGTGGCATCGCCACGCCATCGGACGCAGCCCTGGCCATGCAGCTCGGTGCGGAAGGCGTGTTCGTGGGTTCCGGCATCTTCAAGTCGGAAGACCCGGCCACCACGGCCAACGCCATCGTCCAGGCCACCACCCACTTTGACGACCCCAAGATCATCGCCGAGGTCTCGCGCGGGCTGGGCTCCCCCATGCGCGGCATGAGCGTGGCCTCGGTGCCCGAGGAGGAGCGGCTCGCGGTCCGCGGCTGGTAGCGCGGTCGACACCGCCGGCCACCTCCGCCACACCGCAGCGCGATCGACCGTGAAGATCGGAGTGCTCAGGGTCCAGGGAGCCTTCGCCGAGCACGAAGCCATGCTCAGTGCCATCGGCGCGGAGGCCGTGCCCGTCCGACTGCCCGAGCATCTCGAGGGCCTGGCCGGGCTCATCCTGCCCGGTGGTGAATCGACGACCATGCGCAAGCTCATCGAGCGCTGGGGCTTGCGACAGCCGATCCTCGACCTGGCCGAGCGTGGCGCGCCCATCCTGGGCACCTGCGCCGGCCTGATCCTGCTGGCGAACGAGATCGTCGACGGCGACGAGCCGGTCTTTCCGCTGCTCGACGTGTCGGTCAAACGCAATGCCTTCGGCCGGCAGCTCGACTCTTTCGAGGCTGACCTCGTGGTGTCCGTCCTCGGTGATACGCCGGTCCATGCCGTGTTCATCCGGGCCCCGCTGGTGGAGCGGGTGGGCGCCGAGGTCGACGTGCTGGCGCGGCTCGAAGACGGTAGCGTTGTAGCCGTGCGACAGCGCAATGTCATCGCTACCGCATTTCACCCGGAGCTGGCCGGGGAGATGCGCTTCCACCGTCTGCTGACGACCATGGCCGGCGCCTATCAGGAACCGGCCGAGGGCGGCGGCCGAAGACCCCACCCGGTGCGGAGGGGGCTAGAGGCCCCGCGATGACCCGCCGACGCAGCACGGGGAGGGGCCGCTGATGCCAGCGACGACTCGCACCGGCCGCGTCCGCGCAGCGCGCCTGACCGATCTGGCCGCGGTGGGCGAACTGTCGCGGCTGGCCCACCCCGGCATCGAGGCCAACGACGGCCATCCCGGCAGCCCCCGCGAGGCCAGGCGCCCGTCGCGCTCGCTGGGACTGCCCGTGACTGCCAGCCACGTCTCGGTCTTCAGTCTCTTCCGCATGCCGCTCGGTGCCTTCAAGCCCAACGACCAGATGTACGTCTACGACGAGGGAGGGCGGCTGGCCGGCCTGGCGCGCGTGGAGCGTGATGCCAACCGCGACGAGTGGACCATCGTCGAGCTCGATGCGGTGGCCCAGGGCGACGCCGGCGACATCCGCTATCGCCTGGTCCAGCATCTGTTGCGCGACGGCTCGCGCCGGGGGGCCCACCGTTTCCACGTCGCCTGCGCCGACGCCGACGGCAACGTCGAGCTGTTCATGCAGGCCGGCTTCGCTCGCTACGGCGAGGAGACCATCCTCTTCCGCGACCCCGGCCAGAGCTTCCCTACGATGCGCGGCATCGACGCCGACGAGCTGCGCATCCGCCCGGCCTCGCACCAGGACTCGGTCGACCTGGCGGCGCTGTATAAGCGGGTCACGCCCGCGCCGGTGGCCCGGCTCGAGGGCTATCGGCTACCCGACTGGGAGAACCTGTCAGGTCGCTCGAGCGTGCCCCGTACCTCGCTCACGCCGTTGCTGCGCCTCGCGGACGTGGAGGCCCACGTGCAGGAGGCGCCCGACGGCAAGGGCCTGCTGGCCATGCTGCAGGTGGGCGTGGCCAAGGAGCAGCAACCGCACTACATGCGTGTGCTGGCCCTACCCGATCACGACACCAGCAGCCTCATCCGCTACGGGCTCGGGCTCATCGGCAAGCGCAGCGGGGCCAACCAGCGTGCGGGCGACCCTGGCCACCAGCACGGCGTCATGGCCTGCGTGCGGACCTACGAATCACCCATCGACCGCCGACTCGAAGAGGCGGGCATGGAGGCCATCGCGACGGTGTCCCTGCTCGTCAAGGAGGCATTGGTGCGGGTGGCCGAACCCTCACTGGTGCCGGCCATCTGATGACCACCCCGCCATCGGAGGAACCCATGTCCGCCAGCACCACGCCACCAGCCGATGCGGCTGCCCCGGTCACGCCCGCCTCCGGCCAGTTGCCGAACCCGGCCGCTGGCGTCCCGACCGACGACCTCGACGCGTTGCTCGACGCCCTACCGCCCGAGATCTGTGAGCGCATGCGCGCCCTCGATGGAGTGGAGGCCGTCATCGAGGTGGTGATGGACCTCGGCCGCCGGCCTGAAGCTCGCTTCGGTGGTGGCGGCGAGGAGGTCCTGCTGGACCGCGAGATCGGGTCGGAGGACATCCAGTACGTGGTCGACCACGTCGGGTCCTTCGGCGAGGACAATCGCGCCGGCATCGAGCGCACGCTCCACCGCATCAGCGCCATCCGCAACCGCAGCGGCAAGATCGTGGGCCTCACTTGCCGCGTCGGCCGGGCCGTCTACGGCACCATCGAGATCGTCGACGACCTCGTCGAATCGGACCGCTCGATCCTCATCATGGGTCGCCCCGGCATCGGCAAGACGACCATGCTGCGCGAGGCTGCACGCGTGCTGGCCGACGACCTCGACAAGCGCGTGGTCATCGTCGACACCTCCAACGAGATCGCCGGTGACGGCGACATCCCCCACCCCGGCATCGGCCGCGCGCGCCGCATGCAGGTCAAGACACCCGACCTGCAGCACGCGGTCATGATCGAGGCCGTCGAGAACCACATGCCTGAGGTCATCGTCATCGACGAGATCGGCACCGAGCTGGAGGCGCAGGCGGCGCGCACGATCGCCGAACGGGGCGTCCAGCTCATCGGTACCGCCCACGGCAACAACCTCGACAACCTGATGATGAACCCCACCCTCTCCGACCTCATCGGCGGCATCCAGACGGTCACGCTCGGAGACGACGAGGCACGCAGGCGGCGAACCCAGAAGTCGGTGCTGGAGCGCAAGGCCCCACCCACCTTCGACGTCATCGTCGAGATCCAGGACCGCGACCGTGTCTCGGTCCATGCCGATGTAGCCGAGACCGTCGACGCCATGCTGCGCGGCGATGCGCTCGCCCCCGAGATGCGCTGGCGGGATGAGGGCGGTGTCCATCGCTCGCAGGCGCGTACTCGTCCGGGGCCGCGTTCCCGCATCCCGGGCGAGCGCTTCGGTGGGCTGGTCGGCAGCGGAGCGGGCGCCATCGGTGTCGAAGCCCCGCTGCGCGAACGGGGCAGCGGCAGTGGCGAGGCTCCCGGTCGTGCGGGGAGCGCCCCACGCGGGCGCAGCCGTGGCCGACGGGGAATGGAGTGGCAGGTAGACGAGACGCGCAGCCGCAGTGGCGGCGCCTTCTTCCGGGCCGGCGCCATCGCCGATCGCGGTCCCTTGGAGCGCGGCACGGTCGCCCCCGAACAGCGAGCCCGCGACGCTCGTGAGCTCGAGCGCCAGGCCGAATGGCGTGCCTCGGCCAACCGCGCCATGAGCGAGCTCATGACCGATCGCGTCGAGGCCGAGCAGGCCACCGCCATGGAGGGACCCGAGCGCACTGCGGTCGCATTCGGCTTCGAGCCGGTGCGCGACGGCGGCCTGGCCACAGCCGACGGTGAGCCCGATGTGCCGGCGGAGATGAAGGGCGAGGAGGAGTCGCTCATCCGCATGTCCGAGCGCAACGGCGGCGGTGTCCGGCTGGAGCCCATGAACGTGCTCGGCTTCGGCATCAGCCGCAAGCGGCTCGAGCAGGCCATCAAGGACCTGCAGCTGCCGGTAGTAGTGGTGCGCGAGCCGGACGAGGCCGACGTGGTCATCACCCTGCGCAGCAGCTACAAGCAGAAGTCCCCGCTCATCCGCGAGGCGGAAGCGCGGGGCATCCCCATCTACGTGCTCAAGTCAAACACCATCGTGCAGATGCAGGCCATCCTGACCAGCCTCTATGTGCTCGATACCGATCCCCAGGACGTGGCCATGCGCGAGCTCGAGGAGGCCATCAGCCTGGTCCGCTCGGAGTCCAAGCCGGTCGAGCTCTCGCCCCAGAACGCCTACCTGCGCAAGCTCCAGCACCGGGCCGCTGAGGCGGCCAACCTGGTTTCTCGCTCGCGCGGCCGGGAGCCCTTCCGCCGTGTCCGGGTCTATCCGGAGAAGGTGCGGGCCTGGCGCTGAGGATGACCGACCTCGTGCCGGGCCAGGGCCCCTTCATCGTGTTCGAGGGCCCAGACGGGGCAGGTAAGTCGGTGCAGGCCCGGATGCTGTCCGAGCGGCTGCACCAGCGTGGCCTGGCCGTGACGTACACCCGCGAGCCCGGTGGCACCGATCTTGGCGAGCAGGTCCGGCATATCGTCAATGATCCGGGTCCCACGCCCCGCGGTCCCAAGGCCGACGTCCTGCTCTACAGCGCCGCCCGTGCTCAGCATGTCGAGGAGGTCATCCGGCCCGCGCTCCAGCGCGGAGAGGTCGTGGTCTGCGATCGCTATGCCACCTCCACCATGGCCTACCAGGGCTACGGCAGCGGTGTCGACCTGGACCTGCTGCAGCGGATCGGGGACTGGGTCACCGGTGGGCTGCAGCCGGACCTGGTGGTGCTGCTCGACGTGACCGCGGAGGCCGGGCTGGCCCGACGGGCTGCCGGCAGCGCGGCCGAGCTCACCCGCTGGGAGGACGAGACACGGCACGACCTGGCGTTCCACCAACGCGTGCGCGACGGCTACCTGAAGATGGCTGCGGCCGATGCCGAGCGCTGGGTCGTGCTCGACGGCTCGGGTGCGATCGAGGACGTGGCCGCAGACGTGAACCGCGCCGTGGATGCCGTCCTCCTCCAGTCAGGCATCCACGGCGCGGCGGGGTAGATCGCTCGCGGCGGGGTAGATCGCTGATCGCGCGGCCGGAGAGGTCGCTAGGCCGTCGCCTCCTGTACGCCGAAGATGGTGCCCGGGCCCTTTGACTTGGCTGCCTCCAGAGCGGCCTCCGATGCGGCTACCAGCTCGGAGCCGGTGGAGCCGTCCGCGGGGTGATGCACGACCGCGGCACTGATGCTGATAGATGTGTCGCCGACGGGCGGCAGCTCCGCGATGGCGTCGCGCAGGCGCAGGGCCACGATGCCGCCGGCGTCGCCGGGGGCGATGACCACGAACTCGTCGTCTCCGAAGCGCGCGACGGTGTCAAGCAAGCGCACGCGGTCAGCGATGGCGCTGGCCACGTGACGCAGGACCTCGTCGGCCACGCGGGCGCCCTTCTGCTGACTGATGTCGGAGAGACCGTCGACATCGAGCACGGCCACCGCCAGTGGGCTGCCCTGCCGGGTGGCCCGGGCGATCTCGAGCTCGAGCATGCGCTCGAAGGTGACGCGATTGGCCAGGCCGGTGAGGCGGTCGGTGTGAGACAGGCGGTCGGCGTGGTCGGTCTGCTCCCAGAAGGAGTTGCGCAGTCGAGCCTGGCGGATGGTCACTGCCGACAGGTCGGCGATGGCGAGGACCGCGTCGGGCACCTCGTCGATGGGCGGTTCGGCCGACTTCCAGCCGAGGACCAGCAGGCCTTCCACGGCGGCGCCGTCCTCGTCCTCGATGACGAGCGGAGCCAGCAAGGCGGAGCCGGCGTCGGGTAGCAGGCCCTTGAGGCTCGCCGGGACGCCGCTCATCAGGCCCGGCTGGCGGTCGGACATGGTACGCGCGGTGTCGTCGTCGACGGCGGCGACCGGCAAGGCCAGCTCCCCGTCGAGCGAGAGGAGGACGTCGGCGTCGGCGTCGTGGAGCAGCACGGTCACGAGGCCGGCGTCGGTGACGGTGCGGGCCTGTTCGGACAGCGCCGTCAGTTTCTCGTCGAAGGTGCCTCCCCGGGCCACCACGCGGGCGGCGTCGAGGAGACTGAAGGGCACGGGTCGCTCGGGCATGGCGGCGATGATAGTCGTGCTGGGCCATCTTGCCACCGGCCGGTGCATCCGGTCCCCGCTCAGGTGGCGCTTCCAGGCAACGCTTTCGCGCCGCGCTGTCGGCTCGCTCAGCCCAGGCCGGCGGCCTCCGCCAGGAGGGCCCGGTACGTGTCCGCATCGACGTTGCCGCCGGACACGACCATGACCGTGTCGCCATCGTCCGCCGCCGGCAGATCTTCTCCGTAGCGCATCCAAGCCGCGATCGACACCGCGCCCGACGGCTCGGCCACGATGCGGGCACGGGTGGCGGCCTCGAGCATGGCCCGCTTGATGTCGTCCTCGGTGACGGTCACGATATCGTCGATCAGGCGCGACAGCTGGGCCCAGGGGATGCGTCCGACCGCGCTCGTGCGCACGCCGTCGGCGATGGTACGACCTGTGAGCGCCGGTTCCCAGCGCACGATGCGGCCTTCGCGGAACGACTCGGCGGCATCGGCGGCCAACTCCGGCTCGACCCCGATGACGGTGGCATCGGGACGCAGCGACTTGACGGCCACGCACAGGCCCGACGAGAGACCGCCGCCGCCGATGGGCACCAGCACCGTCAGCGGCTCGTTGGCCCGGCCCAGCTCAGCCAGCTGCTCCACGATCTCCAGGCCGACCGTGCCCTGCCCGGCCACGATGCGCGCGTCGTCGTAGGAGGGGATGAGCACCAGGCCCTGCTCCTCGGCCAGCTGGTCGGCGCGGGCGATGCGCTCCTCGTTGTCGGGGCCAACGACGTCGATCTCGGCCCCGTCCGCGCGGACGCCGGCGACCTTGATGGCCGGAGCGTCGTCGGGCATGACGATGACGGCTCTGATGCCCAGCATGCGGGCAGCTCGGGCGATGCCCTGGGCGTGGTTGCCGCTCGAATGGGTCACTACGCCGCGGGCCCGCTCCTGCGGGGAGAGCGTGGCCAGGGCGTTGTACGCGCCGCGGATCTTGAAGGCGCCGATGGGTTGGAGGTTCTCCGGCTTGAGCCAGGCGCGGGGTGCGCCGATCTCATCGTCGAACGGCCCGAAGCCAAGCAGTGGAGTGCGCAGCGCGACGCCCAGGAGGCAGTCGGCAGCGGCCTGGACATCGGCCAGGGTGACCTGGTCGGGGTAGGGGTCGCGCGTCTTCACGTCGGTATACTGCCGCCAACCATCAGCGCCGTGCACCAGAGCCATGTAGGAGGGGTCCGTCGATCGTGACCATCAGGGTCGGTAGCTCGCAGCCAGCCAACATCCAGGTGGGCGCCCCGCAGCGCCGAGCCTCCAAGGTCGACACCCTCCGCCACGCCTACGGCTTCGATGACGTCTCGCTGGCCCCGGGGCCTCGCACGGTCGAGCCGGCCGATGTCGACACCTCCGTCGAGCTGGCCGGCCTGACGCTCGGCATCCCGGTGCTGGCGGCCTCGATGGACGCGGTCGTGGACGTGCGGTCCGCGGGCGTGCTGGCTGCCCTGGGCGGGCTGGCGGTGATGAACCTCGAGGGCGTCCAGATGCGCTACAAGGATCCTGCACCGGTGCTCGAGCGGATCGCCACCGCCGCGGCCACGGAGGCCCAGGCTGTGCTCTCCGCGGCATACGAGCCGCCTATCTCGGAGGACATCGTGTCCGCCCGCATCGCTGAGCTGCACCAGGCCGGGTCGCCGGCGGTCATCTCGGCCACGCCCGCCGCCGCGCGGCGCTGGGGCCCGTTCTGTGCGGAACAGGGCGCCGACGTCTTCCTGGTGCAGTCGCAGGTCTCGTCAGCCCAGCACCTCGCCGCGGACTACGAGCCGCTGGAGTTGGGCGAGTTCACGCAGCTCATGGGCATCCCCGTGGCCGTCGGCAACACGACCTCATACCAGGCTGCCGCAGCGCTGATGGAACGGGGCATCGCGGCCATCTTCGTAGGCGTCGGGCCGGGTGCGGCCTGCACCACGCGCGAGGTGCTGGGCATCGGCGTGCCCCAGGTGACGGCCATCGCCGACGTGGCCGCTGCGCGCGACGACCACTACCAGCGGACCGGGGCGTACATCCCCGTGGTGGGCGACGGCGGCATGCGGCGTGGAGGCGAGATATCCAAGGCCATCGCTGCCGGAGCCGACGCGGTGATGATCGGATCGCCCCTGGCGCGTGCTTTCGAGGCCCCGGGTCACGGCACCAACTGGGGTATGGCCGCACCGTCGCCGACACTGCCCCGCGGCATGCGCATCGACGTCGGTACCGTGGGCTCGATGGAGCGGATCCTCTTCGGTCCCTCCCAGGTGACCGACGGCTCGGAGAACCTGGTGGGTGCGCTGCGCCAGTCCATGGCAGCGCTGGGTGCACGCGACATCCGCGAGATGCAGCAGGTGGAGATGGTCTACGCCCCCGCCGTGGCAGTCGAGGGCAAGTCCTGGCAGCAGCGCCGCTGACCTCCCGCAGCAGCGCCGCTAAGAACGTGCAGCAGCGCCGCTGACCTCCGGCGCGGTGCCGCGCGTGCTTGATGCCCGCGGGAGCCGCGAACGCGAGCACCTACCGTCGAGGCTTGTCATCCGCCGGCCGCCCGCCATCTGCCCGTCAGATGTCGGCATGGTGACCGCTAGGCGAGAGCGCAGCCTGGTGTCGCCGCAAGTGATGCATGGACATGCACCATCGATGGATACCATCCACCGACAAAGCGGTCTTCTGCATCACTATGCCAGTGCCCGCGCCCATTGCGTCGCCGTTAGGACCTAACGGCGTCGGGGCCGACATCTGGCATGAAAGTAGCCGAGTCGCCGTTGCGACATAGCGTCGTCGTTGCGACCTGGCGGCGTCGGGGCCGACATCTGGCATCAAGTAGCCGAGAGGCCGGGTCTCTCGGCCGACCCGACTCGCCAGGCTCACCGGCTTCGCAGCCACGTGGAACACCCGCACCGATGGTCATATGCGTACGCAGGTACCGCGTGGCCATACCGGTGCCTCCACGCACCGCTCACGATGGACCCGTGATGACCTTCGATCGCAAGGTCGGCAGTCGTGCGCCGCTGATGAGCATCACCGCTGCCGTCCTCGCGCTGATCCTGCTGCCCTCGCTCGTCTTCGGTGCCGGGTGGTCCTCGCCGCGGCGTGTCACCGACACCGGCGGCTCTCGCCTCGATTCCATGCACCAGCTCGCTGCGGACGATGGTCGGCTGCACCTGGTCCACCCGCGCATCGGGTCCGGCCCCACCGACGACCGCGTCGTCTACCAGCGCTCGACCGACAGGGGCGCCTCGTGGTCGAGGGAGCGAGTGCTCTTCGCGGCCACGAATGCACGCCGCCACGTCGTGCCCAATCTCGCCATCGCCGCACGCGGCAAGATCGTCGTCGCGGCCTGGCGGGTCAACGGTGCCCACGAGAACGCCCTCTTCATCCGTGTCAGTCGCGATGGTGGCCGCTCCTTCGAGCTGCGCCGGAAGATGGTCGCCAGCGACCGCAGCAGCGGCATCGGCGTGCCCGCCGTGGCGGTGGGCAAGGGCTTCATCGCCGTGGCCTGGACGAACCGTGCCAACGGCAAGGTCCAGCTGCGCACCAGCAAGGATGCGGGGCGGAGTTTCGGCCCGGCCAGGACGGTCGCCACGACCAAACTGTCGATCGACTGCCGCAAGCAGCTGACCGACGGGCTGGTCGGCCTGGCTGCCACCGACGTCACCCTCCATGTCGCCTGGTCGCGTGCCAAGAAGGGCGAATGCCTGGCCTCGGAGATCAAGTCGCGCACGTCACTCGACCGCGGCAAGAACTGGAGCCGCACCCGCACCGTCACCGACCGCTTGAGCTACGGCTGGCCCGAACTCGATGCCCGGGGAAGGACGGTGCTCGCGACCATGCAGTCGCCGGGTGGCGGGCTCATCGTCTCGCGCTCGGCCAGGAACGGCCGGGGCTGGAAGGACAGGCTGCTCAAGGCGCCTGACGGGTTCGTCTTCAGTGCCGCCGACGTCGAGTTGCTGCCCGACAAGAAGGCCATGATCACCTTCGTCAAGGAGCGCATCCGCAAGGACCGCCTGATCGGCACCAAGGTCGTGTCCCAGCGCAGTGCCAACGACGGCGTCTCGTTCAAGGCGCCCAAGACCGTCGTGCCCGAGGCGAAGCTGCTGCGCATGGCCCCGAACATCGCGCTGGGCGGCAAGCGGCCGACCATCGTCCTCCAGTCGGGACAGCTTGACGGGACACCGCGGAACCTCTTCGCCACTCGCCTCAAGTAAGGCTGCGCTAGCCTCGGGCACATGCGTGCTCGCGATCTCGGAATCTCGATCGGGCTGATGGCACCCGGACCGCTCAACGCCATCACCGACGTGGCCGGCGTGCGCGTGGGCCAGACCACGCTGGTCTCCGGCCACGCCGGTCCGCTGGTGGTGGGCGAGGGACCTGTGCGGACGGGCGTGACCGTGGTCGTGCCCCACCATGGTGATCCCTTCGCCGAGGCTGTCTATGCCGGCGCCCATCGGCTGAACGGCAACGGGGAGCTGACCGGTCTCGAGTGGATCCGCGAGGCCGGGCTGCTGTCGGGGCCTGTCGGGATCACCAACACGCACTCGGTCGGGGTCGTGCGCGATGCCATCGTGGCCGCCGCGACCCGCAGTGCCGGTGCCGCCGAGTCGGCCTGGTCGCTGCCGGTGGTGGGCGAGACCTGGGACGGCTGGCTCAACGATGTCGACGGTCAGCACGTGCGTGCCGAGCATCTCTTCTCCGCGCTGGAGACCGCGGCCGATGGGCCCGTGGCGGAAGGCAACGTCGGCGGTGGCACGGGCATGATCTGTCATCGCTTCAAGGGTGGCATCGGCACCGCTTCACGACGGGTGGCGGCCGACGAGGGCGGCTTCATCGTGGGTGCCCTGGTGCAGGCCAACTACGGCCGGCGCGAGCGATTGGCCATCGACGGCGTGCCGGTGGGGCGCGAGATCGGGCTCGACGTGGTGCCCTCGGACCGGGAGGACGCGGCACGCTCGGCCGCGGATGCTGACAGCGGCTCCATCATCGTGGTATTGGCCACCGACGCGCCCCTGCTGCCGCACCAGTGCGAGCGGCTGGCGCAGCGGGCCGGGCTGGGCGTGGCTCGAACGGGCGGCGCCGGCGAGCACTCCAGCGGCGACCTCTTCATCGCCTTTGCCACCGGCAATCGCGGTCTGGTGGCCGAGGACCGCGCAGCCGGCCGGCCGTTCACGCGTGAGGTCCGCGCACTCGACGACGCCTGGATCAGCCCGCTCTTCTGGGCCGCGATCGAGTCCACCGAGGAGGCCATCGTCAACGCCCTGGTGGCCGCCGAGACCATGGCCGGCCAGGGTGGCCACGTCGCCCATCGGCTGCCACATGACCGCTTGGTGGAGGTCTGGGAGCGCTACCGCGGCTGACCGATGACGCAACTGCCCCACTTCGATCCCTACGAGCTGCTCGGCGTCGACGCCAGTGCGGACGCGGCGATGGTCGACCGTGCCTACAAGGCGCGCATCCGATACGTGCACCCGGACGTGGCCGGAGCAGCCGGACTCGACGAGACCAAGCGTCTGAACATCGCCCGCGAGTGGCTGCTGGACCCCGAGCTGCGGGCCCAGCTCCCGCCGCCTGTCACGGGTTGGCGCGCCCGCATGAGGCGGTCGCCGTCCACAGGGCCCGAGCCCCCGAGCGGACCCCAGCCCCCGAGCGGACCCGAGTCTCCGTGGGGACCCCAGGGGCCCGGTGCGACCGAGCCGCCGCCAGCCCAGGAGCGCCCGACGCGACCGTCGTCATCGACCGAATGGTTCTGGGAAGGCGCCCCGCACCCACCACCGCGTGCCGCCTGGGACTACGACCCGGCCGAGGACGATCCGCTGGCCTTCGACTACGGGACCCGCACCGACGACCTGCGTGCCTTCTTCGGGACCATTCGTTCACTCACCAGCGACGAACGGGCCCGCGCCACGTACAGCCTGGGCGACGAGCCTCCGCTCCTCTTCGACCAGTTCGAGGACCAGTTCAGCGAAGTCCTGTGGGCCAGGTCGCTGGCGCTGGAGGATGCGATCTCACTGGTCTGGGCCGAACGTGTCGACGAAAGCCGGCCGCTCCTGTTCCCGCGCGGTCGCGTCTTCGGCAACGGGGCCGCGGTGGCCAACGCCTACGCCCAGTGGATCCTGCTCGGGAGCCTCCTCCGTCAGCGCACGCAGGACCCCGCCGTCCTCGCCGCCCTCGAGGCTCGTTGCTCGGCACCGTGGGAGGCTTCCGTCGGACACGCCCGCTACGGCCCGGCCCAGGACCAGGTCATCACCTTCCTCGACGATGCGCGGCTGATGTCGCTCAGCGCGGCCGAGCGCCTGGCGCGGTCGTGGGAACGCCACATGGGCGACTTCCTCTACGGGCGACCGGGTGAGGACTGGTTCCCCGGAGCTCCCGAGCGTCCGAACCCGCCGCTGGTGAGCGCTCGCCTGGCTGCCGTCGACGCCTCGCGTATCGAGCCGCCCGAGGGCCTGCCCTACGAGCTCCGCAACGGTTTCCGTTGCGGCCTGCGGCTGACCGGGTATGTCCTCGCACTCGGCGGCACCGCTGGGCTCGGCCGCGACTTCCTGCGGCCGTGGCGGGACGCGACCGATGAACATCCGTCGTTCTTCGACCGCGCGCGATGGGGCATGCCGCGCGGCTGACCGCCTGCATGGCCGATCCGGTCAACCTGCGTGGCCGAACCGGCTGCATGGCCGATCCGTTCAGCCGGCATGGCTGAACCGGTCAGCCTGCGTGGCCGAGGCAGTCAGCGGAAGAGCATCGCCAGTGCGGCCAGGACCGGGCGACGCCCGGCGCGGCGTTTCCCGGCCAGCACGGCGCTGAGCGGCACGGTCGCGTCCGGTGCTGCGAGTCGGGCGTTGTGGCCGCTGTGCTCGGAGACGAAGCGCTGGGTGGGTGAGGAGGTCCGGCCTGGAATTACGATGGTCAGCGAGACATCCCCGGGCTCTCCGGCCAGCTCGTCGCGCCGGGCTTCGCACCAGGTCCATAGCGCTGCCTGTGCGGCCGAGAAGTCGCCTAGCCCGCCCAGGCCCAGCCGCGCGTTCTGCGGCACGAGCACGCCGATGCGACCGCGACCGCGCTCGAGCATGGCGGTGGCCGTGTGCTCGATGAGGGCGGCGGGGGCCAGGTAGTCGGCCCTCACCAGCTCGGTCCGGTCGCCCTCGGTCGACACCGCGGCGTGGATGAGCACCTCGGGCGCGCCTTCGGGCAGGTCGGACAGGGGGTCGGCCAGGTCGAAGGGGGCCAACGTCAGGCTCCGGCCCAGCTCGGCAGCGCGGGCGGCCAGGTCGGGAGTGTCCCTCCGGCCCAGCGCCGTGATGTCGTAGCCGGCCTCCAGCAAGGCACCCGCGAATGCGCCGCCCCACGCTCCCGTGGCACCGGTGATCCAGGCGGTCCTCACCTCACACCTCCTTGCCGCGGGCGACTCGTTCCAGCGTCAGCACGCCGAACTGGCCGCGGGGTTCGTGCTCGACCGTCAACGCCTGCCAGCCGAAGGGCTCGGCCTCGGCGATGACCTCGTCGGCGCTGCGGGTCACCGCGGTCCATGGCTCACCGTCCCAGTCGACAAGCACGTCGCTCAGCAGTCTGAGGTCGGGATGGCCTGACATGACCGAGAGCACCCATCGCGCGCCGGGCTCGGTGCCCGCGGTCCCGGCCGCCAGCAGACGACGAACATCGGCCAGCTCGACCAGCAGGTCGAAGAAGCCGGAGGCCACGAGGATGTCGAAGCGCCGATGCGGCCAGGTCGAGGGGTCGAAGGCGTCGGCCTCGACGAAGTGGATGTCGGCCCGCCCCTGGGCCCTGGCACGGGCGATCCCGCGGGCGCGTTCGTCGGCGTCGATATCGCCGGCGTAGTAGTCGGCGGCAGCGACCGGCAGCTCGAAGAGGTAGGAGCCCGGCCCGGCCGCGACGTCGAGCAGCCGTTGGCCGGGTCGTCGGCCGATGGCGCGGTCGAGCTGGCCGATGAGCAGCCCGCGACGGGCGCGCACGCCCTGCCACACGGAGTGATCGAGCATGACCCGGTCCACCAGCCGTCCCAGCGGCGTGAAGCCGTGAGCCCGGTTGGCGTACACGTAGTCGACCATCGTTCCCGAGTTGAAGCCCTCGCGGTAGCCCAGCCGGATCCCGTCGGACAGTCGTCCACCGGTGCGCATCAGCACGCGCAGGGTGGGGTGGTAGAGGTCCATGTCGTCTCCCTTCAGGCCGGCCCCAGTTCACGGACCGTGCGCGAGATGCGCAGGGCGACGGTCGGGACCGAGATCACCACGATCAGGACGCAGACCCACGTCCAGTCGAACGTGATGAACAGGTGGAGGGCTGCTGCCGCGAGCACGATGGCGATGCGGTCGGGCTGCCCGGCGGGACCCACCGGCTGGGGCGAGCCGCCGGCGATCCCCGGCAGCACGGCCAGGATGTTGACCAGCCAGGCCGAACCGAGAAGGAGTGCCACCCAGCGCGTGTCGGCCCAGGGCAGGAGCGCCAGGAAGAGCGCGATGTCCCCGACCTCCTGGGGCAGGCGGTTGAGATACGGGCCGATGCGGGTCTTCTTGTCGTAGGCCTCCGCGAGCAGGCCATCGAGGACCGTCAACGCCATGCGGCCGGCGATGCCGAGGATGACGAGCGGCCACCAGCCGAACCAGAGAGAGACCGCTGCCACGCCCGAGGGGATGAGCGAGGCGAGCGAGACATGGTTCGGCTGGAGGCGCTCGATGAAGGGAATGCGGTCGAGCCAACGCCGAAGGGCGTACTTGGTCTGATACAGGCCTACGTCAGGCATGGCGTATCTCCGCGTGCTCCTGCCAGAAGGCGAGTAGCTGGCCCGGCAGGTCGGACTCGTCCGGCTCGGTGATGGGTTCGCCGAAGGTGACTCGCACCGTCCTGAACGGTCGCCAGATGCGTCGCCCCACCGGCCAGGCTTCGGCGGTGCCGGCCAGCGCGGTGGGCAGCACGGCCCAGCCACTTCGGGCCAGCACACCGGCCAGTCCGGAGTGCGGCTCGACGCGCTTGCGGCTGCCACTGGGATAGACCAGGAACCAGCCCGCGTCGATGCGCGGTAGCAGCCTGGCCCAGCGGCGCAGCTCCGCCAGCTCAGTGCCACGGTCGAATGCCACCGCCTGGCCGAAGAGGTTCGCTGCCAGTGCGCTGCAGGCGTGCTCGAAGAAGTAGTCGCGGGCTGCCAGCACGGTCACGCGGCGGCGGTACTGCTCGGGCAGGGCGGCCAGGATGGCCAGCGTGTCCAGGTGGCTCTGGTGGTTGGCCATGATGGCGATGCGCGGCAGGTTCGGCGGGGTGCCTTCGACCTCGAGCCGGTACTGCAGCCGGAAGAGGCCGGCCGCGATGGTGCGCGCGAAGACGCGACTGACGTCGAGGATGAGGTCAGGCTGTCGCGGGTACTGGCCAAGGCGAGCGGCTAGGGGCAGGTCCAGGTCAGGGAAGGGTTCGTAGCGGAAGCGGCGGCGTGCGTGAGGGCTCACGTGGGTAAACCCCCGTAGAAGTAGCCCATGATGTGGGCGAAGGCGGGTGCTGTGACCATCAGCGAGTTGAGCCGGTCGGTGAGTCCGCCGTGGCCGGGCAGGATGGTGCCGAAGTCCTTGACGCCGGCGTTGCGCTTGACGTTGGCCATCGTGAGGTCGCCGACCTGGCCACCGACGGTGATGATGAGGCCCGCCGCGAGGACTCCGGCCGGGGGCACCTGGGGGAACGCGATGGGCGCCTGCAGGAACGTCAGGATGACGATGGTGAGACCGGCCAGCAGCGAGCCCTCGACGGTCTTGTTGGGGCTGATGGGCGTCCAGTGGTGGCGCCCTACGGCCTTGCCGTAGAGGTACTGCAGCGCGTCGTTGAGCTGCGTCATGAGCACCACGAAGAGCAGATACCCCAGCCCGTCGGGTGAGCGGTAGAGGTACGTCAGGTGGGCCAGGAAGTAGCCGTAGAAGACGACGCCGACGATGGCCAGGGCGAACCACTGCAGCATCCCATCGGTGCGCCGCAGCACGATGGGCACGAGCGCGAGCGAGAGGATGGCCCAGGTCGGCGTGGCCATGAAGAAGTCGTAGCGGCCGAGATAGGCGAAGACGTTCTCGGCCACGATGGCGCCGTAGACCACGAGCACGAAGAGCGTCTGTCGGTAGAGCCCGGTGACGCGGGCGAACTCCTTGAAGCCGACCATCGAGATGACGGTCACGAAGACGCCCCACGCGCCCCCGCCCAGCCACATCGCACCCAGCGCCATCGGCAGGATCACGAACCACGTGCGCAGCGGCACCCATGCGCCGGGGATGCGCAGGACGGCGAGCAGGCCCGCCGTCAGCACCACCGCCAGGACGGTGGCAACGATGTAGAAGAGGAGCGGATCCTGTGCCAGTGCCTCGATGTCCACGATGCCACCGTCGGCCTAAGCGGTGGCGCCGCCATCGGGCCCGGCCTTAGCCTCGGCCTCAATCTCGGCCGCGCCGGCCACGCGCTCGGCCCGGCGGTGGCGGCATGGCCCGGAGGCGCGGCCCGGCCGCACCACGACGCCGCGATGCCGCTCGACGTCCCGCCCGGTGGCCCGGTGGCGCGGCCCGGCCGCAGGCGGCACGACGCCGCTCGAAGTCCGTCCGGTGGCCTGGTGGCGCGGCCCGGTGGCCCGGTGGCGCGGCCCGGCCGCACTTCCTGGCGTTCCACTCGGTCGTTGAACAGGGGACCGCTCGACGTCCCGCCCGGCCCCACCACGACGCCGCGGGGCCGCTCGACGTCCGGCCCGGTGGCCCGGTGGCGCGGCCCGGCCGCACTTCCTGGCGTTCCACTCGGTCGTTGAACAGGAGACCGCTCGACGTCCCGCCCGGCCCCACCACGACGACGCGATGCCGCTCGACGTCCCGCCCGGCCCCACATCCGGCGGATTCTTCGCAGTGATCGAAGAACACCGAGCTCCTCGGCCGTCTTCGGCTGCCACTTCGGTACGAGGCTGACGGCCGTCGACGTTTCATTCGCCCGCCCACGCTCAAGATCCGTCCCATGCTTGTGTCGCACGGTCCCCCGACGCGCGGTAAGTGGCAGTGAAGGCCCTCGTCGTTCAATGACTGCGAAGATGTCACCTCGTTCCGCGGCCTCGCCGCCATTCCCAGCCGCAGTCGCCCTCAGGGACCGGCTGGCTGTGGACGCCGGCGTTGCTTTGCAGAGGGAGCGTCAGCGTCGCGGGTGGACGTTGACCGAAGTCGCTCGGCGCTCGCGTGTGTCGGTTGGAACGGTGTCGGGTGTCGAGGCCGGGCGCGTGGCTTCGCTGGAGACGTACGCTCGGATCGCGGTCGCGCTCGGTCTGACGTTGGAGATGTCCACCGCCAGCCGTCGGAGGCGACCGACGCGGGAGTCGACAGACATCGTCCACGCTGCCATGGGCGAGATCGAGACGCGCTGGCTCAGCGCACTCGGCTACGTAGTCGACGTAGACCACCCCTACCAGCACTACCAGTTCGCGGGCCGCGCCGATGTCCTGGCTTGGACGCTCGACCCAGCGGCGCTACTCCACATCGAGAATCGCACGCGTTTCCCGGACCTGCAGCAGGCGGCCGGCAGCTACAACGCCAAGCGGCAGTACCTGGCTCGCACCCTCGCTCGCGAGCTCGAGATCCGCCGGTTCGTGTCGGAGACACACGTGATGGTCGGCCTGTGGTCGGCCGAGATACTGCACAGCCTTCGACTTCGGAAGGCCACGTTCCGCACGCTCTGCCCGGACCCGGACGATCGGCTCACTGCTTGGCTTCGCGGGGAGCCACCCAGCGCGGGCCGCAGCAGCTCCTTCGTCCTGCTCGACCCCTTCGCCACCGGCCGTCAGCCACCCACGGCCAGCCTCGACCGGGCGTTGACCTCGGCCCGGCCGCGCATCCAGGGATACAGCGAGGCCGCTCGTCGGGTCCAGATACGTTAGCGACGGCCTGAGTCACGGCGGTCGACGGCTTCGGGCGTCTTCTTCGCAGTCATCGACAGATCTCGGCCCGATCTGGACGATGTGTCGGGGAGGACCACTCAGCGCCCTGTGCGGGGATGGCCGTCACGCTCGGCGTCTGGGATCTGTAGCCTCTGGGACACGCACGAGGCCGTAACGGTGACCCCGAAGGCCGCACTCGTTCGATCATCGCGAAGAGTCGTCCTGGGGGTTGCTGACGGTCGCGCCCACCACCTGCTGAGGGACACGCACGAGGCCGCAACGGTGACCCCGAAGGCCGCACTCGTTCGATCATCGCGAAGAGTCGTCCTGGGGGTTGCTGACGGTCGCGCCCACCACCTGCTGAGGGACGCGCACGAGGCCGCAACGGTGACCCCGAAGGCCGCACTGTTGCTGACGGTCGCGCTCCCCCTGCTGAGGTCGCGCCCACCACCTGCTGAGGGACGTGCACGAGGCTGCGGTCCGCCTCCGATAGACTCGCTCTCACTGGGGGTGACGGGAGTCACGGGAGCGGCGGGCAGCAGGCGAGGGGATCCGATTGACAGACGCGGCTGACGAGAACGTGAAGCAGGGCGACGCGGCGCCCCACCAGCACGAGGGCGGCGACGCGGCGCCCCACCAGCACGAGGGCGGCGACGCGGCGCCCCACCAGCACGAGGGCGGCGATGTGCCCAACCAGGGCAAGCCACCGAAGGAGCGTGGCAAGACCGTCCACGGCGAGGTCGCCAATGCCGGCCACCGAGTGCTGGCGCCAGATGACGCGGAGGTGGAGGCCTACCTCGAGGTGGCTCTCGACGCACCCGCCCCGGAACGCCCACCGGAGGACGACCGTCCCACCATCAGCCGCCCACCGGAGCCGCCTGACAGCGTGGTCGTACTCGACTTCGGCAGCCAGTTCTCCCAGCTCATCGCCCGCCGCGTGCGAGAGCTCGACGTCTATGCCGAGCTGCTGCCCTTCGACACCCCGCTCGAGGAGCTCAGGCGCCGTGAGATCAAAGGCATCATCCTCAGTGGCGGCCCCATGTCCGTGTACGACGAGGGCGCGCCCCGACCCGACCCGGCCATCTGGTCCGGCCGCATCCCCGTGCTCGGCATCTGCTACGGCGCACAGCTGATGGCCATCGAGCTCGGCGGCGACGTGCTCCCATCCGACCACCGTGAGTACGGCCCGGCCTCGATCTCGATCACCGCGGAGGACGACCGGCTACTCGGTGACCTCGGCTCCGAGCAGCCCGTATGGATGAGCCACGGCGATTCCATCACCCGGCTCCCGAGCGGCTTCCACTCCACGGCCCAGACCGACTCCACGCCCTACGCTGGCCTGGCCGACCCCGACCGCGGTCTCTACGGCATCCAGTTCCACCCCGAGGTCGTACACACGCCACGCGGCAAGGACGTGCTCGCGAACTTCGTCCACGGCATCGCCGGGGCCGAGTCGAACTGGACCTCGGCCAACTTCATCGAGTCCACGGTCGAGCGCATCCGAGAGCGCGTCGATAAGCAGGCCGCGGCCACGGGCTCCGACGGCAAGGTCATCTGTGCCCTGTCCGGCGGTGTCGACTCGTCGGTCGCAGCGGCCCTCGTCCACCGCGCGGTCGGCGACCGTCTCACCTGCATCTACGTCGACCACGGGCTCATGCGCAAGCGCGAGTCGGAGCTCCTGCGCGAGACGTTCGAGGCCAACCTAGGCATGAACCTGGTGATGGTCGATGCCCGCGACCGCTTCCTCAAGCGGCTCGCCGGCGTGGAGGACCCGGAGAAGAAGCGGCGCATCATCGGCGACGAGTTCATCCGCGTCTTCGAGGAGGAAGCGGCCAAGATCGGGCGCATCGATTTCCTGACCCAGGGCACGCTCTATCCCGACGTCATCGAGTCGACCGCGCCCGAGACCAAGGCGGCCCAGAAGATCAAGACCCACCACAACGTCGGTGGCCTGCCGTCCGACCTGCGCTTCCAGCTCATCGAGCCACTGCGCTACCTCTTCAAGGACGAGGTGCGCAAGGTGGGTATGGCCCTCGACCTGCCCGAGCAGATGGTCATGCGCCAGCCGTTCCCGGGGCCCGGCCTGGCCATCCGCATCATCGGCGAGGTCACCCGTGAGCGGCTCGACACGCTGCGTGAGGCCGACTGGATCGTCATCGACGAGATCAAGGCCGCGGGCCTGTATCGAAACGTGTGGCAGTCGTTCGCCATCCTCACGCCCGTGCGCAGCGTCGGCGTCATGGGCGACGGCCGCACCTACGCCAACGTCGTGGCCATCCGCGCGGTCACCAGCGAGGACGGCATGACGGCCGACTGGGCCAAGCTGCCCTACGACGTGCTGGGCAAGATCAGCTCGCGCATCGTCAACGAAGTGCCCGGCGTGAACCGCGTGGTCTACGACATCAGCAGCAAGCCGCCGGCCACCATCGAGTGGGAGTGACCGGTAGGCCCCCGCCGGCCCCCGCCGGCCCCCGCCGATGAGCGAGCGCATGCCCTCGCCGGGGCCGTCCTTCGCGCGCGCCCAGCCGCTCCGGCTGCGTGGACCCGGCGGCAGCGCGGGCCCGCGCGTACGCCCCGGCATGACCAAGCCCACCATCCTCGAGGACGGATGGTGGATCTTCACGCTCTGGGTCGAGGACGACGAGGGCGTCATCGAGGCCCGGGACGTAGCCCCGGCCGCCGGACCACCGCCGGTCGCGCCGCTGCAGGTCATCGGCCCCACCCTGGCCAATGCGCTGATGGGATTGCTGGACCAGGAAGATGGCCGCCAGCTCATCCGCATGCGCATGGGCGAGGCCGAGGACGAGGCCGAGCCATGGCGCCGGCCGCTGGCCATCCTCACCGCCGTGCGCTGGGACCCGATACGCCGCTCGACCATGCGCGACAACGAGCTGGTGGCCGAGATGATGCGCGCCTTCCGGCGCGCCATCGATGTGGCGGGTGCGCCCGGTCGCCCGACATAGGTCTCGGCGTCGCCCAGCCTGTGATGTCCGTCGCCGAGTCCGCGGTCGGCGTCGCCCAGCCTGTGATCGGCGTCGCCCAGCCTTGTCGTCGGCCAGCCCCGCGGACCGCTGCTACACTCGGCCCGCCGTGGACGGCGAGGGGTGCCGTCACCATCTTCCGCAGAGGTTGAGATCAGCCGTTCATGTTTGAAGAGCTATTCGGAGAGCTAGAGAGCACGTTCACCGGGGTCGTCGAGAGCGACGCATTCCAGGCCATCATCTATGTGATCGTCGCCTACATCGTGCTCATCTGGCTGGCCAGTGCGTACTGGGCCTATCGCGACATGAGGCTGCGGTCTGCAAGCGCAGTGACGCCCTACGTGGCGGCGCTGGCGATCATCCTCTTCACGCCCATCTTCTTCCTCTTCGGCCTCCTGATCTACCGCATCGTCCGGCCAAAGGAGACCATCGCCGAGGTCAACGAACGAGCCCTCGCGGAGGAAGCCATGCTGGCCGAGGTGGCCTCGCATGCCCAGTGCGCCAACTGTTCGCGCCCGGTCCACGAAGACTGGATCATCTGCCCCACCTGCCGCAACCGGCTGCGCCGCGTCTGTCCCAACTGCGAGCACCTCATCGAGCTCGATTGGACGCTGTGCGCCTGGTGCGGCAAGGACTTCGAGCGCGCAGAGGCGCCCGGTACGACGGCGTTCATGCCCTCGGCCCGGCCGGTCCCGCGCCTGCAGCAGCAGACGCCTCCCATGGCTCCGCCGCCGCCTCCACCGGCTCGTCCGGCTCCGCCACGCCAGGGAGCCCCGGGACCGAGCGGCCAGAACGCCGCCCCCGCCCAAGGCGGCCGAAATCCCGGCTCCCAGGGTCCGGACGCGCCCAAGCCCTCGACGACATCGACCCCGGGCGGTGAGGCACGGAAGTCCGGCCCACAGGCGACGACGTCCAGCACCAAGCCGCCGCCGTCCAGCCCGCAGCCGCCCAGCCAGCCGCAAGGCCCGACTGCGCCGGCACCGCGCAGCTCCGGAGCGGCCGGCTCTTCCGGCCCGCCAGGCCCCACCGGCGCGCCGGCGGGCAACACCCAGCCGACGACCGGGATCTAGTTCGAGCCAGATACCGTGACCGGCCTCGATCCCGCCGACGGACCAGCATGGCCGGAGCCGGAGCCGGAGCCGGAGCCGGAGCCGGACAGCGCACAGGGCGTGGATCCGGACGGATCACGCTCCGACGTACCCGGCGGTGGCATCTTCACGCTCGAAGGGCGCAAGGCACCGGGCCTCTACCTGGTGGCCTGGATCCTCTCGCTCGGCGGAGCCGCCTTGACCTTCGTCGTCGGTCCCATGGCCAGCGCCGACCGCGACCGCCTGCTCCTCATCGGCATCGGCGCCGTCGTACTCACGCTCGGCCTGGCTACCGCCGCCGGCTACCAGGTCGTGGAGCGGCGCGACCGCCGTTCCGACCTCTACCGCGGCCCCTCGCCATTGCTGGTCTTCGGCGTCTACTTCATGGCCATGTCGCTGGTGGGCCTCGTGCTCATCAGCGTTCTCGGCCTCGACCCCGACCAGCCCTTCAGCTTCTTCGCCATCGGCATCGTCCAGGCGGCCGGCTATGCCCTCGTGGTGTGGCTGTTCGCGGTCCGCACCAGCGCGCTCTCATGGAGTCAGATGGGCTGGCCGACCTGGGTCGGACAGAGCGCCCGCTCGATCCTGCGGAGCGCCAGCTACGGCATCGGGATGATGCTGCCGGTGACCTTGGGCGTGCGTCATCCTCGGCGGCATCGTCGGCCTCATCGTGGGCGTCGACGCCCCGCAGGTGTTGCCGCTGTCGGAGTCTGCCCTGGACGGCTTCCTCGTGGCCGCTTCCGCGGCGGTCATCATCCCCTTCGCGGAGGAGCTCTTCTTCCGCGGCTTCGTGCTGACCGCCTGGCTGCGTGACCTCGGCGAGCGGTCCGCGCTCATTCGAAGCTCGGTCTTCTTCGCGCTCGTCCACATCGCCAACATCACGACCTCGGACTTCCGCGAGGGCCTGGGCCAGGTCGTACTCACGACCGTGGTCATCCTGCCCGTCGGCTACGTGCTGGGCCGGCTGTTCCTGCGCCACGGCATGGCCGGTGCCATCGCCGGACATGTCACCTACAACTCGCTGCTGCTGACCCTGGCCCTCATCGCCAGTCGCATCCCCGAACCGGTCTAGAGGCGCGTCGGGGCCGCTGAGGCGCGTTGGGGCCGCCAGAGGCGCCTCGGCGGTGCTGGACGCGCCGGGGTGGCTGAACGGCGCGTCGGCGCGGCCGGAAGACTATCCCCAAAGCCCGGGTGCAGTCCGGGCCAAGGGACCGTGAAGGGGTGTCGCCTAGGCTGCGCATTGCCCTCGGGAGCGGACGGCGGGGGAATCGGCGGGCTTCGTCGTCCGGACCCGGGGGCGCCACGACACCATCACCGCGGGCAGGCCCGGGGCCCATGCTCCGCCGGCCCGCCAGCTGGGAGGACGGTATGGCCGACACGACCGCAGGACCCGCTCGCGCGACCGAAGGACCAGATCTCACCACGACAGCACCGCCACGCACGACCGCAGCACCCGCTCGCCCGCCAGCGGGACCCGCACGCACGACAGCAGCACCCGTTCGCCCGCCAGCGGGACCCGCTCGGCCATCGGTGCGTGAGCTGCCCGCCACGGAGCGTCCACGCGAGCGGCTGGTCTCACGCGGGCCGGCGGGCCTGTCATCGGCCGAGCTCATCGGTCTGCTCTGGACATCGGGCTCGCGTCAGGCCTCGGCGGCGGCAATGGCGGAGGATGCGCTGGTGCGCTGTGACGGCCTGGCAGGCCTGGCCGCTTCATCGCCACGGGAGCTGGAGCGGGTACCGGGCGTCGGTCCTGCGCGTGCCGCCCAGCTGACCGCGGCCTTCGAGCTAGGTCGTCGCGCGGTCGTGGACTGGCCGGCCGGTCGCTGGACCATCCGCGGACCGCACGATCTGGCGGCTCGCCTTACCGCGGAGCTGGGACACCTCCAGCGTGAGGAACTGCGCGTGGTGCTGCTGGACACGCGCAACGGGGTGCTGGCCATGCCCACCGTCTACCGCGGCAACGTCTCGGCCGCGCTGGTGCGTGTCGGCGAGCTCTTCCGCGACGCGGTGCGCCTCCACGCGGCCCGTCTCATCCTCGTCCACAACCACCCCTCGGGCGACCCGACGCCCAGCCCCGACGACCTGCACATGACCGCGGAGGCGGTGGCCGCCGGACGACTGCTAGACATCAGCGTGCTCGATCACCTCGTCATCGGACATGGCAGCTGGGTCAGCCTGCGTGACCGGGGCGTCGCTTTCGACCGTACCTGACGCCGGCGCGCAGACAGGGCCAGTCGGTCCGAAGTCCACGAGCCGTCCGGCGATAGGAAGCGTGGTGGCACGTCTATACTTCCCGGCACTGGAGTCGGGAGTCGAGGAGGGCTCTCGCTCGGGTCGCCGTGGCCCGCTCCGGCCCGACGCGCCGCTGTCCCGTGCCGTGCGGGTGTGGTCGTGTCGCTGGTGCCAGCATGCCCGTGGCCCTGTCCGGCCACCTATGGAGGCCTCTGTCGCCAGAGATGATCGACGCGTTCTTCGGTGCGTTCTCCCGCGACATCGGGATGGACCTGGGCACGGCCAACACGCTCGTCCACGTGCGTGGGCGCGGCATCGTCATCAGCGAGCCCAGCATCGTGGCCGTCGACACCAAGACCCGCAAGGTCATCGAGATCGGCGCGGAGGCCAAGCGCATGCTCGGACGCACGCCCGCCTCCATCACCCCGGTCCGCCCCCTTCGCGACGGCGTCATCAGCGACTTCGACGTCACCGAGCAGATGATCAAGTACTTCGTCCAGCGAGTGCACGACCGCGTCGGCCTGGTGCCCCGCCCGCGCATGCTGCTGGGCATCCCCAGCGGTGTGACCGAGGTCGAACGCCGTGCCGTCCGCGATGCGGCCCTCAACGCGGGTGCTCGCTGGGCCCGGCTCGTGGAAGAGCCCATGGCCGCGGCCATCGGGGCCGGGCTGCCCATCAGTGAACCCAGCGGCAACCTCATCGTCGACATCGGCGGCGGCACCACCGAGGTGGCGGTCATCTCCCTCGGCGGCATCGTCGTTTCGCGCTCCGTGCGGGTCGGCGGCGACGAGCTCGACGAAGATGTCATCGCCTATGCTCGGCGCGAGTACAACCTGCTCGTCGGTGAGCGCACGGCGGAGGACATCAAGATCGCCATCGGCTCCGCCTACCCGGGTCCGCACGACAAGCAGCACGTGAGCATGCGTGGCCGCGACCTGCTGACCGGGCTCCCGCGTTTCGTCGAGATCACCGCTGAGCAGGTGCGCGAGGCCATCGACGCCTCCCTGGCTCAGATCGTGAGCACCATCAAGGACACCATCGAGGAGACCCCGCCGGAACTGGTGGCCGACATCGTCGACCAGGGCATCGTGCTGGCCGGCGGCGGCGCGCTACTGCAGGGCCTCGACCGCCGCATCGCCGAGGCCACGCAGATGCCCGTGCATATCGCCGACGACCCCTTGACCTGCGTGGTCCGCGGCACCGGCATCGTGCTCGAGTCGATCGACGACCCGTTCATGGAGCGTGCGCTCGTGGCCGAGACGTACTCGAGACCGCCGCGGTGAGCCGCCCATGCTGAGGGACCGCTACGCTCGCCGCCGCCTCATCGGATTCGTCGTCCTGGTCGTGATGTCGGTGGGCCTGCTCGCGGTCAGCCGCACGGGCCCAGCGGAGGAACTGCGCAACGGCGTTCGCTTCGCCATCGCACCGGTGCAGGACACGCTCGGCGACGGCACCCGCTCGGTGACCTCGGTCCTCGATGCCATCACCGAGGTGGATACGCTGCGACGCCGGAACGAAGAGCTGACCGCGGCCGTCACCCGCCTCGAGGAGCAGCTGGACACGCTCGACGCGCTCGAGGCCGAGAACCGCAAGCTCAACAAGCTGCTCAAGACCAAGAACGAGATGTCCGACCACAAGACCGTGGCGGCGGCCGTGAGCCAGCAGGTTTCCTCCCAGTTCGAGCGCCTGATCTCGCTCGACCGCGGGTCGGAGGCCGGCATCGGCAAGGGTGACCCGGTGCTCTCGAGCGGCGGCGTCCTGGCCGGACAGGTGGTAGAGGTGGGCAACGGCTGGGCCGAGGTCATGCTCATCACCGACACCAACTTCCTGGTCAACGGGCTGGACAACCGCACCGGCGCTACCGGCAACGTGGTGGGCCGGCTCTCGGCACCGCTGGCCATGCTCGAGATCCCGCGCACGGAGAAGATCTCCGAGAAGGACCTGGTGGTCACGCTCGGCGCCAAGGCCGGCAAGCGCTTCAGCTCCCGCTTCCCCAAGGGCCTCCCCATCGGCCACGTCATCGACGTCATCGAGGAGGCCGGCGATGTCGTCAAGACCGCGCTCATCACGCCGGTTGCCGACCTCGAGCACCTCGAGCATGTGCTCGTCATCGTGGATCCCAAGGCCGCCAAGGCCGCCAGCCGGGCCAAGCAGCCGGCCGCCGATGAACAGGCCGCCGATGAACAGGCCGCCGATGAACAGGCGGCCGACGAAGGATGAGCGCTACGACGCTCCTCGCCAGGGTGTCTCGGTCGCCCGGGAGAAACGCTCCCCGGTTGGCCCGGGGACCGGTGCTGGGACCATACGGACAGAGGGACGGTGACCATCGCGGCATGGCCGGTGTGCTCGTGCGGCTCGACTCTGGTGGGCACATGGCCCCACACCACCGCTCCGACGCAGGGCCGACCCGTTCGGGCGGTCACGTGCGTCGACGCGACGCCGTCCGCCTGCTGGCCGTCGTGCTCTCTGTGCTAGCCCTCATCCTGACCAGCTCCGCCCTCAACTGGGTCACCGAGGCGCAAGCCGCCGCGCCCAAGAAGGCCGTCGTGATCGCGGGCCCGGTGCACAGCCTGACCACCAAGTACAAGGGCTACGCCAAGGCCATCGCCGCCGCGGCCGAGGCCCAGGGCATGGAGACCGTCCGCATCTTCCACCCCTACGCACCCCAGTCACGGGTCATCCGGCAGGCCCAGGGAGCTGACCTCCTGGTCTACGTCGGTCACGGCAATGGCTGGCCCAGCGCGTACGGACCGTTCCAGGAGAACACCAAGAACGGCCTCGGCCTGGACCGCCAGGATGAGGCCAATCGAGGTCCCAACAACGTCGCCTACAAGGGTGCCAACTGGCTGCGCGAGAACATCCAGCTCGCGCCCGATGCGGTGGTCATCCTCTCGCACCTCTCCTACGCCTCGGGCAACGCGTCTTCGGGCATGGCCATCCCGACGCGGGACGTGGCCGTCCAGCGCGTGGACAACTACGCCAACGGCTTCCTGTCGATCGGCGCCAGCGTGGTCTGGGCCCTCGGCTGGCAGCCGGGAGCCGACGTCATCAACGCCCTGTTCGAGGAGGACGCCACCATGGATGCCGTCTTCCGCACGCGCTACGGCGACTACGTCAATCCGCGCAACGGCTGGATCGGCGATGACCCCGGCTACTACGACTCCGAGCGCATCCCGGGCGCGCGCATCCACATCGACCCCGACCCTGCCGAAGGCTACCTGCGGGCGGTCACGGGCGACCTTGGCTTCACCACCACCGAGTGGCGCGAGTCGGGTTCCCTGCCTCCGGACACGACCGCGCCGGTGGTGAGCAAGGTCAGGGCTACGCAGCCGGGCTCGATCATCGTCTCCGCCGACGACCCGCTGCCCGTGTTCACGCCCAACGGCGACGGCGTGGCCGACAGCCTGAAGGTCTCGTACTCCCTGTCCGAGGGCGCTTTCCTCGAGGTCAAGGTCAAGCGCGACGGCGGCATCGTCAGGCGCTGGACGACCTGGGCACTGAAGGGCAACGGGTCGATCTCCTGGAACGGCCGGGACAAGAACGGCAAGGACGTCGATGAGGGCAAGTACCAGATCATGCTCGTGCCCACGGACCGGGCCGGCAATGTGGGTGAGCCCGGTCGCGTCAAGGCCAAGGTCCTTAACTCGCTGAAGGCGCCCAAGGCCAGCCCGGGCATGTTCTACGCCAACGACGGCGACTCCCTGGCCCAGGCCTCAGCGCTCAAGGCCTCGCTCACTCGCAACGGCACGGTCAGTGTCGTCATCCGCAACGCCAAGGGCGACGTCGTGCGCCGAGGCATCGAAGAGCAGGCCATGGACGCCGGAATGGTGCGCTTCCGCTGGGACGGCAAGAACGGCGAGGGCGGCTATGTGCCGTGGGGCGTGTATACCGCTCGCTTCCGCGTCGCCCGTCCGGCCGGCTCCTACGCCCACGACGTGAAGGTGCGGGTCATGCCCTTCCAGCTGTCCACGCCCACGTGGAAGCTGGACCGGGGCGACACCATCAAGTTCACCGTCATCAGCGCGGAGCCTCTCGGGCGCAAGCCGGTGGTCAGCGTCAAGCAGCGCAACGTGGACCGGTACGAGGTGCCCAAGACGAACATCAAGCGTCTCAGCGACACCAAGTGGAAGGTCGTGCTGAAGACCAGGTCCAAGGGCAAGGCCGGTGAGATGAAGGTCAAGATCGTCGGCACCGATACCGGCGGTGGCATCAACGCCCGCGGCTTCACCTTCAAGCTGCGCTGACCCTCCCCGCCCAGGCTGCGCCGGCACCTCGACCCAGGCTGCGCTGACCCTCCCCGTCCAGGCGGCGCCGGCACCTCGACCCAGGCTGCGCCGACCCCTCGACCCAGGCTGCGCTGACCCTCCCAGCGGTCGCCAGGCCGCGATCGCGCCGAGTCGCCGTAGACTGAGAGCCCATGAGCGACCACTCGGACAGCGAACGCTACTCCGGCACCTGGGTGGTGCTGCCGACCTACGACGAGGCGGAGAACCTCGAAGGCATCTCGGCGGCCATCCTGGCGGCCCTGCCCGGGGCCCGACTGCTGGTGGTCGACGACGACTCCCCGGACGGTACCGGCGAGCTGGCCGACCGGCTGGCAGCCGCGGAACCGCGCATCAGCGTCGAGCATCGTGCGGGCAAGGAGGGCCTGGGCAAGGCCTACATCGACGGCTTCGCCGTGGCGCTTCGGGGTGGCGCCAGCCACATCGTGCAGATGGACGCCGACTGGTCGCACTCGCCCGACTACCTGCCCACGCTGATGGCGCCGCTGGAGCAGGATGCCGACCTCGTCATCGGCTCGCGCTACACCCGCGGCGGTGGGGTCCGCGACTGGGGCATCCTGCGTCGGGTCGTGTCGCGCGGCGGTTCGCTCTTCGCCAAGTTCGTGCTGCGCCTGGGGCCCAACGACCTCACCGGCGGCTTCAAGGCCTGGCGCCGGGCCGCGCTCGAGGCGGTGGAGTGGGGCCGCGTCCATTCGGGTGGCTACGTCTTCCAGATCGAGACCACCTACCTGGCCACGCGCGCCGGCGCCCGCGTCACGGAGGTGCCCATCGTCTTCAAGGACCGCGAGGTGGGCACCAGCAAGATGTCCAAGTCGATCATCCTGGAGGCGTTGGTGGTGGTGCTGCAATTGCGCTGGGAGGAGCTGCGCGGCCGCGGGCCCACCGCCCAGATGTCGCACGCCGAAGACGAGGGTTGACGCCACGCGCCGGAACCTGGCCGCCTTCCTGCCCAGTTATCCGGTCCGGGGTAGGCTGGAGTTCATAGTAGTGCTCAGGTCGCCGTGACCGGAGCTGATCGTGGAGAACGGGCGCCATCGTTACCGACGCGCTGCAGCCGGGCCGGCTGAACATCACCATCGTGGCCGCCAACCCCTTCGAGTTCGATTCGCGCTTCCTGCGCTCCGCGACCTCGCTGGCGGCGGACGGGCACCGCCTGCGCATCCTGGGCTGGTCGGCTCCCGGCCTGCCGGCAGTGGAGGAGTTGGCGCCGGGCGTGCAGCTCACCCGTCTCGAGATCGACCGCCGCATCAGCAACGCCCTCAGGCCGCTGCCTCAGCGCATGCGCAAGGGCATCTGCCGACTTGTCGGCCTCGACTACGACAGCCAGGTGCTGCCGCCCGACGCACCCACCGGCTTGGACCGACTGCGCCACCCACTCCGCCGCACGCTGGAGATCATCGCCAACGCCCGCCGTGCCGGCCCCTGGGCCGAGGCCGTCGCGGAGGCGGCCCCGGAGACGGAGGTCTTCCACGCACAATCGCTGGTGGTGTTGCCTGTCGTGCGCGAGGCTGCTCGCCGGCTCGGCGGCCGCTTCGTATATGACGTCGCCGACTATCACACCGAGGCGGCGCGACTGGCGCGCATGCCCTGGATCGTGCGCGAGATCGTGCGCCGGCGGGAACGTGACTGGGCCCGCGACGGCTCGGCCTTCCTGGCCGTAAGCGATCCGGTAGCGGACCTGGTCGAGCGTCGCTGGGGCGTGCCCCGGCCGACCATCCTCTGGAATTGCCCGCCGGCCTGGCGCCCCGACCAGCCCGGTGTCGTCGGATCCGACCGCATCCGCGAGGCCACCGGCATCGAGTCGGAGCGGCCGATCGTCCTCTACCAGGGCGGCTTCTCCGTGGACCGCGGCGTCGAGGAACTGGTCGCTGCCGCCACGCAGCCGCGCCTCATGGAGCTCGGCGCCGCAGTCGTGTTCATGGGCTACGGCCGGCTCGAGACCTTCATCGCCGAGGCCGTCGCAGCCCACCCGGGTCGCGTCTACCTGCTGCCCGCGGTGCGGCCCGATGACCTCATGCCCTGGACCGCCAGTGCCGATGTCGCTTTTGTGGGCCAGCCGCCGCGGACCCTGAACCAGCGCATGAACCTGCCCAACAAGCTCTTCGAGTCCATCATGGCCGGCGTACCGGTGGTCGTCAGCCGGGGCAACGAACAGTGCCGGCTCACCAGCGAGGAAGGCGTCGGCGTGTGCGTCGACATCGACGACCCGGCGGCCATCGCCGCCGCCTGCGCCGACCTGCTTTCGGCGCCGTCCGACCAGCGGCAGGCCTTGCGGGCCCACTGCCGGGAGGTGGCCCTGGACAAGTACACCTGGGACCACACCGCGACCGGGCTCATCGCGCTCTACCGCAAGCTCGCCCGGGAGGACGCGCCCGTCGGGCCTGGCCGCTCGATCCGTGAAGGCATCTCCCCCCGTGCTGGCGGACGACCGGTGGAGTCGGCCCCGGCTGTCGACCGCGGCCCCGCGGTCGAGGGCGTTTCGCCAGCCGGAGGTGACGCCGCATGACCCGCTGGACAGGACGCTTCCTGGTCTTCACCGTCATCGCCTTGCTGGCGTTCGGCTCCGGCCTCGGCGTCGTCCAGGCCGCCGAGCTCGACCGCTCCAAGGTTCCGGCGTCCAAGCTCACCAAGCGTCCGTTCCGGGGCACCACGCTCGTCACCGTCGGCGGCCGTGTCGTGTGCACCGGTTTCATCGTGGCTCCGCGCAAGGTCGTGACGGCTGCCCACTGCCTGGTCCGCGACCCGGCGAACCGCAACTACCGGTTCCGACAGGATCTGCCCGGCAGCGTGCGCATCTACCGAGGCTACAGCCAGCCGGCGGGCGGTTCGAGCTACCCCGCGTGCGGAGCGGCCAGCGTGTGGGCGCACCCGAGGTTCGTGAAGCGGAACTCGTCGGACCGCCTCTACGGCAGCCGGGCCCACGACTACGCGGTCATCACGGTCCCCAAGAGCTGCGAGTACCCCAAGAACGCGATCCTGGGGATGTGGGCGAACGAGCTGGGCAACGGCAAGTTGGCCCCGGGAAAGCTCACGCGCATGAATGGCTATCCCGCCGATCCGCGGTTCTCCGGCATGAACGGCCTCACGATGTGGCGCACCGAGGGGCGGGTCCAGCAGTCGTTCTCCGATCCTCGCATGCTCGTGACGACCGGTTTTGTGGCTCAGGGTATGAGCGGAGCCCCGGTGTGGCGATCGTTCAGCGGTAGGTCGCCCTGCGGGCGGACACATTGCGTCGCCGCCATCGTCACCGAGTGCCAGGTCAACGGCAAGGGCCTGTGCAAGCGGGGCGACAGTCCGCGCCTCGCGGTGCGCATCACCCCGGAAGTCAAGAAGAATATCAAGAGCCGCTGACGGCCGCGCAGCTGCGGCGGGGCCACCGGCCACCTCGGCACCGCGAGCTGCGGAGCCGCTGAGCTGCGAGCTGCGGGCTGCGCCAAGGCCCACCAGCCACCTCGGCGCTGCGCGGCGGAGTTGCTGAGCTGCGAGCTGCGGGCTGCGCCAAGGCCCACCAGCCACCTCGGCGCCGCGCGCTGCGGAGCTTCGGCCGGGCCACCAGCCACCTCGGCGCCGCGCGCTGCGGAGCTGCGGAGCTGCGGAGCTGCGGGCCTACTGCCAAATGTCATGCCAGGGGCCCACTAGCCAGAAGCTGGCCAGTTCACACATAACGGTCGGTGCATAGTCATGCACATTGCCGGATATATCAGGCGTTTCATGCTGATCGAACGGATAGGCATGCAGTGCGGCCCCCGATGAACGTGCGCGCAACTCGCTAAGGGTCACCACGCCGACATTTGGCGAGAAGCCACGGCCCTCGCTCCTCGCGCCCCGCCCCGCCCCGCGCCCGGCGCCTCACGCCAACCGCGCCCCGCCCCGCGCCCCGCCCCTCACGCCAACCGCGCCCGCGCCGCGCCCCGCCCCCGCGCCCCGCCCCGCCCCGCGCCCGGCGTCTCACGCCAACCGCGCCCCGCCCCGCGCCCGGCGCCTCACGCCAGCCCGGCCCTGCCGAGCCCGGCGCCAACACCACACCGGCGCGGGCCTACGTGCGCAGGATCTCCTCGGTGACCTCGTCGGCGATGGCTTCGAAGCGCGGCTCGGAGCGGTCGCGCTTGACGACGACGATGTCCTCTGCCCGCTCGAGCACGCTCATCCGCCCTTGCTCCACGAGCTCCCGGTCCACTGCCCCCAGCGTTCCGGCGAAGGTGGTCCAGGTCGGCACGCCCAGCACCGCCGCCTCGCGATTTATGGTGCCGCCGGCGCTGACGACGACGTCGGCCGCCCACACCAGCGAGGGACCGTCGACCGGACGATCGGGCACGATCACGCCCGCAGCCCCGGCGAACGACTGTGCCTGCTCGGGCGTGCGCGGCAGCAGCACCACCTGGACATCGGCATCGCGCAGTCGCGCCAGCACCTCGTCGAAGACGGTGTTCTCGATGCCGCGGTGATAGAGGCTCATCGTGGCCGGCGGCCGCAGCACGGCGATCGGCCGCTCCGGGTCGAGCCCGAGCTCGCCGTAGACCGTGTCGTCGGGCGCGAAGTCGGCCAGTGCCACCTGCTCCTTGAGGCCGTGATAGGGGCAGAAGCGCGACTCGGGCAGCCCGTAGCCGGCGATCGCCGAGTAGGGGATGACATCGGGCGTCATGACCTTCGAGGCCAGTCGGAAGTTGATGCGGTGCATGCCCGCGGCGCCCTCGTAGTCATGGATGACCGTGCTGTGCAGCCGCAGCGTCCGGGCTGCGATGGCCAGGTCGTTGGAGCCGTGGCTCACCGCCTGGGTGAAGCCCCGGCCGCGGCCGAAGCGCACCATCGCCCCCGACCGTCGCACCAGACCCAGCGCCTTGCCTCGCACCGAGGCTCCCCCGTGGCGCCCGATGACCGTGTGCTCGATGCCGTAGCGCTCGAGCAGGCCCAGGGTCTGGGCGAAGTCGCGCGCGGTCACGATCGCTTCCACCCCGGCCTCGTCGAGCCGGCGCAGGACCGGCCGGAAGAAGAGCACGTGCGGCGAGTTGGTCAGGTCGATCCAGACCTTGCGCGGTCGTGCGGCCATCAGCGAGGTCGTGCAGCCATCAGCGAGGGCGTGCGGCCATCAGCGCGTGCGGCCATCAGCCCGCCATGAAGGTGCATCACCGCCCTTGATATGCATCAGCCCGCCATGAAGGTGTATCAGCCCACCCCTGATGCACATCTAGAGGACGTCGACGTTAGGCGGGACGTGGCCCGACGAGGCGCCACCGAGCCGATGTCGCACGGCATTGCGCAGGTCGACCACGAGATCGGCATGCTCCACCACGGCCGCCAGGTCGATGGCCTGGTGGGCGGTGGCGATGACCACGCAGTCGGTCGCGGCCAGCCGCTCGACGGTCAGCTCCACCGACGTGAGGCCCTCGTCGGTGAGCGTGTCCACGTGGGGATCGTGGTAGGTCACGTCCGCGCCCTCCGCCCGCAGCAGCTCGAGCAGCTTGAGTGACGGGCTCTCGCGCAGGTCGCCCACGTCGGCCTTGTAGGCCATGCCCAGGAGGAGCACGTCCGCGTCGCGCACGGCCTTGCCCCGATCGTTGAGCGAGCGGGCGATCCTCGCGACCGCGTAGTAGGGCATGTTCACGTTGACGCGCCCCGCCAGTTCCACGAACCCGCTGTCCATGTCGAACGCACGCGCGCGCCAGGCGAGGTAGAAGGGGTCGATGGGGATGCAGTGTCCACCGAGGCCCGGACCCGGCCAGAAGGGCATGAAGCCGAAGGGCTTGGTGGACGAGGCTTCGATGGCCTCCCAGATATCGATGCCCATGCGGTCGGCCAGCATGGCCAGCTCGTTGACGAGTGCGATGTTCACCGCGCGGAAGGTGTTCTCGATGATCTTGGACATCTCGGCCGATTTCGGGCGTGGAGACCGGGTGGACGGTGTCGCAGATGACGCGGTACAGCGCCTCGGCCCGACGCGAGCACTCGGGTGTGAGGCCGCCGACGACCTTGGGCGTGTCGCGGATGCCCCAGCGAGTGTTGCCGGGGTCCACCCGCTCAGGGCTGAAGGCGAGGTAGGCGTCCTCGCCGATGCGCAGGCCGGCCGACTCGAACATCGGCCCCAGCACCTCGCGCGTGGTGCCCGGCCAGGTGGTCGATTCGAGCACGACCAGGGCGCCGGGCGCGAGGTTGGCGAGGGCGGTCTCGGTGGCGGCGATGACGTAGCCGAGGTCGGGCTCTCGGTGGTCGCCCAGCGGCGTGGGTACGCAGATGAGCACGGCGCCACAGGCGGCCAGGCGTGTCGGGTCGGTCGTGGGTTCCAGCGCGCCCGACTGAACGAGTGGGGCCAGCCGATCGCTGGGCACGTCCTCGATGTACGACCGACCGTCGGCCAGCGCCTCGATCTTGGCCACCGCGAGGTCGAAGCCCACCACGCTTACGCCCGCCTCCGCGAAGGCGGTCGCGAGCGGCAGGCCGACGTAGCCGAGCCCGATGATGCCGACGGTGGTGAAGGTGTGCTGGTCGTTCGTCACGGCCAACCGACTCTAGCATCGGGCGGCCGCACCACCATCGGGTAGCCGCACCACCATCGGGCGGCCGCACGACCATCGGGTGGCCGCACGACCTTCGGGTAGCCGCACCACCATCGGGCGGCCGCACGACGGGACTCGGTCGAGGCATGCCACCGTCGGTCGAGGCATGCGACCGTCGGGTGGAGGCATGCCACCGTCGGACGGAGCGGACGCGCGTCGGACGGAGCGGACGCGGCGATGGCATGCTTGCGCGCATGCCCGGACTCATCCACGTCGTCGGCGCCCGGCCGAACTTCATCAAGGCCGCCCCGGTCATCTCCGCACTGCGCGAGTCGGGAGCGGAGCAGCAGGTCATCCACACCGGCCAGCACTACGACCGGGCCATGTCGGAGGTCTTCTTCGAGGAACTGGGCCTGCCCGAGCCGGACGTCAACCTGGGCGTGGGGTCCGGCTCGCACGGAGCGCAGACGGCGGCCCTGCTGGTGGCCCTGGAAGCGGCCTTCCTCGAGGGCCGGCCCGACCGTGTCGTGGTCTACGGCGACGTCAACTCCACCCTGGCCGCAGCCCTCGTCTGCGCCAAGCTGCTCATTCCCGTGGCGCACGTGGAGGCGGGCCTGCGCTCCTTCGACCCGACCATGCCCGAAGAGGTCAACCGGCGCGTGACCGACCTGCTGAGCGACCCGCTCTATGTGACCGCGCCGGAGGGCGAGCAGAACCTGGCCCGCGAGGGCATCAGCGGGGAGCGCGTCGTGTTCGTGGGCAACCCCATGATCGACACGCTGCTGGCGAATCTCGACCGCTTCGACCCCGAGCCGGTGAAGACACGCCTCGGTGTCGAGTCCCCGTACGCGGTGGCGACACTGCATCGGCCGGCCAACGTGGACACGCCGGAGGCGGCCACGGCGCTCATCGCAGCCCTGCGTGACGCCACGGCCCGGCTGCCGCTGGTGCTGCCGCTCCACCCGCGCGGCCGGGCCATGCTCGATTCGGCCGGCCTGGCAGACGTATCGGGCCTCATCGTGGTCGATCCGCTCGGCTATCTCGACTTCATCTCGCTCGTGCGCGGCGCGGCAGCCGTCATCACCGACTCGGGCGGCATCCAGGAGGAGACGACCGTCCTTGACGTACCGTGCCTGACGTTGCGGCCCAATACCGAGCGGCCCATCACCCTGACCGCGGGCACCAACCGGCTGGTCACGCCCGCTGGACTGGGAGACGCCCTCGACGGCGCGCTCGCGGGTGCCCAGAAGCGCATCGGTGGCGGTCCACCCGGCTGGGACGGCCACGCCGGCGAGCGCATCGCGGCCGACCTGGTCGCCCGGGCCGAGCGGACCCCTCCTGCCGAACTGACCGCTCCAGCCGAACTGGCACCTCCAGCCGAACTGACGGCCACCGCCGACCCGACCGCCCGGATGGCCGAACCGACCGGACCCGCCGACCCGACCGCCCGGATGGCCGAATGAACCGGTCCGCCAAGCCGCTGCGGGCGATCCTGTTGCCCTCGTACACCTGGAACCCCTACCAGCGGCTGCTGGCCTCGGCCCTCAGGGACGACGCCGGCGTGGAGGCGTCCGCGATCCACGAGTGGTCTGGCCGCGCACCGCTGCTGGGCACGTGGCTGGCCCAGGGCCGACCGGACGTGCTCCACGTGCAGTGGATCCACGACTTCGTCGGCGGCCCCAGCGGCAAGCCCCGTCGGCGCGAGGTGCTCTGGTTCGAGTGGCAGCTGCGCCTGGTGAAGGCGCTTGGCGCCCGCGTCGTCTGGACCGTGCACAACCTCAAGGCCCACGCCTCACGGGGTGCCGACCCACGCGAGGCTCGAGTCCACCGCGCCATGATCGAGCGGGCCGACGCCATCATCTTCCACTGCCAGTACGCCCGCGACGCGCTGGTCGAGATGTACGGCGCCAGCGACGCTGCGCAAGCCCACATGCACGTCATCCCGCACGGCAACTACGTGCACCAGTACGACGTCGATGCCGACGCCGTGGCGGCCCGTGAAGCCCTCGGCCTGCCGGCCGATGGTCGGATCTTCGTCTTCGTCGGCTCCATCCGTGGCTACAAGAACGCGGGCGGCCTCATCGAAGCGTTCCGGCGAGTGGAGGAGCTGGGCCCGGGCGACCGGCTGCTCATCTGCGGCCAGCCACTGCCGGCGAAGCTGGGCAAGGACCTCGCGCAGGCCGCGGCCGGTGACGAGCGCATCGTGCTCCGCCTCGAACGCATACCCGAGGAGGAGCTCTCGCGCATCCTGCGAGGGTCAGACGTGGCGGTCATGCCTTTCCGCGACATCCTCACCTCCGGCAGCGTCATCCTCGCGCTCAGTCACGGCCGCCCGGTCATCGCCCCGGCCCGCGGTTGCCTGCCCGAGACCATGCCCTCCGACGCCTCGTTCCTCTATGACCCCGACCATCCCGACGCTCTGTCTGATGCCATCCGCGATGCGGCCGCCTCCGACCTTGCAGCCATGGGCCGGCGGGCGCGAGCCTTCGCCGACACCATCGAGTGGGGCCCCATCGCCGAGGAGACCGCCGCGCTCTACCGGGGGTAGGGTCCGCCAGCCGAGCGCGATTGCGGACCGCCTGCCGACCGCGGATGCGGACCGCCTGCCGAACGAAGCCGGCTGCGGGGAGGGGGCTCGCCGTCAGCCGGCAGTCTCGACCTGGGCTGCGGCCACCGCGCGGAGGCGCTGATATACCTCGTCGACCTGCGCCGGCAGCTCGAGCTGACCGGGGACCTCCCGCTGCGACGTGCGCAGGGAGGCCTCGAAGAACGAGCCGTCTCCCTCGGGTCCAGTCAGGCGCAGCTCGTCAGTCAGTGCTCGGATGCGCGCCTGGTACTCGTCGTTGGGCAGGTCGAAATCGACGAGCGGGAAGCCTCGCGCCTCGACCAGCTCCAGCAGATGGCGGTCGTAGGCCAGCCACAGATCCAGCCAGGGCTCGATGGCGTCGGTGCCGTGGCGGCGCTGCAGGGAGCGCGCGACCGCGGCAGGGTGGCGGAACGTGCCCACCAGCTCCAGGTCCGGGATGGCCTCGAGCCAGCCGTCGAGGAGCAGCAGCGTGCGCGGATCCTTGAAGCCCCACAGGGCCAGGTCGGCGCGCTCGGCGATGTACTTGTCCCGCCGCTTGCGGTGGGCGGCCGTCCAGTCGGTCGTGGTCGGCGGCATGAACCAGCCTCCGCCGTTGGCGATGAGGACGTCCTCGTGGAGCAGGTTGAGCACGGCCGACTCGCGGTGGCCCTTCTCGTTCCACTGGCCGCTCGTGCGCACGTCGCCCAGGAAGAGGCCGGCCGCTTCAAGGCTGCCGACCAGGCTGCTGGTGCCCGAACGGTGCATGCCCAGCACGGCCACGACGCGCTGCCGCTGTCCCGGCGCAAGGCGGGTGGGCTCCGCTCCCTGGCCGGGGGTGTTCGTCTCCGACCCTCGGCCGGCAGCGCCACCCCGGCCGGCAGCGCCACCCCGGCCGGCAGCGCCACCCCGGCCGGCAGCGCCACCCCGGCCGGCAGCGCCGAGCAGGCCGCGCAGTCGTCCCGTCTTCGTCCGCTCGCTCACGCGCGGGCCCCTTCTGTCGTGGCTGCCCCGGTAGTCGCCGCCGCCCTGGCGCCCTCTGCGGCGATCTCGCGCAGTGCCAGGTAGACACGCTCGACCTCGTCGGGCAGCTCGGCGTCCTCGGGAATGGGATTGCGCAGCGAGGCTTCGAAGAACGTGCCCTCGCCCTCCGGTGCATGCAGGCCCAGCTCCTCGATGAGCGTGGCCAGGCGGGCCCGGTACTCCTCGGCCGGGAGGTCGAAGTCGATGATGGGGAAGCCGTGCGCGGCGTGGAGGTCGAGCAAGCGGCGGTTGTAGGCCAGCCACAGGTCGAGCCAGGGTTCGGCCGACTCGCTTCCGCTGCGGCGCTGGAGCGATCGGGCCACTGCCGCCGGATGACGCACGCTGGCGACCATGCCCAGGTCCGGCATGGCCTCGAGCCAGCCCTCGATGAGGAGCACGGTGCGCGGATCCTTGAAGCCCCACAGCGGCCGGCCGATGCGCTGCGAGATGTAGCGGTCCCGCCGGGCCTTGTGTTCCGCGCTCCAGATGGCGCGTTCGGGGGGCCGCCGCCAGTTGCCGCCGTTAGCACCGAGCACGTCATCGTGCAACCGCATCAGCACCTTCGATTCGCGATTGCCCTTGCGGTTCCACTGGCCTCGACCGCGAACGTCGCCGAGGAACAGGCCGGCCTCCTCGAGGCTGCCGGCGAGCGAGCTGGTGCCGGCCCGATGCATGCCCAGGATGGCGATGACCCGCTGCGGCCGGCGGCTCAGCACGACACGACGGCTGCGCCGCTTGAGGCGGCCCAGGGTGCGCCCCAGTCGGGCGGCGGGTGTCGGGGTGCGGGCGGGTGTGGTCACGGGGTGGTCGCAATCTAGCAAATGCGCGGCCACTGGCAAATGCGCGGCCACTGGCAAATGCGCGGCCACTGGCAAATGCGCGGCCACGGGCAAATGCGCGGCCACGGGCAAATGCGCGACGATAGCGCCCATGCCGTCGCCAGGACCGCTCCGCGCCGAGGCCCATCCCGACGCGGTGATCATGCCCTTCACCAACTTCATGCGTCCCAACGGACGGCCCGGGCTGCGCATGGGCGTGTTCGACGCGCGCGACAGGGTGGTGCCCCAGAGTCTGCTGGTCCGCAGCTACGGCAAGGTCGGTTTCGCGGCCAGGTTCGACGCGGCCACGCGCAATTCGGCTCTGCGCGACCCGCGGACGGTCATCTACGCCGGTCGTCTGACGCGCCACTTCGGCCACTTCATGCTCGAGGGCCTGGCCAGCCTGTGGTACGCCAGGGAGCACCCGGAGCTGCCCATCGCCTGGGCCTGGCCGAGCGACAGACCCGGGCCGGAGTACAAGCCCTGGCAGCCCGCCATCCTCGAGGTCCTGGGCATCGCCAACGAGCCCATCTTCGTGGACCGGCCGATGCGGTTCGGCCGGGTCGTGGTGCCCGACCCGGGCTACCGCATCAAGGACTTCATGGCACCCCAGCAGGCTGCGTTCCTGGCCGCCTACCCGGCGCGTCAGCGCGACCCGGGCCTGCGCCTGTGGCTGTCGCGCACACGGATCGACCCCGGCATCATCCATGCGCCGCGCCTGGAGGCGGCGCTGGCAGCCGCCGGCTGGACCGTCATCCAGCCCGAGACGCTGACCATCCCCCAGCAGCTGGAGTTGCTGGCCACCGCGGGCCGCGTGGCCGGCGACCAGGGTTCGGCCTTCCACCTGCTGGCGCTGCTGTCCGATGTCCGCGGGCTGGTGGTCGATGTCTTCTGCCGTCACCCCGGCCGCACGGTCGCGGAGCAGAACGCCAACTACCTGACCATCGCGCGGGCACGGTCGCTCGACCAGCGCATGCACGTGGTGCCCCAGGAGGTGCTCATCGAGGAGCGCTCCGCGCACGTGGTCAAGCTGGCCACGACGCTCACGCCCTATCTCGACATCCTCGGTGTCGAGCAGCCTCGTCCGGAGTGGGCAGGGCCCGCGCCAGGGACCCGGCTGGCATCCGACCTGGCCGGCGCGGCCGGCGCCCGCTCCTATCTGGAGCTGACCGCCTCGGCACCGTTGGGGGTCGAGCTCCACGTGCCGCTGCGGCACATCGTCAGCGAGGTCTTCCCGTTCGACCCGCGCGCCCGCGCCGGGGACGGCCTGGCGCTCTACGAGATGCCACCTGCGGACTACTTCGAGCACCTGGTCGGACCGGAACGCCGTTTCGACCTTATCGTCATCGACGGTGCCGCCGACCCGGCCACGGAGTGGGTGGCGGCGGCGCGCGAGCACACCCACACCGACACCACCTGGCTCATCGCAGGCGAGACCCCGGCGGGCCTGGAGCACCGCGCCCGGCAGTTCGTTGAGGACGGCCGAACCTGGACGGTGATCCCGGGAACGCGCTCGGTCGAGGCGGCCATCGGCTCCCGCGCCTCGTGGCCGCAGGCCTAGGCGACCGGCTGACTCCGTTCGGATTCGTCCGCGACGGCCGATCCGTCCACATCGGGCGTCTGCTCCACGGCGTCCTTCGCACCTGAGCCCTTGGCGGCCCCTGAGTCGGCCGAGCCTGAGCCCTTGGCGGCCCCTGAGTCGGCCGAGCCTGAGCCCTCGGCGGCCCCTGAGTCGGCCGAGCCTGAGCCCTTGGCGGCCCCTGAGTCGGCCGAGCCTGAGCCCTTGGCGGCCTCTGCGGCGGCCGCGGCCTCCCGGCGAGCCTTCAGCTTCGCACGCCGCTCCTCGAGGATGGCCCGTCGTCTGGCCTTCTCCTCGTCGATCTCCTTGAGCGCATCCTCGTTGCCCTCCACCAGGTCGCCCAGCGTGCCCGACTTGAGAGCCTTGTTGATGTCCTTAGACTCCAGCTTGCCGTGGCGCATCAGGCGCTTGGCCTGGCGCTTCTGCGTCTTGCGCATCGTCGCGTCGGCGCCGTGCATCTCGACGATCTTGATGGGGTCACCATCGGCCACGATGCGGCCCCGGTCGAGCAGGATGGCGCGCGTGCAGAAGTTGGTGATCCAGCTCATGTCGTGGGTGACCATGACCACGGCCTTGGCCGACTTGAGCACGTTGGCGATGCGCTCCTTCGACTTCTTCTTGAACTTGTTGTCGCCCGTACCCAGGACCTCGTCGAGCAGCAGGATGTCGGGGTCGACGGCGGTGGCGATGGAGAAGCCGACGCGGGCGCGCATGCCCGAGGAGTACGTCTTCATGGGTGCGTCGATGAAGGCGCCGATGTTGGCGAAGCGGACGATACCCGGGGTGATCTCGTGCATGACCTCGTGGTCGATGCCCATGAGCGCGCCGGCGAGGGCGATGTTCTCGCGGCCGGAGAGCTCCTGGTCGAAGCCGGCGTTGAGGCTCAGCAGCGTGGACACGTGGCCGTTGACCTGGACCACGCCCTCCGAGGGCTGAAGGATGCCGGCCAGCGCCAGCAGGATGGTCGACTTGCCCGAGCCGTTGGGCCCGATGATGCCCACGGCCTCGCCGCGGCGGACCTCCAGGTCGACATGGCGCAGGGCCCAGAAATGGCCCTTGTTGCGGCGCCGCGGGTCGAGCAGCGTCGCGAACGACGTGCGCAGCTTCGTCTTCTTGGTGAAGTTGAGGTTGTAGCGCACGCCCAGGTTCTCAGCGCGGAGGGCGATGTCGCCGGTGGGCGCCTCCACCCGCAGGCCGAAGTCCTCGGCTTCGGGCGCCTCCAGCTCCGCTTCCGCGATGGCCGCGAGGGCGGCGGCATCGAGTCGGTCGTCATGGCGCGAATCGACCTGCTCCTCGATCTCTTCACGACGCGTCGGCTGGTTGGCCATCAGAGCACCTTCGCGAAGGCGGGCTCGAGCCGCTTGAAGATGAGGGTACCGATGATGATGATGACGATGCCGATGGTGAAGACGATCGCGAGCATGGCCAAGTCAGGCGGGGTCGCGGGCGTCCAGATGAGCTCATCCTGCGCGTTGTGGCTGAGGTGGCCGTAGATGACCTTGCGGTAGGACTCGATGAGCATGGAGATGGGGTTGAGCGAGATGGCTCCGAAGAGGACGCCGCTGGGCAGGCCCAGCGCTTCCTCTACTCCGGCCAGGCCCGTCTGCAGGCGCGCGCCTCGTCCGGCGACCTCCATGAAGGACCAGAGGATGGGCGAGATCCAGAAGAGCAGGCGCATGAAGTGGCCGATGACGATGCCGACGTCGCGGTAGAAGACCGTCACCGCGCTCAGGAGGAAGGTGAAGCCGAGCACGAAGAAGTACTGCACGAAGGCGATGAGCGGCACCCACACGACCTGGATCGTCACGTGGTCGGTGTAGGCAAAGAGCCAGACCACGATGAGCACCAGCATGCCGAAGAGGAAGCTCACGATCTGCGACAGCGACAGCGTCACGGGCAGGATGATCTTGGGGAAGAGGACCTGCTTGATGAGGCCCTCCTTGCTGATGACCGCGGTCGTCGAACTGCCGACCGTCGCGGTGAACCACTTGAAGGGCACCATCGCGCTCAGCAGGAAAAGCGGGAAGTCGGGCGTGCTGCGCTGGAAGATGACCGTCATCACGAGCACGTAGATGAGCATCGTGATGAGCGGGTCCAGCACCCACCAGATATTGCCGAGCACGGTGTTCACGCCGCGCTTCTTGACATCCGCGCGGACCAGATAACCGATCAGTCGACGGCGTGACCACACGTCGCTGAAGGCATTTCGGATGAGTACGGCCGGGCCCGGCCGATCATTGCTGCTGCGGAAGGCAGCAGGTGTCTCGTTGATGACTCCCATGGACGGCCTAGACGGTAGCAGACGCAGGCCGAATCCCCGTGGGAATCACGCTCCTCGCCGTGCAGCTCCGTGCCGTGCCGGCCGACGGGCGCGGGGCCGTGCGCCACGCGCGGCGCCGAGCGGCCGACGGCCGTCCGCGGGGTCGGTGGCCTGATAGAGTCGGCGACGTGACCAGCCACACGTCCGCGCCCGTGTTCGTTGTCGGCGGCCCCCGCTCTGGGACCACGCTGCTGTCGGCCATGCTGGCGGCCCATTCGGCCTTCGACTGCGGGCCTGAAACGCACTTCTTCTCGCGTTGGGTCCGACTTGCCCGCAGTGAACAGGAACGCATCCTGGACCCCGCCGACTGGCCCGAGCGGGCGACCGCCTACGTGGCCAGCCTGTCGCTGGGCAAGCAGCCGGTCTATCCCATGTACGGCCTCACGTTCGAGGAGGTCCGCGCCTGGCTGGCCATTCGTCCGCCATCGCTGGCGGCCATGCTCGAGTCGCTGACCGAGCAGCGGGCCGTGCGCAGCGGCGCTCCGCGCTGGGTGGAGAAGACGCCCCGGCACCTGGCCTACCCCGAGCTCATCACGGGCACCTGGCCCAGGGCTCGCATCGTGCGCATCGTGCGTGACCCACGAGATGCAGCGGTGTCGCTGACCAAGGTGCCCTTCGGCACGCCCTCGCTGCTGACGAACCTGTCCGAGCTGGCACGCATGAACGAGGCGGCGGCCGACTTCTATCGCGAGCCGAACGTGGCCCTGACCGTACGCTACGAGGACCTCGTGGCCACGCCCGAGAGCGAACTCGGGCGCATCTGCGAGTTCGTCGGTGTCGATTACGAGCCGGCCATGCTGGAGGACCGCAGCTCAGCGACCGGTGTGGCGGCGGCCCACGAGTGGTGGAAAGGGGACGCCACCGGTCCGCTCGACCGCTCGCGCTCGGGCCGCTGGGCTGAGGAGATGCCGCCGGACGTCCAGCACTACGTGGCTCTCAACCTCGGCCCGCTGCTGACGGAGCATGGCTACGGCCAGGCGGTGCCGGCCAAGAGGGTGCTGGCCATCGTGCCCTCCGGCGATGCGGTCAACGCCCGCTACGACGATGTGCTGCTGCGCCTCGCTGCCGCCGATGTGGCCATCCGCCGGCCGGTGCCGCACACCATCGAGGAGCTGCACCTGCAGGAGCCGCTGGTGTTCTTCGGGGTCGTCGGCCAGCTCGATCCCGACCGCGAGCGCCCGACGTCGCGGCGCGTGATCGATCTCGCGCGACTGGGGCTGCTGCTGTTGACCCGACGGCTGCAGGGACGGCCGGTGGTGTGGGTGCGCCGGCTCAGCCTCATCAGGCGGCATCCCAACGATGCCGGGGAGCGGGTCATCGCCCGCCTGCTGCAGGTGCTGGCCACGTCGATGGAGGCCGAAGACCTGCCGGCGCTCGTGGGCGTCGCAAGCGCCGATGACCTGCCGGCGCCAGTCGGCCTCGCAAGCGCCGATGACCTGCCGGCGCCTCGGCCTCGCAAGCGCCGATGACCTGCCGGCGCCAGTCGGCCTCACAAGCGCCGAGGACCTGCCCGAACGCGCCGGTGCCGACGCCGTCGATGACTAGCGCGATGGCCGGCGTTGGCAGCGCTGATGACTGACGCGCCCATCTTCGTCGTGGGCGTGCCCCGCTCCGGGACGACCATGCTCTCGGCCATGCTCTCGGCGCACCCACGGCTCGACTGCGGCCCGGAGTCGCGCTTCTTCGCGCGTTATCGCCACGTCTCGGCCGGGGAGCGCTCGCGCATCCTCGACCCCTTGACCTGGCCGCGGCCGGCCGTCGACTTCATCGCCTCGCTGCAGAACCAGGGTCATCCCGTCGTCGAGCTGTTCGGCCTGGAGCTCTTCGAGATCGGTTCGTTCCTCACCGAGCGGACGCCGTCTTTGGCGGCCATGCTCGAGTCGCTGACCGTCCTCCACATGCGGCGGGCGGGCAAGGCGCGCTGGATCGAGAAGACCCCACGCCACCTGCTCATGACCGATGTGCTGCGCGATCTCTGGCCCGATGCCCGCATCGTGCGCATCGTGCGCGATCCACGTGATGTGGCCCTGTCGCTGGCAGGCATGCCCTTCGCCAAGGACTCGGTGGTGGGCAACCTCGTGCGCGTCGACCAGGACGACCGTGCATCACGCCAGCGGATCGCGGCGGACGCGGGGGCCATGACGCTGCGCTACGAGGACCTGGTGAGCGACCCGGAACCGCAGCTGCGCGCGATCTGTGACTTCATCGGCGAGCAGTACGAGCCGGCCATGCTCGACTCGCGCGCGAGCGCTGCCAACGTGGCCGCCGAGCACGAGTGGTGGAAGGCGTCCGTCTCCGGGCCCCTGAACACCTCGAGCGTGGGGCGCTGGCGCACGGGCATGTCCGCCGATGCCAGGCGCTTCGCCGCGCTGCACCTCGCGGCCTTCCTGCGCGAGCACGGCTACGAAGGGGCACTGGACGCGCGTGGTGAGATCGCGCTGGTGCCGGTCGGCGACGCGGTCGGCCCCGGCAACGAGCGCCTGCTGCTTGACCTGGCGCGCCGCGCCCTCGTCGTCCAGCGTCCGTCCCCGGTGGACATCGTCGAGCTGAACCGGGCGCACTCGGGCGGCCGCCTCGTATACCTGGGCCTGCGCGGCCAGCTCGATCCCAGCCGTGGACGGTCGGTGCCGAGCCGGGTGCTCAGCGCGGGCCTGGGCGGACTGGGGCTGGTCGTGCGCCGACTCCAGGGCCGACCCATCCTGTGGCTGCGCCGACAGACGCTGCGGCACAAGCGACCGAACGATCCGGCCGAGCGCCTCCTGGCCGGGCTCTTCCGGCTCTTCGCGCGCGAGATCGACCTCGACGAGGTACCCCGGCTGGTCGATCCCGACGCGGTCTCCCCATCGGTCGGTCCCGACGGGGCCTAGCGTGGACGAGCTGCTCCCGGTGGAGCGACCTGTTCGCCGCTGCCGGACGCCTGGGCTACCTGCACCCGGCCTATGCCGAGGCCTACGCCGAGGTCGGCGAGGTTCGCCACCTTCGTCGCAGCGGAGCCTGGATGCTCACCCGCACCGTCCCCGGATCCGCCCGGCGCGACGCGGTCATGGGCGACCCCTGGCTGGTCTGCCGCGACTGGCGCGCCTTCGATCGCGACCTGCTCGAGACGGCCGACCTGGTCGACGTCGTCACGGTCAGGGCCCTGACCGATCCGCTCGCTCCGCTGACCGAGGCGTCGGCGCGCGAGGCCTTTCCCGACCTGGTCCGTGTCCATGCCCAGCACTACGTGGCTGACCTGGCCACCTTCTGGCCCGCTCGCGACCACCGCCGCGCGGTGCGACGAGCGATGGGACTGGTCGATGTCGACATCGAGGACGCACCAGTCGGCCGGCTCGACGACTGGGCTGCCCTGCGTGTCGGCACATCTCGGAGGCCGTTCAACCTGCCAGGCGCCGATTCCATCCCGTTGGGGCGGGCCGCGCTGGAGCGGCAGCTGTCTGTGCCCGGCTGCGTCGGGCTCACGGCCGTGGCCGAGGACGGGCCCGTCGCCTTCGGCCTCGTCTACGTGAGCGGTGACGATGCGCATCTGCAGGCGCTCGTGACGAGCGAGACCGGCGAGGAGCTGGGTGCGCGCTACGCGCTCATCGGCGCAGCGGCCCAGGACATGGCCGGCCGAGGGCTCTGGCGGCTGGATCTGGGCACGGTGGACCTGGGCACTGGTGCGGGCGCGGGCGTTGGTGCCAGCTCGGCCGATGATGGGAGCGCGGCCGATGGTGCCAGCTCGGGCGTTGGTCCCAGCTCGGCCGATGGTGCCAGCTCGGCCGATGGTGCCAGCTCGGTCCATGGTTTGGGCGCTGCCAATGGTGCCAGCTCGGCCGATAGTGCCATCTCAGCCGATGGTGCCAGCGCGGGCGTGGTGGACATGGCCGCGGCGGAGATCGCGTTCATGGATGGCTGGACCGACCAGACCCGTCCCTCCTACCTCTGTGGCCGCATCGTGGACCGCGTCGCCTACGACGAGTTGAACCTCGCGGCCGGCACCACTGACAGCGCGCACTTCCCGGCCTACCGCGACCCCGCCGCTAGACTTCGAGCATGAGGACCCTCGTCACCGGCGGCGCCGGCTTCATCGGCTCGACCTTCGTCCATCGGCGGTTGGCCGGCACCGACGATCACATCACTGTCGTTGACAAGCTCACCTACGCCGGCAACCCCGCCAACCTCGCGGGGCTCGGCGACGACCCCGCCACCAGCGACCGCTACCGCTTCGTGCAGGCGGACATCGCCGACGAGCCGCTGATGAAGGAATTGGCGGCCGACTGCGACGCCATCGTCAACTTCGCGGCCGAATCGCACGTCGACCGCTCCATCCTCGAGCCGACCGCCTTCCTGCACACGGGGGTCATGGGCGTGTACTCGCTACTGGAGGCGGCGCGCGCGGAATCGGAGAAGCGCGACGGCGCCTTCCGCATGGTGCAGGTCTCCACCGACGAGGTCTACGGACCCGTGCCGGAGGGGCTGTCGGTCGAGTCCGATCCCATCCGTCCGACTTCGCCCTACAGCGCGGCCAAGGCAGCGGGCGAGCACCTGGTGGCGGCCTATCACGAGACCCACGGCCTCGACACGGTCATCACCCGCGGCGCCAACACCTACGGCCCCAACCAGTATCCCGAGAAGCTCATACCGCTCTTCGTCACCAACGCGCTCGATGACGAGCCGCTGCCGATGTACGGCGACGGCATGCAGCGCCGTGACTGGCTCTTCGTGGCCGACCACGCCGACGGCATCGGCGTCGTGCTCGACCGGGGCGAGGCCGGCTCCGCCTACAACATCCCCGGCGACGGCGTTGAGCGGCCGAACCGCGCGGTGACCGAGGCCATCCTGGGGCACCTGGACAAGCCCTGGTCGCTGGTGCGCACGGTGCCGGATCGTCCGGGCCACGACCGACGTTACGCGCTCGACGGGTCTCGCCTGCGGGGGCTCGGCTGGGAACCCGCTACGTCGTTCGAAGACGGCATCGCCCTGACCGTCGACTGGTATGCCTCCCATCGCGACTGGTGGGAGCCCATCAAGAGCGGCGACTGGCACGACTACTACAGGGCGCAGTACTCCTGGCGACTGGAGCAGTCCACCGACGCGTAGCAGCGCCCGAAACCGCCCGAGGCGTGGTCAGCCGGAGCCTCGGCGGGCCGCCGCTGAGCGCCCTACGCGCCCACGGAGTGGCCATCACGTCTCCCCTGAGCGCCCCACGTGACCACGAAGCGGCCATCACGTCTCCCCTGAGCGCCCCCCGTGGCAGCTTCTTCGCAATCATTGAACGAAGCGGGCGCCACGCCCTACTCGGGCGCCTGCTCGGCCGGAGCGACGCCCTCCAGGCCGCCACGCCACGCTCGACAGCGCGTGCCGGTGGCGACACTGAGTGCCTGGACGGCCCCGAAACACCGAGATCGCGGCCGAGTCGTGCAATGATCGCGAAGAACCTGAACCCTCCAGGCCGAGCCGGGTACAGCCGCTGCAGCCGAGCGGCCGCGAACCCCGACGGCTGACCAGGCACGAACCCCGACGGCTGGCCCGGCACGAACCCCGACGGCCGAGCGGCCGCCACCGACGGCTGACCAGGCACGATCGCCGCCGGCCCGGCCACGAACCCCGACGGCCGAGCAGCTGTGAACCCGACGGCCGAGCGGCCACGATCGCCGACGGCCAGGCCCCACGCCCGCAGCCAGCCGGGCGGGCAGGCACGCGGGACTCGGCCGTGACACGCTAGACTGCGGCGGCGCGCCGGAGCGATGGGACGCCCCCCAGTGAGCGCCGCCCGCGACGCACATCCCGCGATACGACCAACACCGGAGACCGTCCTCGCATGACCGTTCCGAACGAACCGAAGAAGCCCTCCATCCGCGATCGCATCACGACCAGGGTGAACACCGACAAGCGGGGTCGCCTCATCGACGACGACGCCCGCCACACGCGCAACGTGACCTGGCTGTTCTACGGGCTCATCGTCGGCGTGGTCGTGGTTATCGTCGGCGGACTCGCCTTCGGTTTCTGGGAGGCCAACTTCAAGCCGATGGCCAAGGTGGACGGCACCGAGGTCACTCGAGGCGACTGGGAGGACCGCCAGAAGCTGGAGGAGTTCCGCGCCGAACGGGCAGATCAGCAGATCAGCGCCGCGCTGGCTGAGGGCGCCATCGATGCCGACCTCGCCAACCGCCGGTTCGCAACCGCGGCCGACGCCCGCCCCACCACCGCTGCCGAGGTCATGGCCGACCTCGTCGATCTCCTGTTCAAGGAGAAGCTGGCGGCCGACATGGGCCTCGAGCTGGGCGAATCCGAGCTGGGCGAGGCACTGGCTGCCGACGGTTCGTTCCCCGAGTCCCGTTCCATCGAAGCGCTGGTCGTGCTCACGCCCGAGCAGGAGGCCGGCCAGCCCGCGACAGAGTCCGGCATCGCCGATGCCCGCGAACGCGCCAGGGCCTTGCTGGCCGAGCTCGAGGCCGGGGCTAGTCCTGAGGAGCTGGTCCAGACCTACGGCCCCGCCACCTACCAGCCCGGCTACGTCAACGACGGCGACATCACCGACGCGGCCTGGAACGACTCGATCTTCTCGCTCGAGGAGGGCGGCATCACGCCCATCATCGAGGCCGTGACCGGTGAGCAGCTCATCGGCATCGTCAAGGCCATCGCGCCCGCGACCACGGATCCCGGCTTCGTCGAGGCCGTCAACTCCCAGGTCGGCGAGGAGATCCACCGGCGCAACGTGGAGCTCGAGGCCACCGCCGACAAGCTCGAGGAGCAGGTCACCGACGAGGCACTGGCGGCCGAGTACGACCAGGTCAAGCTGGCCGAGATCTTCGTCGAACGCAGTGCCAACTCCAGCGACGACAGTGCTGGCGAGGTCCGTGCCAGCCACATCCTCTACGCGCCGGAGACGCCGCTCGACGATGAGGGCAATCCCACCGAGCTGGCCGATCTGCCCGAAGACGATCCCGCCTGGGCGGCGGCCGAAGCGGAGGCCGCCGAGGTCGCCCGGCTGATGCGCAACGTGACCGACGTCGACCTTCGCAAGGAGGCGTTCGCCAAGCGCGCCGCGCTCGACAGCGACGGCCCCAGCGGCCCGCGCGGCGGCGACCTCGGCTGGTTCCCGGAGGGCTTCATGGTCCCCGAGTTCAACGACGCCCTGTGGCAGAACGCGAGCGAGCTCCAACCAGGCGACATCCTCGGGCCGGTGCGTACCCAGTTCGGCTGGCACGTGATCCTCTTCGACGAGTTCCGCTCCTCGCTCGACGTGCGTCTGGCCGAGGTGCAGGAGGCGCTGGCCCAGGAAGGCGCCGACTTCGCCACCGTCGCCGCCGAGTACTCGAATGGCCCCGAGGCTGCCGACGGGGGCGAGACCGGCTGGCAGCTCGTCGACGAGATGGACGACATGCTGCTGCTCGCGCTCAGCGCTATCGACATCGGCGAGACGACCGAGCCCCTCGACGAAGGTGATGGCTACCGCATCCGACAGAAGCTCGACGAGGGCACGCGCCCGCTCGAGGACGATGACGCCGCGCGACTGGCCCAGACCGCGTTCGTCGACTGGTATGACGAGCGCTACTTCGCCGCGGAGGACGAAGGTCGTATCAGCATCGACGCCTCGGTCTATGAGCAGTAGCCCGGTCGGGAACAGTAGCCCGACCGGCCAGCACGGCCCAGCCGACCAGCACGGCCCAGCCGACCAGCATGGCCCGGCCGACCAGCACGGCCCAGCCGACCAGCATGGCCCGGCCGACCACCGCGGCCCCGGGCCCCGCCGCGGCGCATGCGTCTGGTTCACCGGGCTTTCCGGTTCGGGCAAGTCGACCACCGCGGAGGCACTGGTGCCGCTGCTCGAGGCTCGCGGGCGCGTCGTGACCGTGCTCGACGGCGATGTCGTGCGTACACACCTGACCAGGGAGCTGGGCTTCTCCAAGGAGGACCGCGACACCAACGTCCGCCGCGTGGGCTATGTGGCGAGCGAGATCGTGCGCCACGGTGGCCTCGTGGTGGCCGCGCTGGTGAGCCCCTATCGGGAGACTCGCGCCGAGGTGCGCGAGATGGTCGGCGAGGGCTACGTCGAGATCTTCGTGGACACCCCGCTCGACGTGGTCGAGGCCCGCGACGTGAAGGGCTGGTACGCCAAGGCCCGCACAGGCGAGGTCAAGGAGTTCACCGGTGTCTCCGATCCGTATGAGCCGCCGACCGACCCCGAGCTGACACTGCTCACGACCGACACCACGCCCCAGGCCAACGCGACGCTGGTGCTCGAGTACCTCGAATCGCGCGGCATCCTCGACCCGGTCTAGGCGCCCGAGCACGACGAAGCAGCGCCACGTGTCCGCCCTCACAGACCCCGCCACCACCGCCTTGCTGGCGCGTGCCGGGATCGACCCTGCCGAGGGTCTCCAGCTCGTGGCCCTCGACCGGTTGGTGGCGCGACCGTTCGACGCGGGTATGGCCCTGCTCATCCTGCCGCCGCAGGCCGACGCCCCCACGGCCGACGCCCCCACGGCCGACGCCCCCACCAACGTCGCCCCCACGGCCGACGCCCCCACCACGACGCCCCGCCGGCGGCCGACGACCCCTACGCCATGCTGCCCGGCCGCCACGGCCACGGTGCCGACCCCGTCTCGCTGCTGCACCGGCTCTATCCCGCCGACCACCCCGTCCTCGGCAGCCAGGCCGACGCCACCGTGGGCACCGTCACCGCGGACGCCCTCGCGGCCGGCCCGCACCTGCTGCCCGCGCTCGACCCCGCCCTCAACCCCGCCAGCATGTTCGGCCTGCCCTGGCTCGTGCATCGGCTGCGCCAGCCCGACGGCTGTCCCTGGGACCGTGAGCAGGACCACCAGACGCTCAAGCCGTTCCTGCTGGAGGAGACCTACGAGGTCTACGACGCCATCGACGCTGGTGCCGGACCCGACCTGGCCGAGGAGCTCGGCGACCTGCTGCTGCAGATCGTGCTGCATGCCCAGTACGCGGCGGAGGACGGCATCTTCGACATGTCCGACGTGCAGCGCGGCATCACCAACAAGATCATCAGTCGCCACCCGCACGTCTTCGGCGACGTGGTGGCCGACACACCCGGCGAGGTCATGCGCAACTGGGAGCAGTTGAAGGCCGCCGAGCGAGCGGCCAACGGCAGCAAGGTGCGCGACCCGGACATGCCCGAGGCCTTCAAGGGCCTCTCGAAGTCGCTGCCCGCGCTGGCCTATGCCGACGAGATGCAGGGGCGTGCCGCCAGCCTGGGCTATGACTGGCCGGACCTGGAGGGCGTCATCGACAAGGTCGCCGAGGAGGCCACGGAGCTGCTGGCCGCCACCGACGACGCCGAGCGCCGCGAGGAATACGGGGACCTCCTGTTCGTCCTCGTCAACATGGGGCGCAAGCTCGGCATCGACCCCGAGGCCGCGCTACGGTCTGCCAGTCGGAAGTTCGCCGCGCGGTTCGCCCGCGTGGAGTGGCTGGCCGACGAACAGGGAGTGGAGCTCAAGGCCCTGGGACTCGACGCGCTCGATGACCTGTGGCAGCTGGCCAAGCGACAAGAGACGATCGAGAAGGAGGGTCTATGAGCATCGGTGGAAGCGCGCGCTACCGCCTTGACGGGCGGACACCGGGCCAGATGCGCCCCGTGAACATCCAGATGGACGTCCAGAAGTGGGCCTCGGCTTCGCTCATCTGGAAGCAGGGTGACACCCATGTCCTCTGCTCGGCCACCGTCGAGGACCGCGTCCCACCGCATCTGCGCGGCAAGGGCACCGGTTGGGTCACCGCCGAGTACGCCATGCTGCCGACGGCTACCTCGGAGCGCATGCAGCGCGAGTCGGTGCGCGGCAAGCTCGGCGGCCGCACCTACGAGATCCAGCGGCTCATCGGCCGTTCCTTGCGTGGCGTGGTGGACACCTCGGCCATGGGCGAGAAGACGGTGGTGGTCGACTGCGACGTCATCCAGGCCGACGGCGGGACCCGCTGCGCGTCGATCACCGGCGGCTACATCGCGCTCGTGCTGGCCCTGCGCAAGGCCAACCTCGAGCGTGCCATCGTGAGCAAGATCGCCGCCATCTCGGTCGGCATCGTGGAGGGCCAGGGCCTGCTCGACCTGGAGTACCGCGAGGACTCCACCGCGGAGGTCGACTTCAACGTCATCGGTACCGACGCCGGCACCTACATCGAGCTGCAGGGAACCGCCGAGGGCAAGCCCTTCGACAAGGCCCAGATGGACGAGCTGCTGGGCCTGGCCGACGGCGGCCTCAAGAAGCTCTTCGAGATCCAGGACGCCGTGCTCAAGGGCGAGGCAGGGAAGTCGGGGGGATGACCCGTCGAATGCTGCTGGCCTCGCGCTCGCGCCACAAGGTGGACGAGCTGCAGCAGCTGCTGGGCCTCGATGAGGTGGTGCTGGTGACGCCCGACGAGGTGGGCCTCGAAGGCGAGCCGGTCGAGGATGCCCAGACGTTCGAGGGCAACGCCGAGATCAAGGCGCGCTACTACGCCGAGCGCTCCGGGCTGCCCACGCTGGCCGACGACTCGGGGCTGGAAGTCGATGCGCTCGACGGAGGTCCAGGGGTGTATACCAAGCGCTATGCCGGCGAAGACGCGACCGACGTGGACAACAACATCAAGCTGCTGGCCGAGCTCGACGGGCTGCCGCCAGAACGGCGAGGTGCGCGCTACCAGTGCGTGCTGGCCTTCATCGATCCCGGGACTGCGGCCGAGCCGGTCTTCCGGGCCGGAGCCTTCGAGGGCCGCATCGCGACCGCGCCGCGGGGCACGGGCGGCTTCGGCTATGACCCCATCTTCGAACCCGAGTCGGAGCCGCCGGGTGGGCGTACCGTGGGCCAGATGAGCGCGGCAGAGAAGCATGCGCTGTCGCACCGTGGCAAGGCCGCCCGGGCGATGGCCGAATACCTCGAAGGGGAGGGCTGGTAGATGTCGAGTGCGGCCCGGCCACGGGTGGTCATCGCGGGGGAGGCGCTCATCGACCTCATCATCGGCCGGGACGGCTCGGTCACCCCGGCCGCCGGCGGGGGACAGTACAACGCCGCCCGTGCCGTGGCACGCCTGGGCGGTGATGTCGAGTTCCTCGGCCGCATCTCCGACGACTGGTTCGGCAAGCTGCTGCGGGGGAGGCTCGAGGAAGACGGTGTCGGCACCTCGCTGGTGGTCGATACCGATGACCCGACCACGCTCGTGCTGGCTGAGATCGACGAGGCCGGTGTAGCTCACTACCACTGGTACATCGAGCGGACGACCGTGCCCGGGCTGGAGCTGGCCGATGCGCGGCGGGCGCTCGATCCCGCGCCTGCCGCCCTCCACGTGGGCACGCTGGGCCTGGCCATGGAGCCCATCGCCGACTCGCTCGCGGCGGTGGTAGCAGAGGCGCCCGAAGAGACGTTCGTGATGGTCGACCCCAACTGCCGGCCCACCGCCACGCCCGATTTCGACCGCTACCAGGCGCGCATGAAGCGGATCCTCGAGCGGGCCGACCTGGTCAAGGGCAGCGACGAGGACTTCGCGTACCTCGCCCTGGCCGACTCGCCGGAGGCGAGCGCTCGTCTGCTGCTGGGCCAGGGGGTCGGGGCCGTGCTCGTGACCCAGGGTGCCGACGTGGCCCGTGGCTTCTGCGCCGGCGGTGAATTCAGCGTGCCTGTGCCCAAGGTCAAGGTCTCCGACACCGTCGGTGCCGGCGACACGTTCGGCGGCTCCCTCCTGGCCTACTGGCTGGAACACGGGTTCGGCCGCCGGGAGCTGGCCGACGCGCACCTGCTCGAGGACGCCGTCGTCTTCGCCGTGCAGGCCGCGGCCATCAACTGCACCCGCGCCGGTGCCGAGCCGCCCACCCGAGCCGAGATGGGACTCGAGTAGCGCTCTCCAACGCGAAGGAGGGTGGGGTCAGGGGCTGACCCTTCGTCGCTGCTGCGGGCCCGGCGCCAGATGGTCGCTGCTGCGCTGGTCGGCTTGGCGCCAGCCCGGTCATCCTGAGCGAGGTTTGCGTCAAGTGATTAAGTTGGCCGCTCTTGACGCAAACTTCCCTCTCGCCGATGATGGGTTTGCGTCAGGCGATTATCTTGGCCATAGGTGACGCAAACCGGGGTCCAGTTCCAGATGGTCATCACCAAGCCCGAACGAGGTCGTCCGAGTCGCAAGTTCATCCTTGAGCAAGTCGATCTCGCGATGGACGACCTCGAGCGCACTGGCGGCCTGCCGTCGCCAGACGAGAATGACGAGATCTGGCGTGGGATCTGGGTCGAAGAGACGCACAATTCGACCGCGCTCGAAGGGAACACGCTCCTGATGAACCAGGTCCGTGAGCTCCTCGCCGAAGGGCGAGCGGTCGGCGACAGGGACCTGCGTGAGTACCTCGAGGTCGAGGCGTACTCCAGGGCAGCTGACTGGGTCTACAGCCAGGGGATCAGTCCGGACGCCTGGGGCGCCAGCGGCTTGTTGACCGCGACCGAGTTGCGCACCATGCACTCGCTCACGCTCGGGCCCGTCTGGGCTGCCGTACCTCCCGCCGATCTGGGGCCAGATGAGCGCGCGGGCGACTACCGTCGTCGCGACATCCTGCCGTTTCCGAGCGGGATGGAACCTCCACCATGGACTGAGGTGCCGGCACACATGGGTGATTGGCTGAAGCTCGTGAACAGCCGGCCGGGTGCCGACGAGCATCCGATCGTCCGTCTGGCTCGAGTGCACGCTGACTTTGAACGCATCCACCCCTTCCGCGACGGCAACGGGCGTGTCGGCCGTCTCGTCCTGAACCTCCTCCTGGTGCGACTCGGCTACGCCCCAGCCATCGTCCGCAAGGCGGACAGGTCCCGGTACCTCAAGGCCTTGGCCAAGGCTGACGCCGGCGACTATGCCCCGCTGGGCGAGCTGCTCGCTCGAGCGGTCAAGGACAGCCTCGACCGCTTCCTGCTGCCGAACCTCGCGGGACCCGTGAGGATGCTGCCACTGAGCGCGCTGGCGAAGCCGGGACTGACGGTCCGAGCATTGCGTGAGGCTGCGCTTCGTGGCCGTCTTCGGGCCTCGCGCGATGCGAACGGTCGCTGGGTGAGTTCGAAGAAGTGGGTCGATGAATACGCGTCGTCCCGGGCGAGGGGCAAGCGGGTCGGTGGCGCCTGAGATGGCCCCCGACGAGCGGCCATTCCCCGGCGGCCAGGCGTTCCGCGATGTGGTGGTGGTGCCGTACGCGGCGCTGCTCGACCGCTGGCAGGACGACGACTGGCACCGCGGCGGGCCCATCTGGCCCGACTGGGAGACGCAGGTAGAGGCTCGCCACTGCCGCGGCGGCGAGCCCATCGACGTCCACCCCGACCCACCCGCGCAGGGGCCGGTCCCCGTGGAGGCGCTGGCCTGGGGCGGCGGCGTGGACGTGCAGTTCGGGCACCAGGTAGCCGACTTCTCCGCCCGCCTCCTGCCCACGATGCTGGCGCGACCGGAGTTGCCCATCGCCTTCGGGGTCAAGCCCGACCGGGGCTGGCGCAGCCTGGCCGACACGCCCGGCTTCTTCCGCGCCATCCTCGACTGGTTCGGCCTCGACGAGGACCGCATCCGCCTGGTCGACGCGCCGGTGCTGGCACGAGAGCTGTTCGTGGCGCCGCAGGCGGAGCAGCTCGATGGCCCCGGCCCCGGCGAGGCCTACCTCGACGCGCTCGACGAGCATGCGGAGCGCCGCCTGGGCCCGCCGGACGTCAGCCACACCACCCCCCTCTACGTCTCGCGCGCGGGGATGGCCGCCCGATTCGCGGGCGAGACGTACCTCGAGCGCGCACTCGCGGCGTCCGGCGTGCGCATCATGCGGCCGGAGACCCAGCCACTGCTCGAGCAGCTCCGCGCCTACCGCGAGTCGCGTCGCATCGTGTTCGCCGAGGGTTCGGCCATCCACGTGCCCCAGCTGCTGGGCCGGATCGAGGCCGCGGTCGGCGTGCTCGTGCGCCGCGAGGGCAAGCGCATCGCCCGCCCCAACCTGCTCCCGCGCGTGCGCAAGCTCCGCTATGCCGATGCCACGCGGGCGATCCTGGTGGGCCTCGCACCCAGCGGCCGCTGGGCGCACCACCGCGGGCTCTCGCTGCTGCGCGAGGAGGACATCCCCGCGGCCTTCGAGCGTCTCGGGCTCGACATCTCCGGGGCCTGGGACCCGGCCGCCTTCCGGCGGTCGCGCGACGAGGACGTGCTGGCCTGGATGGACGTGCAGGTGCAGGACGCCGAACGTCACGGCAGCGGTTCGGTCGAGTTCATCATCGAGAGCCTCGATCCCTCCGGCCTGGGCCATCTCGCGGACGAGGCGGCCCGGCGCCTGGAGCCGCTGCGCGAGCAGCTGGCGGCCCGGTCGACCCCCCTCGCTCCGGCGCATCCAGACCTCCCCACGCTGCTGTTCATGCACTTCCCGCGCACGGCCGGCGGCGCCTTCCGCAGCGTGCTGGAAGAGGTGGTCCCGGCGGACGATCGCCGCTACGTCTATGACGGGCTACCGGTCGAAGGCGCCATCACGACGGAGGCCTTCGTCGCGCTGCCGGAAGCGGAGCGGTCGGCCCTCTCGCTGGTGATGGGTGACTTCGACTTCGGGTTCCACCAGTACATCCCCGGTCCGTCCCGCTACGTCACCGCGCTCCGCCATCCGGTCAGCCGGGTCATCTCCCTCTACAACGACCGGGCGCGCATCGCGGCCGCAGAAGGTGAAACCCTCCCGCCGCTGGAGGAGTGGGTCTTCGGCGACCGGCGCCTGGAGGCCGACAACGCCATGGTCCGTGCCCTCGCGGGGCGGCCGGACCCACCCTTCGGCGCGTGCACGGACGACATGCTCACCGACGCGCTGGCGAACGTCGAGGCGCACTTCGATGCCGTCCTCAGCCGCGGTTCGATGACGCGCAGCCTGGTGGTGCTGGGCAAGGTCCTGGGTGTGACGCTGCCGGTCGCGCCGGTGATCAACGCCGGTCCCGCCGATGCCACCGATCCCGCCGATGCCACCGGTCCCGCCGATGCCACCGGTCCCGCCGATGCCACCCCGCCATGCCACCGGTCCCGCCGAGGAAGACGTGGGCAAGGACGTGCGCAAGCGGCTGCGCGAGCTCAATCGCCTGGACGTGGCGCTCTTCCGCCGCTTCGCCGACGAGCTCTGACCGCGACCCGGGGGGCGTTCGCGACCTACTCGGCTACCGTCCGGTGGCAGATGAGTTCGAGCTCGTCGAGCCTGTACTCCCTCGAGCCTACGGCCGGCAGGATGGTCACGGGCGCAGCGAAACCGTCCGCTGACAGCACCGTCACGGACACCGATTCGACGCCGTCGACACGCCGCAGGTTCCGGGCCTTCTGACGCGGCTCCGACGCACCGTCTCCGATCGCTCGGTATCGGACCAGTGTTGAGTCGGCCCGGCTCGCGGCCACCTCCAGGCGAACCTCGAGCACGGAGCAGGCGGCCAGCCCGGCCTCGTCGGCAGGGGTGAAGCGCCAGGCATGGCGGGCGCTGCCGCTGACCTCGAAGCCACCGCCGCCCGGTGTCACCGTCGCGCTCGAACCCGGCTCGAAGGCCCCCTCGCCATCCTCGGTCAGCCGGCCGAGCACCTCACCATCGGCCGACGGCGTCAGCTGCAGGTCGCGGGTGAAGGTGACCCCGATGTCGTCCGCATGGAGCACCGCGCCGGCCAGGTCCCAGGTGCGCCCCGTCTGGCAGACCACCGGCTCCGCCGAGGCCAGCGTCTGGCTCACACAGCGCGAGATGGCGTCGCGTTGCTGGGCCAGCGAGCGGTGGCGGGTGTCGTAGTCATAGGCGCCCGTGGCCAGCGCCGCGAGCGAGACGGCCACCGCCCCGAGCGCGACCCCCGCCACCACCCCCCGGCGAAGCTGCGTTCGTCCCCGGGTCGCGGCGCGCAGGAAGAGCAGTCCGGCCGCGGCCAGCCACGGCCAGAAGACGGTGGGCCACCACTGGTAGAAGCGCTCCCAGCCCAGCAGGAAGGCATCTGCTCCATCGTCGGTACCGCGCAGGTACTCCAGCCGGCCCACCGCCACGAGCCCGAGGTAGGCGGCGATGGCCACGGCCAGGCCCAGGTAGACGACGGTGAGAGTCGTCTCGCGTCGGCCGGCCCGACCACGGATCACGCGTACGGCGAGGACCACTCCGACCACGACCGCGACCGCCACCACGGCCAGGATGACCGCGAAGGAGAGCGCGGGCCGACCGGCCGGCAGCAGCAGCGAGTCGGCCAGGACGCCCAGCATGAAGCGCCAGACATCCGGGTCCCAGGGCATGCTCAACGAGGACCCGCCCTCGCCTGACATCGTGGCCACCAGCTGGGCCACCGACGAGATGGCGCCGCCCACCGCCGCGCCAAGGCCGGCCGCTCCGAGCCGCGTACGCAGGTCACCGCGCGTGAACCGGGCCGCGACGAGCAGGACCAGCCCCGCGGCGAGGACCGCGAAGGCACCCGAGATGTAGGCGAAGCCGGCCACCAGCGCCAGCATCGAAGCGACCACGGTCACGACGGCACGGCCCCCGTGCGCACCGGTGGCGATGGCAAGGATGCCCAGCAGGCACAACACCGGCAGGGCCTGCTGGTAGCCGAGGTTGGCCACGCCCCAGTAGCTCTCGCCCGCGCGCAGCCCCAGGATGCTGAGGGTCGCGAGCGCCGCCGCCAGGAGGGGGCTCACCAGCGCGCGACGCAGGAGCACGAACTGGAGCGCCAGGACGGTTCCCAGCACCGCCACCTGGGAGACCGCCTGGTAGGCGACGGTATGGCTGCCCAGAGTCACGTGCGCGGCCCAGTCGAGGAACTTGCCGACCGGATAGAGCGTGTCGTTGGAGACGGTGAAGAAGGCAGCCAGGTCGAAGACACCCAGCTCGCGGTCGAGGAGGGCCCGCCAGTCGTCGGCGTAGGGGTAGTCGACCCCCAACCGGATCCAGCTCAGGACGCGCAGCAGGATGAGCGCGATGGGGATGAGCAACAGCGCGCCCGTCGCGATGGCCCGCAGGCGGCTGGTCGTCATCGGCCGAGGATATCAGCGGCCAACCGGGTCGCGGGCTCAGCGCGGACCGGATCCAGCCCGCCTCCTACCGAACTCCAGCCCGCTTCGTTCGCGCCCAAGCCAGCCTCTTTCGAGCCCCGGCCAGCCTCTCTCGAGCCCCAGCCAGCCGCTACCGAGCCCCAGCCAGCCGCTACGATGGGCCGACGTGAACGTGCCCGTATTCGCCCTCGACGCCATCGAGTCCCGCGTGGACATCCGCGCCGCGGTCGGGCGCGTGTTGACGAGCGGTCGCTACATCCTGGGGCCGGAGGTCGAGCGCTTCGAAGGCGCCTTCGCCGACTACTGCGGCACGCGCTACTGCCTCGGCGTCGCCAGCGGGACCGATGCCCTGGAGATCGCCCTGCGAGCCCTGGACGTGGGCCCCGGTGACACGGTCCTGACCGTGGCCAACGCCGGGCCCTATTCGAGCACGGCCATCCGCGCGGCCGGCGCCAACCCCCTCTATGTCGACGTGGACGAGGCCAGCCTGAACATGTCGCCCGACGGCCTGCGCGCGGCACTCGAGGCACCCGGCGTGGCCGCCGTCATCGTCACCCACCTCTACGGCCGGCTCGCGGACATGGCCTCCCTCGTGCCCATGGCGGCCGCGGCCGGTGTGCCCCTCATCGAGGACTGCGCACAAGCCCACGGCGCACAGACGCACGGCGGACACAGCCCACGGCGCACAGGCCCACGGCGCACACCGGTGCGACACACGACGGTCGCCGCGCCGGCGCATTCGCCACGCTGGGTTGTTTCAGCTTCTATCCGACCAAGAACCTCGGTGGCATCGGGGACGGCGGGGCCATCACCACCGACGACCACGAGCTGGCGGAGCGCATCCGTGCACTGCGCCAGTACGGCTGGGCGGCCAAGTACCGGACCGAGCACGCCGGTGGACGCAACAGCCGGCTCGATGAGCTGCAGGCGGCCGTCCTCGCGGACAGGCTGCCCCACCTCGACGACTGGAACGACGAGCGACGGGCGATCGCCGCCCGCTACGACGAGGCCCTCAGCGGCCTGCCGCTCACCCTGCCGCCGGCGCCCGATGGCGGCTCGGTCGCGCACCTCTACGTCGTGCGCAGCACGGCACGCGACGACCTGCGCAAGCACCTCAGCGCCAACGGCGTGGGCACGGACGTGCACTTCCCGCTGGCCGACCATCTGCAGCCGGCCTACCTGACCGATGCGCCCCAGTCCCTGCCCGTGACCGAGGCCGCCTGCGACAGCGTGGTTTCGCTGCCCTGCTACCCGGGCCTGGCCCAGGACGCGCAGGCGACCGTCATCGAAGCCCTGCGCGCCTTCCCCCGATGGGCCGGATGATGACCAAGACCATGACGATGCTGTCGCTGATCATCCCGGTCTATCGCAACGAGGAGTCGATCGGGGAGCTGCTGGCGGCCGTCGAGCAGGTGCGAGCCGGCACGCCTGACGACTTCGAGGTCATCTTCGTGGTGGACGGCAGCCCCGACCGCTCGCACGCCCTCCTGCACGAGCTGCTGCCGGGGCAGGCCTACCGCTCGCGCCTGATCGCGCTGTCTCGCAACTTCGGCTCGTTCGCGGCCATCCGGGCCGGGCTGGAGATCGGCGCGGGCGACCGCTTCGCGATCATGGCGGCCGACCTGCAGGAGCCACCGGACCTGCCTCTGCGCATGGACGAGGTGCTGCGTCGCGATGAGGCGGATGTCGTCTTCGGCGTGCGCGAGGCACGAGCCGATCCCGCCCGCAGCCGGCTGCCCGCACAGTGGTACTGGGCCGCCTACCGCCGCCTGGTCGTGCCCGAGATCCCGGCCGGGGGCGTCGACGTCTTCGCCTGCACGCGCGAGGTTCGCGACCGGTTGCTGGAGCTCGATGAGCGCAGCACCTCGCTGGTGGCCCAGCTGGCCTGGGTCGGCTACCGCCGGGCGACGGTGTCCTACGAGCGCAAGGAGCGGCCGTACGGGTCATCGGCCTGGACGGTGGGCAAGAAGCTCACCTACCTCTTCGACAGCATCTTCGCCTTCACCGACCTGCCCATCCGCCTGCTCGTGTGGGGTGGCGGCCTGGTCGCGCTGCTCAGCGGCCTATACGGCCTGCTCGTGGTCGTGATGCGCCTGTTCGGGAACATCGAGGTGCCCGGCTTCACGGTGCTGGCGCTGCTGCTGGTGTTCTTCGGCTCGCTCATCCTGTTCGGCCTGGGCGTCGTGGGCTCCTATGCCTCGCGCGCGTACGAGAACACCAAGGCGCGCCCGCACTACCTCGTGGCGAGCATCGAGGATCACGGCCCCCACACCATCGAGGATCACGGCCCCCACACCGATGAGCATGCGTCCTGACTTCCTGGTCCCGGCCCAACGTGCGGCCGACCACTCACCCCTGAGCTTCCTGCGAGAACGACGAGCGGAGCTGGCCGAGCATGCCGAGGAGGCCCTGGCGACCGCCGCGGCCCAAGGCGACCTGCGCACGAGCGGCACCGATGCCCGCTGGTACTGGCGCCTCCTGCGCTGGGATACCGAGCACTTCGGCCGGCCGATGATCCGCATCGACGGCGCAGGCTGGGAGGGCGAGACGCAGGACCCCGCCGACGGGTTGGCCGCCTCCCTCGCCGAGCTGCGCGCGGAGCTGGCCTCCGCCTACCCCGGCGCCTATGTCTGGAGCGAGGTCCCGGCCTCCGACCTGGTGCCGCTGGGCGTCCTGGGCGCCGGTGGCTTCCGCCTCATCGAGACACGCCTGGCCTACTACACGCTCGAGCCGGCGCTGGCCGTCACCGACGAGCGCCACCCGGTCCGGCCGGCCACGGCAGCTGACGTACCGCACCTGCGGGAGGTCGCAGCCCGGGCGGACAACCCCAGCGACCGCTATCACGCCGATCCGCAGTTCAGCCTCGAGACCGCTCGGCGCTACCTGGCCACGTACGCAGAGGAGTCGCTGCGGCGCCTGGCCACGGCCGTGCTGGTGCCCGATCCCGGCGACGGGGCGCCGGCGGGTGCATTCTTCACGCTCGACGGTGACCGAGGCGGGAGCCTGTCCGCTGGGCCTGGCGCATGACTGCGACCTTCATCTCCGCCTGGGCCGGATCCCGCTCGTGGCCGTGGGCCCGGAGCGCAAGGGCTGGCACCTGCGCCTGCTGTCGGAGGCGACGCGCGACCTCGCTGCACGGGGAGCGGACGTCGTGACCATGACCACGCAGGCCGCCAACGGGGCGGTCATCCGCAACTGCGAGCGGCTGGGCTATCGTCTGGGCCGCGTGACCCACGTGCTGGCCGCGGCGTAGGGGGTAGGAGTCGATGGCCGGAGTGGAGAGGATCGCCGAGCCGGGTGTGAGCCGGACGTCCGTCAGGGGCGTCACGCTCCACACGTTCAGGACTGCTCGGGACGTGCGCGGCACGCTGAGCGTGGCCGAGATCGCGCCGGAGGTGCCCTTCGAGCCGGCGCGGATGTTCTTCGTCTACGACGTGCCCAGCGTGGAGACCCGGGGCGAACACGCGCACCACAGATGCGAGCAGTTCCTTGTCGCGGTCGGCGGCAGCGTTCGGGTCACGGCTGATGACGGGCAGTCACGCGAGGAGTTCGTACTCGACAGGCCGGACCGCGGGCTCTACCTGCCGGCCATGACCTGGGGCATCCAGTCGGGCTACACCGCCGGGAGCGTGCTGCTGGTCCTCGCGAGCGAGCCGTACGACCCCCGCGACTACATCCGCGACTACGCCGAGTTCCTGGCCCTGGCAGCGGCGGGCGGGCCCGGCGCTGCCACTTGAGCCGGCTGCGGGACGTCGTCACTGGGCCGCCGGGGCGCTTCCTGCTCGCGGGTGGCGCCAACACCCTGGCCACCTTCGCGCTCTACCTGTTGCTGCTGCAGGTCCTGCCCTACGCCGCGGCCTACAGCCTGGCCTTCCTGGCCGGCATCGCGCTGGCCTACGTGCTCAACCGGGTCTTCGTCTTCCGTGCGCCCGGGAGCGCTGCCACCGTCGTGCTCTTCCCGCTCGTCTACGTCGTGCAGTACCTGCTGGGCCTGGCCGTGGTCTTCTTCTGGGTGGACGTGCTCGGGCTGCCCGCGCAGCTGGCCTCCCTGGCCGCGGTGGTCCTCACCATCCCGGTCACGTTCCTCCTCTCTCGCCGGCTGTTCCTGGGTCGGCCGGTGCCTCGTGCCTGAGGTAGTCGGCGAGCGCATCGCGCCAGGGTCGCAGGACGACGCCGGCAGCCGCCGCCTTCGAGGTGTCGAGCACGCCCCACGGCGGGGGGTCGGAGTGGCGCTCGAACTCGGCCAGCGTGATGGGCCGGACCTCGCGTCCCGGTCGGCGGATCGCGAGCACCGCTTCTGCCCACTCGTAGCGCGACGCGGCTCCGGCGTTGACCAGGTTGTAGATGCCCCCGTCGGTGCGCGCCACCAGCTCGTGGATGGCCCGGGCCAGGTCGAGCACGTAGGTCGGTGAGCCGACCTCGTCGCTGACGACAGACAGCGGGCCCGCGACCTTGTCGGCCGCGGCGGTGATCTTGTCGGGGAAGTCGTTGCCGGGCGGACCAAAGAGCCAGGCCGTGCGCACGATCCACAGGCCGGGGTCGTCCTCGAACGCCGCCCGCGCCGCCTCTTCGCCGGCCAGCTTGCTGCGACCGTACGGGTTGCGCGGGCCGACCGGGTCGTCCTCCACGTAGGCCACGCCATCCTCGCGCTCGCCGTCGAAGACCTCGTTGGTGGAGATGAGCACGAAACCTGCCCCGGCCTCGTGGCAGGCGCGGGCGATGGCACCGGCCGCCTCCCCGTTGCGGCGCAGGGCCACGTCCGGCTCACGCGCGGCCTGGTCCACCGCGGTCATGGCCGCGGTGTGGATGACGAGCGCCGGCCGATGTCGCTCGACGAGCACGGCGCCGGTGGCGGGATCGTCGAGATCGAGGTCGGGCTGATCCCAGCCGTCGATGGGACCGGGTGCGGTGGCCATGAGCGCACGGCCCAGGCGGCCCTCGCAGCCGGAGACCCACACGCCCGTGCCGGTCGTCCTGCTCATGGGCGGTAGCGGAAGTGCTCCGCTTCCGGTCGGGCCAGCCAGTCCGCGAGCGACTGGGCGTTGCTGTCACGCTGACGAGAGGATGGGCTCCTTGACGGGCCAGTCGATGCCGATGTCCGGGTCGTCCCAGGCGATGCCCGACTCAGCCGCGCCGTTGTAGTGGCCGGTCGTGAGGTACTCCAGGTCGACCACGTCGGAGAGCGTGGCGAATCCGCGCGCGAAGGAGGCCGGGGCCCACAGTCCCAGGTGGTTCTCGTCGTTGGCCACCAGCGAGACGTGCCGGCCCAGCGTGGGCGACCCGGGGCGGATATCGACGGCCACGATGAAGGCCTCGCCGCGGGCGGCGCGCATGTACTTGCCCATCGGCGGTTGCCACTGGAAGTGCAGGCCGCGGGTGACTCCCCGCGCGCTGCGGCTGTGGTTGAGCTGGACGAAGGTGCTGGGCAGCCCCAGCTCGGCGTACTCGGCGAAATGGTCCGCCCGGAAGGCCTCCATGAAGAAGCCGCGGTCGTCCTGGAACGTCTCGTGCTCCACGATGAGCACCTCCGGGATGGCCGTGCGCCGGACCGACATCCTCACGTCAGGGCAGGCTCCAGCGCCGGACGGTGCCGTCCTCCGACGAGGCGTAGAGGGCGCCGTCGAGGAAGACGGGGGAAGAGGAGATGCGGTTCCCGCGTGCCCGAGGCCCAGATGGGCTGGCAGAGCGGGGGATTGTGCAACGGTGGCCACGGGCAGCAGCAATGTCGCCACTAGCGCCAGGAACACGGGTCGGAAGGCAATCGCTCGTGCTTGGTCGCCCCGCAGGTCCATCGTGACTCGCCTCCTTGCCTCTGCTCGTACCCGCAGGATAGCCGGACCCCACCGTTCTGATTTCGCCTCCGATGCTAGGCTGATGTCAAGCTCACCCCAGCAGGCCCACCAAAGCGCTGATCATGCCCACAAGGGGAACTTCGAGAGAGGAACCGTAGTGCCCCACTCCCCCGCTACCGGTTCGTGATCCGGCGCCACGGCAAGCTGCTCCGGCTTGCCCTGATGCTGGTCGATGGTGCCACCGCGGCTGTCCTCAGCCTGGTCCTTTACCAGGCCGTGGCTCATCCCAACGCGCCCGCCTCGGACTTCCTCGATGTCTTCTGGCTGCGGGCCCTGTCCTACTCGGTGGCCTGGGTGGCGCTGCTCTACGTGCACGGCGCCTACCGGCTGCGCGCGCACTGGACCATCTTCGGCGAGGCCGGTGCCGTCGCGCGCGCCACCGGCTGGCTGGCTGTGCTGGGCCTGGTCGCGCTCTTCCTGTCCGCCTCGGACGTCGAAGGTGGCGGCTGGGCGCTGCTGCTCTTCCCGCTCCAGGGCGCGCTGGCCGTCGGCGTCCGCGCCACGTTGCGGGTCATCTTCATGTACTTCCGGCGCCGGGGCCTCAACGTGCGCAACGTCCTGGTCCTGGGTACCGGCCCAGAGGCGACCGCCTTCGCGCGGCTCGTCCACGAACACAGCGTCCTGGGGGTCAAGGTCATGGGCTACCTGGGCCCGGAGCCCCCGAGCGCGGATCCCGGGGCGGAGTACTGGGGCCCCTACCTCGAGCTGCCGCGCGTCCTGCGTGAACAGGTCGTGGACGAGGTCGCGCTCTGCGTCGGCGCGGCGGCCTGGCCCGATGTGGAGGAGCTCGCGCAGGTGGCCCATGAGCAGGGCAAGCTGATCCGCGTGCCGCTGGTGGTCCCGCAGCTGCGGACCTCCGAGCGCTTCCTGGAGGATCTCGACGGCACGGCCGTGCTGTCCTACGTGAACGGCCCCGACGAGCTCACCGCCCAGGCGGCCAAGCGCGCCATGGACATCGCCTTCGGGGTGGCCGGCCTGATACTGGCCGTACCGCTCGTGGCCGTCATCGCGGTGATCATGCGCGTGAGCCAGGGCCCCGGCATCATCTTCCGCCAGGAGCGGGTCGGGCTGCACGGCCGCCTCTTCACGATGTACAAGCTGCGCACCATGATCCCCCACGCGGAGGAGCTCTATCCGGGACTGGCCCAGACGAGCGATCTGCGCGGAGCCGCCTTCAAGCTCAAGCGCGATCCTCGCGTGACCCCGGTGGGGCGTGTGCTCCGCCGCTACAACCTCGACGAGCTGCCGCAGCTGTGGAACGTCCTCAAGGGCGAGATGAGCGTGGTCGGCCCCAGGCCGGCTCCCGCGCGAGAAGTGGAGGCCTACGACGTGTGGCACCGTCGGCGTCTATCGATGAAACCCGGTATAACGGGGTTGTGGCAGATCTCTCGCGACTACGACGACTTCGACCGCCGGGCCCAGCTGGACATGGACTACATCGACCGCTGGTCGCCCTGGCTGGACCTGTGGATCCTGTTCCGCACCATCCCCGCCGTGATCCGGAAGCCGGGCCCATGAGGCGCCGGCTCCTCCTCGCGCTCCCCCTCGGACTCGCGCTGCTGTTGCCGATGCCGGCGCTGGCGGCCACGAACGATGCGGTCCCGGACACGACTACGCCGGCATTCGACACGCCCGCGCCCAGGCCCGTCCCCGATACCGGCCCCAGCGTGGAGCGGACGCCCCGGCCGCAGCAGTCCCCCGGCCCGACGGAGGCGCCGGCTGCCCCCGAGTTCGCCATCACCCCCGGCCGCGACAAGCTCTCCGTGGGCTACGCCGGCTCGCAGGTGGTGAGGCAGGCGCCGCTGCTGATCGCGGAACTGGCCGGCTACTTCGACGATGCCGGCTTCGAGCGCGTGACGGTCTCCGCCAGCCCCAACGTGCTGAGGGACGTCGCGAGCGGTGACCTGGATATCGCCGTGGTGGGGACCGCGGAAGCGGCCGCGGCCGTGCGCAACGATCCCCGGCTGCGGGCCATCGCCGGATACCGCAACTACCCGCGGGGCACGTACGGAGGCGACGTCCTCGTGGCGGCGCCCGGCCTGGTCGACAGCGAGCCGGCGACGATGGTCGCCTTCCTGGTGGCGTACATCCGCGCCCTGCAGGATCTTTCGGAGCCGGAAGCTGCACTCGACGCGCTGGCGTTGCTCCAGACCACCGACCTCGCGATCAGCGACGACCTGGCCGCAAGGTGGCCAGAAGAGGTGGCCGCCTTCGCGCCGTTCGATGGGGGCTTCGGCTCGGTCGAGGAGGGTGGCGGACTTGGCGAGTTGGAGGCCTACCTCGCGGAGACCGAGGGGCCGGAACCTCCCCTGGGCGCCTTCATCGCACAGCCGGCGCTCAACAGCGCCCAGGCCTGGTCGGGGCTCGGCGCCGAACCCGGCCGGCGACTTCAGCGGTCCGCCCGGCCTGGTGGACCTGGCCATCGGGCTGCCCATGCCGGACGGGCTCATCAGCCCCATCGTGACCGCGAACGACGCCGGCTACTTCACCGACGCCGGCTTCTCCACGGTCGAGCTGGTCGATGTCGACCAGCCCCTGCTGGGCGTGCTCCAGGGCCTCCTCGACTTCGGAGTCATGGACGCGCTGGACGTGGCAGAAGCCGTGGACCAGGGCCTGCCGCTGGTGACCGTGGCCGGTCATCGCAACTACGCGTCCGATGGCACCTACGGCGGGGACGTGCTCGTCGCCTCGGCGGACATGCTGAGCGAGGAAGGGTCCACGGTGACCGCGTTTCTCACTGCCGTTATCCGCGGGCTGGCCGACCTCGCAGAGGAGACCACGCTGGCCCCGCACGACGGCGGCTTCGGCGACCGCGAACAGGGCGGAGGTCTCGACGAATTGCGTTCATACCTCACCGCGGCCACGGGTGCGGAGCCCGATCTGGATGCGATGGTCGAGTCCGGACCGCTCGAGTATGCCCAGGCGCGATGGGGACTGCCGGCCAATCCGGCGAACCCGGCAGAGGACGGAGTAGATGGAGCGCAGACACCTTCGTCCGACGACTGTGGCCCTCGTCGCGCTGGTGCTTTCCGCGGTGTTCCTCGCCGTGCTCGTGGCCCCGGCCTCCGGCTACATCAAGCAGCGATTCAGCCAGGTGCTCCTGTCCGGTCCCAGCGTCGTCAAGTGCAACCGCGCTGCCACCATCAACGCCAAGGTCGTCTCGACCGAGACCGGCAAGCCCATCGACAACCAGATCATCACCTGGTCGCTGGCGCAGACCCAGTCGCTTGGAGATGGCCTGAGCCAGACGAGCACCATCACCAACAAGAACGGCAAGACGAGCGTCACGCTCACCTTTGGCCCGGCTGCAGGACCCCGCGTCGTCCGCGCGTCGATCGCCGGCGGGTCGCCGACCATCACCGTGCGCTGTGCGGGCGGCCTGCCAAGGACATCCACCGTCCCTCCGGCCGGCTTCGTCGAATCGGCTCCCGCGGCGCCGCTGGCACCACCACCATCGATCACTTCGGCGACCGCGCTCCCGGCCACGGCCATCCGCATGGAGAGCCTGGGCATCGACCTGCCGCTGGTCGAGGGTGACGGGTACTCAGTCCCTGAAGGCGCCGCCAGCCACTACCCCGGTACGGCCTGGCCCGGTGAGGGCAGCAACACCTACCTCTACGGGCACGCCCGCGAGGGCGCGTTCCTCGAGCTCTGGCGGGTCCGCCACGGGGACCGCGTAGAGGTGGACATGGCGGACGGCAGCGTGGCCGCCTACGAGGTCTCGCAGATCCTCCCGCTCGTGGCCTGGGATGCGCTCGAGTACCTGGCTCCCAGCGACCGTGAGATCCTGACGCTCCAGACGTGCCTCACCTACGAGGACACGGCTCCCCGCTTCGTGGTCATCGCCGAGCGGCTACCCAGCGCGTGAGGCGCCGTTGACCACGCGTCCCCCGGCGCCGGGGCCACCCGGGCCCCCTCCAGGCTATCCGGGGCCGTATGCAGCCCCACCGCCTCCGCCACCGCCCCCCCGCCGCCGGCGGAGAGGTCGGCTCGTGGTCGCGACCGTCCTCATCGCGGTGCTCGTGCTGGCCGGGCTCGCAGCCGTCCTCGGCCTGCGCTACGCGGGCGTGCCGGATGACGTGCGTGCGGTACGCCAGGACGCGCGCCAGCTGGCCAACCAGGCGCGGGCGCTCAAGCCGGCAGACCTGCAGCGAGGCTCCATCGACCGGCTGGCGCAGAGCCTGGACCAGCTCGAGACGTCGATGGCGCCCCTGCGTGAGCTCACCAGCCGACGATCCGGTGGTGGCTGCCGCCCGTGCCGTGCCGGTCCTGGGCGACCAGGTCGCGGCGGCGGATTCCCTGGTGGCCGCGGCCGATGCCCTGCTCGAGGCGGGCGACATCGGACTCGGGCTGGCCTACGAGGTGGTGGGCCTGCGCGAGGCCAACGACGCGGATGCCAGCGTGGCGCTCATGCCGGGCCTGGTCGAGCTGATGGCGACCTCCGGCGAGGAGGTGGACCGGGCGGCAGAGCTCATCGCCCTGGCTGAGGATGAGCTGGCGGCCATCCCCGGCAACGCCGCGGGGCTCATCCTGGAGGCCCGTGACCTGGTGGCGGACCCGCTGTCGACGTACCGGCCGCTCCTGGACGCCTACCGGGAGTACGACGACGTGCTCCCGGGACTCCTCGGCTGGGGGGAGGAGAAGCGTTACCTGGTGCTGGCGCAGAACCCCGCCGAGCTGCGCCCGACCGGTGGCTACGCGGGGACCGTGGGGGTCATCACGCTCAAGGACGGCGCCATCGCAGAGCAGCGCTTTCGCGACGTGCACGAGCTCAGCCGCATGCCCGGACTGCCCTTCGTCGAGCCGCCCGACGAGCTGGCCGTCTACCTCCTGGGTGACGACCAGTCATGGCGCCTGGCCGACGCGACCTGGGCCGCAGACTTCCCGACCGCAGCGCAGAAGGCGCTGGAGCTGTACGAGATCGAGAGTGGCGACGGCGAGATCGACGGCGTCATCGCCATCACCACCTACGCGCTCGACCGGCTGCTGGAGGTGGTGGGCCCGGTGACCGTGCCCGGCTACGACGTGACCGTGGAGCCGGGCGACACGACACTGACCTTGCTCGGTGCCACCCGGGGCTCGCCCCAGTCGGTCGAGGGTCGCAAGGAGGTCCTTGACGTGCTGGCGCGCCGGTTGACCGCCCGGCTGCTGTCGCTGCCTCCCCAGCGCTGGGTGGCGACCGCAGAAGCGCTCGAGGACATCGGGCGGGAGCGGCTCATGATGGCCTGGTTCTCTGACGAGGCAGCCCAGGACCTCATCGAACAGGCAGGCTGGGACGGGCGCGTGCGCCAGGACGGCGGCGACTACCTCTACGTCGTGGAATCAAACGTCTCACCGACCTCGAAGTACAACCTCGTGGTCGACCGCAGCGATTCGCTGGTGGTCAAGCTCGACGAGAACGGCGATGCGCTGAACAGCCTGCGCCTGGACTGGGACAACCGGGCCGGGAGCGCGGGGGAGCCCTACGCTTCGCTGCGCAGCTTCTCCAACAACGAGGAGGGCTGGTACGGCGCCTACCTGCGGGTGCTGGTGCCGGAGGGGGCGGAGCTGGTGACGGCCAACGGCAAGGCGGACGAGGTGGTGCGCGCCCTGGAGCGGTCCGGCGAGGAGTCCGGCCGGCAGTCCTTTGCGAACTATCTCTTCATGCCGCCGGGCGCATCGACCATGAGCTACCTCTGGATCAAGCCCGGGGCAGCGGTCCAGACCCAGGAGGGATGGCTGTACGAGCTGGTCGTCCAGAAGCAGCCCGGAGCACGGACCTTGCCGCTCTCGCTCGGCATCGACCTCCCGGACGGGGCGACCGTGACCAGCCTGACCGATGGACTGGAGGTCGGTGAGGGACGCGTCAGCGGCCAGATCGAGCTGGACGGCGACGCAGTGGTACGCGTGGAGTACGAGCTGCCAGAGGACGCCTAGGAGTCGGTTTGCTCGGCGGCCATGGTGCTCGCCTCCAGCAGGGCCTCGATGGTGCCCGCGTCCGCCCAGTGGCCCTCGTAGTGGGGCGCGAACACGCCGCCCTCCGCCACGTAGTGGTTGAGGACATCGGTGATCTCGAACTCGCCCCGGCCCGACGGGGCCAGGTGCTCGATGACCTTGAAGGCATCCGGTCGCAGGAAATAGACCCCGATGGGGATGGAGTCCGACTTGGGCTGGTCGGGCTTCTCCTCGAAGCCGATGACGTGGCCGTCCGCATCGAACTCCGCCACCCCGAAGCGCTGGGGATCCTCCACGCGGTAGAGCATCGTGCCCCCGCCCCACGGGCCCGCCTCGAATTCGGCGGCTACGTCCGCGAGCGGCTCACCGCGCAGGATGTTGTCGCCGAGCACGACGCAGAAGCTGTCGTCGCCGACGAAATCGCGGGTCAGGCCGATGGCGTGGGCGATGCCCAGCGAACCGCGCTGGTAGCGATAGGTCAGGTGGAGCCCGAAGTCATCACCGTCGGAGAGCAGCTCCACGATGTCGCCGATGCTGCGGCCGCCCAGGATGACCATGACCTCGCGGATGCCCATGCCCTTGAGCGTCTCGAGCGGGAAGTAGATCATGGGCCGGTCGTACACCGGCATCAGGTGCTTGTTGGTGACCTGCGTCAAGGGGTACAGGCGCGACCCGGTGCCGCCCGCGAGCACGACTCCCTTCATTGCCACCTCCGCTTCAGACATCGCTAGGCTTTCGAGATGGTATCTGCCGGGGACGGTCTCAGCATCGTCATCGTGAACCATCGGCGCGAGGATCTGCTGATCCGCGCGCTCGACGCGCTGCGCGGCAGTGAGCACGCGCCGGACGAGGTCGTGATCGTCGATGTCGAGCCGACCCGACCACTGGAGGCGTCCCTCCGTTCAAACGAGTGCCTCCTGGTCATCGACGACAACCCCGGCTACTCGGCTGCCTGCAACCGCGGCGCCGGGCTGACCAGCGGCGGGTGGGTGCTGTTCTTGAACGACGACGTGTTCGTGGAGCCCGGCTGCCTCGGCGGAGTGCTCGCGGAGGCCACCGCTGACGACAGCATCGGCATCGCGACCTGCCGCCTCACCATGCCGGACGGCGAGCTGGACCACGCCTGCCATCGGGGCCTGCCCACGGTCTTCGATTCGCTCGTCTACAAGGCCCGGCTGGACCGGCTGCTGCCGCAGTCGCACCGGCTCGGTCACTACCGCCTGAGCTGGCTCGACCCGGGAGGGGTGCATGACGTGGAGGCCTGCGCGGGTGCCTTCCTGCTCATCCGTCGTGATGTGTTCCAGGCTGTGGGTGGCTGGGACGAGGCCTACCACTTCTATGCGGAGGACCTGGACCTCTGCGCACGGGTGCGGGCTGCCGGCTACCGGGTCCGCTACGTGGGCACGCAGCAGGCAGTCCACGTCAAGGGCGGTTCCAGCCACTTCAAGGCCCGGGCAGATGACCTGACCGAGGCCGAGCTCGGGACCCGTGACCGGGCCAGGGTCGCCGCGATACTGGCACACGAGCGCTTCTACGAGCAGCACATGGAGGCCGCCACCGCCCGTCCCATCCGGCCCCTGGTGCGGCTGATGTACACGGCCCAGCGCCGGCGGGCGCGGGTCCGACGATGAGCTCAGGGGCAATGCCGCGAGTCTCGATCTCGCTGGTGACCTGGAACGGCATGAGTTGGCTGCCTGCCTGTCTCGAGTCGGTCAGGGCGCAGACGATGGCCGACTGGGAGCTACTGGTGGTCGACAACGCCTCCAGTGACGGCTCGACCGCGTGGCTGCTGGCACAGGCTGCTGACGATCCGCGAATCCGGGTCCAGGCGCTGGCCACGAACACCGGCTACGGTGCTGCCCACAATCGCTCTATCCGCGCGGCGCGGGCCGACGTGCTGGTCCTGCTAAACCAGGACGTGGTGCTCGACCCCGGCTTCCTGCACGCCGCCTGTGACGAGCTCGATGCCGACCTGAGTCTGGGAGCCGTGCAAGGCTGGATCGGCCGGCTGGGTCCCAGTGGCGAACGCCTGGACGTGACTGACAGCACCGGTCTGGTCATCCACCGGGACCGCCGGGTCGTCAGCCGTGACCAGCTGCTTCGGCGGCCTCCCGAGGAGCGGCTCCCGGGTTATGTCTGGGGGGCGGACGGCCCTGCGCCGGTTTACCGGCGAAGGGCGCTCCTCGAAGTCCGGGTGCCACGCAGGGGTGGCGGCTGGGAAGTGCTGGACGAGGACTTCTTCGCCGAGAAGGAGGACGCCGACCTGGCCTGGCGGCTCCAGCGGATGGGTTGGAGATGTCGCCATCAGCCGGCGCTGATGGCCTGGCACGCACGAAGCGGCGGGGATAGTGGAGCGGATGGCCTCGCCGCAGGAGCGCGTGCCAACATGACCAACCCCGCGGCCGTGCGCATCCGGGCGTGGCGCAACCAGCGGCTTATGCAGCTGAAGAACGATGAACTGCGGCGCCGTCCTCCGTGACGCGCCCTGGATCGCACGACGCGAGGTCGCGCAACTGCTCTTCATGCTGGGCGCCGATCGACAGCGACTGCGCGCGCTCCCGCTGTTCATGCGACTGGCGCCGCTGGCGCTGCGCAAGCGGCGATCGCTATCGCGGGCCCAGTCCCGGCGGAGGGCTACCGGGTCCCGACGGAGGGCTACCGGATCCGGCCCTTGAAACGCGCCTGATCGGCCAGCTTCCTGTACTCCTTCAGGCCGGCACCCTGGTCACCGACCTGCAGCCGCCAATCGGGATGGCCGCGGGTGTTCTTCGGGTGGTCGCTGTCCTCGTAGATGAAGCCCTTGAACTGCGGGTGCTTCCGATAGGCCTTGACGTAGGTCTCCCGGATCCACTTGCCCTTGTTGCCGCCCTTGTAGGCGGTGACGATCTCCGCGGCGATGATCGGCTTCGTCGTGAACTCCTGCGCAGCCGCGACGGCGCTGTTGATCTGCTTGATGCCCCAACGCCAGGGACGGGGAGAGCCGAAATTGGAGACGGAGATGCCCACGTAGTCGACGTACTTGTCGCCTGGATAGGCCCACCGCTTGGGTTGCACCAGCGACCACAGCCAGCGCACATGGGGATCCGCTCCGTTCTGGCGGAACTTCTTGCCGAGGTAGTTCCAGGCCTCCTTGTAGTTCCTGACGGTGTTGTCCTTGAGTCCGATGGACCAGGGGAACCAGTGCCCGGTGGCCTCGTGGAACGGGCGGACGATGACCGGCATGCCGCTCGAGCGTCCGGCCTTGCGTGCCGCCACGGCCCAGCTGGTGATGTAGTCGTCGTGTCTGCCGCTGAGGATCTTCTTGTAGCGGGCGTACAGGTTGCTGTCGCGGTCCTTGGGATCGTTGTAGGCCCACCAGATGACCGGCGTGATGCCTTGCTCGTGCAGCCATGCCACGGCCTCCGACGGGAAGGCGCACGAGCCCGTGCCCTTGACGCACGGACCGGCCGAGTTCGCACCCCGTTCGCCCCACTTGCTCCACAGCGACCACATCCGCGGCTTGGTGCCGACCTTCGCGACGTAGGCGTTCACTCCTGCCTGCACGGCGGCGACATCAGGACCACCTGCATAGGGGTCGGCCGCACCGAGGACCATCTTGGATCGGGCCGTGGCCGGCGCCGTCGCGGCCATCAGGGCGAGAGCGAGGAGCAGGGGCAGGAGTATCGGTGTTCGGCGCAAGAGTGGACCCCTCAAGGTGGAACGTGCTCGACGCGTCGATCGGTTCACGGACGGACCGAATCGCGACATCGCCATCTCGTTCAATGGTAGGTCGACTCCGTGGAACCGTCCACGAGGCCACCGAGGATGCCCGCGCGGCGGCGACGGCTATCGGCGATCCGACCCGTGTCGGGTATGTTCGGATGGACCGGGAGCCCACTGGACTCGCCCTCAGGCGCGCACTGTCGAGGACCGATACCCTCTGCGTACGATGCAAGGAGAGGGTTCGCAGCCGACAGACCGTGAGACGAGCGCGTCCGCTGTAGGCGATGGCAGCCTGCGTCATGAACTCACGCGGGTCTCGTCGCAACGTGATGCGCTCCTGCACCAACTCCTGCGTACCCATTCGAGTGTTCTGGGGCGGCTGGGTGATCGCTGGACCAGCTTTGCCGCTGAGCATCGCCGGGTCCGCTCACTGGTCAGCCGGCCGACCCAGGCGCTGTGGCTGCTGCTGACGCTGCGTTGGCCCAGGGGCATCCGCGTCAACCCGCTCTTCGAGGAAGCCTGGTACCGCGAGCAGTATCCCGATGCGCCCCGCGGCCGCAAGGCGGCGTATCGCCAGTACCTGCGCATGTCGCTGACCAAGGGCCGTGACCCCAACCCGCACTTCGACACGGACTGGTACCTGGATCGGAACCCGGACGTGCGCGGCGGCCACTGGCATCCACTGGACCACTACCTCTACTTCGGCTGGCGGGAAGGCCGCGACCCCGCTCCCGACTTCGACGGGTTCGACTATCTGCGTCACCACCCCGACGCAGCCGCGAAAGCCGAGAACCCGCTCCTCCATTCGATGCGCGGCAGACGCGCGAGCCGGGTCCTCCCGCGCGTTCCAGCTTTGCCTGGGACAGCCCCGACTTTGCGACGTCTGAGCACGCACTATCGTCGACACGGTGCTCGCCGAACCGTGGCCAGGGTCGCCACGGAGCTGGGGATACCGGGGGCGATGCGTTCGCGGTCGAGGTCCGCAGTGGCGGCCGTCGTGCCAGAGATCGATGCTGGCAGGATCAGGGCCCACCTTGACGCCCCCGCCGAGGACTCGATCGAGGCGATGGGCCACATGCTGGTCGCAGGGTGGGCGTACTCGCCTGGCTCGCAGGTGAGCGGCACGGTCTACATCGACCATAGGCACGTCGCTGACTGCGTCACAGGTCAGCCGCGACCTGATGTCGGGATGGCCAACCGGAAGTCCGAAGAAGCTGCGGTCAGCGGGTTCAGCGCGCGCGTATCGCTCCGTGACATCGAGCCAGGGAAGCGATCCCTGCAGGTCGTCCTTCGAGACCCACGCGGAGCGACGCGGGTCCTCATCAGTTCGTTTCGGCGCGTCCGTCCGGATTCGCTTTACCACCACTACTGGGAGCGCGCGCTCCCGACCGATGGCGAGATACATCACTTGGCCGATTCCCTCAAGAGGCGGGGCACCCCTGACGTTCACATCGTCGTGGTCGCTCGAGACCTCGACAAGCTAGGTGGGAGCCTGAGGTCCATCCGGAAGCAGGGGTATCCGTCGCTGTCGTGCGAGATCGTCGTCGATCGGGCCTCCGTGCGCGAGGCGGAAACGGTATTGGCCTCGACCGGACTCCGGGCCACTGTTTCGTCGATCCTGCACGAGGCGTTGCCCGACGACGTCGCACCGAGCCGTATGGTCGGGTTCATCGAAGCGGGTGACCGACTCGCCCCGGCGGCGCTCTGGCAGATGGTGGCGCAAGATGCAGTGGCCGATCCCTTGGTCGTCTACTCCGACCACGATTCGATCGACGACACGGGGCGGCACGTCAGGCCCTGGTTCGTCCCCGACTGGTCCCCAGACCGTTTCCTCTCGCAGGATTACGTCGGCGGCTTCTACCTCGCTCGTGACGGTCGAGCACTGCGGGACGCCCTACCTCGATCTGTTGAGTCCCCACCACGATCATGGCGATACGGGCTGCTACTTCGACTATCTGCCGCACGCGGGGCGATCGCTCACGTGCCAGCGGTTCTCTGGTCACGTCCGCTGGGAGACCCGTCAGAAGCCGATGCGGTAGCTGAGCTCGACGCTGTCGTCGACATCCTCGGCGAGTTGGGGGTGACTGCGGACGTCCGGACCGTGCACGTGGGACCGGATGATGTCGTCCGCTCTGTCGAGTGGCCTCTCACTGCCGAGCCCCTGGTCTCGGTCATCATCCCGACGACGGGGCGTCTGGAGTTCGTCGCGGAGACGGTGGCTTCACTCCATCGGACTTCCTACCAGAACATCGAGCTGATCTTCGTCGATAACAGCCGCGGACACCACCCTGATGGCATCGCCTTCCTTCGCGGCGAGGACGTCACCATCATCGAACGTGACGAACCGTTCAACTGGGCGAAGCTCAACAACGACGGAGCGCGTCTCGCGAAGGGCGAGATGCTCCTCTTCCTCAACGACGATATCGAGGTTCGTGATCCGGACTGGTTGACAGGTCTCGTGCGGCACGCGTTGCGAGAGGAGGTCGGCGCCGTAGGGTCGCTCCTGACCTACCCGGATGGCACCGTCCAGCACCTCGGAGTATTCCTGGTGGGGCACGGAGGTGGTGCCATACATCTGTTTCATGGCATGGATCCGGATCAGGGCCTCTACCTCGACCTCCAGCACGTAACGCGGGAGGTGACATCGCTGACCGGAGCGTGTCTCATGGTGCGGCGAGCGGTCTTCGACAAGGTCAACGGCTTCGATGAGAGCCTTGCGGTGACGGGGAACGACGTCGACCTGTGTCTCCGCATCGCTCGGACCGGCAGGCGACTGCTGGTTGAGCCCCGCAGCCGCCTGGTTCATCGGGAGAGCCAGTCACGCTCCGGCATCGACTATTCACTCGACGAGAACCGTATTTGGGAGCTCTGGTCAGACCTGCTCGAACGCGGGGATCCCCACCACAATCCCAACCTCGCCCAGGATCGCCCCGATGCCAGCCTGGACTGGGGCCGCGTATCTGCGCGAAAGGATTCGGCACGTCGTGTCTCACCCTCGGATGGGGTGAACCTCGTGGGATACCTCCGAGCCGAGATGGGGCTCGGCGAGGCTGTTCGTGGAGATGCCCTCGCATTGACCGAGGCGGACGTGCCGTTCGTCGCCATCGACCACATGTTCGGCAGTCCGGCGCGATTCGGCGATACCAGCTGGTCTCACAAGATCGTGGATGATCCGGTCTTCCACACCAACATCATCCACGTGAACGCCGACGTCCTTCCGCGTGCGTTGCAGCACATGCCCGAAGGGCTCAGGGACGGCCGCCGCAACATCGGCTACTGGACTTGGGAACTGCCCGAGTTCCCGGAAGCTTGGCACGGCTCCTTCTCCCTCGTCGAGGAAGTCTGGGTGCCGTCAGTGTTCGTTCGCGAGGCCGTAGCTGCGGTCGCACCGGTTCCCGTTCACGTGGTGCCCCACGTGGTGCGTACTCCGACCGGCCCATTCCGAGAGCGGGGGTATTTCGGACTGCCGGAGGACGCCTCCCTCTTCCTCTCGATGTATGACACGCAGAGCGTCATGGAACGCAAGAACCCTGAGGGTGCCATCGACGCGTTCACGCGCGCGTTCGACCCAGACGACGATGGCGTGATGCTCGTCTTGAAGGTCAATTCTGCCGGCGCCAGAGAGGTCTCCATGCTGCGCGCCCGGGTCGCTGGTCGTCCGAACATCCGCATCATCGTCGATGTCTTCTCCAGGGCCGAGATGGATTCGCTCATCGCACGGTCCGATGTCTTCGTATCGCTCCACCGCTCCGAAGGTTTCGGCCTGCCGATGGCAGAGGCGATGGCGATGGGCGTCCCTGTCGTTGCCACTGGCTGGTCTGGGAACATGGACTTCACGAGTGACGGTACGGCGGCATGCGTTGCCTACCGTCTCGTGGAGCTCGAGCGTACCCGCGGGCCCTACGAAGCCGGGCAGCGGTGGGCGGAGCCGGATATCGACGACGCTGCGCGGTGGCTGGAGCGCTTGCGAGCCGACGTCGATCTGCGCGCACACCTTGGCACCGCCGGGTACAAGGCGATACGTGAGCGCAACAGCGCGGCGGTCGTCGGATCGATCATCGCTTCGCGGATCGGATCGGCGTCAGGAGCTTGACGTCCTCGGGGCCCGTCTGGGGTGCCGGGTAGCCGTATGACTCGATGTCGATCGCGTAGAGGTCGGAGACTGCTGCCACCAGCTCATCATCGAAGAACGCACCCGTTGGGGCTACCGGCACACCGACCGTCTCGCCGAACCGTTCATCGCCGGCGAACGCAGCGCTCGTCAGGCGTTCGGTGTGGTGCTGCGATCGGCGCAGATATCGCTGATCGCTACGGCGCAGACCCAGCTGATCCTCCACAATGGGAAGCCGTTCCGTGCTGTCCTCGACACGCAGCACGGTCATATCCGGCAGGGCCTCGATGGCCTCGCAGGGATGGACCTGGCGGCGGATGTGGATGTCGGCGACATCGAGGTCCACGGACGCCAGGAAGCTCACGTACTCCCGAAAGGAGAAGAGTTCGCCTCGGCCGACGGGTCGGCCGAGATGTTTCCCGATCGCTTCTAGGACCTTCGGGTGCTGGGTGAAGCTCATGTTCGCCGCCGCTTGACAGAACGCGAGGTACGCACTCACCGCCCGGTCGAATGGGTTGCGCACGAACTTGATGGCTCGAGGCCCGAGTGACGGGATGCTGTGAAGCGCCTCGGCATAGGCCTCTCGCTTGTAGAAGACGTGCTGGCGGTACTGATGCGGCCAGTAGGCATAGTCGAGGGCCTCGTCAAGGACGCCCTCCTGGAAGTAGATCCACTTGACGGCGAACGTGCACCCTGCCTTCGCGCTCCACAGGACAGCGATGTCAAGCGTCTGGGAGACGAGCGGGATCGGCGGCTGCTCGAGTCGCCTGAGGCAGTCGTTGCGGGGGCTTCTCAGCCTCACCTCGCACTCCCCGGCCGGCGCCGCACGATCTCGTCTCGGTAGTAGTCGGCCGCCGCGTTCGCAGCCCCGTCGTATACCACCCGGCCGGCGTCCAACACCAGCGCGTGCTCACAGTTCGAGCGCACGAAAGCGATGTCGTGGCCGACGTAGACGACCGCTCTACCGTCATTCAGCGTCTCCGACATGCGTGCTTCCGCCTTCTCTTTGAAGGCGGCATCGCCCACCGCGAGGATCTCGTCCACGAGCATGATCTCGGCGGGCAGGAAGGCGGACACGCTGAATGCGAGGCGAGCGTACATGCCGCTGGAGTAGTGCTTGACCGGCTCATCGAGGAACCGCCCTATCTCGCTGAAGGCCACGATCTCGTCGAAGCGCTCGCGCACCTCATTGGCGCTCAGGCCCATGATCGCCCCATTCAGGGCGATGTTGTCGCGGCCGGTGAGCTGGGGATGGAAGCCGGCGCCGACCTGTAGCAGCGCCGTGACACGGCCGCGCATCTCCGCCGAACCCCCGGTCGGGCTCGTGACACCCGCGAGGATCTTCAGCAACGTCGTCTTGCCGGAGCCGTTCCGCCCGATGACCCCGAAGATCTCCCCGCGGCGGACCTGGAAGTCCACGTGGCGCAGCGCCCAGAACCAGCGGCTGCCCTTCTCGGACCTGCCGTCCTGCTCGGCCGGGTCAGCATCGCCAGAAGGAGACCGGCTGCGTGCGCGTCTGACCCGGTACCGCTTTCCCAGTCCGCGGGCGAGGATCGCCCGCGTGTCACTTGTCGTGGACGCTGTCATAGCAGATCCGCGAAGTACGGCTCGCGCCGCCGGAAGTAGACATACCCGAGCGCTAGGACGACCGCCGCACTCGCGCCCCCGATCAACCACTCTTGCAGTGGCGGCGCCGGACCCTGAGCGAAGGCCCAGCGGAACCCGTCGATGACCACTGCCATCGGGTTCAGGTAGTAGAGGTTGCGCCACTGCTCCGGCACCATCGTGCTCGGGTAGATGACCGGCGACAGCCAGAACCAGGCGCGGACGAAGAGCCCGCGAACGAACTCCACGTCAGGAAAGCTCAGGGATGATGCGGCGAAGAGGAACGCAAGGCCGAGGCCGAATGCGTACAAGATCGAGAGCAACAGAGGCAGCGTGAACATGCCTACGCCGGGCACGATGCCATACCAGATCAGCAGGCCGAAGAGTGCCAGCACCATGAAGAACCAGTCGACCAGGCTCACCAATGCCACCGACAGCGGGAAGAACGCACGAGGCAGGAACACGCGCTCCACGAGCGTGCCGTTGCTGCGGATGCTGGAGCTGCCTTGGCTTACGACTCGGCTCCAGACGCGGATGCCGAGCCACCCGATGAAGATGAAGACGGGAAACGGAAGGCCGTAGCGATCGCCTCTGCCGAGGACCATCCCGAGCAGGACCGTGATGATGACCGTCAGCAGGAACGGCTCCAGCAGCACCCACGCTACGCCGAGGATGGCGTTGCTGTACCGCGCCATGAACTGCCGCCGGGCCAGCACGAACAGGACGCGCCTTGTCCTCCATAGCTCACGGAGACCGAGACCCGGCCAGCGGTTCGGAGGGCTGATCTTGCTGATGACGGACTGGGTGGCCGGTTCGTGCATTGATCCTGTTGCGGCTTGGGCGAGAGGAGCGTCGGCGTTCGCGCTCTCGCCTGTCGTATCGTGTGAGTATGACGGACGCGGCGGCGCATCGATCCAGCGATGGAGACGCCGATGACGTGCCTCCGGCTGCACCGACAGCGGGGCGGCCGACGCTGCTGTTCATGCACATCCCGAAGACCGCCGGTACCTCGCTTCGACATGCGCTCGAGACGCTCTACGAGCCTGCCGCGAGGTCGTACGTGTACGACGGCTCCCAACTGGCGGGTGCGGTCAGCCGCCGCCAGTTCGACCAGCTGCCAGCCAGACAGCGGGCAGGATTCGGCCTGGTCATGGGCCACTTCGCCTTCGGCATCCATTCCGCGATCCCTCGTCCGGCACGCTACGTGACCATGCTCCGCGGCCCGGTCGACCGGGTGGCGTCGCTGTACTTCCACTTCAAGCTTCGCGCATCACCTCCCCCGGGCAGCCGCGAAGCGTCTGAGCACGCCGCCATCAGTCGCGGTGATCTCACGCTCGAGGAGTGGGCATTCGACGCGGGTCGCCGGGAGGTCGACAACGGGATGCTGCGCCAGCTGCTGGGCCACCCGCCCGTCGAGTACGGAGCCTGTACGGATGAGATGCTAAGCCAAGCGATCGCGGTCATCGACGAGTACTTCGATGCGGTACTCATCCGCGGGCGCATGCGGGAGAGCGCGGAGATCCTCGGGCACATCGTCGGTCGGCCGCTTCCCTCCGTTCCGCGGGTCAATGCCAATTCGGGGCGCGAGCCCGTGACATCGCTGGAACCTGCACTGCGTCGGCGCCTCCTTGAGCTCAACCATCTCGATGCCCGTTTGTTCGATCTCATGGTCGAGCGGTTCCCCGCGCTCCACGCGAGATGGATGTCGTGAGTGACCGACGACGTACGCTCCTGTACTTGCACATCCCCAGAACGGCCGGGGGATCCATCCGTGCGGCGCTGACAGCGGTCTGCCGACCCGAGGAGTGTCAGCTGCTCTACGACCCGTCGCAGGTACCTGGCGCGACGGAGCCAGGCAGCTTTGCATCGCTCCCTGAGTCGGTCAGGGCGCGTCCTCGCGTTGTCATCGGCGAGTTCTCGTACGGCTTGCACGAGCATGTGCCGAGCCCATCGCGATACGTGACGACCATTCGGAACCCGCTCGGCCGAGTCCTGTCGATGTATCGAGCGGGAGTCGATGGTGCGGACGCGTCCGCCGAACAGCCATCCATCCTGGAGTGGCTGGACCATGTGCAGCCGGTCGGAGCCAACAACGGGATGGTGCGGCTCATCGCGGGCGGGGACGCGCGCCCATTCGGCGATTGTCCCGATGACATGCTTCAAGAGGCCCTCGAGCACGTCGAGGCGTCGTTCGATGCCGTCATGGTGCTTGGACGGATGACTGAGGCCCGACGCACACTCACCCGACTGGTCGGCGTGGAGGTCCCCCCGCTCGGACGAGTGAACGCGGGCACTGAACGCTCGCTGCCCGGGAGCCTGGATGGTCGGGCCAGGGATCGTCTCGCGGAGCTCAATCGACTCGACGTCGCATTCTTCAGAAAGCTCGCGGAACGAGAAGCAGAGTCTGTCGCCTCGGTGCACGCGGTGTCTGAGCCACGCGCCTCGACGAAGCCGTTACCGTCGGCCGCGGCGCGGCCACGACGTCTCCGCGCGGCCCGCCACGCCCACGACATCGCTGTGGGTGACCGCACGCTGCTGTTCATGCACATCGCCAAGACTGGCGGCACGTCCCTTCGCCGCTCACTCTCGCGCGCGTATGCCGACCATGAGCGGGTCTTCATCTACGACCCTGCCGACCTCCGACTCGCCGTTCGACAGGACGAATTCGGGGAGCTGTCAGCCGAACGGCGCATCGGGCTCCGCTTGGTCATGGGTCACTTTCGCTACGGACTCCACAAGGGGCTCGGACGGCCATTCCGCTACATCACGGTCATCCGCGATCCGGTCGAGCGGGTCGTTTCCCTCTACTACCACTACCTGCACCTCCGACGCATGTGGCTCAGACGACTTCCCATCCCTGGGGTCCGACGAGCTGGCGATGCCCGTGAGGAACAGGCCCGCATCCTCCGCGAGGAGATCTCATTGGAGGACTGGGTCTTCGGGCAGCGGCGGCTTGCCGTCGACAATGGGATGACCCGCAACATCGCAGCACGAGCAGGGCTCCGCTTCGGCGACTGCCCGGACGACTTGCTGGACGAGGCCGTGGTGCACATAGATCGTGACTTCGCCACAGTGCTCGTGACCGACGAGCTGGACACGAGCGGGCCGGTCATCGAGCGCATCACCGGACGGGCGTTGCCTTCGGTGCCGCGGACGAACGTGAACCGCAAGAGACCTGCTCTCGACAGCATCGACCCGCACGTTCTCGCAAGGCTCCGAGAGTTGAACCGGCTCGACGTTCAGTTGTACGAGATGGCCAAGGACATCTCTCGCTCCCGCGGAGCAGTCGCCTAGGAGGATCCTGCTTTCCGGCGCTCCATCGAGCAGACGGCGTGTCACTGCGCTGCATGCTTCGGCTGCCAGGCGGCGCGCGAGCACATCGTGTCCCAGGCGGAGATTCGCTCGCCTGACCTCCTCGAGCTCCAGGAAGCGCGCGTGAAGCTCGGTCACCCCGATGCCTCGTAGTCGGTCGACCTCGCATATCACCGCACAGAGGCGGTCAAGAGGATCAGTGATCTTGTCGTAGCCCTCATCGATGATGGGGTGAAAGGTGCTGAACCCCATCCCTCGGACCAGGTCCAGCGCTCCGGGATTGCCCACCAAGACGGCAAGGTGACCGAAGAGGAAAGGCTTGACCGTCTTCTCGGTGACCCGTCGGATACTCCCTCCCGTCATCTCTGTTTCAGTCACGACACTGACGTAGCTTCTCGCGTACTCCTGCAGCGCGAAGTCCCGGTAGAGCGGCTCACCTCGGGTGGGTTCCGGTTCGGGCAGTGTCGTACGCGACTGGAGGACATCGAACTCGAGTCGGCCGAAGAGGCCCCGGTGCTGACGCAGCAGTCGCCCACGGCCATAGCGCTTCATCGCCTGCTTGACCGATGCGGCGGCTGCGATGGTGCCCTTGCCAGTGCCGAGGGATACGAGGGCATCGGGTGGATCGACGCTCAGCAACTGGGCAGCGAGAAGGATCCGCTCAGGTCGTGGGGCGTGATTGAAGCTCAGGAACCTGTGCGTGCGCGGATGGCGGTGCAGCAGCCGTGTTCCGTCCGCCGTCTCAGGCATCATCGAGTTCGCCAGCGCCACCTCGTGGACATACGCATTGAAATGGAGATGCGATATGCGCTCGGCCTGATTGGTCTCATCGCACCACTCGTGGTACTGGCGGGCGTACGCAGTGTTTGCCGTCACGTAGAGCAGGGTCGACGGAGGCACAGCGCGAAGCCGGCACCACGCGTGCAGGAGCTCGGAGAACTCGGCAACGTGCCGATAGCCTTCGTTGCTCTGATCGATCACCAGGTAGGCACGTCGTTGGCGCAACCGTTGGTGCGTTCCTTCGTCAACCTCGGGGAAGAGCGTCTCCGCCTGCGTCCCGATGACCTTGACCGGATGCTTGAGGAAGGCGAAGACCAGCTCGATGTCGAGGTCCTGGAGCATCCCGGTGAGCCTCGGATCCGACTCCACGATGTCGGCAAGCGGAGGCCTTCGGCCCGTGATGGGTGTGCGGCGGCTGCCAGGGGGTGCTCGTCGCTGGGATATGCGCTTGATCATCGACATCGATGCCACCTCGCGCAGTCAGCGCCACTCTCCCATGGCAGCCACCCGTTGGCCCCCAGGAGTGGCCGCAACAAGTCCTTGGCACCCGCGGCGCTCGTCAGTTCCATAGCAGAGACGATAGGGCAGGGCTGAAGACTGCTACTCATCCACACAACCCGCGAAGCGTCGTTTCGTGGCCCATACGGGATACCCTGTCAGGATCAGCCATGTTGCTCAGCAGTGGGGACCAGCGTGGCCGAGCTTCAGAACCTGGTCAGTGTGCTACTCGCGGCTCGCCTCGAGCCTGCGAGGCGCTCGGAGGTTTGTCGGATGCCGCAAGACCTTGGGGACGATGACCGGCATGCGGCCCTGGGACGGGCCCTGAAGGTCCACGCCATCGAAGTTCCGCCACGGCCGCACGACAGAGAGCCTCAGCCGGCGCCAGTCATCCTTTGCTGGACGCACGTGCCGGCGTGGTCGCCGCGTGCGGGCAACGAGGTCCGCCAGGATCGCCTGCTGCGATGGCTACGTCAGCAGGGGTGGCGGGTGGTGTTGGTCTGCTGCCCACTGGAGGGGGAGGAGCCCACCGAACACGAAGCCCGCGAATTGTTCCGACGCCATCCCGAGGCCGCCCTCGTTCGCCGGGATGGGGAGGTTGTCGTGCGAACCCAGGAAGCCGCCGTATCCGCGGCCCTGTCGCGCCTGGACGGTCACACCGTGCGGGCACATGAAGACCGCCGACTGGAGCGCGTGGCCGGTGCGGACGGCCTGGAGCGCACCACGAAGACCTACTGTCCGGACATCCTGGTTGACGTGCTCCGCGTGCTTGAGCAGCAGTTGAAGCCCGCTGTGCTCATGTCTACCTATGTGTTCATGACCAGGGCGCTGCCGTTTCTCGGAGCAGGTCCGGTTCGCATGGTGGACACACACGACGTGTTCTCGGCGCGACCGCCCGAGGGCATCGATGATCATCTCTCGATGAGTGCCGAGCAGGAATCGATCCTCCTGGCCGACGCCGACATCGTCATCGCCATCCAGCCCGAAGAGGCGGACGGGCTTCGCCGCCTCTCCCCGCGTGCGCGTGTCATAACGACCGGCGTCGACTTTCCAGTCTCGGCGATCGGGCCGTGGCCGAGAGAGCCGGTCGTGCTCGTGGTGGGATCGGGCAATCCGCTGAACCGGATGGGGCTTGCCGGGTTCCTTCGTGAAGCTTGGCCGCGGGTACTTCGGCTTGTCCCGGGCGCGACCCTCTGCGTCGCCGGATCGATCGGAGATGACCTTCGAGGCGACGAGCCCGGCGTCGTGCGCCTGGGGCGACCCGAGAGCCTTGACCGGGCCTACCGCGATGCCCGCGTGGTCGTGAACCCCGCGGAGGCAGGCTCCGGGCTCAAGATCAAGACGGTCGAGGCTCTTGCGCACCTGCGAACGGTGGTTTCCTTCCCGACGGGCGCAGAGGGAATCGGATTCGAGCTCCGCAGGTTCTGCCTCATCGCGTCGGACTGGGCTGCATTCTCGACACTTGTCGCGCGAGCCCTGTCAGAGCGTCCTGACCACTCGCGTCTCCTGCTCCTGCACGAGACCGCCTCCAGGGTGCTCTCACGAGACTTCGTGTACGCCGAGCTCGCGAGTGAGCTGGACCGAGTTCGAGACGCCGCTAGGCGGTGATCGGGTACCGCAGGAACTCCAACGAACGCTGATTGTAGAGATAGACCGACCCATCCTCGGCACGGGTGCGGCCGTAGAGCCGCTGGTCGCTACCCGAACGTACGTACTCGAGGATGTCCCTCACCACGACGTCAAGTCTCACGCTCTTCCCGGGATAGCTGGCACGCCACGGCTTCCCGCCCAGTCCGCGACGGGCGTGGACATCGACGATCAGCATCGATGCCTCGATGTCCGGATCACTCACCGCACAGTCGAATACGAGCCTGGGGGCTTGGCTTCTGAGCCATTCGCGCGCGACTGGCGTCTCCATGGTCCGAAGCGACCAGCCGCGATCCAGGCGGTCGTGTCGCAGCAGGGCCCCGAGTCCATCTAGTACCTCTGTCGGCGCTGTGAATGTCGTGCTGACACGCGCAGACTGAAGGATCGCCAGGATGATCGCGACGAGTGGGTCGGCCGCGGTGTCCGAGACCACGAGGGCCGCGTCGACTGGTTCTGCCTCGAGCATCTCCGGCAGGACGTCTGCGGCGTGGTCGCTGATGAGACCAAGTGGGAAGACCTGTCTCACGCGGAGCGGGTCAGCCCTGTTCCGGCTGGGGACGTGGACGAGGCCGACTCGACCTTCGACGGCGCAGTGCACGGGCGGCAACAATCGGAGGCTGCGCTCGCCGGGGGGAAAGCCCGAGCTCACCAGCACATTGAGCTGTCGATCAGCGAGCGTCGCAAGCTGGGACTCGTCGTAGCACCAGACATCGACCGTCTCGAGCGACGCTACGAGTTCAAGCGAGTCCGCGACGACCGCGTCGACCTCGGGTTGACCGCGTTCGACAGCGAAGACCTGTCCCATGCTTCTGAGGACGGATATCAACGGAGCCAGGTCGTCCGTCGGAGGCCCTCCGGTGAGCAGCACCCTCATGCGTGAGTAGCTGCCAGCGAGTGCTGCGGCGGAGACGATGTGGAGCCTGAGTTCGGGCTGTTCTGACAGCGCCGCGACAGGCACGACGAAGAGGCTGGAAGGCACGTGCGATCGCGCCAGACGAGCGATGGACTCGATAGCCGCGCGCGACTTCTCTTCGGTGCGGACGCGTGAGGAATGCGAGGCGGCTGACAGGCTCGACAGCGCCGAGCGGTCGAACGAGAGCTCGATACAGGCGTCAACGAGTCCATCCAGGCTGTCCACCTGATGCAGCCGATGCGAGGGTACGTATCCCTCGAAAGCATGTCGGTGAGCGAGGATGGGCACCGCCAGACTGAGTGCTTCACCCACTCGAATCTTCTGGCCACTCGACTGCTCGATCGGTACGACCGAAACATCGATGGACTCGTAGAACGTCGCGATGTGCTCCAGCGAACCCAGCATCGTGACGAGCGGATGACCGGCGTACGAGGACAGGTCGCGGCACATCGAACCCCCGAGGACGACCCTGATTGGGGCCATCTCCGCGGTGATCCTTGGCAGAGCGATGTCAAGGAACCGCCGTGTATTCGTGACGTTCACGCTGTTCCGAGCCCCGAGGAGACCGATGCGCAGGTATCCGTCCTCATCGGTCGTCGGGTTCCAACTCGAGATCGGGTCGATGTGCGGTAGCGTGAACACCGGCGTCGTGCAGATGGACCGGAAGTAGACGGCCTCTTCGTCCTTGATCGCAAGCGCGAGGTCGGCACGCGAAAGCGCCTTTGCCTCTTCCTCGGGTGTCGTGTGGAAGAACTCGGAGCCGACGCCGAGCCCGGCCAGGAGGTCCCGACGGTCCCCGAACCGATCGTGCATGTCGAGGATGCGAAGGCAGGACGAGGGAGCGTGGTCCAGCGCCTTGCTGAGGTACGGGTAGTTGACGACGATGGCGTCTGGGCGCCGGGCACGGAAGTACCAGTCGAGGAAGCTGCCGATGGCGGGATCCCACCACTCGTCGATGTGGTGATCCAGCCCGCGTGCGGCCGGATGGTACGGCACCGTCGGGATGATCAGGTGGACGTCCTCCCACTGGCGTCGCATCTCCTCCAAGGCATACCGCGGGTACTGTCGTCGCCAGTCGTCCTCGAGGGCATAGAGGATGAAGCTGATCCTGCCTCCGAGCTCCTGCAGCTGATGGCATACGCGACGGATCCGCTTGCGATTCCCGTAGTCCAGTGGCCACGTCGGGGCGGGCGACAGCACCGCGACCGAGAAGGGCGGTGGCACGGCGCCTACGACTCCCGCTCCAGATCGTCCAGCGACGCGCCCGCGAGTAGCAGCGCTGTCGCGCTATACACCACGCCGATCTGCCGACGAGCCAAGCCCGGGTCATCGAGGTCCACCATCAGGCCTCGCGGGGTTCGCAGGCGAGGGGGTAGATCGTTGAAGAACGAGACCAGGTTTCGCCAGTCTCCCGATGACCGGCTCTTGGCCGTCTCGGGATCAGACATGAAGTCGGAGACCGCCTGCCATGCATATCGCCGCCTGAACCACGACTGTGTCACGCGTTCCGGCTCGACCCGGTGCGAGACGACGGCCTTGGGCGCCCAGATGGTGCGGTAGCCGGCTTCCTCGAACTTCGCCACGAACGCGACATCCTCGTTCGACAGCAGCACGTTGCCACCGGTCCGTCCGAGCTTCGTGTCGAACCCGCCATGCTCAAGCAGCGGCTCGACGCGCACGGAGAAGTTCGCTCCGGCGATCCACTCGTCCTTGTGCTTCTCACGCGTCACGTCGCCAAGGTCGACCACCGTCAGCGATCCCAACATGTCGTCGGAGAGCCATGCTGGGCGAGGCGCGGTCCAGAGGGGCTCGACCTTGCCGCCGACTATGCCCGCGGCGTCGCCGAACTGCTCGAAGACGGCGAGCACTTGCTCGAGCCAGTCCTCGGCAGCGACCGCATCATCGTCGAGATACGCGATGTACTCGCTTGCCGCTCCGCGTGCCGCGACGTTGCGAGCGTTCGACAGTCCGGGCGTGTCCACCGTGACATAGGCGAGATTGGCGATGTCCGAGTACGACTGCTGCGCGTGGTCGCGCCGGTCGCTCGGGGGCGAGTTATCGACGACGAGGATGCGGTAGTCGCTCTGTGGGAGTGTCTGCCCGACGAGGCTCCCGATGGCCTGTCGGAGGAGGTCGTGTCGCTCGTACGTGCAGACCGCGGCCACGATCGGTGTCGTCATCGTCACGGATCGCCTCTAGCCGACCTGAAGGTAGCGGAACGGGACACCGATCTCGCGATCATCCTCCGAGTTCTCGGGCGGGCCCGTAGGAACCTCGAAGGCGAGGACCGCGGACATCCGCTTGGGACTCGCCGGCAACTCGACCTCGAACACGGCGTCCACGTCAGTGATCGCTGACCTCTTCGCTATGCCACGAACGCCGTCCACCTCGCAGGCGATCGACGTCGGGCCGTCGGCCATGACTCTGCCGAACGCCCAGAGGGCGAGGTTCGCTACCACTCTTGCCCGGCGATCGAGCGGCACACTGAAGCGGAAGACGTTTCCCGCGGCGCCAGTCCAGCGGAAAGGTCGTCCGCCCGAGTCGTACTCGAGGGCGTGGAACCCGTCAGCTGGGTCCAGCGGCATGTCGGCGGTGATCGAGATCTCCGAGGGCACGCCGTCGATGCCACGGACCATCGAATCCCGCACCAGCGGCACGTGCAAGGCTCCGACAGATGCCTCTAGCGTATCGAGCCGCTCACCCATCTTAAGGAGCAGCTCCTCGAGCTCCTCCAGCCCCGCGGTCACACGTGCCAACTCCGACACCAGGTGACTGGTACCGCGAGTACGTAGTCCTCGATCCAGGTCTTGCTCCCGGCGGGTAGTCGGAGGCAGGTCCGTGCCGCTGCTGTCAGTCATCACCCTCCCTGTCGCATCCTCGGTGGCGTGGACAATCCTACTCGCACCACCGCGTACAGGGTCGCCCAACGCAGCGGACGCATGCGTCGGAATGCTCGATCGTCGGTCGCCTTCGATCGGCGGCTAGCTGAACGGCCTCTTCGGTAGTCGAAGCCTGCCGCGGTCGGACGCGAAGACAGGCTTCGAGGATCGAGCGTCAGGGTCGCGTCCATCCGTGGAGGCTGATACGGTGGTACTTCGCGCAGTCGTCTCCCACTACCCACCGGCGGAGGCATAACCATCGGTACCCGGCAGCACCTTCGCAGCCCGAGTCCACCCCAGGCCGTGGGTTGTACCCGTCCAACGGTCGATCCTCGTACGCGGCCATGATTGACAACCTGGTCGGACTTCGGTATCCGGACTTCTACTGCATCGGAGCACAGAAGGCTGCGACCACTTGGCTGCAGGCACTTCTTGGCGCTCACCCACGGGTATGGGTATCGCCTGTGAAGGAGTTGCACTTCTACAACCAACTCCACCGGCCTGGTGATGCTGAATGGGCCGCCCGCAGAAGGTGGTTCGGAGCCGATCAGGCGATCGCGCTCCGGCGTGCTCGCCTTGGCCCAGCCTCCATCGGGGACTCCACTGACGATCTACTGCATCTGATCGGGGAACCGGAAGTCACCGATGAATGGTACGGACGCATCTATGCCCACGCCGCACCTGATCAACTATGCGCAGAAGTAGATCCCCTGTACTCGCTGCTGCCCACGCCGGCCATTCGACACATGGCTCGCCTCTCTCCCAACGCTCGCATCCTCTTGATCGTGCGCGATTCCGATCGACCGCGCTTGGTCGCAGGTCCGGATGCTGGTCCGAGAAGGGCAAGTGCCCGACGCCGCCCATGCGATCGCCAGCCGGCCCGATGTCATCGAGCTTTCGAGGTACTCACGCACTCTGCGACGGTTCTACGACGCATTCCCCGCCGACCAGGTGCGGGCATACACGTATGACTACGTGAGAGACTCTCCGCACGGATTCGTCGACCGGATCCTCGCCTGGCTCGAGCTCCCGATCGAGGAACTCGACATCGGCCGTGTCACGGAGCAACACCATGTCGGCCAGCAGATGGAGATGGAGCCAAGGGTCTATCAGAGTCTCCGAGTGGCGTTGGCTGATGAGTACGAAGAACTTTCGGAGTACTTGCCAACTGCCACGGCCACCTGGAGGAATCGGCACTACAGACAGGCGGGTCGTGCTTTGTCGACTTCGGTGGACGTCCTGCGAGATTGACTTGCCCAGAGAAAGGGCATCAGGCGGGTCAAAGGGTTAGATGAGATCTGGCTCCAGGAAGGTTCGAGCGCAAGCGGATGTATGGCTGGCCGCCGAAGTCCGGAAGCCTCGCATCGGAGTTGTTCTTGCGAAAGACAGCCGTCTTGGGGCTCACGTCAGAGTGGTAGCTCCAGCCGGGCTGCACGGACAACAAACGCGCGAGCTCGGCTACGCCATATAGCTGAAGGTCATCCACGACAAGCAGGCCGCCCTGACGCAGCGCTCGATTCATGTAGTAGAAGTCGACGAACACGGTCGGCCAGCCATGTCCGCCGTCGATCAGGGCCAGGTCGATGGCCGCAGTGCCGGGCTGCGTGAGGTCCGGCAACACGTCTTCGCTCATGCCGAGTACGGGCTCCCACTCGCCGTAGGTGACGCCTCGATCGTCGAGCCACGAGCCGATCCTCTTCGCGAGTCCCGCATCGGGAAAGACACTCGTCACGCTGGCGACGCCCGAGAGGATGAATGCGAGTGTCGAGCAGCCGGCTCCGGTCTCCAACACTCGTTCTACGCCAGCGCCAGTCGTCAGGCGATGCAGCCTTTCGAGCGCTGTACCGTCGAACCCTCCGGTATTCCACGAACCGCCTTTGTCCCATGTATGGAGCAGGGGTGGGCTTGAAACCAGTTGGTCGAGGGGCTCGTCCATCGTTGCACTCCGTCTAGGATGTGGGCCCGACACCGGGCACGGTCGCGGCGCGAGTCTCAAGATGAGTATCGGCGGCCGCCCTTGGATATCGGATACTGGCGGCGTGGCATCACCGAAGTCAGCCGGGGAACTTGCGATTATGGGCGGGAGCCCGGCTTTCGTAGAGCCGCTGCATGTCGGGCGGCCGGGTATCGGGGATCCGGAGCGTTTCTTCAGGCGGATGCGGTCGGTTTTCGAGCAGCGGGTCCTGACCAATGGCGGCCCACTCGTACAGGAGTTCGAGGCGCGAGTGGCGGCCATCACCGGGGCCCGTCATGCGATCGCCGTGGCGAGTGCGACCTCAGGGCTCCACCTAGTCGCTGTCGCACTGGGGCTTGAGGGCGAGGTCATCGTCCCGAGCTTCACCTTCATCTCGAGCGCGCACGTGTTCCACGGCCTGGGGATGCGAGTGGTGTTCGCGGACGTCGACCCAGGAACAGGCAACCTGGATCCAGCCCACGTGGAACGACTCATCAGTCCGGCAACCGGTGCGATCGTGGGGGTCCACCTTTGGGGTCGGCCATGCTCTCCTGAAGCGCTCGAGTCCGTGGCGCGCCGGCACGGGATCGCCCTCGTCTTGGATGCTGCGCACGCCTTCGCCTGTTCGGATCGTGGAAGGATGGTGGGGACGTTCGGGCGCGCGGAGGTTTTCAGCTTCCACGCCACCAAGTTCGTCAACTCCTTCGAGGGGGGTGCGATCACGACCAACGATGAGGAGCTGGCAGCGAAGCTCGCGACGATGCGCTCCTTCGGATTCGTGGACTACGACCGGACCGCCCATTGGGGAACCAACGCCAAGATGAGCGAGGCGTCGGCGGCGATGGGCCTGACATCCCTGGACGCCATGCGAGCGACGATCGACGTCAACCGCACGCATGAGAGGCGATATGCGGAGGGTCTTGCGCATCTGCCGGGGATTCGCCTCTGGGAGCATGACCGAAACGAGCAACGGAACCACCAGCACATCGTGATCTCGGTAGACCGGTCGGCTGTCGGATTCGATCGCGACGCGCTCCAAGAAGTGCTCATAGCCGAGAACGTGCTGGCGCGCCGGTACTTCGCGCCCGGGTGCCATCGGATGGAGCCATATCTCAGCCTTGCGAAGGGGCGACCCCCTCGACTCCCGGTTACCGAGCGACTATCTGACGAGGTGCTGTCGTTGCCGACCGGGCCTGCCATTGACGGCGAGGCGATCGATACCGTCTGTGCAGTGATCGGAGCGGCTGTTCGGGCCCCGCGGGCCATCAATCAACGGCTGGGGCGGGAGGAATGAGCCAGCCCGCGGCACTAGTCGGTTACCTCAGCGAAGCCTATGGTGCTTCGCTCACCGCGTTTGGCGAGCCGCGGCGGTTGCCCCGGAGTTCAGCGTGGGTTCTCACGCGACCGATAGAGGGCACACCGCTGCTGCATGCGCGCGTCGGTTACCGGCGCACTCACTGTCTGGACTGGGACGGACTCGCCGAAGACCTCAGCGACATGGGCGGGGTCGTTTCTGTCGTGGGGGTATCGGACCCGTTCATGCGCGCGACGGCCGAGCAGTTCTCGCGAGCGTTTCCAGATCACCTCGAGCAGTACAAGGACCACTTTGTCGTGCACACAGTCCTTCATCGCTCGCTGCCCCAAGGCCACCGCTATCGCCTCCGGCAGGCTAGTCGGTCGGTGACCGTCGAACTCGAGTCCCAACCGGTCCAACGACTCGATGATTGGATGACGCTGGTCCGCGTACTGGCAGATCGTCATGGAATGTCAGGCCCCGAGGCCGAGTCGCGTTCGTACTACCACGACCAGTTGATCGCCCCGGGTGCAGTCGCGTTTCTAGCGATGCAAGGCCGAGAGTGTGTGGCGATGACGGTGTGGTACGTCATGGGCAGCGCCGCCTACTATCACCTGGCGGCTTCGACCCGGGCTGGGTACGACGTGTCCGCCACCTACGCGCTCGTTGCCGAGGCTATCAGCTGGCTGGCGGGATCCCGGATCGAATGGATCGACCTCGGGTCCAATGCCGGACCATTCGGGCAGTCGGACGGGCTCGCCGACTTCAAACGGGGTTGGTCGACGGGCACTCAGGGGACACTGCTCGGTGGTCGGATCGTGGACAAGATCAGCTATCGGGACCTTGTCGAGGCGAGTCGATCAGAGGAGACTTTGACCTTCCCCAGCTACCTTTCTCGGCCCGTCGTCGGGCGCAACCCCTGGACCTGACACTCATGTACACCAAGTCCTCCCGGTTCTACGACTCGATGTACGCGTTCAAGGACTACCAGGGCGAGGTTGAAGCCCTGTTGGCGGATATCGGACGGCACGATCCGAAGGCGCGAACCATGCTCGACGTTGCATGTGGGACGGGCAGGGTCATGGAGCTCGTCGGGGATCGCCTCGTCACAGCGGGCCTGGACCTCAACGTCGAAATGCTCGAGATCGCGCGCGGCCGACTTCCCGATGCCGACTTGTTCGTCGAGGACATGCGGCGGTTCGATCTCGGCAACTCGTTCGACGTCGTGAGTTGCCTCTTCAGCTCCATCGCATACACGCGTGACGAGCAGGGGCTCCGCGATGCGATCGCCTCGATGGCTAGGCATCTCGCTCCCGGCGGTCTTCTCTTGGTGGAGCCGTGGTTCACGCCAGCCAGCTACTGGAGGCGGCATGTCGCCGCCAACTTCGTGGACGAGCCTGACCTTAGGCTGGCGTGGATGTACGTGCAGGAGCAGGAAGGCGATCTCGCCATCCTGGACATCGAGTACCTCGTGGCGGAATCGAACCGGGTTCATCGCTTCACCGAGCGGCATGAGCTCGGCCTGTTCAGCGAGGTGCAATTCCATGAGGCCTTCGAGGCAGCCGGACTCCAATGGTTCCATGAACCACACGGCTACATGGGCCGAGGGCTCTACCGGGCCAGCGACGCCCTCGCGGAGGCGGACCGGCTACCCGTGAAGCGCTGATGACGGCAGGATTCCAAGTGATCGGCCTGTCCGATCGTGCGCGCTGGGAGGCTGCGGTCGCCCGAGTGCCTCACGCGATCGCCCACACCTGGGCATACAACCAGGCCCTGCAGGCGTCGTGGCCAGATCCGATCTTCCTCTTTGCCGCTGGAGATCCCGGCGCCACCATCCTATGCCCGATATCGAAGCGCAGTCTTGGTCGGGATTCAGACCTGGTGACGCCGTTCGGCTTCGCAGGTCCCGTTGGCGACGGGGATCCTGCTGGGTTCTCGGCTGCGCTGGATGACTATGGTGCCCAAACCGGTGCGGTCGCAGCCTATCTTGGGCTGCACCCACTACTCGCTCCCGGCGGACTGCGCACGCTGCCTGATACATCACATTCGAATACCGCGTACTTCCTCGATCTCACACTCGGTGCTACCGGACTAGCACGCCGCATGTCCCGGAACTACAGGCGGATCCTGAAGTCGTTCGATGATGAGCGGGCGCAGTACGTCGAGGGCGACGCGACCGCAGGGGCCGTGCTCTTGGACCTGTTTCCGTCGTTCATGCGGGCACGAGGAGCTGAACCGGTCTACGCGATGACTAGGCTGACTCTGCAGGGACTATGCGACATGGAAGGCTCGACCGTCGTCGCCTACCCGCGCGGCCGCCCTGTTGCCGCCATCCTGGCGGCGCGGACCGCCCACTGCGCTGAGCTGCTGTTTGCGGTCGCCTCAGAGGATGGCCGCCGTTTCCTGCTTGGGCTGACGTGGTATGTAGTCGAAGTGATGATGCGGCAACAGGTCCGTTGGCTCGGGATTGGCAGTGGGGTCCAAGAGGGCGACTCAGTGGCTGAGGCCAAGCGCCGACTCGGGGGTGAACGCCGGCCGAGGTTGGCCATCAAGCGCATCCTGAACGCTGCACGCTATCGGGAGCTCTGCCTCGAGCACGGGGCCGACCCCGCCGATCGGTCGGGTTTCTTCCCCGCCTATCGTCGCGAGTCGAAGCAGCGGATGAGTGAGCGCGATGGCTGACGGGTGCGACGGCCGCGCCTTCGCCACGTCCATCCGTGATGTGGTCAACGGACTGGATGAGGCGATGGCTGCGCTCGAGGCGGACGACCTGGACGCCGCAGAGGGCTCGCTGGCCCGCCTGGGTTCGAAAGGCGGCGCGGTGCGCCAGGCCCTCCGACTGGTCGTGGATGCTCGCCGACTGGAGGCCGCGGGGGATGAGGCGGGTTCGGCGAAGCTGCACGAGGCTGCGTACGACCTGCATGTAACTGTTCCCGCCGTCCTGCACCCGCTTGGGCGCCACTTCCTGTCTACTGGCGCCCACGATCGGGCGTATGTCTGCTATTCGCTGCTGGACGCGATGCGTCCAGGGTCGTTCGATGAGTTCCTGAAGGGACTTCCCCCACCACTGCGTTTCGCGTATGCGCCCGCCAAGATCAAGTCAGTAGATGATGCCGGCATCCCCGCGCCGTACGAGATCCAGGCGTGGAAGGCGAGCCTTTCCGAGCGCCTGGGGCCGGAAGGCGCCGCCGTGACGCTAGCTGCGACCTCACACGCCGGAGTGCCACCATCCGTCACGGCATGTCCGCTGCGCCCACTCGACGAGTACTTGCGCGAGCACGCCCTGCCATTCCGTGAGTTGTCCGGAACCCGTACTGTGCGAGTGCGGCCGCCCCTGATGGTGACAGGTCACCGTCCGCCGGCTCGCCCACGCGTTACCCGCTCATTCTTCGCCACGGTCCTCGGCGATGGCGTCGTGGCCGGCAAGTCCGACTTCATCGTCTGCGGATCAGAGGCCTTGCTCGATGTCACGCGGCAGGAGTTGAAGGAGGTGCCGGTCCGTCTGGATGTGGATCCGATGGTTCTCGCTGCCACCGACGACACGGTCTTGATGCCGTCGTTGTCGCCAGATGGGATGCGGGCAGTGGCATCGGCGATGCCGTTGGTGGGACTCCACACGCACGCGTTCGGCGACTGGATGCTCCAGTTCCTCCCTCGGCTGCTCGCCTGGCTTCCTGATCCCAGCTTCGCTGCCATCCCGATACTCGTCGACCGAGTCATGCCTCCCCAGCACCGACAAGCCGTCGAGATGTTCGCGGGAGCATCTCGGCAGATCGTGACGCTGGATGTCGGCGAACGTGTGTTGGTCCATCGATTGTGGACTGCATCCATGCCGGTGCACATCCCGTCAGGCGTCATCCATGGAGGCAAGTATCTGAGCGATGGACTTGCGGTGGACGCGGAGACATTCGCCGGTGTCTACACGGACGCGTTCGCTCGAGCCGGACGGGCTGTGCCGCAGGTGGGGCCGCGGCTGCTGTACCTCGCGCGCGGAGCTGCCAGCCAGTGGCGGCATCTCGGCAACCAGCTGCAGGTGGAGGCGTGGTTCGAAGAGCGCGGCTTCACGATCGTTGCCCCAGAGACGTTGACCTTCGCCGAGCAGCTCGGGGCGATACGCGCTGCAGACGTCATCATAGGCCCGGACGGTTCAGCACTTCTGCTTACGCTCTTTGCTCGCCGAGGCGCGCGTGTCGGCTACCTCACCCCCGGTGTTCCAGTGGACGACGACGGTCACCTCACGCCGATCCAGAACGGCGACTGGTACGCCGAGGTATCGCGAGTGCTGGGGCACCGGGTCGTCGTCCTGCCATGCCCAACGACGCACCGCAGGAGCGACCTTCCTGGCCGCTCGGACTACTCCGTGGACCTGGATCAGCTCCCGGAGTTCCTATCGATGGTGATGGGTTGAACGCGGGCGGACCCGACACACCCGGAGACGCGACGGGTTCGCGCGTGCTCGTCGTCGGTTGGTTCAGCTATGCATACCGCGGCGCGACGGCTGGCGATCTCATGGCCAAGGACGTGGTCTGCCAGTGGCTGTCAGACGCTGGCTACTCGTTCGATGTGGCACTTGCGGAGCCGTTCGACGGAGGGGTTGACTGGCAGTCGGTAGTTCCGTCGGACTATTCAGACCTGGTCTTCGTCTGCGGTCCCTTCTCCGACAATGCGGACGCCCTCGACGTGCTGGAGAGGTTTGGGGACTGCCAGAAGATCGGCATCAACCTGACCATGATGAAGCCGCTCGGATTCTGGAACCCGTTCGACGTCTTGCTGGAGCGGGACAGTGACTTCAACGCCGACCCGGATATCTCCATCGTCAGCGGACAACCCAAGGTGCCGGTAGTCGGATTGGTGCTCGTAGAGCCGCAGCTCGAGTACGGTGATCGAGCGCGACACGAATGGGCAAACGCGGCGATCGAGCGCCTCGTCCAGGCCCGACAGATGGCAGTGGTGAAGATAGACACGCGCCTGGACCGGAATGACTCAGGGCTCCGTTCCGCTGCGGAGGTCGAATTGGTCATCGCGCGGATGGACCTCGTCATCTCTACGCGACTGCACGGGATGGTGCTCGCGCTCAAGAACGGAGTCCCGGTCATCGCGGTCGACCCCATAGCTGGTGGTGCCAAGATCACACGCCAGGCAGAGGTACTTGGGTGGCCCATCCTGCTCAACGCCGCGTCGCTGAACGACGCCGATCTCCAGGAGGCGTTCGACTGGTGTCGGTCACCTGGGGCGCGGGGCGAAGCACGGGCACGTGCTGACGCCGCCCGGTCGCGGGTCCACGAGCTCAGGGATAGCCTGCTGGGAGCCCTCGCGGGTGATCCAGCCGCTCGACCGACGCCGGGTGTGATCCGTACCCGATCGGAGTTGCGTTTCGTCGGGGGGCCTCCCACGGCTCCCCACCCGGCTGCGATCCTCGGTGTCGCTTGCGTCAGGAACGAGAACCTGCGCCTGCCGCATTTCCTGGACCATCACCGTGAGCTCGGCGTGGAGCGCTTCTTCATCGTGGACAACGGCTCCACGGATGGTTCCACCGCCTTCCTCCTTGGCCAGCCGGACGTCCATGTCTTCACCACCGACCAAAGCTACGCAGCGGCTCGCTACGGCGTCGCGTGGATCAACGAGATCTTGGACACCCATGCTCTGGGACACTGGGCGCTGATCCTGGATGCGGACGAGCTCTTCACGTACCCGGACTCGGAGAACCTCGACTTGCAGACCCTGACTGCGCGCTTCGATCGGGTCGGCGCGGAGACGGTGAGATCGTTCATGCTGGACATGTACGCCGATCGCCCCATCCGTGACACGGCCTACCAGAGGGGGCAACCTCTCATCGCGGCGGCCCCCTTCTTCGACGCGGACACCTATTGGATGCGTGACGGATGGGGAGTGCCAAGCCGTGGCGGTCCAAGGTTTCGCCTATTCTGGAGGGGCCGGGCTCCAGCGGCAACGTCACCGTGGCTGACCAAATTCCCGTTGATCAGGTGGCGGAAAGGCCTCTCTATCGAGTCCATCCACAATCAACCTGGGGTCGTACAGGCACCCACCACGGGGGTTCTGCTCCACTTCAAGCTGATGGCCGACCTGTACCAGCGCGCGCAGGAGGAGGTCAGCAGGAAGCAGCACTGGCAAGATGCCTCCGAGTATGCGGTCTACTGGGACGTGCTGAGGTCTGATCCAGCCGTGTCCGCGTACCACGAGGGGTCCCAGAGATACGAGGGGACCTCGCAGTTGGCAGAGTTGGGCCTGATCAGAGAGCATGGCGCCGGGTTCGACGCGACCCCGTCCACCGTGGAGGGCGATCGGTGAACCTGAAGGAGGCAGCGGATCTACCGGAGCGTGTCGTGGCGCTGCTCACGGATCCCCCGTTCCTGCATGGCGGAATGGATGGCCACACCTATCCCGGTGGATGTCAGGACCTTCTCGGGCCGATGCTCGACCTCGTATCGCGGATGGTCGGCCGCAATGAGGTCACTGTCATCGAGACCGGGGCGGGACTCACGACGCTGGGATTCCTCGAGATGGGTTGGCACGTAGTATCCGTCTCGCCGGACTTGGCGCTGGGGTCACGCATCGCCGACCAGATCGATCAGCGCGGGCTAGACCTTGGGCGATGGCAGTTCATCGGTGCGCGCTCTGAGCTTTCCCTGCCCAACCTGCTGCACCGGAGATTCGACGTCGCGCTTATGGATGGCGGCCGGGGCTGGCCCACGGTATTCGTCGACTTCTGCTACCTGAACGCGTTGTTGCGCCAGGGTGGCGTGTTGCTGATCGACGATGTCCACTTGTACTCGCTGCGGGAACTTGTCGAGTTGCTGAGCCACCAACCCGGCTTCCGCCCTATCCGGGACGAGTCCAAGCTGCGTGCGTTCGTGAAGGAGATCGACACCAGGTTCCTGCCCGACTTCGAGGGCGAGCCCTACCTTGAGGCGCAGCCCAAGGACTGGTCGCGGGGCCCCCGCGCGGTTTCCCGGACTGATTCCACAGGCTAGGCGGATGCACGGCAAGCCGCCTGACTCGACCGCTGCTGGCTGACGGTACAGCGCTATCGCCAGCACCAGGCAACGTGGGACTCTCGTAGCGCTATCCTACTGATCGCTTCGTGCGACCTGTCTCGTCGCGAACGTTCTCGAGACGGAGCAGGCCCCTGGGCCGCTACCACGCGTAACTCCCGCTACTCCTTCGGAGCGACCTACATGCCCACCAGCACCGTGAGGTTCGACGCGCTCGAGAGCGTTTCTATCTTCGATGGCCGCGAATTGGAGCCTGTCAACGGGGTCACAGAGCTCCGTGTCGGCCACGACCGGATCCGAGTAGGCCGCGCGTCGGACGTGCTCTATCTCCCGGATCTGGGGATGCATCTGGTCGGGGATCACGAGGTTCCGCTGGAGAACGTGACCTACTCCTGGAGTCTCGAGTATCTGCTGAAGCACGACTTCTTCGGCATGGCCGAGCCCTTCAAGATCCCATTCGAGACGGTGGTGGATGACCGAGACGTCTGCATCCTCTCGAACCTCTGGCACACGAACTTCTTCATCTGGGTCACCGAGAGCCTGACGCGCGCGTATGTGATGGAGCAATCGGGGTTCGAAGGGTGCTACGTGGTCAATGACCCTCCGCCATTCGCCTATCCGTCCTTGGCCATGCTGGGCATCTCTCGCGAGCGGATCGTCGATCCCATGAACCTGCCCACTCGCTATCACAGCGTTTCCTACGGCCCGGCCTTCGCCGGGAGGCGTGCGCTGGAGCATCCGGACACGTTTCGTGCCCTCCGATCACACATGCTGGAGAAGTCCGGTTCCGTAGCTGATGGCGGCCCGAAACGGATCTGGATGGATCGCCAGGCGTCCACGAGCGCCGGGAGGCTCCTGGCGAACCGCGACGAAATAGCCGAAATCCTGGAACGGCATGGCTTCCAGATCATCGATCTCGCGGCGCTCCCGTTCGAGCAGCAGATCGGTCTCACTTCTGGCGCGACCGCACTTGCGGGAACGCACGGGGCTGCCTTCGTGCACACGCTGTTCATGCCGTCAGGCGGGTCGGTCATCGAGTGCTTCTCCCCTCGGTTCATCAGCCCTTCTGCGATCGCTTTGTGCAGACTGATGAAGCATCGGTACTCGATGCTGGTATACGAGTACGCGTATGACGGCTATCCCTTCGGAGACGCGGTAGCTGTTGACCCGGGACACCTTGAACTCGTACTCAGCGGTCTTTCATGACGTCCGGCGGAAGTAGCTCTGCCGCTCGAGCAAGCGGTCCATGTCAGTAGACCTGAGCGCGTTGTTCCTCCGCTAGCTCATCGATCCTGACGAACACCGCGCCTTCTTCGCGTAGCGTGGAGATCAAGGCGGCGACGGCGGCAGGGGTCGGGTGCGGCCAAGTATGGAACATCACCACCGCCGGGACCTCCGGTCCGGGCCCGAGATTCGCGTAGTCGGCAAGAACGTTCGCGACGGCCTTGTCTGGGGTAGAGGTAGCAGGGTCCCAGTCGGAGGCGTCGCAATTGCAGCCGATGTGCTCCCATCCGAGCGCCGCGATCGCCTGACGGACAGGGGTAGACCTGCGGCCGTTGAAGTAGGGAAGCCGGAACCAAGGGTGCGAGTCCACGCCGGGGAGCAAGTCCCGGATGATCGCGGCTGCTGTCTCGATCTGATCGGTGAGGTGCTCGGGCTGGTCTCCGAGTGGGAGGTGGTTGAGCGTGTGGTTCCCGATGAGATGCCCTTCTGCCGCGGTGCGTCGGGCAAGTCCAGGGTGCTGACATGCCCAGTCCACCTGAAGGAAGAAAGTCGCGGGGACGCCGGCCTGACTCAACGTGTCGAGGATTGCCGCCCATCCTCGCTCTCGCACGCTGTGCGTGGGTCGGTTAGCGCCTGACTCGGCATCGAACGTGAGCGCCACGCTTCTTCCACGCATCTGATCGACCAACCTCCATCGAAGAGCCCCCGTCCTGGCCGATGTTGTCGGCGATGTCCGGGACCTCGTCCAGCCTCGTCGCTTCGTGTCTCACCGAGTCTAGCCCCGTGGACTACGCAAGACCGGCTGCCACCTGATGAGGCATTGGCCCACTCGCCAAGCGGAGACTTCCACCGCGGCCTGCGCGGCTTCCGGCGCGCCCGTAGCTGGTTCTGGACGATCACGCGACTGATGGAGGTCGCCAGCTCTTCGTTGCTTGGCGTTCGACCCGAGCTGGGTCTCGACGAATCGACGCGCATCCGTCGCGAGACCAAGTACGCAGGCGTGGGCCTGCTCATGGTTCGCGGGCGCCGCCTGGTCCGGTCGGCCATGGTCGTGATTCGAGGCGGCATCGGGTCCTTCTTCGGCCTGACCGGGGCAGCCGCTACTCTGGCTCCTGACACCGCATCGAGCAGGGGAGTGGCAACGTGGACCTGGGGCTGAGTGGCAAGCGTGGACTCGTGGGAGGCGGCAGCTCCGGCATCGGTGCTGGCATCGCCGGCGTGCTGGCGGCGGAAGGCGCTCGACTCGTCCTTGCCGGGCGGACCGCGGAGACGCTCGAGTCGCGGGCCACCGAACTCGGCGCAGGGTCGGTCGTGGCCGACCTGTCCACGCCTGACGGCCCGGCTGCAGCAGTCGCGGACGCCGTGGCCCAGCTCGGCGGCCTGGACCTGCTCGTGGTCAACTCCGGTGGCCCGCCCGCCGGCACGTTCGAGTCTCTCGGTGAGGACGAGTGGGCCCGTGCCATTGCCGGCACGCTGCAGTCGACGCTCCGACTCATCCGTGCCGCGCTGCCTCACCTGCGCGAGGGGGATGCCCCCGCCATCGTCATCAACCTCAGCTCCAGTGTGCGCGAGCCCATCCCGGGGCTGACCACCAGCAACGTGCTCCGGCCGGGCCTGGCCGGCCTCATCAAGAGCCTCACCAGCGAGATCGCGCCGATCCGCGTCAACGGGGTGGCGCCGGGCCGCTTCGCGACCGCCCGGGTGCGCCAGCTGGACACCAGCCGGGCGGAGACCGACGACGTTACCGTCGAGGAGGTCCAGCGTCAGACAGAAGCCAGGATCCCGCTGGGTCGATACGGCGACCCCGCCGAGATCGGACGGGTGGCAGCCTTCCTGCTCTCACCGGCCGCGTCCTACGTCACCGGCGCCATCGTGCCCGTCGACGGCGGCATGATCCGCGCGCTCCCGTAGCATCGGCCTGCGCCGAGCGGGCGTCCCGGTGCGTTGCCGCACTCTCGGTGCGTTGCCACCCCACTGTCGGGGCGCCGGCCGCCGCACTCCCGGTGAGCGTGCTAGGTTGGATGCAGAGCGCCTCGTCGCGCAAGGAGGGAGACCCGCCCGTTGCACCGATACGCCTCACCGCGCGCGCTTGCCATCGCAACCGCCTTCGCGGTGATGGTGGCGGCATCGCCCATCGACTGGCCGATGTCGCTACCGCTGCCGCTCGGCTCCTCGATCGCGAGCGCGGCGACCGCCGAGTGCCAGGACGGCTGGCGGGAGATCAAGCTCCCCATCGAGTCGGGCGCCGATTTCATCCTGGCCGTCGTGCCCGATGACCGGGGCCCGCGCTGGCTGCTCGGTGGCAACCACCAGAAGGGCCCGCTCGTCTTCCGGAAGGACTCGGGCGCCTGGGCGCGGGTCGCCGTGCCACGCGTCTACGCAGCCGGGTTCACCGGCGGTGCTCCCATCGCCGACGGCACGCTGGCCGTCAGCGGCTACCGCAACAGCCCGGTCGTGGGCACCACCGCCAAGGTCGTCGCTGGCTCGATGGTCTCGGACAAGCTCCACGGAGGCAGCTCCACGCTGACCGACACGGCGGACACCAAGGGCGGGACCTGGGCCGTTGGGGCGCGCAACGACGGGAGCCGTCTGCGCGCCACCGCGCTTCGCAAGCGCGGCGGGGGCTGGAAGCGCCTGGACCCGCCGACCAGCGGCGAATTGGCCCTGACCGCGGTCGACGCCACAGCCACCGGCTCGGTCTGGGCCGTGGGCTGGTGGCAGCGCAGCGGCAAGTGGATGCGACCCTACATCGCGCGTCGCACCGCGAGCGGCTGGAAGCAGGTCACGCCCGGCGCGGTGGGGGCCGGCGAGGCCGTCCTGACCGATGTCCACTTCGACGCCGACGACCGCGGCTGGGCCACCGGGTACCACCTGCCCAAGGGCAGCGGCCGCTACCTGCCCCTGCTCATGAAGTGGGATGGCCAACGGTGGAGCAACGTGGACGTGCCCTTCGCCGACGGGCGGAGCCTCATCGCTCGCGCCGTCGCGACCGACGATGAGGGCACCATCCACCTCGCCGGTGCCCAGCTCGCGGCCGGCGATCGCGAGGTGCGCGGGTTCACAGCTACCCGCAGCGGCGGAACCTGGCAGTTCCGCGTGCTCGACACGCCATCCGGGCTGCCGTCCGAGCTGCGCTCCCTGGCGGCCGGGCCAGAGAGCGTGGTGGCCGGCGGCTCGGTCGGCTCCACCACCTTCGCCATGGAGTCCTGCCTGGTCGAGCTCTCGGGCAGCAAGCGCAAGGTATCGGTCAGCCGGGTCAAGCAGCGCCGCGATGCGGGGCTCGATGCCGACCACCCCGAGGATGTGGCGGAGCAGGAAGCCCGCACGGTCGAGCCCGCGGGCGCCAAGCCGCCGGGCTTCGGAGCCCCCAAGGCGCCCACCGGGTGGCGCGTCAAGGACGTGGCCTCTGGCTTCGGCCTGCCTGCCAGGACGAGCACCTGGGGCGGCCTGGTCCATGACTTCGACGGCAACGGCTGGCGTGACATCCTGATCTCCCGTCACCTCGGCCTGCCGCAGCTGTGGCTGGCCAGTGCCTCGGGTCTGGCGCGAGGCCCCGGTGCCGCGTTCACCGGGGTCGACCGGCACGGCTGTGATGCCGCGGATATCGACAAGAATGGCCTGGCCGATGTCTTCTGCACCGTCGGCAGGGTGCACGGCACCGCCACCGGTCGCCACGAGCTGTCGATGAACGTGGCGGGCCCGGCACCGTCGGTGGCCAGGGGCTCGGCCGGCGCGGTCGACCCGCTCGGTCGGGGTCGGCAGGTCACCTTCATCGACTACGACGACGATGGCGATGACGACCTCTATATCACCAACGCCAACCGCCGCGTCGATGGGCTGCCCCGCGGCAATCGCTTCTACCGCAACGTGGGCGGCCGCTTCATCCCGGCGCCGCAAGTGGGCCTGGACAGGGCCGTCGGCGGTCGTTGCCTGTGGTCGGGGGACATCGATCGCGATGGCGACGAGGACCTCATCAACTGCGTGACCGAGCCGCTCGATGGGCGCAGCAGGGGTATCCGCCTCTATCGCAACGACGGGGGACGCCTGGTGGACCGCACGGTCAAGCGGGGCATCAAGAGCATCGGGGACATCGATGTGGCCGTCGCAGATGTGACCGGCGACAAGCGGCCCGACCTCATCCAGTTGACCCCGACCCGATTGCGCGTGAGCAAGCAGACCGACGCGGGCTTCAAGGTCATCTACCAAGCCAGCACGAGCGACGCGGTCGCGGTCGCGGTCGGGGACGTGAACAAGGACAAGCGGGCAGACATCTACGTCCAGCGCGGCGGGAACGGCGTCAACAAGCGGGACTTCCTGCTCCTCAACAAGCAGAACGGCAGGAAGTTCAAGCCCATGAAGATCCCCCAGACCTCCGAGGGCGACGCCGACGACGTCCTGGCCATCGACTTCGACAGGAACGGTCGCACCGACTTCCTGGTGCTCAACGGCGACCAGGAGCCCGGCCCGGTCATGCTGCTCTCGATCCTGCCCGACTGACAATGGGAGAAGACATGCAAGGCATCTACAACATCATGCCCACGCCCTTCGACGAGTCGGGCGCCATCGACGAGCCCAGCCTGCGGCGGCTGACCGACTTCGTCATCGGCACCGGGGTGGACGGACTGACCATCCTCGGTTTCCTGGGCGAGGCGGCCAAGCTGTCAGAGGCGGAGCGCGCGCTCGTCATCGACGTCACCATCGAGGCGGCCGATGGGCGGGTGCCCGTGGTGGTGGGAGCCACGGCGCAGGCGACCGACCCCTGTGTGCGTCACGCCCGGGATGCGGCGGGGCGAGGCGCGGTCGGCCTGCTGGTGGCGCCCCCGCGCATGAACCGGCCGGCCGAGGTCGCGGTGGAGCGGCACTACGCCACCCTGGCCGAGGCGGTCGACGTGCCCATCGTGGTGCAGGACTTCCCCGCCAGCTCCGGCGTGTTCATGACACCCGCGTTCATCGGCCGGCTCGCGACGGAGATCCCTTCCTGCCGCTACCTCAAGCTGGAGGACGACCCCACGGTCCAGAAGGTCACGGCCATCCTGGAGGCCAACCCCGACGTCGCGATCTTCGGGGGTCTGGGCGGCAACTTCATGCTCGAGGAGTTGCAGCGCGGGGTGGTGGGCATGATGACGGGCTTCGGCTTCCCGGAGATCCTGGTCTCGATCTACCGGGACTTCCGTGCCGGTGACGTGGAGCGGGCGCGCGACACGTTCTACCGCTACCTGCCACTCATCCGCTACGAGAACCAGCCGGGCCTGAACCTGCCCCTGCGCAAGCTCATCTACCGCATGCGCGGAGCGATGGACCACGCGGCGCCCCGCCGACCGTATCCGGCCCTCGATGACTCCACGCTCGCGGAGCTCGACGCGCTCATCGTCCACCTGGGTCTGACCATGCCGGGGCCGGTCACCATCGAGTAGGCGACGAGTCGACATAGGCGACGAGCGGTCATCCGCGGGGCAGGCGAGACCCGCAGCCCTCGTGCCTAGCGAGGGACCTGCATGCGCAGTCCCTCGATACCGTCGAAGTCGGCGCGGTTCCGGGTCACCAGCGTGCAGCCGTGTTCCATGGCCGTCGCCGCGATGAGGGCATCGAGCATGCGCATCCCGGATGCTCGGCGGAGCCTTCCGGCTCGTTCGGCGACCGTCCTCTCGACCGGCAATTCGATGAACGGCGCGAGGAGCGAGTCGACCGGAGCCTCCTCCGAGCCACGGCCGGCGAAGAGCTCTGCCCGGGTGACGACCGAGTAGTGGAGCGCGTCTGCCCCCGGCCGGAGGGCCCGGGCGCCGCGAAGGTGGTCGATGAAGACGTCCGTGTCGACGAGGACCCTAGCCACGGTCCCACTCGTCACGCGACGGCACGACGAGGTCCGGGAGCGCACCGAACGTGTCGTCCAGCGCGGCCGTCCGCCGGTCGCGCGGGAGCTCATCGGTAGGCACCGACCCGGGATCTGTCGGTACCGGGTCCGGTCACCATCGGATGGTCACCACGGGCGACCCATCGGCCTATCACTCTGCCTACGCAACCGCCCGCCTCCACACCCGCGACTGGAACTGTCCGGTCACGGTCGGTTGACCACCTCGTCCCTGTGTCGGAGTGCTCGCGCTCCCTAGCATGCGCACGAGATGGATCGCCCACTGCTCGTCACCCGTGCCCGACGACAGCGCCTCGACGGCCCGGGGGGAGGGGTCGCAGAGGTGGAGTCGTCGGGCCCGCGGTCGCTCCTGCTTCAGCCGCGTCCGGACCGCAGCCGCGGACAGACGCTGGTGGAGTTTGCCATGGTCATCCCGCTCTTCTTCGTGATGCTCACCGCGGTCATCGAGTTCGCCTTCGCGGCCAACGCCTTCCTCGGCATCAACCGTGCCAGCCAGGACGCGGTCGGGCTGGCGGGGCAGCTGGGCAGCACGCCCGGCGCTGACTGCCTCGTCCTCGGCCGCGTCGAGCAGCTGGTGGGCTCTCCCACCGACAAGGCGGAGATCAGGTCCGTGCAGGTACAGCGCACCACTCCGTCGGGCATCATCGTCGCCGCCAACGCCTACGACCGCGTCGGCTCGACCGACTGCGACATGGCCGATGGGAGCACGGTGACCGTGCCCTACTCGAGCGCCGGTTCGGGTGCGCCGGCTTATCCCGAGGACGACCGTTGCGCGATCCTGCGCGGCTGCCCGGACCTGGGCCCATCACGTGACACGGTCGATACCATCGCCGTCGAGGTCACCTACCGCCATCGCTTCGTGACCCCGCTCGGCGGCCTGCTCGACATGTTCGGCGCCGTCGATGCCGGTGGTCAGACCTGGACATTCCAGCACCGCAACACCGTGCGCATGGAGCCGGTGCTGTGAACCGCCAGGACCGGTCGGACGAACAGGGCGTAGCGCTCGTCGAGATGGCCCTGCTCGTCCCCGTCTTCCTCTTCATCCTGCTCATCGCTCTCGAGTTCGGGCTGGCCTTCAAGGACGAGCTGACGCTCAGCCAGGCCACGCGCGAGGGCGCACGCACCGGCTCCGGGCTGGCGGCCGCGGGCGTGGCCAACTGCTCCGGCGGGCCCGATCCAGAGGCCGTCGATGCCCAGATCATCGCCGCCGTCCAGGGCGTGCTCGAGTCGCCCGGCTCGGCGGTGTCGCTCTCCGACGTCGGGGAGATCAAAATCTACAAGGCCGACGCTACCGGCGCCCAGATCGGCGACCAGGCCAACGTCTGGAGGTACCTGGCAGGCTCGGGTCCGGACATGGATCCCAGCGAGGACCAGGACATCCTCGACTTCTACGCCGACTCGGTCGGCTGGCCGGCCTGCCAGCGGGTCAACAGCGGCTCGCCCGATTCACTCGGTGTGCGCATCGACTACGACTACCAGTTCAAGACGCCCCTGGCTGCCTTCAGCCAGTACCTCGGCGGCTCGCAGTCGATGACCCTGGGCATGCCCAACCACACCGTCATGGCGCTGAACCCGTCGAGCTAGGAGGATTCGAATGCGCGACGTGCGACGCGGGGAACGAGGCCAGGTGCTGGTGCTGTTCACATTGGCCGTCTTCGTCATCCTGGGCGCCTCGGCCGTGGCCGTGGATGCCTCCTGGTGGTGGTACAACCAGCAGTTGATGCACCGCGCGGCAGAGGCGGCGGCGCTGGCGGGGGCCATCCACCTGCCGGGCGATGTGCCCACGGCCGTGTCCGTGGCCCGCGCCGAGGCGGCCAAGAACTCGTACCAGCACGGAGCCGACGGGGTGTCCATCGCGGTCAGGCAGGACCCGGTCAACATCCGCCGCCTGGAGGTCGACATCGACGCGCCGGTGACCACGTTCTTCGCCAACGCCATCGGGCTCAGCAGCGTCGACGCCAAGGTGTCGGCCAGTGCCGAATACGCGTTGCCGGTGCCGATGGGATCGCCGCAGGGTTACTACGGCGTGTACGAGCTGGTCTCCTGGGACGGGATCGACTCGACCGGCCCCACGACCGCCGCCGTGCCCAGCGCCGCCGATGACGGCTCGACCCTTGCCTCGCAGGGTCTGTGGGGAGCCGCCATCACGCTCGGTGGCTTTCGCAGGAACGGCGACGCTATCTCGCCGGCCAACAACGACGGCGACCCCAACCCCGACCACCAGGACGGAGGGCACCACTACCAGGTCATCATCCCCGAGGGCTCCAGCAACGGCCGCGTCTACCTCTTCGATGCCACCTTCTGTGCCGTGGGCCAGGACCCCACGGGCAGGATCTACCTGGGTACCGGCGACCACTGGATCGGTGAGGGCGGGCGCCCCGTCACGACCGAGTTCACGCTGTGGGACACGCGCCAGACGCCCTGGGTCACCGGGGATGACATCCAGGTCGCCTACAAGATCTTCTCGGGCGAGGACCAGGTGGACAAGGGTGACTACCGCGGGAACGCGGAATACAGCGACGGCAACTACAACGGCAGCAATAGCGACGACTGCTCGGGCGACACCACCTACCACAACACCTGGTGGCCGCTGATGAGCGGGCTCGCGCCGGGCACGTATCGGCTCCAGGTGCAGACCACGAGCGAGGCCAACAGCGGCACCAATGCCGAGAACATGTACGGCATCCAGGCCATCGCCACCGGCGGTCCCAGCAGCCCGCGTGTCCACGGCCTGGGACGGATGGTCTCGTACAACAACATCGACGGCTCGCTGGCCACCTTCTACCTGGCCCAGATCGAGGCGGTCCACGCCGGCAAGACCATGCAGATCCGCCTCTTCGACCCGGGTGACGTGGGCGGCAACGCCTACCTTCGCCTGAAGCGGCCGGGCGCCACGGCCTACGCCAACGCCAGCTTCAGCTACACCGCCACCAACGGCACTTCAGGCACGAACGTGAACGTCATCCAGACGGCGCGCGACGGCAAGAGCCTGTTCAACAACCACTGGATCGACATCAGCGTGCCGCTCGGCTCCGACTACGGCCAGGGCGCCGACGACCTCACCCCCACGGGCGAGTCCGAGCCGGGCTGGTGGAAGGTGGAATACACCATCTCCCGCGGCGGCAACGACACCACCACCTGGGAGGTCAACCTCAAGGGCAACCCGGTCCACCTGGTGCCGGTCGGAGGCTAGGCTCGGCGGTTCGCAGCCTGCCGTGGTCGCAGCCCTTGCCGTGGTCGCCGCCCTTGCCGTGGCCGCAGCCCTTGCCGTGGTCGCCGCTCGCACTCAGTCGTTCATCTCGGCCGCCGCTTGCCGTCGAGCCTCCGTTCCCACGCCGCCGTTCATCTCGGCCGCTGTCTGGCGTTCATCCCAGCCGCCGCTTGCCTCAGCCGCCGCTTGCCGCAGCCGCCGCGTGGCGTTCACCCGGCCGCCGCTTGCCGTTGACACCGCTTGCCGCTCAGCGGGACAGCTCGACGTCCGGGGCTCGATTCCTGCAGGTTTCGTGCACCTGGTGACCAAAGGTGTCAGCCCTTTGCACCGCGCGAGCAGAACCTGCAGATCCTGGGTCGCGCTGGTCGAACTCAACCGTTGAGCGGGACTCGACCCCCCAGCGGCGACCGACCCCCCAGCGGGACCGACCCCCCACGGCCCCCCAGCGGCGATGGCGCTCACGGTCCCGGGGGTCCGCGGGCTCCAGATGCTCAGCCCAGGCGACTCAGCCTTCGGCCGACCCGGACAGGAACTCGAACGTCTCGGCGATCGAGAGCCAGCGGTCGATGGGTGCCCGTTCGGCGGAGCATAGGAGTGAATAGACGTACCCGCGGGCGTGGATGGAGTACGCGCTCGAGACACTGGCGCCCGTCCCCCACATGTCGTCGAAACGCTCGGTGCGGTGGCCGGAGATGGTCAGCTCGTCGGCAGCCTCCACGCCCACGTCCTGCCAGGTCTCCACCCGCTCCGGGTCGAACACGTCCAGCATGCAGAGGGTGTCACCCGGACCGGATGCGGTCATCAGTGATGCGCCGCTCCCGATACCTGTGCCTGGCTCGCGCTTGATGCTGACCTTCCAGGAAGCCGGGATGCGCATCGAGACACCCGCCCACTCCACGGCCACCGCGACCTCCGCCGGCCAGCGCACGGGAACGGGTTCGGCCTTCGGCTCAAAGCGCACCACCGCCGCCGCCGGCGAGAGCGCCGACGCGCTCAGGGCCAGCGCCACCCCGATGACCGCGAGCGGATGGACGGCCCTCAAGCTGGGATCGACCCTCGATCGTTGAACGGCGATCGGTCCGCTATCAGCGGGTGCGGATCTTGATGTTGCCGCCGGAGATGACGCCCTTGCGCCCGAACTGCTGCTCATCGAGCGCAGCCGCGCAGCCGGCGTCCTCGTCGAAACCCTTGCTCTTCATGCCGATGTCGTCTGCGGTCCATCCGCGTCCGCCGTCGACGACCGACACGAGCCAGACCTCGTCCTCCACGTAGACACCCGTGGCTTCGGTCGTGACGCCAGCGAACTCGGCCCAGCCGTCCTCGACCCGCACGCAGGACACGTCGATAGTCAGGGTCCCCGGCACCGGACCCGGGCGATAGAGGTGGTATGTGCCGCCATCGCCGACCTGGGAGTCCGTCCCGGGCTCGCCGTCGCGGACGCGGAACTCCGACACGATCCCCGGGACCGCACCTCCCCGCAGCGCCCATTCGACGGTTCCCTTAGCGATACCGACCTGGTCTCGTGCGGTCGCCGGTGCCACTATCGCCAGCAGCATCGCTGCCGCCGTGATCATCGCCGCTATCGTCTGTGTCCTGCGCATGCGAACCTCGACCTCCTTGGGGCCTTCCACGAAGCGTCGTGGCGTCGAGCGTAGGCCTGTCAGCGGTCGCTGTCTAGTAGCTGTCTCGGCCGTGTGAACGGCTGAGACGCCCGAACACGGCGCTCCGACACCGTGTTCCGACTCCCACCTCCGCTTGCCGCTCAACGGGACAGTGCGACCCCCGGGGCCGGATTCCTGCAGGTCTCGTGCACCTGGTGACCAGAAGTGTCAGCCCTTTGCATGAGGCGAGCAGAACCTGCAGATTCGGAGTCGCGCTGGTCGTACTCCACCGTTGAACGGGAATCGGCGCCCGAGTGGCAAGCCCCCCAGCGACAAGCCCCCGAGTGGCGAGGCGCCCCAGCGGCAAGTCCCCCAGCGGCAAGACCCCCAGCGGCAAGGCCCCGAGTGCCAAGGCGCCCGCGTGTTGATCCGCGCCCGAGTGGCAAAGACCCCCAGCCGCAAGGCCCCAATGCCAAGGCGCCCCAGCGGCAAGCCCGTTGCGGTGCTACGCCACCCCGCCCAGCGTGGCGAAGACGTAGGCGAAGGCTGCCAGGAAGAGGTAGACCGACAGCGCCAGCTCCGCTGAGCCGTGTTCCTGGGTCCGATCGTGGTCCGATGCCGGGGTCTGGGGCTCATTGCTCTCGTTCATCGTGGTCTCCGATGGCTGCGTTCCGGTGATGACCACAGCGTCGGGCTAGGCAAGCGATCGCACATCGGGTCGCGCCTTACCGCCGGCCTCATTCGGAAGGCGCCGCGCCCTCGGTCGTCGGGCGATGTGCCTGTACGGCCCCCTCCGCGGTCGACCGCTACGCTTTGGCACATGGAGACCCAGTCGGCCGAGGCCGTGCAGCCCCACAGCCGGAACGGCCGATTCCGCCCGGACGTCGAGGGCCTCCGTGCCATCGCGGTGGTACTAGTGCTGCTGTACCACGCGGGCGTCCCCGGGTTCACCGGCGGCTACATCGGCGTCGACGTCTTCTTCGTCATCAGCGGCTTCCTCATCACCGGCCTGCTGCTGCGCGAGCTGCAGGGGACCGGGCGCCTGTCGCTTCCGAACTTCTACGCCCGACGAGCCCGGCGACTCCTGCCCGCAGCGGTGCTGACGCTGGTGGTCATCCTCATCGGTGCGGTGCTGCTACTGCCCTCGACCCAGGTGCCCCGCGTCGCCGGCGACGTGGCCAGTGCCGCGGTCTATCTCTCGAACATGCGCTTTGGCTTCCAGGCCAACGACTACTTCGCGGCCGAGTCGGCCGTGTCGCCCGTGCTCCATTTCTGGTCGCTCAGCGTGGAGGAGCAGTTCTACATCATCTGGCCCGGCGTGATGCTGTTGCTCTATCGCTTCAGTGGCGGCCGGACGCGGGGCCTGTTCCTGGGTCTCGGCGTCCTCTCGGCCCTCTCGCTCATCGGGGCCCTCGTGCTCACGCCGGTCAACCAGCCGTGGGCCTTCTACCTGCTGCCTACGCGCGCCTGGGAGCTCGGGGCCGGTGCGCTCATCGCCATCGGCGTGGCGCGACTGGCCAGGGCGGGTGCCTCCGGCCCTGCGCTGGTGCCGGCGCGGGCGTCCGTTCCGCTTGTCATCGGCGGCCTGTTCATGATCGGCCTGAGCGCGGTCTGGTTCACCGAGTCGTCACCCTTCCCGGGGCCCGCAGCCCTGCTGCCGGTACTGGGAACGTGCCTGGTCATCATCGGCGGCCTCACCGCCAGCCCGTCGCTGCCGTCCCGCTGGCTGGGGGTGGCCCCCATGCAGTTCCTGGGCCGGACCTCCTACTCCATCTACCTCTGGCACTGGCCCCTGCTGGTGTTCGCGGCGGCCATCTGGGGCGGGACACTGCCGCTCGGCGTCTCGGTGCTGGTGGCGCTCTCGGCCATCCCGCTGGCGGCCCTGACCCAGCGCCTGGTGGAGGACCCGCTGCGTTACGGCAAGCTCATCGGCACGCGCGTGCGCCTCAACCTGGGCCAGGCGCTGGCCTCGTCGGCGGCGGTGGTGCTGGCCTGCGTCGCGGTCATCGGCCTCGTGAACCTCACCACGCCTGCCACGCTGGCCTCGCTGCAGCCGCCGATGAACCAGATGAAGCCGAACAAGAAAGCCTGGTGCAAGGAGGTGACGAAGGTCGCCGACTACGACGCCTGCGTGCACGGAGCGGCCGATGGCTCGCGCACGATGGTCCTCTTCGGCGATTCGCACGCCCGCAGCTGGTTCGCCGCGCTGAACCGGCTGGCCAAGCAGAACGACTGGCGCCTGGTCTCGCTCGCCCGGGCGGCTTGTCCGTCCGCCGACGTGCTCTCGAGCAGCACGACCCAGACGACCTGGGATCCCGAATGCCAGGCCTGGCGCGAGCGGGCGGTGGCGCGCATCCGTGATATCGAGCCCGAGCTGGTCGTCATCTCCAACCGAACGCGTCCCGGCTACTACATCGACGGCGACTGGGTCGACGATCCACCCGCCGTGCTGGCCGAATGGGAGCGGGGCATGACCGCCACCATCGAGGCTATCGGCGATGCGGCCGAGCGGGTCGTCATCATCGGAGACGTGCCGGCGGTCGAATGGGACGTGCCCGACTGCCTGGCCCAGCATGCTGGCGACTTCGGCGCCTGCACCGTGCCAACCGCGGCCATCCCGCTGGCCGAGTACGAGGTGGAGGCCGCGGTGGCCGAGGCTATGGGTGGCGAGTTCATCGACCCCACACCCTGGTTCTGCGACGGCGACGGGTGCCCCATGGTCGTGGACAACACCGTCGTCTACCGCGACGGGCACCACCTGACCGAGCCATTCTCACGTTCGTTGGCGCCGGAGCTGGGCGCCGCTCTTGGGTTCGACGCATCCGGGTAGGCGTGGGGTCGGCGCCTCTGAGGCCGTTTGCCCTGGAGGCCGTTTGCCCTGGAGGGTGTTTGCCCTGGAGGGCGTTTGCCCTGGAGGGTGTTTGCCCTGGAGGTCGTTAGCCCTGGAGGGTGTTTGCCCTGGAGGGTGTTTGCCCTGGAGGGCGTTGCCGCTCGGGTGTTTGCCCTGAGGGCCGTTTGCCCCGGAGGGTGCTCGCCCTGAGGGCCGTTTGCCGTTCAGCGGGACAACTCGACCAGCACGACCCCGGGATCCGCAGGTTCTGATCACCTGGTGAGCAGCGGTGTCAGTTTGTGCCACCTGGTGCACGAAAGTCGCCGGAACCGGGGCTGGAGCGTCGCGCTGTCCCGTTGAACGGCGATCGGGGGCGCGGGCGGAGCTGGGCGTCGCTCTTGGGTTCGACGCTTCCGGGCAGGCGTAGGTCGGTGCCTCTGAGGCTGTTTGCCGCTGACGGGCGCTTGCCGCTCGGGCGCTCGCCCTGGAGGCCGTTTGCCGTTCAGCGGGACAACTCGACCAGCACGACCCCGGGATCCGCAGGTTCTGATCACCTGGTGAGCAGCGGTGTCAGTTTGTGCCACCTGGTGCACGAAAGTCGCCGGAACCGGGGCTGGAGCGTCGCGCTGTCCCGTTGAACGGCGATCGGGGGCGCGGGCGGAGCGGCGATCGGGGCTGGAGCGTCGCGCTGTCCCGTTGAGCAGCGATCGGGGGCGCGGGCGGAGCAGCGATCGGGCCGCGGGTGACGCTCAGACGGGGACCTCCGATGCTCCCGGCGATGCCTCGACCGCGAAGACGCGCGGCTCGATGCCGGTGGCGCCGTGGTACTCGAGCCCCACGTGCGCCGCGAACTCGTCGACCGACCAGCGATCGACGACGGCCACCAGGCAGCCGCCGAATCCGGCCCCGGCCTGCCGTCGCGCGATGAGCCCCGGGGCACGGTCCATGGCCGCGTACATGGCCGACATCGACGGCGCCCCGATCTCGAAGAGCTCGTTGGCATCCCTCCACGAGGCGTCGAAGAGCCTCCTCAGCCGGTCGTGGTCGGCCGCGGGCAGGGCCGAGGCCAGCTCCAGCACGCGCGCGTTCTCCTCGATGATGAAGCGGCAGCGCCGCGCCACGCGCTCCGGCAGCTCCGCCTCGTGCGCGTCGAACAGCGGAAGACTCACGTCGCGCAGGGCCCGCACCCCCGAATCGAGGCCCGCGAAGTAGCGCGCTCCGGCCTCGCAGTCGGCCCGGCGGTCGTCGTACTCGGAACCGGTCAGCTGCCGCGGTGCGCGCGTGTCGCAGATGACCACCGCCAGCTCCGGCGAGATGCTCACCGGCTCGCTCGTCAGCGCCCGGCAATCGAGCAGCAGCGCGTGCCCGGCTGTGCCCAGCACCGAGGTGTACTGGTCGAGGATGCCGCAAGCGACGCCCACGAACTCGTTCTCCACGCGCTGGCCCAGCAGCGCCAGCTCCAGCGGCTCCAGCTCCAGGCCACTGACCGCCCCGAAGGCCAGCAGCACCGCCGTCTCGATGGCTGCCGATGACGACAGGCCGCTGCCGAACGGGACCGTGCTGTGGAGCAGGCCATCGAAGCCCGCGAGCTCGATGCCGTCGGCCGCCAGGACCGCCGCCACGCCGCGCACGTAGTCGGTCCAGGGCACCTCGCGGTCGTGCTCGGTGACACCCACGTCGAAGTCGGCCGTGCCCGCCAGGTTCAGCGAGGCGATGCGCACGCGCCGGTCGCGGCGCGGCCGGACGGCGATCCAGGTGTCGAGGTCGACCGTCATGGTGGCCACGTAGCCGTCGTTGTAGTCGGTATGGCTGCCCATCAGGTCGACCCGGCCGGGTGCGCGGAACCAGGCCGTGGGCTCGGCCCCGTACATCTTGGCGAACTCCAGGCGCAGGGCCTCCTTCCGCCTCAGTGGCCACTCCTCCTTCCGCCTCTGTGGCCACTCCTCCTTCCGCCTCAGTGGCCACTCCTCCTTCCGCCGTGCAGAGTCCACGGCTCAGCAGAACTCGTGCATCGCGTCCATGAGCGCCTCGATGTTGGCCATGGACACGTCGCTCATCATGCGGTGCGAGGGCGCCAGCATCAGCCCCGTCCCCCCGGGCGCCAGGGTCGAGACGCAGGCCCGCGCGGCCTCCCGGACCTCCTCGGGCGTGCCGTACGGCAGCACCGTCTGGGTCGAGACTCCGCCGTAGAAGGCCAGCCGCCCGTCGAACTCGTCGTGCAGCCATGCGTGGTCCACGACCTCCGGCTGGACCGGGTTGAGGCAGGTCAGGCCGATCTCCACGAGGTCGGGGACGATGGGCGCGATGTCGCCGTCCGAGTGCATGAGCACCGGCAGGCCGCGCTCCACGAACGGCGCGAAGAGGCGGGCCAGGCGTGGCTTGACCAGCTCACGCCAGGTGGTCGGGCTGAAGAGGGTGCCGACCTGGGCCCCGTAGTCGTCGCCGAAGTAGCCGCCGTCGACGCCCAGCTCCAGGTAGCGCTCGATGACCACGAGGCGGATATCGACGATGCGGTCCATGAGCTCGCCCACGTAGCCGGGGTCCAGTGCCAGCTCCAGCAGCGTGTTCTCGAAACCGCGCAGGGACCATGCCCGCTCGAAGAGGGCCCAGCCGATGTTGGGCACCACGAAGGCACTGTCACCCACCCGCTCACGCACGGTCCGGGCCTCGTCGAGCAGGTGCGGGTCGTGCGGGTCTGGCCAGTCGAAGGCGTCGAGGTCGGGGTCCGCGTGCAGTGGGGCCAGGCGGATGTAGTAGCCCTCTTCCTCGGTGTCGTGCCCGGCGCCCCACCAGTCGAACCGCGCCTTGCCGTCCTCGCTGTAGCGCGTCTCGTAGGTCATGTCGAGCCGCACCAGGTGGTTGTCCAGCCGCGCCGGCAGGTCGGCAAGGTCGACCCCGAAGTGCTCGGCCATGGCCTGGCCCATGGAGGCGGTGTAGTTGAACTGCGTCGGCAGCCGGTCGACCTCCTGGTAGGTCAGGGCGCGTCGCACGCGTTCACGCCGGGTCAGCTCCATCGAACCTCCTCGTCCCTGGTCGGCTTCCTCGTGCGCAAGACACTACGTCAGGGCTCGACCGGGCGCTCAGCCTCCTCGACCGGGCGCTCAGCCTCCTCGACCGGGCGCCCAGCCTCTTCGACCGGGCGCTGAGCCTCCTCGCCCGGATGCTCGGCCGTTTCCTCGGTCGTTCGCTCGTGGGGTTGCTCGGCCTCCTCGGCCTCGGCCGCGATGGTGCCCAGGCGGGCCCCGGTCAGCAGCAAAGCCAGGGCGCCCGAGAGCGCGATGGGGATGACCGTGACCAGGTGCACCAGCACCGCCAGCGCCAGGGCCTCCGGGCGGGGGATGCCCAGGGCCACGCCGGTGGCCGTGGCGGCCAGCTCGAACGTGCCCACGTAGCCGGGAGCGGCCGGGATGGCGGTGGCGAGGACCGAGACGGCACCGATGAGGACGGCCTCGGCAAAGCCCAGCTCGATGCCCAGCGAGCGGGCCACCAGGAAGAAGATGGTCGCGTCGAGGACCCAGGCCAGGACGCTGATGAGAGACACCGCCAGCAGCCGGGGGACGTCGCGGCCCCGGTCCACGCCGGCCGCGAACGACGAGGCCCAGCCCAGGACCTTCTCGAACCGCTCGGCGAGGTGAAGGCGGGCCAGGATGGCCCGGCCGATGTCGACCAGCCGCCCGAAGCCGAGCACCACGAGCAGCACCAGCACGACCACGCCGCCGAGCCCCCCGACCAGGCCGATGGTGACGATCCACCACTCCGCCCCGAGCAGGATGGCGGCGGTCAGGCCGATGAGTGCGAGCACGACCACGTCCACCAGCCGTTCGAGCATCGTGGCCCCGAAGGCTTCCAGCGGCACGAGCTGCTCTCGCCGCGCCACCAGGAACGAGCGGATGGCTTCGCCCAGGCGGGCGGGCAGGACCGCGTTGCCGAGATAGCCGATGAGCATCGGCGAGATCGTTCGTCGCACCGGGACCTGGCTACCGTCGGGTCGTGGCGGCAGCAGGATCCGCCAGCGCCAGCCGCGTACCGCGACCTGCGCCGCCAGCACCACCATGACCCCCGCGACATAGAGCAGGTCGGCGCGACTCAACACATCGAGCGTGGCCGCGACGTCCACGGTGCGGACCACGATGACGATGGCGATGAGGCTGATGGCGAGGCCGGCCAGGCGCTTGCCCCACTCCCTGCGTCGGCTGCCTTGCTCGGTGGTCATGGCGGGAGTGTGCACCACGCGGCGCCGGCGGCGCAGGATACGCACGATCATGCGGCGCGGCGCCGGCGGCGCCCGGAACGCGCGGGTTTGAGGCCGGGCTCAGCCGATACAATCGCTCGGTGAGGGAGGTACCGCAGGACGCTCGGCTCGGTGTGGTCATCCCCGCGTACCGCGTGACCGACCACATCGTCGGCGTCATCGAGCGCATCGGTCCCGAGGCCGACGTCATCTTCGTCGTCGACGACGCCTGTCCCGACGGCAGCGGAGCACTGGTCAGGTCCGAGTGCCACGACGCGCGTGTCAACGTCATCGTGCGCGAAGAGAACGGCGGTGTCGGCGCGGCGGTCAAGACCGGCTGGCGGGCCGCCCTCGACGACGGCTGCGACGTGGTCGTCAAGATCGACGGTGACGGCCAGATGGACCCGAGCCTGCTCATGCGCTTCGTCGATCCCATCCGCGAGGGCAAGGCCGACTACACCAAGGGCAACCGCTTCTTCGACCCCGAGAGCCTTTCGCGCATGCCCAGGCTGCGCCTGCTGGGGAACGCCGTGCTCTCGTTCATGTCCAAGGCCTCGTCGGGGTACTGGCAGACGTTCGACCCGACCAACGGCTACGTGGGCATCGGCCGGACCGCCCTGGTCCTGCTCCCGCTGGACAAGATCGCCGATGACTACTTCTTCGAGAGCGACGTGCTCTTCCGCCTGGGCACCATCCGGGCCGTGGTCAAGGACGTGCCCATGGACGCGGTGTACGGAGGGGAGCGCTCCGGCCTGAGCGTGAGTCGGATCATCTGGCCCTTCCTCGTGGGCCACCTCAAGGCCTTCGCCAAGCGCATCGTCTACAACCACTACCTGCGCGGTTTCTCGGCCGCCAGCCTGCAGCTGCTGCTGGCCCTGCCGCTGCTGCTCTTCGGCTTCGTCTACGGGGCCTCCACCTGGATCGGCGCCTCGTCGCAGGGCATCGTGGCCACCAGTGGACAGGTGATGATCGCGGCACTGCCCATCATCGTGGGCGTCCAGCTGCTGCTGGCGTTCTTCCAGTTCGACGTGGCCTCCACGCCCACCGAGCCGCTCGGTCCGGACCTGGGCCGGCGCCGGGAGCCACCTCCCGGGCGGTGACCACGACCGACTCGACCGCGCCTGCCCGCCGCTGGCCCGCCGGCCCGCGATGGCTGGCCTGGGCAGCGCTGGGCTGGATGGTCGTCATCCTGGTGCTGGGCGTGACCATGGCCGTGCGGCTGGCGGGTGGGCCGGTGCTGGGCGAGGCCGCGCGAACCTTCTGGAGCGAGTCGGTCGTGCTGGCTGCGGCCGTCGTCTACGCCGCAGTGGCCGTGCCCACGCTCCTGGTCTGGCTCCTCCGGCGCAGCCTGACCATCCCGGCCGCGCTGCTGGCGGCAGCGCTGGTGGTGGCGGTGGGCGGGCTGCTCACCGATTCGGTCGCGGCGCTGGCGGTCGTGGCCGCACAGACCGCCCTGGCCTGGCTCATCGGAGCAGCCGTGGTCAGGCTGGCCGTGCCCCCACCCGTGCCCCCACCCGTGCCGGCCCTGGCCGGGGCCGTGCTGGCCTTCGCCACCGGCTCGGGCGCGTTGGGCCTGGCCTACCTGCTGCTTGGATCGGTCGGACTGCTGACCGGCCCGGCCATCGTGGCCGTCGACCTGGCGCTCGTGCTCGCCGCCGCCGTCGTGGTCCTGCGGAACGGCCGCCCGGCGGTCCGCGCCCCGGCCTGGGGCCGCCCCGCGCTGAGCTCCGCCGTCCTGGTCGCGCTGGTGGCCGGCTTCGTGGCGTTCGGGCTGCTCTATGCGTTCGTGCCGGAGACCTTGAGCGATGCCGTCCGCCACCACCTGCCCATCACGCGTGAGATCTGGCAGACGGGCAGCGTGCCCGAGCTGCCCTGGTGGACGAGCCGCTATCCCATCCACGCGCAGGTGGTGTCGGTGCCTGCCTGGGCCATCGGCGGTATGGCCGGCGTCTCGCTCAGCCACGCGGTGGTGGGCCTCATGGCGGGTGCCGGTGCGGCCGCGCTGGCGCAACTGCTGGGCGGGCGCTTCGCGGGCATCATCGCCGCCGCCACGTTCATGGCCACGCCGCTATTCCTGTGGGAGATCGGCCACGCCTACGTCGACCTCTATCCGGCGCTGTTCATGGTGGCCTCCGCCATCGCGGTGGTGCTCTGGCAGCGCACGGGCGCCGCCCGGGTGCTGGTGCTGGCCGGGTTCCTGGCCGGCATGGCCTTCGCCGCCAAGACGGTGGCCGCGACCGCGGTCGGCGCCCTGGGCCTGGCAGTGCTGCTGGTGGGACGCGAGCGCTTCACGCTGCGCTCCCGTTTCACGGCCGGCCTGGCCATGCTGGCCGGCGGGCTCATCACCTTCCCCTGGCTGTGGCGCTCGTTCGCCATCACCGGCACGTTCCCCGGCCTGGACCTGCTCATGTCCATCCTCTTCGGGACCGAGCGTGACGTGGCCGCCGACCTCGAGGGCTTCGGGGTCGGGCGCGACCCGCTGAGCATCCTGCTGATGCCCTGGTCGATGACCTTCGACGGCGGGCTCTTTGGCCCTGCCGGCGCGGGTGCCATCGGCGTGGTCTTCCTCATGGCCCTGCCGCTCGTCGTGTTCGCCCCGCGCAGCCGGCCGACGGCGCTGGTGCTGGTCGCGGTGGGCCTCGGCCTCCTGGCCTGGGCCTTCACGGCGCAGTACCTGCGCTACTCGCTGCCGCTGCTGGTGCTGGCCTCCGGGCTGGTCGGCGCGGGCGCAGCCGGGCTGCGCCGGATCCTCGCTGCGGCGGGTCCGCGCTGGGTGCCGGCCTCGGTGGCCTGGCTGGTGGTGGCCGCCATCGTGCTCACGCCGTTCATGGCCCTGCCCACGCGACGCAGCCAGGTGCCGGTCGACTTCTGGCTCGCCCGCATGGACCGCGACGAGGCCGCCGCCGAGCTCATCCGCGGCTACGGCGTCCTGCGGGCCAGCTCGGACATCGTGGGTGCGGACCGGCCGTTGCTGTGGCTCGGTGGGATCGCCTCGGAGGTCTACACCGAGGCTGCGGTCGAGGTGGCCAAGCCGGCCGAGCTGGGTACTACCGACGACGAGGTCCGCGAGGCGCTCGACGGCCGGGGGGTCGAGTTCGTCGCCTGGGAGCGCAATGGCTCGCCCGAGGACTACTGGGACAGCCACGCTCTCTCGCTCGGGTTCCTGGAGGCCCAGACGGAGCTGGTGGCGGCCGAGGATGGGACCTACCTGTTCCGGCTCGTGGCCGCATCCGAGGCCGGGCCCGGAGCCGGCTGGGACCTGGGCACCGAGCTGCTGCCCCCGCCGTCTGACAGCGAGGGTGGCTGGGAGCTCAAGGGTGAGGCGGTGGCGGAGGGCGATGGTCTCGTCACGCCGCGCGGTTCCAGTGCCAAGGTCACCGTCGCGGCCGAGCCGGAGACGGCCTATGCGGTGGTGGTGCGCGGGGCGTGTGGTAAGGGTGGGCCAGGGGAGCTGGTGATCCTGGTGCAGTGGAAGGACGATGACGGCCGCTTCACCGGTCGAGACCGCCAGCCGGTCGTGCTCGGGGAGAGCGGCACGACGTTCGCCTTGACCATCTCGCCGCCGGACACGTCCAGCGCCATCGTCCAGCTGACGCCACGCTCGGGCGACTGCCTGCTCACGGACGTGTCGATGCGCGAGCTGGGCGCCGCTTCGCCCTGACCCGCTCGCCTACGGAGCGGGCCCGGCCTACTTGCGCGGCAGCGTCGCCAGCAGCTGTACCGGCCCGGGCCTGTCCGCGCCGTTGAGGACCACGAAGTCGGTCCGGCCGTTGCGGTCGAAGTCGATGGCCAGGACGTCGTCGGCATCACCCTTCTTCGTCTGGGGGATGCGGGCCGACTGGAAGACCGTGCCATTGCCGCGGTTGACCAGCAGGAAGTCCTTGCCGTTGGTCTTGTCACCGCCGCGCAGGACGTAGATGTCCGCCAGCTTGTCCCGGTTGACGTCCCCGGCCGCGATCGCCACCGCGTTCGTGGTGCTGGCCTCGTAGGTCTTGACGAATCCGCCATCGGTCTGGGTGCTGACGCGCAGGCGGCCCTCGGCCAGCTGGATGAGGTCGGGTAGGTCGTCGCCGTCGACATCGGCGACCGCCACATCGACGTCGCCCATGGGGCTGATGCCCCGTCCTGCGGTGCGGTCGACGAGCCGCCCCTTGTCGTTGCGGTAGAGGCGAACGCCGGCCGGCCGGCCATCGTCGGGGTTGGCCACGCAGTTGATGAGATCCTCGTCACCGTCACCGTCGATGTCGCCCGACCACAGGCACTTGCTGCCGACCGCCGTGTCGAGGCCGACTTCCGGCGCGGGCACGAAGCGGCCGTCCACGTTCTCGAAGAAGTGGTTGCCGCCCGGGAGCCCATCGACACGGCGCTTGATGGTGGTCAGGAAGAGGTCCTCGTCACCATCGCCGTCGTGGTCGATGAAGGTCGCATATCGGCCGCGCCCGAGTGGGTCGACCGCCCCGGCCGAATTGCGTGCGATCGCAGCCTGCTCGGTGGCCGGGTTCATCGAGAGCTCGTGCCGGCCGGTCGCGGTCCCGCGCACGCGCCCGACGGTGCAGAAGATGTCCGCCTGGCCGTTGCCGTCGAGATCGGAGGCGTCGCAGCCATGACGATCGATGACGCTGAAGCCGCTCCCGGGGGCATCGCGCAGGCCGTTCTCGTCCGCCAGCAGCAGCCGTGGTGGCTCCAGGAGGTGGCGCGAGTAGAAGATGTCATCCCAGCCGTTGCCGTCGATGTCGTGGATGAACCCCGCCCAGGTCTTGACGTTGGTCTCCATGCCGTGCTTGCGAGAGACGTCCCGGACGCGCCACTTCTTGGGCTCGAACGTGGGGCCGAAGGGCGGCGGAGCGGACTTGCCCTGGGCCACGAGGCGGGTGGCACCTCGGCGGGCGGTCTCCTCCTCGCCGGCGGTGGTCTCCCCGGCTGAGTCCTCACCCCCGGCTGAGGCCGCATCCTCGGCGGGGGAGGGACCCTCGGTCGCGTCGTCGATCGGCTGGTCCTCCGTCGCGTCCGCCGGGGTCTCCACGTCGCAGGTCTCCAGCAGCAGCATCGAGGGCTGGGCCGAGCCGACTGCCACGGCACCAGTGCGTCCGGCCGCCAGCGCGCGCAGTTCGGTGGGGATGTCCGGGGGCGTGTCGACGAGGTGGAAGATCCACTCGTCGTCGCGGAGCTCGGCGATCCAGCCCCTGACCTCGTCCTCGCCGCCCGCCAGCTGCGTTCCGGCCAGCCACAGGCGACCCGATCCGGAGGTCGCCACCGCCCGCGCGATGAGTTCGCGATCCTGCGCGAAGGGCAGCTCCACCGCCTCCCAGCGACTGCCGTCCCAGCGCTGCAGGATGGGGCTGTACCGACCGCTGTCCGCGTCGACGTGGTAGCCAGTGAGTCCAGCCCCGCTTGCCCGAGGCGAAGTGCACGTCGGTGAGCACGGCTTCCCCGGGCGGCAGCGGGGCGGTGCGGCCGACCTTCCAGCCGTCGTTGCCGCGGCGGGCGACGAAGGGCCGGTTCCAGCCACTGCCGGATTGCTTCCAGCCCACGACCCACACGGCTCCTGACGGCGTGGCGTCCACCGCGGTCAGGGCCGACGCTCCCTTGCCGGTCGGAGGATCCAGGCGGGACCAGCGGCCGTTCGAGCCGCGCAGTGCCACGGCCTGCAGGCGATCGGAACGCTGACGCGTGCCCACCACCCAGGTGGTGCCACCGCTGACGGCCGTGCCGGTGAGGGTGGAGACATCCGGCCGGAGCGTGCTGTTGGCCCAGCTGTTGCCTGACATCCTCCCGATGAGTCCGATCTGGGGCGTGTTGACGTAGCCACTGATGGCCACGTCGCGGTCGTTGGCGGTGGAGCCGCCGGTCAGGCCCCGTGTCCCGCCATCGCTGATGGGCACACGCTTCCAGCCGCCCTTGCCCCGCCGGAAGGCGATGCTGCCTTTCTCGTGGGAGCCGCCCAGCAGCCAGCGTGGGCCCTTGCCGTCCGAGACGACGCTCATGAGGTAGCTGGGATCGGCGGCGGTGGGCATCCTGACCTGGCGCCACCCGTCGATGCACGCGGCCTCTGCGGCGCTGACCGGGGCAGGGCCGAGCGTGACCGGCCCGGCGCCCGGAATGGCGCTCATGGCGAAGGCGCCGGCGACGGCAAGAACGCAGGCACGGACGATGGACGACGACTTCAAGCTGGTGAGGGCCTCCTGTCGCTGCAACGTACCACCGGCCGGGGCAGGGCGCTCGCATGGAGTCGGGAGCGCTGCGCAGACGCCCCGGTGGCGCCGGGTGCGAACACCGCGGGGCTGCCGCGTTCGTCATCATCGTGCTCAGTGCAGTCGAGGCGCCGGGTCACCAGAGGCGCCGGTTCACAGAAGGAGGCTTGGCACCTGATGTTCTCTGCCACCCGAGCGATGCTTGGCAACCCCGAGTCCAGAGTGCTGCTCGTCAGCGCCGTCTCCATGGTCGCGGTCGGGACCGTCGTCTACATGTTCCTCGAGGGCTGGTCGGTCGTCGATGCGCTCTACTTCTCCGTCGTGGCCCTGGCCACGGTCGGCTTTGGAGACCTTACGCCGACCACAGAGTTGGCGAAGCTCTTCACCGTCGCCTACATCATCTCCGGCCTGGGCATCCTGGGCGCCTTCATCACCGAGCTCGGGAAGCAGCGATCCCATGCCAGGCGTCGCCGCCGGACCGGTGACGATGCGTCGGACGACGCCTAGGTCACCAGCACCTCCAGCTGGCGGGCACCGCTCGGGCCGCCCGAGACCCGCGCGATGGGGTCGGATCTGGAACGAAATGGCGGGTCCAAGCCCTCTCTATCGACAGGGGGTTGGTGCGATCGTGCCCGGCGACGCCTCGGTGCGACCCAATGGAGGAATGCTGTGAGGAAGGTCAAGACCTCACTGGCCGTGTTGCTGTCGGCCGGGATGCTGGTGGCGGTTGCGCTGCCGGTCGTGGCTCAGGAGGCTGAGCCGTCCACCATCACCGAGCAAGAGGCGCTGGCGGTCAGCCAGGCCTGGTTCGAGGCCTACGAAGACGGTTCCGTCGCTGACATGCTCGGGTTGATGGCCCCCGACGCCGAGTTCGCGGAGGAGCTCGGGCCCATGTCGCGCGATCAGTGGCAACACTTCTACAGCTGGAAGCTGGCGGAGGGCACACAGCTCGTCGACCAGGAGTGCTCAGCAGCGGCCAACGACGACTCGACCGAGGTCACGGTGAGCTGTGAGTACGCACACCTGCCGTACTCGCACCGGCTCGTCGGTGCCCCGCCAGTCCCGCACACGCTGACCCAGGTCATCACCGCGGACGGCATCGCCTCGCAGCGACAGCGCATCGGCACCTTCGGATTCAGGGACGTCGACGGTCCCTGGGGCCAGTGGCTGCAGGCGAACGACCCTGACCTGGCGGGTCTCCTGAGCTTCGGCGACTGGTCCACGGTCCTCGAGGCCCAGCTGCACGGCCAGCTGTCGGCCAAATCAGCCGAGGAGTGGGCGGCTTGGCTGGACGAGAACGGCTGCACCTACGACGAGCCCTGCCCGCACCCTCTCGCGGACCCGGTCGTGTTCAGCGGCTACGTCCCCTTCGGCCCGAACCTCGCCAGTGAGGTCACCACCCGCGAGCGCGGACTGGAGATGAGCCGCGGGGGCTCCTGGAAGACCCGCAGCTCGACCACCGACGAGCGCTTCAATGGCGACGCGGTGCTCACCTTCGACCACGACACCTACCTCGACCATGGCATCAACATCTGGGCCGGCGGCCTGCGCATCGAGAACGACGAGGGTGCCTGGCAGGGACGCCCGGGCTACAGCTTCGATCACCCCGACCGCCCGGACGGCTCGGCCGAGACCGTCGTGTTCGACGGCGAGGGCGCCTATGAGGGGCTGACGGCACTCGTGGAGACGACGACGGATGGCGGAGGCATCGCTCTCGAAGGCGTCATCATCGAGAGCGACCTGCCCGAGCTGCCGGTGCCCCGTGGCACCGAGCCCGAGGCACCAGCCGATGACGTCGCGGCCGATGACGTCGCCGAGGCACCCGTGGAGGACGCCGCGGCCGTGGAGGTCGTCGAGCCCGAGCCCGCGCCCATCACCGAGCTTCGTGTCGCCGACGTCACCGAGATCGGGGAGCGCATGGTCGACCTGACCATCGAGTCGCCGTCGGTCGGCATCAAGCAAGTGCGCCTCATCCTGCCCGCGAGCTGGGATGAACAGCCCGACGCGACATGGCCGTCGCTCTACCTGCTCCATGGCCAGGGCGGGAACTACACCAACTGGAGCGAAGACACCGACATCGCGCCCCGGCTCGCTGAAGAGCTCGGGCTCGACGTGCTCATGGTCATGCCCGACGCTGGGGCCAGCTACTACTCCGACTGGTGGAACGTCGGCGAGGGCAATGCCGAGAACGCCTGGGCCACGTTCCACATCGAGGAGCTGCCGGCGATCCTGGAGGCCGACTGGCGGGCAGACGACCGTCGTGCCGTGGCCGGTCTCTCGATGGGCGGCTTCGGGGCCATGTCCTACGCGGCTCGCTACCCCGGCCACTTCCGTGCCGCGGCCTCGTACAGCGGCGTGCTCGATCCGCTGGGCTCCGACTGGTTCCACGACTACGCCCTGTGGGGTGACAAGGAGGAGCAGCTCGAGATCTGGGAGGCGCACGACCCGGTGACGCTGGCGGCCAACCTCGAGGGCACTCCGCTGTACGTCTCCTGGGGCGATGGCACAGAAGAGGCGGGCGGCCCCGTGGTGGACGGCCTGGAGGAGTGGTTGGCGCAGCACAACGAGGTCTTCGTGGCCCGGCTCGCGGAGCTCGGCATCCCGGTCACCGCCGTGTCGGGCTCCGGCACGCACACGTGGGAGACCTGGAACCCGGCCTTCGAGGAGTCCTTGCCGATGCTCCTGGAGGCCCTCGAAGGCTAGACCCCGGGGGTCATCAGGGTTTCGTCACGACGGAGGGAGAGTCCTGGCAGCCTTCGTGTCTCATACCTGGTTGCCGTCTCAGCTGGTCGCCAGCGGATGGCGCCAGCGGAGGCCGGAGAAGCGGCTGAAGTCGCGGTCGGTGGTGATCCACTCGCTGCCCGACTCGATGGCCAGCGCCGCCAGATACGCGTCAGGGATGAGGTTCCCCTTGGCGTCGGCGGTCTGGCACAGGCTCGAGAAGATGTCCCAGTGACGGGGTCCCGGCGTGATGATGACGGCGTTGGGTTGGCCGCGGAGGGCGGCTGCGAAGGCCAGGGCAGCCGAGGTCGAGGCGGGTGGATCGAAGATCCTTGGGTGCGTTGATATCCGGATGACGCCGCTCAGCACGAGCTCGCTGACGCCGAACGGTTCTGGCGAGAGGACGACGGCGTCGAGCCAATCCCGATAGCGGGCATGCTCTGGCACACCGTCGTGGAAGGCACGTACGAGCACGTTCACGTCGATGAGTATCAAAGCTCGCGCATCCCCATCAGTTCCAGCAGGGCGGCCGAGTCATCAAGGTCTGCCCCCGGCATCAGGCGGCTGCCCCGCCAGACCGGCAGCGCCGGTCGTTCGGCTGATCGGGCGGCACCGCGCGCAAAGGCCTCGCGCAGTGCGTCCTCGACCACGGCGTTCAGCGTGCGCCCGCTCCGGGCAGCGCGTGCCTTTGCCTCCGCCAGGAGTGCGTCATCGATCTTGATGGTGGTCCTCATGCATCAAAGCATCAGATAGTCGCATCAAGATGTCAAGCGGCATCGATGTGGGCCTGTCGTTCGTCGAGGGCGTGCTCGTTCGCGGCGCCGGGGTCCGCTGCCGGGGTCCGGCGCCGTCTGCGCTAGGCTGCCCCCATGTCGTCGCGGGCGCCTCGAGCCCTTCTCACGCTCATCCTCGCCCTGGTCACGGCCTGGGCCGTACCGGCGGCCGTGACGGCAGCGGCCGAGGACGACCACGGCTCCCAGCCGGGCTTCGTGTTCGTGCAGATCGACGGGCTGTCCGAGCCGCTGATGCGTATGGCGCTCGAATCGGGGGCGATGCCCTATCTGAGCGAGCTGATCGACCAGGGCAGCCACACCCTTGGCGGCTGGCGCACCACGGCGGCCAGCACGACCACGGTCACGCAGGCCGGACTGCTGCACGGGAACCAGCAAGAGGTGCCCGGGTTCCGCTGGTGGGACCGTGAGACCGGGCAGCTGCTCGACTTCCTCGACCGCGAGCAGGCGCGGCTGTTCGAGGCTCGCATCGACGGACCTGCGGACCTGCTGGCCGACGGCGGCGCGAGCATCACCAACCTCTTCACCGGTGGTGCACCCCGCGTCGTGTTCACGGCCACCAACCTCGACGGCCTGACCATCGTCTGGGAGGTGGTGCGCTACCTGGCCGACCTGCCCAAGGTGGCCCATACGGTGGCCGGCTTCGCCGATGGCGTGGTGGCTGAGCTCCGGCATGTGCTGGACGGCGAGGCCGCGCCCCTGACGGACGGCATCAAGCGCAAGGCACCGGTGCCGGTCGTGGGGCCGGCCCTGGAATGGGCCCTGGTCGAGGTGGGCGCGGCCGCGGTCGTACGGGAGCTCCAGCGGGGCACGCCGAACATCTACACGACGATGACGACGTACGACGAGATCGGCCACTACGCCGGCGTCGACCACCCGGTGGCCATGGCGGCCCTTACGCATATCGACGAGTCGCTCGCCTTCATCAGCTCCGTGGCAGAGGGGGCGCCCCGGCCGTACCACCTGGTGGTCCTCTCCGACCACGGCCAGACCGATGGCCAGCCTTTTGCACTGCGCTACGGAGAGACGCTGACCGACGTGGTGAACCGTCACCTGGCCCCTGGCGCGGACCCGGCCGGCGCCGACAATCCGCCGGACCTGGTGGTGGCCGCGTCGGGCAACCTCGCGCACATCTACCTGCCCGCGCAGGGCGAACGCATCCGCTCTGCCGAGATCGAATCGCGCCATCCCGGGCTCGTCGAGGGGCTGGTCGCCCATCCTGGCATCGGCCTGGTGGCGGTGCAGCAGGAGGACGGCGGCCTGCTCGCGTTCGGGCCTGCCGGCAGCCACGACCTCACGAGCGGGCTGATCGAGGGCCAGGACCCTCTCGCCCACTACGGCCTCTACGCCGCGGAGAGCCTGCACGCCATCGCCGCCTCTCCCAACGCCGGCGACCTGGTCGTCATCTCGATGTACGACCCGGTCGCCGACGAGGTCGCCTCGTTCGAACCACAGCTCGGTTCCCACGGCGGTATCGGCGGAGCGCAGATGGAGCCGTTCCTGCTCTATCCGTCCGAGTTCGAGAGCGATGCCGAGCCACTGGCGCTCGTCGGCATCGCTGAGCTGCGGGCCAAGGTCGATGAATGGCTGGCGCAGGCACAGGCGGCACCCGCTCCCATGGCACACCTCGGGCCGGAGGTGTGCACGTCGGCCGCGGTCCGCGGTGGGGAAGGGGAGGTCTGCGCCCGGCGCGACCGTTTCGGTGCCGATTGGACGCTTCGCCTGGTCGATACCGAGGACGACGACCGCCGGGTCAGGGCCAGGATCTCGCTCGCGGTCGGCGACGCACAAGACGAGGGCGCTGCGCTCGAGAACGACCGCGGTGCAGGGACCACCGTGAGCAGCACCGGCTCGTTCGCCCCATTGGTCGGCAGCTCCATCGGGATCTTCTCCATCACGACCTGCGTCGTCATCCGCTTCTTCCCCGATCGGTGCCAGACGAGTTCGGCGGCCCTGCCGCAGTTGAGGAGCCGCGCGACGCCTGCTCAGTCGGCTCGGCTGGAGCAGCTCGTGTTCGAGGAGCCACTAGATCGTTTCATGGCCATCTGGGAGCAGCCCGAACGTGATGCCATCGATGCCGGGTTCGACTGGACCACCAACGGCTGCTCGGCCGGCCCCTTCGCCGAGCTCTTCGACGATCTTCTGCGGGATGCCTGCATCCGCCACGACTTCGCCTATCGCAACTACGGCAACCTCTTCTACACCCCGACCGACGCGATGCGCCTGCGCGTCGACGAGCAGTTGGCTGCGGACGCCATCGCGCTGGGGCAGGGCGCGCTCGCGCCGGGCCTGCGCGACACGCTCAAGCGGTTCGGAGCGCCCGCGTTCTTCGGCAGCGACCTGGCAGCCGAGTGGTCCGTGCCAGGATTCCTGGCCGGCTGGCTCAGCGGCGAGGAGACTGACGCTCCGGCGGACTGACGGTCGGAGGAGGGGCGCCGGACAGCAAGTGACGAACGTCCCTTGTGCAGCTGGCCTGTGCGCTGCCACATTCGGTCCACGCGGGACAGGGACCGCATGCCTCGCACAGGGGGTTGGAATGCGCTCGATCGACTCGTGCGTCGCGATCATGGTCGTGGCGCTTCTCCTGGCGCCCACTCCGCTGACCGCGGCCGATGGATTCCGAGACCGGCGGTGCTCACGCCGCCGACCCGGCCTCCAGCCTGCCCATCGACTGGATGGAGTTCGTGGTGGTCGGCGATCAGGCCTACTTCGTCACCCAGGGTCTACGGCCCGGCGAGCTGTGGCGGACGGACGGGACGGCCGAGGGCACGGTGTTGGTCACCGACCGGTTCGCCACCAAGCGTGAGGATCCCATCACCGAGATGACCGCCATCGGCGATGAGCTCTACTTCGCGGCAGAGGACCGACGGACCGGCGTAGAGCTGTGGCGCACCGATGGGACGGACTCGGGCACGTCGCTGGTGGCGGACCTGTCGCCGGGAGAGGGCAGGTCGTACCCGAAGTCCATGGTGCCCCTCGGCGAACACGTCCTCTTCTGGGCCGACGGCGCAGAAGAGGGGTGCGGCCTGTGGCGTACCGACGGCACGCCCGAGGGCACGGAGTTGGTCAGCGGTACGGAAGCTCTCGGCCTGCGGCCACGCGACGGGCTCTGCCCGTATCCAGATACGGCCATGCGCATGGGCGACGGTGTCGTGCTGTCGTTCGACACCGGTAGCCGCTTCCATCAGGTCTGGCGCTCGGACGGGACCGCGCCGGGCACCGTCCTGCTCCGGTCATTCCCGGAGCGCACCAACACGGAGTGGGTGCTGGCGGGTGACGGCATGGCCTACTTCGCAGCGGACGACGGTGCACACGGGCGCGAGCTCTGGCGCACCGACGGCACCGTCGAGGGTACGGCACTGGTGGCTGATCTGGCGACCGGCCCGGCTGGTTCCGATCCCGAGCCGGTGGCCGCCGTTGGAGACCTGGCCTTCTTCTTCGCCCGCGCACCGTCCGGCGGCCGGGCGCTGTGGAGCACGGACGGCACTGCCGATGGCACGCGGGTCATCAAGAGGCTGAAGCCGAACTGGCAGTACGACTTCGAGGCCGGGGACACGCTGCTCTACTTCTGGGCGGACGATGGCACTCACGGCAGCGAGCTGTGGCGGTCCGATGGCACGCGTCAAGGGACCCGCATGGTCCGCGACATCGCCCGGGGCCGCAAGTCCGCCGGGCCGCAGGGTTACAGCGATATTGCCACCATCGGAGACCTGGCCGTGTTCGCGGCCCAGGACCGGCAGCACGGCATCGAGCTGTGGGTCAGCAACGGCACCCGGAAGGGGACTCGCCTCATCGCGGACACGGCACCGGGCAGGGGCGGGACCGGCCCATCCTGGATCACGCGCTTCGGCGACCTCGTCCTGTTCAGCGCGGACGACCGCATCCATGGCCGTGAGCTGTGGCGTTCAGACGGCACGCCCGACGGCACCGGCCTGGTCCGTGACATCAGCTCGGGCACGCCAGACTGACGCGCGCCGGCGGGGCCGAACGGCACTTGCGACGTCAAGCGCACCTGACGACGATGGTGCGTGGCAGCGCTGCCAAAGCGGCCACTCGACGCGTGGTCGTGTCGGCAAGGGGGAAGCCGTCATGCGCACCGGGAGCCCTTCCGCCAACGAGGCTCGGTTCGGGACCCTGACCTCCCTCGGCCCCCGGGGTGAAGGCTGGGTCGGCCTGCAGACGGTGCTGGGCCTGCTCGTGTTGACACTGGCCCCCGCGACCGGCCATGGCTGGTCCGACCCGTGGTCCACGTTCGTCGGGGTCATCGGCATCGTCATCCTTCTTGGTGGCGTCGGCCTGTTCGGCCTCGGCAGCGTGACCCTCGGACGGAGCTTCTCGATCTGGGTCAAGCCGCGGCCGGAGGCCTCGCTGCACCGGGAAGGCATCTATCGATGGATGCGGCATCCCGTGTGCACCTCGCAGGTCCTCATCGGCATCGGCTGGAGTCTCGCGTGGGGAAGCCTCGTGGCCCTGGCGCTCGTGCCCGTCTACATCTGGTATCTCGACCGCTACAAGCTCGAGGTCGAGGAGCGCTGGCTGACAGCCACCTATCCCGACTACCGGGCCTATCGCGAGACCGTGCGGCACCGCATGCTGCCGTGGCCGCCAGGGCCTCGGCCGCCACGGGACTGACCGTGCATCCCGAGATCGTTCTCGGCGACCTGCGCATCGATACACACCTGCTCTTCTCCGCGCTCGGTCTCCTGGTGGGGCTTGCGCTCTACTACCGGGCGCTGCGCGGCCGGGGACTGCTCGGGCCGACCGTGGTGTGGGTCTCGCTGGCGGTCCTCGTCGGTGGCGTGGTGGGCGCACGCCTAGTGCTTGCCTGGGACCATCTTGATGACCTGCGCTCGCTCGGCGGCCTGTCGCTGATGACCGCCATCGAGCGCAGCGGCAAGAGCCTCATCGGCGCCATCGTCGGCGGCTACGTTGCGGGGTTCCTGGCCAAGCGCGCCCTGGGCTACCGCGAATTGACCGGTGACTGCTATGCCCTGGCCCTGGCCGTGGGAGTGGCCATCGGCCGAGTCGGGTGCCTCTTGAGCGAGCTGCCCCTGGGGGTTCCCACCGGGCTCTCGGTGGGCGTCAGCGTCGCGCCCGAGGCCGCGGCCCGTTTCGCGTCCTGTCCGGGCTGCGAGCTGCCGATGCATCCGGTGATGCTCTACGAGATCGCCTTCAACGCCGTCGCCGCGCTGCTCATCGTCCGCTACGGCCGGCGTGTCCCGGTCCGCGGAGACCTGCTCAAGCTGTACCTCGTTGCGGGGCTCAGCTTCCGCTTCGCCAACGAGTGGCTGCGCGCCGAGGATGCCGATGTGTTCGGGCTGACCGGGCCCCAGCTCGTGCTGGTCCCGGTGCTGGCGGCCCTCTACCTCCACTTCGCGCGTAGCTGGCGCAGACATACCTGGAGCACGCCGCTGCCGCCGCCATACCCCGCAGGGCGAGCGGCCGCCCCTGGATGAGGTGATGGACTTGGCCGACGAGGACAACGACAGGACACTCGAGGACGCGCTCGCGTTCGCCCAGGAGCATGGCGACCGCTCCACCGGCGAGGCCCTGCGCCGATCCCTGCGAGAGGCCGGCTACCCCGACGACATCGTGGATGAAGCGATCGCCGGATGGAGCCGTGAGCGCAGCGCGAGGGCCGTGGCCAAGCTGTCCGCGACGGGCCGTCTCGACAACGTGAGGTGAACAAGATGGGGCAGGAGCCAGAACCGGGGACGACTCCGAGTCAGGACGAAGGTATCTCGCCGCTCGAGGACGCGCTCGACTTCATCGAAGAGCAGGATTCGACCTACACCGAGGACGCACTACGACAGGCGCTGGTCGACGCCGGCTACCCCTATGCGGTCGTCGACGAGGCGCTGCGCCTCCATGCGGAAGGGCGGATCCCGGAACGAGCGACCTCGGCGCCGGAGAGCGGGCAGGACCTGCGAGCCAGGGCTTTCCTCGGGGTCATCGCCATCGCCGTCGGTGCCTGGTGCACGTGTGCGCTCTTCCTCGCGATCGCGGACCCGGAGAACTCTGGGTACAACCAGATCGGGCTCGTCATCCTGGCGGCCGTTATGGGGCTCGTCGCGCTCTTCGTGCTCGTGGCCGTTGGCGTCAGCGCTTCGCTTCGACGTGGCGTCGCCCGGACGATGACGACGACACTCATCGTGGCCGGGGTCCTGTACCTGGGCCTGGCCGGGACGTGCGCGATGATCATGACCGGTGACGGGTGATGTCCGTGACGGCCACCGACGTGCAGTCTGCGTCGTCCACCGACGTGCAGTCTGCGTCGTCCACCGACGTGCGGCCCAGAGCCGGTGGGGTCAAGCCATATCGGCTGCATCGCATGGTGCTGACCGTCTGCGGGCGCTGCCTCTCCAGATCGCCGGACATGGCGCTCGAGTACGAGCGCGACATCCTGCAGGGTGACCTCGTGGAGCAAGACGGACGACTGCTGCTCCGTCGCCACTGCCGCCGGGGGCATGGCGAGGTGGTCAGCCTCTACGAGGAGGACGCGCTCCTGTGGGAGTCGTTGCAGGGTTGGCGGGTGCCGACGAAGTGGCACGAGCCGGACACCGAGGAGGACGCCCCGGCGCCACTGGGCTACCTGGGTGGACTCGGGCGCTCACAGGAGCAGCACACCTGCACGCTCCTGGTGGACGTGACGCGGGACTGCAACCTGGCCTGCCCCACCTGTTTCGCGGGCTGCGCGCCTGGGGACGACCGCTACGCGCGGCCTGCGGACGTCCTTCGCTCACTGGACACCGTGCTGGAGCGCGAAGGCGGCCGACTCGACCTGGTGATGCTCAGTGGCGGTGAGCCGACGCTGCATCCACAGCTGGGCCCGCTGCTTGACGCCATCCTTGAGCGGGACGTCACCCGTGTCGTGGTCAACACCAATGGCCTGGTGCTGGCTCACGACGACGCGCTGCTGGGCCTGCTGGCCGACCGTCGCCGCCGCGTCGAGGTCTACCTGCAGTACGACGGACCGACGTCCGCGGCGTACCGGGCGTTGCGGGGCAGCGATCTCGCCTCGGTCAAGGAGCGTGCCATCTCGCGGCTATCGGCGGCCAAGGTATTCACCACCTTCGCCTGCACGGTCGCCCTGGGCGTCAATGATGAGGCCGTAGGTGCTGTGGCCGACCTGGCCCTGGGCACCGACCACTGCGGCGGGGTCGTCTTCCAGCCGATGTTCGGGGTGCCGGTGGCAGATCCGCTCTCGCGAGTCACGGCGACCGGCGTCCTGCGGCGGCTGGAGGAGCAGACCGAGGGCCGACTGCGCCGCGAAGACTTCCTGCCTATCCCCTGCAGTCATCCCGACTGCGCCACGGTCAACTACCTGGTCCGCGCAGATCACGGCACCTGGCGCTCGGTGACCGAGTTGCTGGGCCGGGAACGTATCCGCGAACACCTGGCCCTCGTCGGCAACCGGCTGGTGCCGGACGACGAGACGTGGGACGCGTTCCTGGGCCTCTACAGCGGCTCGACGAGCGTGGCTCGCGAAGACATGCTGGACCATCTCGCCACGCTGACCGGCGCCTGTCGCCTGGACCTCGGCAATTTCGCTCGTCTGCTCGGGCGTAGCATCCTGGGCCGTCGCATGAGCATCGATGACGTGGCCGCTCGAGTCCGGCGCTTCAGCGTCAAGGGCTTCATGGACCAGTGGACGCTGAACGTGGAACGGCTGCGACAATGCTGTGTGCACGTGGGTTCGGTCGATCCCGAAGCTCCGGTCACGCGCGTTCCGTTCTGTGCACGAAACGTGTTCGCCGACCTGCGGGCCAACTCCAACCGGGGCCTGGTTCCGGCTGATGAGGTTCAGGCGCCGAGGACCTCGCCCTGACCGCGCGCCGCGCGGGCGAACCCCCCGGGGGTCAGGCCGTGGTGATGGGCGGCAGGCTCGCCTGCAGGTGGCGGACTCGCTCCAGGTCGGCCCTCGCTCCGATCGTGTCGTACAGCCCCACGGCCCTGCTGAGGTCGTCCCCCGCTATCTCGCCCTGTCCCGCATCGATGCGGTCGCGCGCCCGCTGCTCGTAGAGCTCGGCCTCGGCGAGGCGGTCGCCGAACTGACGGGCAAGCTCGAGGGCGCGCTCGTAGCGCTCGAACTCGACCTGGCCGACGCCCGTTCGTGCCCGTGCGGCCTGGAGCAGGATCTCGGTCTGTTCCAGCTTGACCGGCATGAACTGGCAGAACGCAGCCAGGTTGGCGCTGGCCTCGAAGGAGATGGCGGCCTGACCCGCGTCGCCGTCGCGCAGATGCTGCTCGCCGATCACGCTATGGGCCACCAGCGCGCAGGCCTTGTTGTCGACCAGTTCGGCGGCGTTGGCGGCCTTGGTCGCGTACTCGATCGAGGTCGCCGTGTCGCCGCGGATCCCTTCCACGATCGCGCGCCCCAGGTCGGCATCGAGACTGGCGTTGGGATCGCCGCTCTCCTGGCCCAGCTCGTACGCGCGGTCGGTCCAGCTGATCGCCCTCTCGTAGTCCCCGGTGTGGCCGTAGGCGGTCCCGAGCTGGCCCGCCGCCACCGAGGCGTCGTAGACCTGGCCGGACTCGATCAACGCCGGGATGGCCCGCTCCCACAGCTGCGCTGCCTCCTCGAACTCCGAAGAGGTGTAGTACGCCTGGCCCTGGGCCAGGACGGCGCTCGCCACCAGCGCCGGCGAACCACTGGCTTCAGCCAGCGTGGTCGCTTGTTCCAGGGCCCTGGCCAGGTCCGGGCTGGACCGGAACTGCTCGCCGCCGGTGGCCCGAGCCCGGGCCACCATGAGGTAGGCACGGGCGGCCGTGGCCGAGTCGTCCAGGGCCTCGGCATCGCTGATCACGCTCTCGAGCAGCGCCAGGCTCTCCTGCAGCGGCACGAAGTCGAGGCCGGCCTGTGCCTGGAGCAGCTGCAACTCGGCGCGCAGTGCCCGTTCCGTCTCGCTCATCTCTGCCTCGGGTGGCAGCAGGGCCACCGCTCGCCGGGCGAAGTCCTCGGCCTCATGGCGCGCGAATCGCGAGCGAGCCTGTCGAGCGGCGAGCGCCAGGTACTCGATGGCCCGGGGCCGGTCTTCGGCGCGCTCGAAGTGGTGGGCCAGGACCGGGGCCAGGTCGTCCGCGTGGTCCGGCTGAAGCGCAAGGATGGCCTCGGCCACCTCGAGGTGCAGCGATCGCCGTTCCTGCCTGAGCAGCGACGCGTAGGCCGCATCCCCGATGAGGGCGTGCCGGAAGCCGTATTCCAGTTCCGGCGACGCGGGCGCCAGGATGATCAGCCCTGCACCCTCGAGCAGGCCCAGCTCCCCACCCAGGCCCTGGCTCCGCTCGGTCGTCGACGGGTCCGCTGCCACGCGCCCGAGCACGGCCACCGTGAAGGTGCGGCCGATGACCGAGGCGATCCGAAGCACGCGCCGGGCCTCGTCCGGCAGGCGGTCGATCCGGGCCAGCAGCAGGCCATGCAGCGTCTCGGGGATCTCGACGTCGAGGACCTTGGCCGTGGCCATCCAGCGGCCGTCCCGGTACTCGATGGCCTGCCTGTCGATGAGCATGCGGATGATCTCCTCGACGAAGAGAGGATTGCCCTCGGCGCGCCGGAGGATGGTGGCCCGGGTCGAGAGCGGCAGGGACTCGATCTCCAGGAGATTGGCCACCAGTCGCTCGCCGGCGTCAGCCTCGAGCGGCCGCAGGCGGACGTCGACCAGGGCCTCGCCGAAAGCCTCCCCGGCGGCGCCGATGAGCCGCCAGCCGGGGGCCTCGCGCTCGGCGCGGCTGGCCAGGACCCACAGGACCGGCTGACCTGCCACGGCCGCCGCCAGCGGCTGGAGGAGGTCGGTCGAAGCGTCATCGGCCCAGTGCACGTCATCGCAGACCATGACCAGCGGCTGCTCTCGGGCCGCCGCCCGGATGAGGGCCGCGATCGCCTCGCCGTACCGCAGCCTGAGCGTCTTGGGCTCCATGTGCTCCAGGCGCTCGGCGCCGGCCGCGTCCAGGGGCAGTGACAGCAGGTGGCTCAGGATCGGCCCGATCTCCGCGGTGTCCGGCCCAGCCAGGTCCTGCAGTCGGCTCGCCAGGCGCGCACTGGCCTGGTCCGCGGGGATGCTCTCGATGGGGTCGGGCAGGCCGACGAGCGCGCGAACCAGGTCGACCGCGAGGTGCAGCGGCAGGTTGCGGCCGTAGCTGACGGTGCGGGCCTCGAACCAGCCCAGGCCGTCCGACTCCGCGATCTGCCGAAGCTCCCACAGCAGCCGGCTCTTGCCGATGCCCGGTTCGCCCACCACCACGGCCATGCGGCCGAGTCCGGCCCGGACCGGCGCCAGGGTCGCCCGCAGCCTGGCCAGCTCGTCGTCGCGACCGACCATGGGGCTGGTGAGCCCGGCGATCCCCCGCATGGAGCGCAGCACACCCGTCCGCCCCAGGACCTCGTAGGCCTCGACCGGGGTGGCCTTGCCCTTGACGCTGACCGGGCCGATGTGGCGGCTCTCGATGAGGCCGCTGACCAGTCCGTAGGTCTCGCCGGTGATCATGATGCCGCCGGGCGGTGCTTCCGTTTGCATGCGCGCGGCCACGTTGAGCGTGTCGCCGTACAGCCGCGAGTCCCGTGTGGCACCGGCGGTGGACGTGTCGCGGACCACGACCTCGCCGGTGTTGATACCGACCCGGATCTGGAACTCGACCTGGTCCGCGCGCAGCTCCCGGGCCAGCTCGTCGATGGCACCGACCATCTCGATGGCCGAGCTCACGGCTCGGGCGGGGTCGTCCTCATGCGCGGTCGGGAGCCCGAAGATGGCCATGAACCCGTCGCCCGTATGCGAGGCGACCCAGCCCTCATACCGCTCCACGGCGCCGGTCATGATGGCCATGGCCCGCTCCATGGTGGCAGCCCAGTCCTCCGGGTCCATCCGTTCGGCGAGGCTGGTCGAACCTACGACATCGACGAAGAGGGCCGTGGCTGGGCGGCGTTCCCCCGTCACTCGGTCAGGCTGCATGAGCCTCGAATGCTAGCGGCGCAGACCCTTGCTGTCTTGTGCGTCTTTCAGGTCCCGATGAGATCGTGCAGCCCCGGTCCTGCCGGGTCGAGATGGCTGAGTCCCCGGACGGCGGCGAAGGCGCGGTCCGCACTGACCAGAGCCTCCGCCCCCGACCCCATCACGCAGGCAGCCAGGACAGCGTCGAACATGCCCAGGCGGTCGTGCTCCTCGATGAGCCGCAGCGCCAGCGACAGCTCAGTCCGCGATGGCAGTCGCGAGAACCAGCGTCGCGCCGGTCACGACGAGCGCTACGTGGACGCCTATCAGAGCCCAGCGGCCCCCGGACAGGGGGTCATCGAGGCGGGTCGGGACCGGGAGCACGCGGAACCAGAGCCACAGGCCCATGCCGCCGCCTAGCAACACCCCCGCGCTCATGAGCAGCCAGCCAGACGCGGCCGCGGGCTCTGCCGGCGTCCAGCCGAGGACGATCGCCAGCAGCCCCAGGCTCACCAGTGTCGAAGGCAGCACCAGCCAGTAGCGAGCCGTCGGCCGGTACAGGCTCGCCACCAGCGTCAGCGGCATCAGGAGCCAGCCCGCGAACAGAGCGGCGCCCACCAGGTAGGGCGACTCGAGCGTCCCCACGGCCAGGACCCAGATGAGCCCGAGCATGATCGCGCTCACCAGCGACAGCCGCTTCACCCGCCCGGTGACGCGTGGGTCAGCCGTGAACTCGACCGGGACCGGCCGGCCCAGTGCCTGGTGGATCATGCAGCCTGTGCCTGCCTGGCGGCGCGCAGGAACAGCAGGAAGCCGACGAGGAAGACGATGTCGATGATGGCCCACGGGATGAAGAAGGCGCTGGGCAGCTCATCGATGATGAGATACCACAGCGCCAGTCCGGCGTAGGCGATCTTGTAGACCACGCCGATCATCACCAGCCCCAGGTAGCGGGTCGGTTCCATCCAGACCAGCAGGTAGCTCAGGCCCTGCACGGCGATGAAGACGGCGGCCAGCTGGATGTAGGCGATGTGCGGCGGCAGGTCCATGCCCACCCATTCGAGGATCTGCTCGCCGAAGACCAGGAAGGCGAGGCCGAGCAGGACGTCGTAGAGGCCGGCGATGAGGAAGAACGGTTTCCAGCCGGGCCAGTCGGTGTGACTCATCCGGTCGAGGTAGGCACTCATGCGATAGCCTCCTTCGTGCGATGGCTGCGGACGTAGGCGCGCCGCTGGTCACGGAACCGCTTGGCCCGCGCCTTGCGTCGCTCGTCGGTGTAGAGGCGCAGGCCCAGGGCCAGGCCTTCGCGGTGGAGCGTCTCCGGGGTCATGCCCAGCGGTACGTGATTGACGTCGAAGAGCGTGCACTTCTCCCATGCGCCCTCCTCGAGTAGCCGACCCTCCTGCAGGAGCCGCTCGTACAGGGGTGTGCCCGGATAGGGCGTCATGACCGTGATCTGGACGTCGAACTGGCCGCTCTCCTCCACGAACCGCTCGATCGACTCGAAGAGCTCGGGCCCGTCTCCGTCCAGGCCCATCACGAAGCAGCCGTTGACGGCGATGCCGTGGCCCTGGATGCGGGCGATGGCGTCCTGGTAGTCGTCGAAGCGCGAGCGTTTCCAGTTCCTTCGTTGCTCGACCCCGTCGATGCCCTCGGCGGTGGGGCTCTCGAGGCCGATGAGCACCTCGGCGCAGCCGGAGATGCGCATCAACTCCAGCAGCTCGGGGTCGTCAGCGATGCCGATGTCGGTCTCGGTGAACCAGCGCAGCCCTTCGGGCGCCATCGCCCGCAGCAGCTCCTTGGAGTGACGCCGATCCACGAAGGTGTTGTCGTCGGCGAGCTCGATGAAGGGGTTCGGCCAGATCTGCCGGATCTCGCGGATCTCGGCCATGACCCGCTCGACCGGCTTGACCTTGTACTTGGGGGTCAGGAGGATGGACGAGGCGCAGAACTCGCAACGCCACGGGCACCCACGCTGTGACTGGACGGTGAGCCGGTTGTAGCGCTCGGGGTCGAGCAGATCGAAGCGCGGCATGGGCGAATCGGCCAGGTCGAACTCACGGCCGTCGGGCGCGTAGACGCCGTGGAGGGGGCGTCCAGCCTGCAGGTCGCCGACCAGGTCGGCCCAGCCCAGCTCCCCCTCGCCGACGACCACCGAATCGGCGTGCTCGAGGGCCTCGTGGGGCAGGGCCGAGACGTGGAGTCCGCCGAGCACGGTGCGCACGCCCTCTGCCTGGTACTGGTCGGCGAGCTCGTAGGCGTCCTTCTGCTGGGCGGAATAGGAGCTGATGGCCGCGATGTCGCAATCGGGCAACTCGCCCATGTCGCGGATGTCCTCGATCTCGTGGTAACTGATGTCGAAGCTGTCGGGCGTCATCCCAGCGAGGGTCAGCAGCCCGAGACTCGGAAGCGAGGCGATGACCTCGCTGCGCTCGAGGAAGCCGGGCATGGTCAGGCCGGCCTCAGTGATCTCGCTGTTCCACGCGCGCAGCCCGCTCATGGCGATGAACGCGATGTGCATATCCCACCTCGGCGTGGCCGAGGTCGCCCCCGGTGACCCCGGAGGCGCAACCCCGGGTTCTCCTGCTGCGCATGGTCCTCCCTTCGACAAGGAGGTCAAGTGCCGACCGGACTACGACTCCCACCTGCGCAGGACGAGCACCGCGTTCTGGCCGCCGAAGCCGAAGGCGTTCACGAGCGCGACGTCGCACCTCCGCTCGCGCGCTTCGACCGGCGTGCAATCGAGCTCGCCGATGGCCGGGTCCGGGGTATCGAGGTTGAGCGTCGGTGGCACGACTCCGCCGGTCATGGCCTTGACCGCGGCGACCGCGGCGATGGCTCCGGCCGCACCCTGGCTGTGGCCGACCGCCGACTTGGTGGCAGTGACACTGACGTCCCGGGCGTGCTCGCCGAACAGGGTATGCAGGAACTCCAGTTCCGCCCTGTCACCCTCCGGCGTGCTCGTGGCATGGGCGCTTACGAGATCGATATCGCCGGCTCCGATGCCGGCCTTCTCCAGTGCGCGGCGGGCGGCGCGTAGGGCTCCACTGCCGCGGGGTGCGGGCCGGGTGATGTGGCTGGCATCGGTGGTGGCCGCGTAGCCGAGGACCTCGACATAGATGTCTGCGCCGCGGTCGTCCGCGTGGCCAAGCTCCTCGAGGACGAGCGCGGCGGCACCCTCGGCCAGGACGAAGCCGTCGCGTCCCGCGTCGAAGGGCCGGCTGGCGGCGGCTGGGTCGTCGTTCCTGCCCGAGAGCGCGCGCATGGCACCGAGGGCCGCGACCGTGACCTCGTAGACCGGCGCATCGGAACCGCCGGCGACCATCATCTCGGCGTCTCCTCGGAGGATGGTCTCGGTGGCCTCTCCGATCCCATGCCCGGACGATGCGCAGGCGCTGGTCGTGGAGTAGTTGGGACCGAGGGCCCCGCAGTCGATGGCTGCCTGGGCTGATGCCATGTTGGCGATGGCCATGGGAATGAAGAAGGGGCTGACGTGGTCGGGACCGCGCGCGGACCACGCTCCTATCTGGTCGACCAGCGTTCCGTTGCCGCCGAGACAGGAGGCCACGAGCATGCCCGTCTCCTCCGCCAGTCGACCCTCGAGATGCTCGGGCAGGCCGGCGTCTCGCATGGCTTCGCGTGTCGCCACCAGCGCCAGCTGCGTATAGCGATCGGAGCGCCGGACGAGCTTGTGGTCGAGCGAGGCCTCCGCATCGAAGTCGGGTATCTCGCCGGCGATCTGGCAGCGCAGGCGCGATGGATCGAACGAACTGATACGCCGGATGCCGGAGCGGCCGGCGACCAGGCCCTCCCACAGCGACGGGACGTCGGCGCCAAGGGGGGTGACAGCCCCGAGACCGGTGACGACGACGCGGCGTCCGGATGGTGACTCGGGCATCGCTCACACCCCCTGGCGGTCGTGTCCATCTTCGGTGCCGGGCGGGGAGGGTCAAGAGCCGGACGGCCCGCATGGGCCCAGGCAAGCTGCCCGATGCTCGGAGGCGTTCGCCCAGATCGCGGTCGAGGCGAGCCCTGGCCAGCGCCTGCTCCACGAGCGGGATACCGGGTCGAGTGGCGAAGGTGCCGCCTTCCGAGCGTGACGGCCGAAGCGGTGAAGGCCTCGATCATCGTGCGATCGAGGAGCGTCGGTCGCGCAGTGCGCCCCTGGCGGGGAACTCGTCGCAGCGGCGGCGCCCAAGAGGCTTGTCTCCGCGGGCTTACGCGCTGGCCTCGACGGTCGCCTTGATGCCGTAGCCGACCTGGCGATCCCCGTCCGGTGAGTAGGCCTCCACCTCCGAGAATCCGACATCCCGCAGCATCGATGCCAGTTCGCTGTCGCCGTGGAGCACCAGCAAGCGTCGCATCCATCCCCACATCGGGCCTTCGAGCGACTCGGCCGACTGGGTGATGAGCAGGAACCGACCACCGGGCTTCAGGACCCGATGGGCCTCGCGTAGCAGAGGCCGTGGCTCCTGCATCGTGTGGATGGTGTTGAGATTGGAGACGGCGTCGAACGAGCCGTCATCCCACGGCAGGTCCGCGGCGTCGCCTTCCCGCAGTTCGAGCCGACCCGCCTCGAGCGCCGCGGCGTTCGTTTCCCGCGCTACCTCGACGGCGGCGGGGCTGTGATCGAGGCCCGCCGCCCGGTCCACCGTTTCGAGCGCCAGTGAGAGCAGCGTCCCCCCTCCACAAGCGATGTCGAGGTACGTGTCATCCGGGGCCAGCGCCAGCTTCTCGAGGGCCATGGGGTATGCCGTGCGGTGCCACGGGTCGTGTCTGTAGAGGGCCCGCGCGATGGGTCCGGTCGTCTTGCGCCCGACGCCGACGTGATCGCCTACGTAGCCTGCCCAATCGCGCCCGCGGAACCAGAGCAGTATGCCGACTCCGAGCAGCGCCAAGACCTTGATGATCGTCCTCACCGCTCCACCTCCCCCGAGGCCGGTCCGTTCCCGAGACCAGGACTCTCGTCCTCGCCACCGTGAGCCGCGTCTTGCGAGTGCTGTCCGGCCCTCCTTCGATTCTAGGCGCGAGACAAAGCCGACCCTCATCCAGGGGGACTCGCACCCCCGTCGGCCCGAGCACGGATACCCGGGTAGTACGCTGCTCGAGTGAGTCACGCGTCCTGCTGGCTCTTGAGGAGGATCGATGACAACGGACGAACACTTCACCGCCGAAGAAGCCCGTCGGATCGGGACTGAGATCGGTATCGACTGGGACACCAGCCCATTCGACGTGGATCAGTTCCGAGAGGGCCTCGATGTCGAACTGGAGCACGGAACGCACGACTCGCAGACCAACGTGAGCGGCAGCGATCCGATCGTGACGGGCAAGATCGCGCTCGCACATCTCAAGGAATTCCCGGACTACTACACGCGCCTCAAGAAGATGGAGACCGAGGCTGAGGAGGCCTGGGCCGAGCCAGGCTGATAACTACCGACGGCGGCCCGCACCATGCGCTTTCGGTGACCGGTCTCCATGGTCTGCGTCCGCGCCGGCGGGTGGGTGACGCCATGGCCCAGCTGGCGGCTGAGCGGAAGCCCGATTCGAAGTGATCACCGATTCTGGTGACTCCCCGCAGCTTGATGAGCCTGATCAGCTGGCCGTGGTCAGGGGCCGGCTTCCTCGATGGAGACCCGTAGACCGCACGCTGGCCCCCATCGACCTAAGGCGATCGGTCATGGTTGCGCGGTTCGAACGCTGTAGGCCTCGCATCTGCTGCTATCGAAGCGCGCTGTGTACCCTATCCACGCACGAGTCAAGGCTTGACGCAAACAGCCGTCCACTCCTCGGCGGACTGGCGGACGATAGCGATGCGGCCCATCGACCCATCGCCAAGACGACATATGGCCTGGGTCAGTTCGTGCCCATCGGCAGTCGGCGACGGCGGCAGATCGAACTGGGGTTCCCGACGTCCACGTAGGGCCGTGATGCGGTCCTTCATCGCGTCTCGTCGTCTTGGTTCCGGCGTCCACCTCGCACTCTCCTTGAGCGCACGCGCATGCTCATGGCGACGCTTGAGTTCGGAGGCCTCGCCTGCCCGGAGGATCTTGTGGTAGTGGAATCCGAAGCCCATGGTGTCCTCCACACGGCATGGCCCCCGCCATTCGTCGGGCCGGCCGACGAATCCTCGACTGTCCTTGTCATCGTCCCCGTGCCTCTTCCGCACAACGGACGGACCAAAGGTGATGAGCCGGCGCCGCTGCGTCAACACAGTAGAGAATTCGTAATGACCTGACATCGACCCGTCCGGTCACGATCTGCAGTACGGCCTCGGCATCATGAAGCTCGGCGACCTGGTCGGTCACGAAGGCGAGGCCATCGGCTGGGTGGCCTGGTCGGCCAGGACCCCGATAGCGGCCTGAGCGCGGTCGCCTTCACGACCACCTGCTCGGACCTCGGGGTGGTCGCCAAGGCGCTGGGGGCGATCGACCCGGTGTTCGCCCCGTTCGCCGAGATGCTGTCGTCGGAGTAGGGCTGCCGGAGGGTCTGTGCCGCCAACTCGACGATGAAGCCTGCTGATGCCATGCGCAGGAGCACGACATGGTCGACGACGTCGTGAACGCTGACGAGTTCGACCAGGTCGATCCGATCCTCGTCGAGCTCTTCACCACCGGCAGCGTGAGGCGCCGTCCCTCGAGTGATGGTCCTGGCTGGCGAGCTTGAGGCGCCTCTGGGAGTGCTGCGAGCCCTCGGCACGCCAGGAGGCTGGCAGAGGTAACCGGGGGGATGACGACAGTCCCAGCAGATTGGGCAGTGTGTCCCGGTTGGGCGTAGTTGGTGGGGCTTACCTCTGTCCCGGTTCGCTGCTACAACTGTCGGCAGACGCCTTCAAGGCTCGTCTCCCGAGCAGGCATCCAGGACCTCTCCACCTGATGCAGGAGTCAGAACCCATGTCGCTCGCGCGTACCTATCCGTCGCTGCGCACCCGCATCCTCGAGAACCAGCACCGGATCACCACTATCCCGGCCGACCGGTCCGGCATCACCAAGCCCAGCAGCCAGTCGTTCACCGAGCGCTATCGAGGCACCGAGTACGAGACCCACTTCCAGCGGGTGGTGGTCTCCGAGCCGCTGCTCCCGCGCGGCCGCATGCTCTGGATGGTGGCCGGTACTGCCACGGCCGTAGTGATCGGAGTCGTGCTCGCCGCGGCCCCCGCCTGAGCCCGCTCCTCCATCGGTCACCGTCATTCCTCGATCCCGCCGACGCTGCTCGAGAGACCAGGCGAGCCCGTTGCATGACCTATGCAAGATCGATCGGTCTGCTGTCATCAGGTGGTTCGCGAGCCTGGGCGGTCCGATCAATCCCTGGCAGTCCGCCAGCTCCGATTCAGACCTTCTCTACGTTGCCGGTGGTTCCGTCCACCATCACTGCCATTCCCGTCTCGAGGCGCGAGGTCGCATCCCCACAGCCGACGATGGCGGGGATCCCGTATTCGCGCGCGACGATCGATGCGTGCGAAGCGGCGCTCCCGACGTCGGTCACCACCCCCGCAGCCCGCAGGAAGAGCGGTGTCCAGGCCGGAGCAGTCAGGGGTGCGACGAGGATCTCACCCTGCTGCAACTGGTCGAAGTCCGCAGGTCCGCGGATGACTCGGACCATGCCGGTGGCACGCCCCGGCGACACCGGGGTCCCGGAGATGATCGCCTGATCGGCGGGAACGGCGCCCACGAACCGCGGGAACGTCTCGATCATCCGTCGCATCCCCGCGCCCATACGGCCGACATGCAGCGGCGGTAGCAGCGCTGCCTGCGCCTTGCGCAGCTCTCGACGGCCGGCCGCGTCCACTGCCGCAGGAGCATCCGCGGCCATGCCATCGAGTACCTCGGTCCGCCGCAGAAAGAACACATCGTCAGGTGCGGGGATCATCGCCTTGGCCACCAGGTGCTGGCCGATACGGAGCACGGCGCGCCTCATCGCTGGCCAGGACAGGGTCAGCTCGCGAGCTTGCGCTTCCCGCAGCGGCACCAGGCGCTGTGCCTCCGACAGCAGCCTGCGAAAGTCCTCGAGGCGCCGGGGCGATGCGGCGAGTGCGGCGAACGCGGCGTTCTCGGCTGCTTCTCGGTTGGCCACGACACGGGCGTGATGGCCGGGGAAGGCTGGGGGTGCGGACTGCTGCCCGGAGGGCTCGAACCACCAATCCAGCGACGCCACCGCGTGGCTGTCGGGACCTGTGGGCGCTTCGAGACCCACCAGGAGTGACAGGTGACTGCCGCCGAGGGACGGCGCCAGGTGCCGTCGATAGAAGCGGGCGAGGTTCATCTCCATCTTGTAGGCGGCGCCTCCAAACGAGGCCATCGAGGTGAAGTAGTCGCCCGCGAGGTCCGAGAGGTCGTCGATGAGTTGGGGCAGATCCTCATCGGGGAGGCTCTCCACCTGCTCGTCAGCCCGGGCAACGGCGTCCCGATACCGAGGCTGGACGTCCTCCCGCCAGACACGTTCGGTGACCGGGATGCTGTACTTGACGGTGGGAGGGATGATGCCGGCGAGGTGTCGCGGCGAACGAAGCCCTGTCATCACCATGCTCGGCAGGTTGCGCAACCACGCGCCGCCGCTCATCCAGTTCAGCGAGTAGTAGTACCAGCCGTTGACGAGGACGTGATACGGCCGTGGGGCACGCTGTCCGATGAGGATCCGAAGGCTCGCGTGGAAGCGCTCCTCCATCCGGCTCAGGAGCCACGACTCGAAGAGCGGGGTGACAGGCTCGGAGATCCACTCGCCAAAGCGAAGCGAGCGTGTGTACACACCTGCTGCGGGTGGTTCCCACGAAGACTGGTCGGGCAGGCTCGCTGGCTTTGCGTCCATCGGTCCGCGTCCTTTCGACTTGGCACGAGTCTTGCCCCCATGACACACAGTGTGCCATACTGGCGCAACCAGCCACACACACTGCACGGGCGCCGGCGCCAGGGAGCAGGGGAGGAGGTCTCGGCATGGGGCATGATCGAGGGGTTCGTGGTCACCGCCGAAGGCACCGAGGTCCCGCCGCGACCGGCCGATCCGGCATCGAAGCAGGCCGGAAGCGATGACGGGGGAGACGAACGAGCGACGGACCGATCCTGAACCCGAGGGCGCTGGCAAGCGCACGCTCACGCTACGTGAGCGACAGGCCGAGCAGGTCCGTCGCGAACTCCGCTCCCAGTTCATCCGTCTGGTCATCGAGCGAGGTGTCGACGGCTTCACCTTCCACGATCTCGCTTCGGCCGCGGGCGTGTCCACCCGCACGCTCTATCGCTACTTCCCCAACCGCGAAGCCATCATCGAGTCCATCAGGGACAACGAGGCCAGCGAGCTCGACCGGGAGTTGCTGCGCCAGGCCGGCTCCCTGGCCATGCTGGACTCGAACCCCGACGTGGTCGCCTCAACGTTCGAGGTGTTCGACAGACACGCTCCGTTGGTGCACGCGGCCAGACTGCTTGGTATGACCGGGTTCGATGGCCGCACGCGCGACGAGCGAACCAGACTCGTGCAGCGTGCCATCGCCGAGACCGATGGTGTCGAAGCGGCGACCGCCCGGCAGTTGGCTGCGTTGGTGCGCTTGCTGCTCGGGAGCGAGACCTGGAGCCGGCTTCGTGAGGCTGACATCGACCTCGATGCGCGCGAGGCCGGCTACGCGGTCCACTGGGCCGTGCAGGTCCTGATCCGCGCCGCTATCGGCGTGGAAGGCCCGCTTCGGCCGCGCGTGATGGCTGAGGCCCCACACCGGCCGGAGGGCCGAAACGCTGAAGGCCCATGACCGCCGTCCCGGTGGCTGTCAAAAGTGTACCGACGGGGTAGACATTCGAAACTGAGAGCCCCAGTTGGAGCCCCAGTATGTCCGGCCTCGGATGAGCGTTGTCGGTGAGCTACCGGGGTCCGACCATACCGACCAGATGAGGTGTTCATGCACGGAACCGGCAGGGGGATTGCGATGGGGGTCGCCATGGTCATGGCGGTGGCTGCGCCAGCCGCGGCACAGGGGCCCACGATCACCGAGGTGGCCGGGGGTTTCAACTCGCCGCGCGGCGTCGCCATCGGCGCGGATGGCACGGTCTACATCGCTGAAGCGGGGGCAGGCGGTACCGAGTCGTGTGCGACGCTCGAGGAGCTCGGCAACATGTGTTTCGGTGCCAGCGGAAGCATCATCGCTGTCTCCGGGGGCGAGGCATCGCACATCGTAGAGGGCTTGGCCTCGGGGCTCTCTGACGCCGGGGAAGCGATCGGACCATCCGACGTCACCGTGGATGCCGACGGGACCATCTGGTTCCTGGTCGGGGGCCCGACCTTGGGGGCCGCTGAGTTCCGCGAAAGCATCCCCGATGGGGCCGGAGCAGGCATGGGTCAGCTCTACCGCATCGACGCTGACGGCATGGCCCAGAGCGTGGCCGACCTGGCCGCCTACGAGACGAGCGAGAACCCCGACGCCGACCAGCCGGGGAACGCCGAGCCCGACTCCAATGCCAACGGCATGGTGGCGACAGCCGACGGCGTGGCCGTCGCCGACGCGGGCGCGAACACCCTTCTCCTCGTGGATGCTGAGGGTTCGATCTCGACTCTGGCCGTCATGCCGGTCGTCATGCAGCCGGCTCCGCCCGACCCTGAAGCGGAGCCCGATCCGGCCGCAGAGCCGCCCATGATCCCGATGGACCCGGTCCCGACCTCTGTGGCGCTCGGCGATGACGATGCCCTCTATGTCGGCCAGTTGACCGGATTCCCCTTCCCTATGGGCGGCGCCGCGGTGTTCCGCGTCGCACCTGGGGAGGACCCCACCGTGTATGCCGACGGCTTCACCAATATCATCGACGTGGAGTTTGGTGCCGATGGCACGCTCTACGTGCTCGAGATGGCCCACGAAGGGCTCATGAGTGCCGGAGAAGGCGGACCGCCGATGGGTGGCCTGTGGCAGGTCCCCGCTGGAGGTGGATCCGCAGAGCTCATCACCAGCGATGGTCTGCCGATGCCCGGCGGGATGGCCATCGCCGAAGATGGCACGGTCTACGTCTCGACGTGCACCGGCTGCCCGCCAGGAGCGGGGGGGCTCGTCAGCATCCAATAGGGATCCTGGAAGCGCTTTGTCAGGGGCGCGCTGGCCACGAGCCGGTGCGCCTCTTTCCTATTCCACGATGAGTGTGCCCACCATGCCGGCTTCCCGGTGCCCCGAGACCGAGCAGTAGAACTCGTAGACCCCAGGACTGGGATCGACCAGGATGGCCTCGCCCGCACCTCGGGGCGCCACCACGATCTGTATCCCCAGCTCGTCGACGGTAAGGTTGTGCACCAAGCGGCCGGCGTTGTCGAGCCTGATGGTCGAAGATCCCGAGCTGGCGACCGTCACCTCCGCGGGACGGAACCACAGATCTCCGGCCTTGACGGTGAGCGCCGCGCCGCACGCTTCAGAGGCCGATCCTGGGATCGCGTCGACCGCTCTGGCATCGACACCGACCAACTGGTCCGAGGACGGCGGCTCGAAGTCGATCTCGAAGTCCGAGTCGCCAGCCAGGCCATCCCGCCAGAGCACCATCCGGCCACCGGATACCTCCCACTCGAAGAACGCGCAGTCGGGTGCGTCTGTCCACTCGGCGCTGACCCGGACGAGCGCGCTCGCTTCATCCAGCGCCGGTCGCGGGATGCCCAGGACCGACCCCACGTCGAGGAGTTGGGTGACACGATCGTCGTCCGCCAGCAGCAGCCGGATCTGGGCAGCTGCTTCGTCCGGCGAGTCGACTCGCAGCCATCGGTCTTCGGAAGCGGACGGCAAGTCGGTCAAGTCCGACCGTGCCCCAGTCCAGAAGCCGGTCCCAGACCAGGGCGACGACAGGCCGTCCGCGCGGAACTCGTAACCGAGTCCGACCAAGGTCGCTCGTAGTTCAGCCGCTGTGGGCCAGCGGCTCGCGTCATCGGATGGTCGCGGCGTCTCAGTCTGGCTTGCCACCGCAGCAGAGCCAAGCGCGAGAACCAGCATGAAGGCGGTCGGTACGAAGCGGAGGCAGGTCGGACGATTCGGCATCAAGAGTCTCCCGCGATGAGCGCCCCCGGACGCGACATCCTACGCGACTGGGCGCGAAGGGGCGGTCCAAGCGTCGTGGACGTGACGGGGCGCAGCGCTGGTGGCGCATCCGAGCGGTCCGAGCGCTGTGGCTCGCGGAGGCTCATGTGTTGAAGTTCTACCTCGCCGTGCTTGCGATGCTGTCATGAAGTGCTAGCATATGGCGATGGCGTCCACTCGAAGCACGTTCACCCTCGACCGGGCCCTGGCCGATCGGGCCCGTCGTCTCGGTATCAACGTCTCCTCGGCCGCTCGCGAGGGCGTGGAGGCGGCGGTACGAGCTGCGATGGCGCGAGCCGACCGAGACGCCTATCGCCGCCGTCCCGAGCGACCCGATCCGTTCTGGTCCGACATAGAGGCCTGGACAGAGGAGTGACCCGGGGCCAGATCTGGTTCGCGGAAGTCGGCCGCAAGCGGCGGCCCGTGCTGGTCTTGACCCGGCCCGAGGTCATCGATGTGCGCGCGCTCGTGACCGTCGCTGAGGTCACCACCACTATCCGCGGCATCGCCGCAGAGGTCGAGTTCGATCACCAGGAAGCTGGCCTCGACCGACCGTCAGTCATCAACTGCGACGGCCTTCACACGATCACCAAGACGTCGCTCACGACGTACGCCGGCTCCGTCAGCGAAGCGACCATGAGGCGTGTCTGCTCGGCGGTCGGCCACGCCCTCGGCTGCTGAGGGGACAGGATCGTCGTGCGGTTCAGGAGCGTGGCGTACGCCAGGAGCAACGCAAGCAGGCCTCCAGTCGACGCGATCCCCGTCGGGTCAACGTCGAGGAGGTGTATCTGATCGCGCTCGTCCGCCTCACTGCGCGGCGCCGGAGCCCCACCGCCGCAGCTCGGCATCGAGATCGAGCGGCATGATGACGGCTCGATCCGCGTCCTCACCCCACGCGTCGCTCGGCACCGCCCACATGACCTCGAACTCGTGGCCGTCGGGATCGCGGCCGTACAGCGACTTGCTGACGGCGTGGTCGGAGGTCCCGGTGAGTGCGCCGAGCTCCTTGAGCTTGCCCGCCATTCCGACTAGATCCTCGATGGACTCGACCTCCCAGGCGAGGTGGTAGAGGCCGACCGAGCCGCGAGGCGGTCGCGGAGCGGACGATCCGACCTCGAAGAGGCCGAGATCGTGGTGGTTGGCTCGAGCAGGGCTGCGCAGGAATGCCGCGCGCATGCCGTCTGGCCTCGTCTTCGCGGCGCCGACCTGCTGTATCGCAGATTGTTCGGCACCACTTCTGTTGTCTGTGAGCCATATCATGAAGGGCAAGTTCGTTCTTGTCAAACAACAATTGGTGGTGGCATACTCCAGGCATGACCGACAGCTTTCGGCGCCGCCCACGAGTCGGCGCACAGATCAGGCGCAGACGTCGTGAGAGAGCGCTGACGCTCAAGCAGGTTGGCGAGCTGACCGGTTTGAACGTGGGTTACCTGAGCCAGGTCGAGAACGACAAGGCGTCGCCGTCACTCGAGACGCTCGCGGCGCTGGCCGACGCGCTCGATGTCCCGATCGCGTGGTTCCTGCTCGACGCGACCGCGCGACCGCGCCTGGTGCGTGCGTCCGAGCGACCTCGACGCGAACTGCTCGATGGACTGGGGGTGATGACGCAGGTTGACGGTGGCCTGGCGCGTGAGATCGCCATCTTCGAGGGCGAGATGCCGGTCGGCCGGCGAACCGGCTTCCATGCCCATGCTGGTGACGAGCACCACGTGGTCCTCGCGGGCAAGGTGCGCTTCACGCAGGGCGACGCTTTCGTGGAAGCCGGGGCCGGCGACTACGTCCTCCTCGATGGGACGCTGCCGCATGATGCGGAGTCGATCGGCGACGAGCCGGCGCGACTGCTCTTGGTCTACCCCCGTGACGCTCGCTCCGAGCTCACCCGCGACGATTGAACGTCACGTCTCGTTCGTTGTCCCGATCGGGCACAGCAGACGCAGCGCTCTCCGTTCGTCGTGAGCATCGTAGGCGCAAGGTGTGACGTCCGCCCGGCGCTCTCACGACCCAGTCGATCAGTCCCGATCGCACCCCGGCTTGGCAGCCGCGAGAGAATCGTGAGCAGCGGGAGGCTGTGAGACGCGGCCCACACCATGGCCGCCTGGGCCGCGCCGAGCCACTGGCGAACCCGGCCCGCGCCAACGGGAGGCCCACAATGGCCACCGAGAACGTTTACCGTCGGCTCCAACAGCACCTCGACCAGATGCCGGTCGGGTTTCCCGCCACGGACTCGGGTGTCGAGCTCAGGCTATTGGAGCACCTGTTCACCCCTGAAGAGGCCGAGATGGCTCTGCACCTGGGCGCCCTCCCGGAGTCCATCGATAAGATCCACGCCCGGGCGAAGAAGACGGGGGTGGAGTTCGCCCAGCTGCGGGACGCCCTGCAACGTCTTGCTGCCAAGGGTGCGATCGCGGGCACCAAGATCGACGGGAAGCCCCACTACTCGAAGGCCATGCTGGCCCTCGGCATCTTCGAGTTCCAGGTCAACCGGCTCACCAAGGAGCTGCACTCCGACTTCCTCCAGTACATGGATGAGGGATTCGGCAAGGCCTTCCACACCAGGAAGACCTCGCAGATGCGGACGATTCCCATCAGCGAGGAGGTGACGCCTGAGCGCCGGATCGGCACCTACGACAACGCCCGTTCTCTGGTGATGCGCTCGGAGGGACCGTTCGGCGTGATCAACTGCGTCTGCCGCCAGGGCATGGACCTTCAGGATGAACCGTGCCGCCAGACGGAGATCCGGGAGACCTGCCTGCTCCTGAAGGACTTCGCCAAGGCCGCCATCGAGTCGGGAAATGCCAGGGAGCTGTCATCGGAAGAGATGCTCGGGCTCCTGGACCGAGCCGACGAGGTCGGCATGGTCCTTCAGCCCATGAACACCCAGGACCCCGACTTCATCTGTTGCTGCTGCGGCTGCTGCTGCGGGGTCCTCTCCACGGCCAAGAAGCTCCCCCGGCCCGCCGAGTACTTCGACACCAACTACTTCGCCGGGGTGGACGAGGAGCTCTGTATCGCGTGTGAGACTTGTGGGGACCGCTGCGCCATGGGGGCCATCAGCTACGCCGACGGCGTCGCCTCGGTGGACCGGCTCTTCTGTATCGGGTGCGGCCTCTGCGTGTCGACCTGCCCCGAGGAAGCCATCCACCTGGTGGAGAAGGAGGCGACGACGACGCCCCCGAAGAGCACGGCTGACCTCTACAAGAAGATCATGCTGGAGCGATACGGTGTGTTGGGGACGATGAAGTTCGTGGGGAAGAAGGCCCTGGGCATGAGGACCTGAGGTAGGCGGTCCCGACAAATGACAGGGGCTTCTGGCGGCGGCCTCTGGGTGAGGCCCGCCAGCCACCGCCCTCGTCATGGCCTCAGCCAGAACCCTCGATCCTCCCCCGTAGCCACGCGCACCACTCCTCGATCCCCTGACCGGTCTTGCAGGAGACCTCGAAGACCGGCGCTTCCCGGTTCAGCGTCCTGACCCGCCGCCGGAACTCGGCCAAATCGAAATCGAAATGGTCCGCCACGTCCGTCTTGTTCACCAGGAAGGCGTCGGAGGTCTGGAAGATCTTCGGGTACTTCAGGGGTTTGTCGTCCCCCTCGGGGACGCTGGTGAGGGCCACGTTCAGGTTGGCGCCTGTGTCCGAGTCGACGGGGCAGATGAGGTTCCCGATGTTCTCCAGGAACAGCAGGTCCAGTGATTCCAGGGGCAGCGCCTGGAGGCTCTTTTCCACCATGGCAGCGGTGAGGTGACAGGAGCCGCCTGTCTTGAGCTGGACCGCCGGGAATCCCGCCTTCGTCATCCGTTCTGCGTCCACAGCCGAATCCACGTCACCTTCGATGACGGCCATCCTGTAGGCCGCCCTCAAGTTCGAAAGCGTCCGGAGGATGAGGCTCGTCTTTCCTGATCCCGGCGAAGACATGAAGTTGACGAGGAAGACGTTCCGGGACTCGAGCTCGGACCGGAGCTGCTTCGCCAGCTCTCGGTTCTCCGAGAGGATCTCCTCTTTGATGTCTATGAGGGTGAGATCGCTCATCACTCGGCCTCCATGGCTTCCACCGTGTAGCCGGTCCCCGAGACGACTGACGCGTCTCCGGAGCCGCAGTCGGGGCAGACGATCCGGTCCAGGCTCTCCCGGGCCGCATCGAACTCCGCGGTGCAGAACCCGCACCGGAAGGTGAGGGGGGAACGGCGAACCCGAAGTCGGGCCCCTTGAGCTGGGGTCCCCCTGCTGATGTGGTCGAAGTAGGACTGGAGCCACTCGGGCTCCAGATCGCTCAGGGCCCCGATGCTCAAGTCGATGGTGGAAACCCGCTCCACCTCGTTCACCGCGGCATGGCGAAGGACGATCTCGAGGATGCTCGTGGTGACGGGAAGCTCGTGCATGCCACCTCAACCCGACCCCTCTTCGGGTGCCGCCAGTCAGCGGTGTGCGCTAGTCCAGGTTCGTCATGCGAACCACCATTGTACGGTTCGCACGAACGAACTCCGTCGGGGTGTAGCGCAGCGGTAGCGCTCATGCTTCGGGAGCCCACGAGGGGTTTGCGGCGATGGCCCCGGCCTTCGGAGCGTGGCGCGGTGAACCCGGCCGCCGACGTCTCCTGCCCGGGGGTGTTGTGCCACTTGCCGAACGCGGCGGTGGCATAGCCGTACTGTCGCAGTACCTCGGCCTGGAGGGCGCTGCTGCGGGGGATGACGCCCAAGTACCCATCCCAGCCATTGGCAAACTCGGTAATCACGCCACTGCCGACCCGATGGTGATTGCGGCCCGTCAGCAGTGAGGCCCTGGTGGGCGAGCACATCGCCGTCGTGTGGAAGCGGTTGTAGCCGATGCCCTCGGAGAGGATCGGTTCCAACGTCGGGGTGTGGACAGCACCTCCCAAGGCTGCCGGCAACGCAGGCCCGGCATCATCGATCAGGATGATCAGGATGTTCGGCGCATCGGCCGGCAGCCGCTGTGGCGGCGGAGTCGGGTCGTAGATGGACTCCTGCATCGTGCGGCCGGCCACGCTGCCTGACCGGGATCTGGGAAACGGCAGGACGGATCGGTCCACGACTGGCTCTTGTGCTGGGCACAGGTGCTCCTCAGGCATGGCTGCGACTCGAGGCAGACAGTCCCATACCCTAGCGATGGCCAGCACCGGCTTCACGCTGGTCCGTCGTTGCCGGGGCGAACGGGCCTGCCAGTCGCTCGACCCTCATCCAGGGGGACTCGCACCCCCGTCGGCCCGAGCACGGATACCCGGGTAGTACGCTGCTCGAGTGAGTCACGCGTCCTGCTGGCTCTTGAGGAGGATCGATGACAACGGACGAACACTTCACCGCCGAAGAAGCCCGTCGGATCGGGACTGAGATCGGTATCGACTGGGACACCAGCCCATTCGACGTGGATCAGTTCCGAGAGGGCCTCGATGTCGAACTGGAGCACGGAACGCACGACTCGCAGACCAACGTGAGCGGCAGCGATCCGATCGTGACGGGCAAGATCGCGCTCGCACATCTCAAGGAATTCCCGGACTACTACACGCGCCTCAAGAAGATGGAGACCGAGGCTGAGGAGGCCTGGGCCAAGCCAGGCTGATAACTACCGACGGCGGCCCGCACCATGCGCTTTCGGTGACCGATCTCCATGGTCTGCGTCCGCGCCGGCGGGTGGGTGACGCCATGGCCAAGGTCTCGGTCTCCACGCTTCTTGCCCAGGGGCAGGCGACACTCCTGCCACCTGCGGTTTGCGCAGCTGGTCGCTCCGCGGAAGCCATCGCCCGTGAACATGCCATTCGAGCGCGGTCGGCCCCTTCCGCGTCGCTATCGAAGCGTGCCGTGTGCCCCGGTCACGCATGACCTCGTCGGGGCGTCGCGCAGCGGTAGCGCTCATGCTTTGGGAGCCTTTCAGGCTCGAGCGGCGACGGCTCCGGGGCTCTGAGCACGACCGGCCGAGCGGCGACGGCCTCGACCATCGTGCGGTTCGAGAGCGTGTCTGGCGGACGGGAGCTTGCAGCGCAGTCGATGCCAGTTCCAGGCCTTGCGAATGCACACCCTGCGCGGCTGGTCCACAGCGGCAGTGCCGACCGGACGGACTTCACGGTCGGCGCACACCAGTGATCCGGTCGACCCCGGTTAGCATGAGTGACAACGTCGAGACGAACAGCGGGACCCGCCGACGAGGGGGTCACCCGACCAACCTAGGAGCCACCCATGCGCATCGACCCTTCCCTGGCCCTCGCCGAAGTGGCCGCCATCGCCAGGGAGGCGTACATCTACGCCTTCCCCATGATGATGGGGTACCGATATGGGTATGCCACATTCCTCCGGTCGGCCTCGCCCGCGTATCGCGGCCCGGCCAACGCGGGGCCGTACGGTGAGGCTGTGACGCTCGACCATCGCTTCCGCGATGTCATCACGCCGAACGCGGATACCCCCTATTCATTCTCCCTGCTCGATCTTCGCGCTGGCCCGCTGGTGCTATCGGTACCCGCAGTGACCGACCGCTACTACGTGATGCAGTTCGAGGACCTCTATGGACAGAACGACCTCTACGTCGGCAGCCGGTCGACGGGGGTGGAGGCCGGCACCTACTTCCTCGCCGGTCCGAGTTGGCAGGGTGAGGTGCCCGAAGGCTTCAGCGGCTCCCACCAGTTCGAGACCGACTTGGTGTTCCTCATCGGCCGCTCCCAACTGCTCGGCCCCGGAGACGCCCCGGCGCTCGCGGGGATCATGAAGCAGTATCGTCTGGAGCCCTACGCGGTATTCACCGGGAATCCGGCGCCTGATCTGCCAGCCTACGACTGGCCCCACTGGGACGACGAGACGTCGCGCGATGAGCGCTTCGTGCGTTACCTCAACTCCCTGCTGCCCCTGTGCCAGCCTCCCCACCCCGACGAGGTGGAGATGTTTGCCCGCTTCGCCCGGATCGGCATCGGCCCCGGCCTCCCTGCGGACGTCGAGGCACTCCCGGATGACATCCGAAGTGCCCTCGCGAGCGGCGTGGCCGAGGCTCGCGATGAGCTCTCCAAGGCCTCCAGCCAGCTCGGGGCCACCATCAACGGATGGATGTCGATGGACGCCTTCGGCAACCGCGAGGCCTATGCCGGCGACTACCTCCGCCGCGCCGCCGAGTCGATGGTGGGCTGGGGCGGCAACGACCGGATCGAGGCCTCCTACCCCATGGCGCGGGTCGATGCTGACGGCAACCCGTTCGACGGCAACAGCAAGTACCAGCTGCGGCTCGAGACCGAGCCGCCGGTGCGGGCGTTCTGGTCGGTGACGATGTACGACACCAGCTACGACGGCACTGCCGGATACCTCGTCGAGAACCCGATCGACCGCTATCTCATCAACGCGCTCACCGAGGGACTCGTTCGCGACGCCGAGGGCGCGCTCACGATCACCATGCAGCGCCAAGCGCCCACCGACCCGGTCGAGCGAGCCAACTGGCTGCCGACCCCTGACGGGCCCTTCTACCTGGCGTGCCGCATGTACTGGCCGGAGCCGGCGGCGCTGGACGGCACCTGGGTGGTGCCACCGGTAATACGCCTCGGCTGACCCGGGCAGAAGCGCTGTAGGCCCTCTCCCTCCGAGAGCTGCCCCGTCTACCCAATCCACGCACGAACTCGTCGGGGTGTAGCGCAGCGGGAGCGCACATGCTTGGGGAGCCCGCGAGGCCCGAGCGGGTGAAGGCAGCGAACCGCTGAGCACGAGGGACCGAGCGGCGAAAGCCTCGATCATCGTGCGGTTCAGACGCTTGGCGGATGAGATCGGTTCAGACGACGTGACAATCGCCGCAACGAATCGAGCGCGAGGTCAGGCTGCGTCGGTCCGCGCCACGTTCACGCGCTCGAAGAAGCCACGGATGAGTCGCACGGTCGCCTCCGGTTGTTCGATGGCGACCGCGTGGCCGGCACCGGCAATCTGGGCGTACTCACCATCGGGGATACGCAGCGCCATCTCCTGGACCTGGTCCGGGCTGAACGACTTGTCCTCGACCCCTGCGATCGCGAGCACGGGGAGTCCGACGTCCGCCAGTTGATTGGTCACGCTCCCGGCACGAAGGACGATCCCGTGGAGCGTCCGGTCGGCACCGGTGCGATCGATGTCCCGGATATGCTCCCGCCAGCGCTCACGCTCGACCTCGTGCTCCTCGCCGGACATGAACTCCTGTGAGAAGACGGCTTTCATCGCCGGATCCACGAGCGGCGCCATGCCTCTGATGCGTGCGATCGCAGCCATCAATAGATAGCCCGGGACGCGGCCCCAGCCCTCTCCCTCAGAGTAGGAGTTGAGCAGGATGAGCGAGCGCAGCAGCTCGGGCCGTCGCAGCGCGAGCCGCAAGCCGACCCAGCCACCCATCGAGGTGCCGATGTAGTGGCAGGGCGCCAGCTCCAAGCGCTCGATGAGCGCGGCCGCATCGTCGGTCAGCGTGTCGACGCTGTAGCCGTCGCTCGTCACCTCGCTCGCGCCCTGACCGCGCCAGTCGAAGGTCACGCACCGGTGGTCGCCCTCGAGATCGGCCACGAGCCCATCGAAGGCGTGGTGGTCGAACAGGAACCCGTGCGTCATGAGCACCGGTGTCGATCCGGTCCCTCGCTCCTCGTACTCGAGCGATGCTCCGTTCACCATGATCGTCGCCATCGCCGCCTCCTGCTTGCATCGATGTCGGTGCCCGCAAGGGTGTCGCGCAGACACCACGGAGTATCGTAGCGCTGCAGCGTGGGGGCACCCACCACGATCCGAGCCGGAACGGAGGGTGAACGATGGGGGAGTTGCGGGGCGCGAACGCGCTGCTGACCGGTGCTTCACGAGGCATCGGTGTGTTCATCGCACGAGCAATGACATTCCGAGGTGCCAACCTGGCGCTCACGGACCGACATGCGGACCAGCTTGAGCGGATGGCCGCGAATCTCGCCGGCAGCGGGGCCAACGTGGTGGCGCTTCCGGCCGACTTGCGTGACCTGGACTCACTCGACGTCTTGGTGTCGCGCGCTGAGACAGAGCTGGGGCCGATCGACATCTTGGTCAGCAACGCCGCCGTCGCACGGTTGGCCCCATTCACGGAGTTCGATGACACCGAGCTCCGAGAGATGGTCGATGTCAACCTCGTTGCACCGATGGTTCTCGCCCGCCGACTGCTCCCGGGCATGATCGAGCGGGGCCGTGGACATCTGGCCACCGTCGCCTCCCTCGAGGGCAAGAAGGGCATCCCCTATGACGCCGCCTACTCCGGGACGAAGGCGGCGCTCGTCAACTGGATGGAAGGCCTCCACGTGGAGCTAGAGGGCACGGGTGTCAAGACCAGCATCGTCCTGCCCGGCTACGTCAGCGAGGCAGGGATCTTCGTGGACCGTGGTGCGACCGCGCCGCGCCTGATGGGTGCCAGTCCCGCCTCCGACGTCGCCCGCGCTGTCGTGCGTGCCATCGAAGAAGAGCGCCAGGAGGTAGTCGTCAGCCCGCGACCAGTCCGGCCACTCCTCGCCCTCAACGCCTTGTCGCCCAGCCTGGGCGATCGGATCCTCGGGCTCCTCGGGGTCGTCAGGGTGCAGCGCTGGATTCTCGATCACCAACGCGAAGCCTGATCGGTCTGGATGCGCGAACCGGCGGGCGAGCACCCCCAGTCGGTTCGCCGCTGCTTCGGGGTTATCGTGCGATTCGAGCAGTGTCGGCCCATCTGTGTCGCCGTCGAGCCTCGCTGCGCCTAGGCACGCACGGACTCGTCGGGGTGTAGCGCAGCGGTAGCGCACATGCTTTGGGAGCCCACGCGGGGTTCGCGGTGAAGCTCCCGGCCATGCGAGCGTGATGGGCCGAGCGGTGAAGGCCCCGATCATCGTGTGGTTTGCGGGCTCCAAGACGCTCGCGCAGAGTGCTTCGGGAGTCCCTCCAGCAACGGCACCTGATCAACCGCGAGGGAACACCTCTACCGAAGCTGCGTGACCGGGCGCGCGAGCGAGTCGGGCATCGCACGTGACCAGCGGTGCATCGAGCGCCTCCGCGAGTGCCAGGAATGCCGCGTCACAGGCCGTCACTGTGTGGCGAAGCTCCCACATCCAGGACCTTGGGCTCACTGCCATCAGCTCACAGATACTGTGAGAATGCGTTACTGTGACACGGTGAAGAACATCACGGTCTCTGTACCTGACGACGTCTATCGCGCCGCTCGCATCCGAGCCGCGGAGGAGGGCCGATCAGTCAGTGGCATGGTCGCGACCTACCTGCGCTCGCTTTCCTACGATGACGCCGAGTTCTCGCGGTTGGAAGCGCAGCAGCGTCGCATCCAAGGTCAGATCAAGCGCTTCCGGGCGATGGACCGCCTGACACGCGATGAGGTTCACGAGCGTGCGCTTCGTTGACACGAACATCCTCTTGTATGCCATCTCACGCGACCCGGCGGAGGAGGGCAAAGCGATGATCGCGAACGAGATCATCGACGGTGGTGAGATCGGTCTCTCGGTGCAGGTCCTGCAGGAGTTCTACGTCCAAGCGACCCGGGCAACTCGAGAAGACGCGATCACCCACGACGAGGCAGCCGGACTGGTCGAGGCCTGGTGTCGGTTCTCGGTGCAGGTCACGAGTGTCGATGTGATGCGAGCGGCGCTGGCGACACGGAGCCGCTTCGGCGTGTCCTACTGGGACGCGGCGATCCTCGAGGCCGCTCGTGCCCTTGGATGTTCAGTGGTGTTGTCCGAAGATCTCGACGATGCCACCGACTACGACGGCATCCGCGTGGAGGACCCCTTCCGACTCGCTGCCTGAAGGCCGTCCATCACCACCTCTGGAGCGGTCGCACCGAGCGCATGGCGGCGGTCGCCTCGTCCATGTCGAAGAACGTCGGGTCGAAGTCCGGCGGCGCCCATTCGCGCAGATGGTCGTGCTCGGGATGTGCGGGATCCGATAGTGCGTCAAGCAGGTCCTCGTAGCCCATTGGCCCCCCGCAATCCTCGGGCGGGCAAGCCATGCTTCCGGCCAGGCAGATCGGGCCATCCAAGTCCGACCGCTGCGGGCTGATTTCCTCGACCACGACGTCGTGCTCCCAGCCATCGCCGAAGTCGCAGTCCCTGTGTACCCTCTCCACGTACGAACCTCGTTGGGGTGTAGCGGAGCGGTAGCGCCCATGCCTTGGGAGCTTCTGGCTCGAGCAGCGAAGGTTCCAGGGTCCTGAACGTGGCGGGCCGAGCGGTGAAGGCGTCGATCGTCGTGCGGTTCGCGAGCGTCGACTTCGCCCGGAGGATCATCGGCCCGGGGCCCGGGGCCCGGGGCCCGGATGCCCCCTTTCGCTCGCTGAGAACGCGCGTGCTACCGTCGCCCCGATTCGCTCGCCGACCGAGCGCATGCCTGAAGGTCCCAGTCGCATTCTCCGGAGGAGGCCGATGCTTCGAGCCATCATGGCCACAGCCGTCACCGTCACCCTCGCTCTCGGGCTCGTCGTCCCGGTCGTCGCCGCCGACATGGAGCTACCGACCGAGCCGATGTCCGCCGAAGACCAGGCGGCCATCGATGCCGGCATCGCCGCGGTCATGGAGGAGCACCCCGAGGTGCCCGCCTTCTACGTCGGCCTGTGGAGTCCCGAGCGCGGCTCCTACCAGCAGGCGTACGGCCTCGCGGACGTGGCCAACGGGCGCGCGGCCTCGATCGACGACCACTTCCGCATCGGCAGCATCAGCAAGACCTTCGGCGCGGCCATCATCCTGCAGCTCGTCGACGAGGGCAGCCTCGCACTCGAGGACACCGTGGCCGACGCTGACCCCGCCCTGGCAGAGCAGTTCCCCGACGTGGCCGACATCAGCATCGGTGACCTGCTGGGCATGACCAGCGGCATCCCCGACTACATGAACGTGCCCGATGCCGCAGTGGCGGCGCTGACCCAGGCGCCCGACACGCAGTGGGACCCGGAGCAGCTCATCGGGTACGGCGTGGAGCGCGGCCTGGCGCCCGTGGGCACCCCCGGCTACAGCACCACCGGCTACGTCATCCTCCAGGAGATCGCCGAGACCCTCACCGGCCAGCCCATCCAGGAGCTGGTCGCCGAGCGCCTGACCGAGCCGCTGGGCATGCCTGACACCGCGCTGCCGTACAACGACGACACCACCCTGCCCGAGCCCTTCGCCCGTGGCTACATGAGCCCGGCCTGCGTGGACGAGTTGGTGCGCGACGGGGCCGAGCCGGTGCCCGACGACACCGACACGACCGACTGGAACGCGAGCTACGGCCAGATCGGCGGCAGCATGCATTCCGACCTCGACGACCTCGGCATCTGGGCCGCCTCGATGAGCGGCAGCTCGCTGCTCTCGGACGAGCTCGCCGCCGAGCGCCTCCAGATGCACGATGCCGGCCTTGGGATCTTCGCCTATGGCCTCGGCATCATGCAGTTCGCCGAGGGCTTCGGCAACCAGTACGGGCACGAGGGCGAGGCCATCGGCTGGGAGGGCTGGGCCGGGCATGACCCCGACGACCGGGGAGTCGTACGTGGTCTTCACCAACACCTGCTCCGACAGCGGTGCGCTGTTCAGTGCCCTCGCGGTGCTCGACCCGGGGGTCCAGCCGCTCGTAGATGCACTCGTCGCCCTGGAGGGAGCTGCTGCCGCCGACCAGTGACGACCCGTTCTCGCTCGACGTGTGTTGGTCGTGTCATCGCTGGGTGCCACGTCAGCGCACGTCGCGTATGACGGCTCGAGCACGTAGGGAGAGCCGCTCCACTTCGATCAGCACAGCAGACGATCGCCCAGAGCGGGGCACGCTCGTCCCCTGTGCCAAGGCGACCGGACGTCTCGGTCACGGCGCCGCGAGCGCATCCAGCCGCTTCCTTCGGGCGCTCAACCGGCTCGCGAAGATGGAGGACATGCGCATCGTACGTGGAACGAAGGTGGGGTAGGTCGCGCCGCTCGGCGACGCGCGAGTGGTGTCCGCTTGGGAGCCTTTCAGGCTCGAGCGGCGAAGGCTCCGCGGCCCTGAGCCTGGCGGCCGGAGCGGCGAAGGCCTCGATCATCGTGCGGTTCGCGAGCGTGAGCCGCCGCAGATTCCAGACGCTGATGGCCTGGCTGTCCGAGCGAGCCGCCTGACTCTGACTCCGGGCTTGGCGGCCACGGGATAATCGTCAGTAGCGGGAGGCGATGACGCGCGGCCTGTCGACCATGGCCGCTGAGGGCCGCGCGGAGCCACTGGCGAACCCGGCCCGTGCGCATGGGGGGACGTGCGATGGGTCTGCGCCGAAGCTGGTGGATGTCGTTCTTCGGGGTGCCGCACGGCATGCCTGGGCGGCTCGGCGTCCGGCTGATGCCGAGGAGCAGCCGTCCGTTCCACACCCAGATCGCTGCGGAGCTGGACTTCCAGCCGGACGATGAGCTGCTCGACGTCGGCTGTGGCTCGGCCACCCTGTTCGTCGACCACGCGGGGCACGTGCGCTTCGTCGCCGGCCTCGACGCCTCGGAGCTGCAGCTCGAGATAGCACGTAGGCGCCTGGCTGAGCGCATCGCCGCGGGCACCGCGGAGATCGTCAAGGGCGATGCCGACAACTTGCCCTGGGAGGACGACCGATTCAGCGCGGTCACGTCGGTCAATGCCCTCAAGTTCGTGCCCGACCCGCTGGCAACGCTGCGGGAGATGCACCGGGTCCTGCGCCCGGGTGGTCGGATGGCGGTCACGATGGGTGAGGCTGGGTACGCTCCGGAAGGGTCGACCGAGGCGGTGGTGGACGGCTTCGGCCAGTGGCAGTGGACCGACGACGCCGCGCAACGGCTGGTGGAGGCGGCCGGCTTCGGCGATGTCACCGTCTCGGTGATGTCGGTGTTCTCCAAGGCCCTGCTGGCCCGAGGCGTGAAGTCGGCGGCAACAGCGGCCGAGGCGACAACCACGACGGCTGAGAGCGTGGCGTGAGGCCGATCCGATGCGACTCGCCCCATCCCTGCATCGGCTCGGCGAAGCGATCGTCAGCTGCTATCTCCTCGAGGAAGCTGGCGAGGTCACCATCATCGACGCGGGTGTGCCCGCGTACTACGGCGAACTGCCAGGTGAGCTCGCGGCCATGGGCCGCACGATCGAGGATGTTCGCGCCGTCGTGCTGACCCACGGCCACGACGACCACATCGGGTTCGCCGAACGATTGCGTGCCGAGCGCGACGTGCCCGTCAGCATCCACGAGCTGGATGCTGCCCTGGCCCGGGGCGAGGTCGGCAACCCGAGCGCCGGCATGGGTGAACGCCGGCTGCGATCGCTGCTGCACTATCTGCTGTGGCTCATGCGTCACGGCGCGATGCGTACCACGGCGCTGATGGAGGTCGGCACCTTCGACCCGGGCACGACGCTCGACGTACCGGGCGCGCTGCGCGTCATCCACACACCCGGACACACGCATGGCAGCGTCACCTTCCATGCGCCGGAACACGACGCCCTCTTCGTGGGCGACGCGCTGGCGACGGACGCGGTCATCACCGAGCGCCGTGGTCCGCAGATCTGTCCCTTCGCTGCCGACCCCGATGAAGCGCTGGCCTCGCTCGCGAGCATCGAAGAGCTCGAGGCGCACTGGTTGCTGCCCGGCCACGGGGAACCCTGGACCGACGGTGTCGCGGCCGCCGTCGCTGCCGCGCGCGAGGTGGGGGTCGGCCACCTTGCTCGGCCAAAACGGTGAACCCCATGTTCGCGTCCTTGTAGGAGGTGACGAGATGAGTGAGCGGCGTTCTCCTGATGGCCTGCATGTCGAGGAGTCCGGGACCCCGGGCTCGCCGGCCATCGTCTTCATCCACGGGGCCGGCCAGAGCAGCCGCGAGTGGCGGCAGCACATGGACAGGCTCTCTGGCTTCCACTGCCTGGCGCCGGATCTGCCCGGCTTCGGGCGCAGCAACCATCTCGGGTCGGCGACCAAGGAGCGCGTGGCGGACCTGCTGGCTCGCCTCATCGAGGAGCGCGTCCCCGCGAAACGTGCCAGCGTCGTGGGGATCTCCTCGGGCGGGCTGCACATCCACGCCCTGCTCGATCGCCACCCCGAGCGCGTCGAGCGGGCTGTCATCGACGGCTCGCCCCCCTTTGGCACGCCGCGCATCGGCCGCGCGATCATGCGTCTGTGCATGCTTGCCATGGCGCCATTCATCCACACGCGCCCGCTCAAGTCGTTCTTCCGCGACACCCACGACCCGGAGGACCTGCGGGTCGCATCACGCCTGGAGTTCGGGCGCGTCGTGGGGGAGATCTTCGGGGAGTTCGCAGCCCTCGATGCGCCGAGCCCTGCCCTGCTCATCGCCGGCGAGAAGGAGAGCGTGGTCCGATCGATGAACGCCGCCCTGGCCGAGGTCCTGCCCCGGGCCGAGGCCTGGTATGTCCCCGGCCTCAAGCACTGCTGGCAGAAAGCCGATCCCGACCTGCACATCCGCACGGTCGAGGCCTGGGTCAGCGGACGAGAGCTGCCGTCCGAGCTCCGTCGAGAAGCCGCTCCCTCGCCGGCCAAGATCGAGCAGGTCCGGCGCATGGGCCCCGAGTTCTGGTATCTCAGGCACAAGGGTCGGCTCATGCGGCTGGTGAGGTTCTACTTCCGGCCCTTCCGCAAGCCCCTCGCCCAGGCCTACGGCAAGGCAGCAGGGGAGGCCATCGTCAAAGAGGCGCTCGGGCGCTTCGAGGTCCTGCTGCCGGACATCCCCTACATCGGCGGCGGCAAGAACGCCTTCACCATCACCCTCGTCAAGATCGCTGCCAAGCTGGCGATGTACCGAACCCTCCGGGCGCGTGGGGCATCGGTCGAGCAAGCGGCCCGCCTCATCCACCTCGGGGAAGTGGGCTTCTACCAGTCCGTCCCGACGCGCTGGCTGATGCGTTTGCAGGGCCGAGGTTTCCTGAGCCAGAAGGGTGTCGACCTGTGGAGACGCATCGCGGCCACCAGCCAGGAACGCCGCTATCCCGGGGATTGGGTGTACGAGGTCGTCGAAGGCGACGGGAGCGACTCGGGGATGGGGCTGGACTGCATCGAGTGTGGGGCCGTGAAGTACCTCGAACACGAGGGTGCCCCCGAGCTCGCCGAGTACCTGTGCTGGATCGACTATCCCCAGTTCGCCGCGATGGGCCTGCGGCTCGACCGCACCGAGACCATCGCGCAAGGCGGCCGACGCTGCGACTTCCGGGTGAGTCGGGGTGAACCAGTTCACGTCGAACCCGAGTTCCTGCACGCCTGAGTCCGCTCGTCGCCACGGGAAACCTGCATCGGCGAGGGTGAGCCCCGTCGCGGTGCACCACCTCGAACGCCCAAGGGCTATCGTGCGGTTCGAGCGCTGTAGGCCCCTCGGCATCACTCTCGAGCCGCGCTGTGCACCCAATGCACGCACGAACTCGTCGGGGTGCAGCGCAGCGGTAGCGCACATGCTTTGGGAGCCTTTCGGGCTCGAGCGGCGAAGGCTCCGCGACCCTGAGCCTGGCGGCCGGAGCGGCGAAGGCCTCGATCATCGTGCGGTTCGCGAGCGTGAGCCGCCGCAGATTCCAGACGCTGATGGCCTGGCTGTCCGAGCGAGCCGCCTGACTCTGACTCCGGGCTTGGCGGCCACGGGATAATCGTCAGTAGCGGGAGGCGATGACGCGCGGCCTGTCGACCATGGCCGCTGAGGGCCGCGCGGAGCCACTGGCGAACCCGGCCCGTGCGCATGGGGGGACGTGCGATGGGTCTGCGCCGCAGGTCCTGGACCCCATTCTTCGGAAAGCCGAGCGGCCTGAGCGGACGGGTCGGCGCCCGGATGATGGTGTCGATGAAGGGCAAGTACTACCGCTCCATGGCTGCCAAGCTCGACCTCCAGGCTGACGACGAGTTGCTCGACGTCGGCTGTGGCTCGGGCAGGCTCTTCGTCGCTGCCGTGGGAGGACGGTCGCTTCAGCGTCATCACCTCCCTCGACGCCATGAAGTTCGTGTCCGACCCATCCATGGTCCTGGCGGAGATGCACCGCGTCGTGCCACCCGGTGGCCGGGCGATCATCACCATGAGCGACGACAGTCAGGCGTGGTTCGGATCGGCCCCCTCGGGTACGCAGAGCGCCTGGGCATCTGGTGCTGGAGCGATGCCGACGCGGCCAGGCTCGTCGAGGAGGCGGGCTTCACTGACGTCAGCATCTCGGTCTTGCCGGTGCCCTCCAAGTCCCAGCTGATCCGGGCTGTCAAACCGGCATCCACCGCGGTGGCCAGCGCCCCAGAGCGAGCAGATCCCGTCAAGGCGTCCGTGGCATGAGCGCGCCCGAAGTGATCGACCACTCCGCCACGGTCCGCAAGGCGGAGCCCGGGCCCCATGGCATGTACGTGGAGGCGTCTGGCGACCCGAAGTCCCCAGCTGTCGTCTTCCTCCACGGGGCCGGCCAGAGTGCCCGGTTCTGGCGAACGCACATGACGGGCCTCACCGACTTCTACTGCCTGGCCCCGGATCTGCCTGGGTTCGGGCGCAGCAATCACCTGCCCGCAGCGTCGCTGCGGAAGACGGCGGACATCGTGGCCGCGCTCATCGGGTCGCACGTCCCTTCGGGTCGCGCGAGCGTGGTCGGTCTCTGCTCGGGTGGCGTGGTCATCCATGCCCTGCTGGACCGCCACCCCGACCGCGTCCAGCGGGCGATCACCGATGGCGTCCCAGTCATCGTCCCGAGGGGCGCGCGTGCCCTGACGCTCCTGGCCACCGTCATGGTGACGCCGTTCCTTCACACCCGGCCAGTGGTCAGGAGGCTCGGTGAACTCCTGGGCGAGGAGGATGTGCGCGCCGCGTCGCGCCGGGCGTACCTGGGCACAGTCGCCGACGCCTTCCGGTCCTATGCCGCGACCGGCGCGTCGTGCCCGACGCTCCTCGTCGCCGGGGAGGCGGAGACCGATGACCTCGACGGACTCGGCGTCCGAGCCTCCAATGCGGCACTGGCGGCCGTCATGCAGGACGCCGAGGCGTGGTACGCGCCCGGTCTGGGGCATTGCTGGCAGCTCACGGCACCCGACCTGCACGTCCGCATGGTCGAGGCCTGGCTGACCGGACAGGAATTGCCGACGGAGCTGCGACCCGAAGCCGCACCCTCGCCTGCGAGGGTGGAGCGGATGCGAGCGAAGACCCGACGAGGCGGACGATCGATCGGCTATCGCAGGGAGTTCTGGAGCCGCTTGTTCGGGGAGCCGCGCGGGGCCGTCGGGTTGGTCGGCGCCCGGGTGATGGGGTCGGCCATGCAGCAATACACACGGGCCATGGCGGCTGAGCTTCGCCTCCGGCCCGACGATGAGCTCCTCGACGTCGGCTGCGGGTCGGGCAGGCTCCTCGCGGAGCATGCGGCGCACGTCCGCCACGTGGCCGGCCTCGACATCTCGGAGATCCAGGTCAGGATGGCGCGCAAGCGTTTGTCGAAGCGCATCGCGGCAGGCACGGCCGAGATCGTCCTCGGTGACGCGGCGGACCTGCCCTGGGAGGACGGCCGCTTCAGCGTCGTCACCTCGCTCGAGGTGCTCAAGCACATCGGCGACCCCGAGGGCACGCTGCGGGAGATGTGTCGCGTCCTTCGGCCCGGCGGACGGGCGGTCTTCACGTTGGGCGAGCACGTCAAGCCCGGCTGGGGCGCGACGGACGAATCAGGCGCGCGCAACGCCTGGGGCGTCTGGAACTGGAGCGATGCCGATGCGCAGCGCCTCGTGGAGGAGGCCGGCTTCGTCGACGTCGCGCTCTCGGTCCTGCCGGTCGCGTACAAGTCCAGGCTGGTGCACGCCACCAAGCCGGCCGCATCTGCGGCGGGGGATGCGAGCGAGGCAACGGAATCACCGAGAGGTGGTCGTCACCTGAGCGACGCTCAACGGATCGCCCGACCGATTCGAAGGGAGGTGGCCCATGGGCAAGGTGCTGGCGATCGGCTTGGCGACCGTCGGCGTGGTAGGGACGGCGGCGACGGCGCTGCATCTCAGCGGCATCTGGGAGCGCATGGTCTCGTGGGGTATCGATCCCGTCTTGAGTGCCAGTGCGCTACCCGGTGATGACCTCGTGGTGGACCCGGTCGCCGTCGACACGCGAACCCTCGAGATCGCGGCCCCGCCGTCGGCCGTCTGGCCGTGGCTCGTGCAGATGGGCGATGACCGGGGTGGCGAGTACAGCTACTCGGTGTTCGGCCTCCCGCACCGCAAAGGGGCCGACCGCATCGTGCCCGAGTGGCAGGACCTGACGGTGGGCGACCCCATCAACGAGTGGGTCGTACGCGAGCTCGAGCCCGAGCGGACACTGGTCCTCTACAGCGACATCGCCGGCAGCTGGAGCTGGGCCTTCATCCTCGAGCCGATGGAGGGCGGCCGGCGGTCCCGTCTCGTCGAGCGCATCCGGTCTCGTCCGGCCCTCCCGCGTCGCGTGAGTGCGGCCGCCATGCGGGTGATCGGGCTCGTCGTGCTCCTGATGGTGCGGAAGCAGATGCTCACTATCCGCGACCGAGCGGAAGGCCTGGCCATGTGACAAGACGGAACCATTGCGGTCGAGCGAAGGCCGACTATCGTGCGCTTCGAGCGCTGTAGGCCCCTCCGCTACCGCCGGCGGGCCGCCCGATGTGTACCCTATCTACGCGCGGCAGGGTCCAGACGCTGGTGGCCTGGCTGCTCGAGCGAGCCGCCTGACTCTGACTCCCGGCTTGGCGGCCACGGGATAATCGAGGGTAGCGGGGGGCGACGACGCGCGGCTCGCGGACCATGGCCGCTGGTCCGCGTCAGCGACCTCCTGCTTGTCTACGAGGACATCACGAACGACGCGGCCATAGCTCAGCTCTCGCGGCCACTTGTCCGTGTCCTCCGCTCGCACCAGGATCTCGAACACGCCTGGCTGTTGCTTCACCGCGCGCCGGATCTGCCAAACGGCGATGAGGACCCCGACGACCAGCCAGATCGGGATCCCGAGCACCGCCAGCAACGCCAACAAGATCATGAGCCCCCACCTCCGCCTATGTCACCGACACGCGGTTGGGGGTCGGGAGCGTTCATCTGGGTTCCTCCCGCGCAGCTTCCCCTGCATGCCGTCAGCCTGCGCTCTTGCAGCACACACGATGCCTCAGGCGAGCCGGCCAGGCAAGCTGTAAGGGCTGTCATTCGGGGCGCTCGACGCTCGGCGGGAGCTACGGATGGTCCGTGTCCGCCAATCGCTGCGAATCGGGCAGGTCCTCGGTGAGCCCTGGATGCAACGGATGGAAGCAGTGCCGGCGGACACTCCCGGTCGATCAGTCGCTCAATTCCCCTCCACGCACGAATCTCGTCGGGGTGTAGCGCAGCGGCAGCGCGCATGCTTTGGGGGCCCTTCAGGCCCGAGCGGCGAAGGCGACGGGGTCCTGAGCGCGGCGGCGCGAGCGGCGAACGCCTCGATCATTGTGCGGTTCGCGCGCGTGGCATACCGCACCGGGCGACGGGCTGCCTAGCCGATGGGCGTGATGCCGCTGAGCTTCCAGATTCGCTGCACAGTATCGTACGATGGCGACCGAGAGGAGGAGGCGATGGCCGATCCGGTAGGCGACATCATCGGGGACTACCGAGCCTTCGCGGCCCAACAGCGCGACCGCCTACTGGAGCGCGGCATCGACATCGCCCCATACGCGCTTAGCCACCTTGCGTTCCGCGTGCCCGAGTGGGACCAGTACGTCCACGTCCGGACGCTCCTGGAGCGCCACGCGACCTCGAACCTCGAGAACCTCTGGAACGGTCGGCCGATCTCGTTGATCCTTCCCGCCGAGCCGCTAGAGGCGCTTGACGACAAGGAGGTTCCGATGATCGAGCTCATTCCCCCGGTCCATCAGCGCGTCTACAAGATGGGCCTGGAACACCTCGGCGTCGTCGTGGGCGACACGTTCGACACGTTCGTCGAAGTCCACAAGCCCGTCCTGACGGGCCAGCAGTTCCAAGGCCCGAACAGCACACCCGACCCCGTCTACATCCTGTTCGAGGACTTCACGCACGTGAAGTTCTATCGACTTTCGCTGCGAGCATCAGTCGAGCTCGATGGTCGTCAGTTCGAGGACGGGTTCCACCACGTCGACGACTGGATGCCACAGCGGCTCGTGACCGCGACCGGCCCGAACCCGCTGCCACGCTGAGCGACGCCGACGAGACAGCTGCGGATGGGTGCGAGCTGACCGCCCAAGTCCACCCGTGCCTCACCGCGGGACCCGGATTCGGCCACGGGCCCTGAGTCTGCCTGTTGCGACCGGAGTCCAACGTCCACGACTTCGAGCGGTTCGGGGTCATCGTGCGGTTCGAGCGCTGTAGGCCCGTCGTTGTCGCTATCGAGGCCCGCTGTGTACCCGTAGCCAGGCACGAACTCCGTCGGGGTGTAGCGCAGCGGTAGCGCACATGCTTCGGGAGGCTTCCAGGCTCGAGCGGCGAAGGCTCAGGGGTCCTGAGCGAGATGGCCCGAGCGGTGAAGGCCTCGATCATCGTGCGGTTCGCGAGCACGGTCACGCCTCGAGCAGAGGCCCCGGTTGTCGCCAGCGGTCCGGATCGCGAACCCAGACGGGCGCACACGTTCTCGATCGATAGACGCGTTCGTGCGGCGCCGTTGGCTATCGCCCGTGCGCACCGTCGGGCCCAGCCTAGGGAGCCGGGGCTTCGACCGCCGTCATCGGTGCCCAGGTCACCTCCAGCCGCACCGGTCGTCCGAGATCCTCTGCCGTGAGTTCGGCCAGCCTGCCTGGCGGCGGCGGTTCCTCGGGTCCCACGACCGTGACCTCGACGAGGACCGGGTCGGCCGAGCGGTCGATGTGCACGTCGCGGATTCTGAGGTCGGCAGCCCAGGTCTCGATGGCCTCGACGATGTGCCCGCGCGCCACGCTCTCCTGGTAGCGGGCCCACGACTGGAACGCGAGCGGGACGGCGACGATGAGGAGGCCGATCCAGACGAGCTTGGTGGCGAGCGAGGCACTACGGGCGCCCTCGAGGTCACGGAACGCCGCGAACCCGGCCGCGAGGAGCACCGCGCCAGCCGCGAGGACGATGGCCACGAGGTTCGTCGCGAACAGCAACAGCGCCCCCCAGGCGAGTCCCCAGTCTCCAAGGCCGATGGTGATGCCGATGGTCGCGAGCGGTGGCACCAGCGCTACCGCGATGCCCACGCCCGGCAAGGCACCGCTAGCCTCGGTCCGCACCGTCACGAAGCCGGCCGCGCTACCGGCGGCGAGCGCGATGAACAGGTCGACGAGGTTCGGGCTCGTGCGCGCGAGGAGCTCACCCGGCAACGGCAGGCCCGTGTTCACGTTCGGGACCAGCCATCCGACCGCGATGCCGACGCCGATCCCGGCGAGGGCACCGGCAGCCACGATGAGCAGCGACTCGAGGGCCCGGCGGCCCCAGCCATGAACGATCGCCGCAGCGACCGCGAGGATGGGCGTCATCAGCGGTGCCACGAGCATGGCCCCGATGACCACTGCGGCGCTGTCGTTGACGATCCCGAAGGCGGCGATCGCGGCCGAGAGCAACATGAGCACGAAGTACTGCTGCAGGTAGGGGATCCGTTGCGCGCCCTCGAAGAACAGTGCGTCGAAGATGCGGGCCCGCTCCTCGGGTGTGGCCGCGCGTCCGCGGAAGCCGAGCTTGCCGACGGGCGTCAGGCTCGAAGGCATCGGCCGTGGCGGTGGCGGTGACGATGTCATGGCATCGGCTCCTCGCTGCTTCTGCGGACCTGCCCGGTGCCCCGAGCCGCCGCTACCCACATCATTGTGCGGTACGAGAGCGTGGCCAACGTTCAGTGATGACGACCCAGCGTTCGTGGACCAGATCGTGTTCGGTTCGAGCGCTGTGGGTCCCTTTGTGTCGCTATAGGGGCGTGCTGTGTACCCTCTCTAGGCACGAACCTCGTCGGGGTGTAGCGCAGCGGTAGCGCACATGCTTTGGGAGCCTTTCAGGCTCGAGCGGCGAAGGCTCCGGGGGCGTGAGCGTGGCCGGGGGAGCGGCGAAGGCCTCGATTATCGTGCGGTTCGCGAGCGTGAAATGCCGGCCGCTTCGTCGCTTCGGCGGACTGCCCGGCACCCCAACGGTCCCGCCCAGCTGAGCCAGGCGCACCCGGCTTGTCGGCCGCGAGAGAATCAAGGTCAGCGGGGACGGTGAACGCCACCGGCTGGTGCGGGCGCTCGCGACCCGCTTCGAGCAGGGGGAGCCGATGGTCGCCACCGCCCCGACCAGTGCATCACGGCTGGAGCAGGATGCCGACACCGGCACGGCTGGACTGCCCGGCGTGACGCCAGCCGACCGTATGGGCTCGCGGCTGCACCAGCTCTACGATCGCATCGAAGACCGACTCGCCGCCTACCCGGACACACTCCTGGTCCGCCTCGCGCACCGGGCTCCGATGCTCCTGTGGAGGCTCGGGCTGGGCCGGATCGAGGGTGACGTCGTCCTCACCACCACGGGTCGAGCGAGCGGGCTGCCCCGACGGATCGTCATTGGCGGGGCCCAGATCGAGGGCCGCAGGTACCTATGGAACCCCTATGGAGACCGGGCCCACTGGTATCGCAACCTGGTGGCCGACCCCATCGTCACCATCCAGGATGCCCACGGCACCTGGACGGCCCGCGCGGCCCATCCCACCGACCATGACGAGGCGGTCGCACAGTACGCGATACTCGAACACGGCGTCCGTCGCCGGTTCCACGAGTACCTCGCTGACCTGGGGGTCGAGGACAGCCCCGAGGGATTCGCCCGGGACATCGAGCGCATCCACGTCGTCCGTCTCGACCCGGTCGACGAGCCCGGGCCGGCGCCACTCCCGCTCGATCTGATATGGGTCTGGCCGGTCGCAGCCATCGTCGGACTCATGGGCTTGGTGGCTAGGCGTCGATTCCTCCTCGCGCTCGCTGGCGCGGCTGTGGCCGGTGCGGCGCTGCTCATGCTGCGAGGTCGTGACATCGTCGATCGGCTGACGGATATGGCGATCTCGCGGCCCAGCGGACCCATCGGCCGGATGCTCTACCGAGACGCGACCTCGATGCACGGCGAGGGCTGGCGCGCCTGCCACGAGAAGCTCGCTCTGGCGCCAACGGACCATCTGCTTGACGTCGGCTGCGGTGGCGGGACGTTCCTGTCGCAGGCACTCGAGACGGTCGACCAGGCTGCCGGCATCGACCACAGCCCGGATATGGTCGAGTTGACACGGGAGAACAACGCTCGGGCAGTGGCCGAGGGCCGCCTCGAGGTGCGCCTCGGTGACGCCACCGCGCTGCCCTGGGACGACGCCACCTTCGACGCGGAGTCCAATCTGGCGGCACTCTTCCTCGCCGCCGACCCGCCAAGGGTCCTGCACGAGGCCGTCAGGGTCCTGAAGCCCGGCGGTCGCTTCGTGGTCGTGACCATGCCCAAGCCGAAGCGCGAGGACGTCGGCACTCGTGCCGTGGGCTGGTTCCTGCACAAGGCCACGCTCTACAGCGACGAGGAGCTTGCGCAGCTACTGCACGATGCCGGCTTCGATGCGGTCGAGGTCCACTCGCCGAGCGACGATTTGCAGGTCGGCTACGGGGTACGAGCCTAGCCAAAGGAGGGACGACATGATCGGTGCGGTCTTGATGCAGCGAGCGGTGCGACAGGGCTACGCGACGGTCAACGGACGGGACCCTGACGCGGTGGCCGAGCTGTTCCACGAGGATGCTGTCTTCGAGTTCCCGGGCGAGACCGTCAGGAGCGGCCGCTTCGAGGGACGCGAGGCCAACCGTGAGTGGTTCGCGAACTGGTTCGAGACGATGCCGGTGACGCGCTTCACCGTTCGACACGTCTCGGTCGAGAACGTCTGGGCGGTCTCGAACTCCAACGTCGTGCACGTGGAGTGGGACCTCGAAGAGGGTGATCACGATGGCCATTGCTCCCAGCTCACCGGTGTGACGGCGTTCGTGGTCGAGGGTGGCAAGGCACGCTCAGCGAAGGACTACATCATCGACCAGCCGCTGCTGGCGAAGATCATCGCGCCGAAGGAAGCCGAAGCTGGGAGCTGAACCCGTTGCTCGTTGTCCAGATGAGCCGTCCAGCCGAGGGTTGTCCTTGATGTCTATCGACGCCAGCACATCTATCGCAGAACGAACTCGGGCGCTCATGGATGCGGTCTCGCGTCACGACCTCGAGGCCATGAAGGCCAACTACGCTCCGGACCTCGTGGACGAACTCCGTGCCGGTCGGCGTCCTGGAATGGCCGCGAGGCCGTCCAAGCGTTCTTCACCGAGTGGTCCGCGGCGTTCCCGGACTTCAGGAGCGAGGTCCTCGGCGTCGTTGCTGAGGGCGACATGGCTGTGGTCGAGTGGCAGGGAACGGGGACGTTCTCGGGCGGGTCCTTCCAGGGCAGACACCCCACCGGCCGACGAGTCGAGTTCCGCGGCAGTGACGTCATGTCCTTCTAGGACCGTCGACTCGTGCACAACACCATCTGTCTCGATGGGCTTGCGTTCGCGCGGCAGAATCGGACTCGTCCCACGGGAGGGAAGCACCCCCGACCGATTGCCCGAGGCGAGCTTCAACGCACGCACCGATCTGATGACGTTGCTCCGTCGTCTCACCAGGAGGTCCGCGCCCGAGTAGACCGCCCGCCGTCGATCATCGTGTGGTTCGAGCGCTGCAGGCCTTCAGATGTCGCTGTCGAGCTCCGCTGTGTACCCTAGTCAGGCACGAACCTCGTCGGGGTGTAGCGCAGCGGTTGCGCACATACTTTGGGAGCCTTCTAGGCTCGAGCGGCGAAGGCTCCGGGGGCGTGAGCGTGGCCGGGGAAGCGGCGAAAGCCTCGATCATCGTGCGGTTCGCGAGCGTGATCCGTGGCAGCCTGCATGATGCTCACTCGTTGCCGCCCGGCTGATAGGTTCCGACCGCACCATGGTCTTGGCGGCCGCGCGAGAATGGTGGGTAGCGGGAGGCTCCGACGCACGGTCCGTGACCATGGCCGCTGAGGACCGCGCTGAGCCACTGGCGAACCCGGCCCGCGCAAGGGGGACGTGCGATGGGTCTGCGCAGATCGTTCGACTACGCGTTGCTGGGAGTGCCCCACGGTCCGCTCGGCTGGATCGGTGCCCGGCTGCTGGCGTCGATGAAGGGCAAGTACCATCGCGCCATGGCCGCCGAGCTCGACCTCCAGGCCGACGACGAGTTGCTCGACGTCGGCTGCGGATCGGCGGTGCTCTTCGCCGAGCACGCCGCTCACGTCCGCTACGTGGCCGGCATCGATGCCTCGGAGCTCCAGATCGAGATGGCCCGAAAGCGTCTGGCCGAACGCATCGCCGCGGGGACGGCCGAGATCGTCCTCGGCGATGCTGCGGACCTGCCCTGGGAGGACTCCCGCTTCGGCGTCGTCACCTCCCTCGACGCCATGAAGTTCACGTCCGACCCGGGAGGGGCGCTGGCTGAGATGCACCGCGTCCTGCGACCCGGTGGACGCGCCGTCTTCACCATGGGCGACAACACGAAGGCCCTCTTGGGGCGGACCGACAAGTCGGGTACGCGCGACGCTTGGGGCGTCTGGTTCTGGAGCGACGTCGACGCGGCCAGGCTTGTCGAGGAGGCAGGCTTCACCGACATCAGCGTCACGGTCCTGCCGGTGCCCTCCAAGTCCCAGCTCGTCCGGGCTGTCAAACCGGCATCCACCGCGGTGGCCAGCGCCCCAGAGCGACAGATGCCCGTCAAGGCGTCCGTGGCATGAACGCGCCCGAGGTGCTCGACCACTCCGCCACGGTCCGCAAGGCGGAGCCCGGGCCCCATGGCATGTACGTGGAGGCGTCTGGCGACCCGAAGTCCCCAGCTGTCGTCTTCCTCCACGGGGCCGGCCAGAGTGCCCGGTTCTGGCGAACGCACATGACGGGCCTCACCGACTTCTACTGCCTGGCCCCGGATCTGCCTGGGTTCGGGCGCAGCAATCACCTGCCCGCAGCGTCGCTGCGGAAGACGGCGGACATCGTGGCCGCGCTCATCGGGTCGCACGTCCCTTCGGGTCGCGCGAGCGTGGTCGGTCTCTGCTCGGGTGGCGTGGTCATCCATGCCCTGCTGGACCGCCACCCCGACCGCGTCCAGCGGGCGATCACCGATGGCGTCCCAGTCATCGTCCCGAGGGGCGCGCGTGCCCTGACGCTCCTGGCCACCGTCATGGTGACGCCGTTCCTTCACACCCGGCCAGTGGTCAGGAGGCTCGGTGAACTCCTGGGCGAGGAGGATGTGCGCGCCGCGTCGCGCCGGGCGTACCTGGGCACAGTCGCCGACGCCTTCCGGTCCTATGCCGCGACCGGCGCCTCGTGCCCGACGCTCCTCGTCGCCGGGGAGGCGGAGACCGATGACCTCGACGGACTCGGCGTCCGAGCCTCCAATGCGGCACTGGCGGCCGTCATGCAGGACGCCGAGGCGTGGTACGCGCCCGGTCTGGGGCATTGCTGGCAGCTCACGGCACCCGACCTGCACGTCCGCATGGTCGAGGCCTGGCTGACCGGACAGGAACTGCCGACGGAGCTGCGACCCGAAGCCGCGCCGTCACCAGTCACCGTCGAGCGGCTGCGACGCTCAGATCTCCCCACGTAGTACCAGGAGCTCAGCTCGACGCACCGCCGGGGGCAGGCCTGTTTTCCCGCGCGCTGTGAGGCCCCTTGGTATCGCCATCGAGCCCTCCCGTGTACCCCAGTCACGCACGAACCACGTCGGGGTGTAGCGCAGCGCTAGCGCACAGCTTTGGGAGCTTGCGAGGGGTTTGCGGCCAAGGCCTCGATCATCGTGCGGTTCGGGAGCGCGACACGTCGTTGACCATCAGGGCGGTCGCGTGATCGATGGCCGCATCGGATGGGGTCTGGCATCATCGGCTCGCAATTCGCCCTTCCCAAGGAGACCCAGTTGTCCCGAGTCACGCTGCTCACGACCACCTTCCTCGCCCTGACCCTGGCCGCTCCGGTCGCTGCTGCGGACGTCGAGCTGCCGAGCGAGCCCATGTCCGCCGAGGACACCGCTGCCATCGATACCGACATCGCCGCCGTCATGGAACAGCACCCTGAGGTGCCGGCCATCTACATCGGCGTCTGGGACCCTGAACGCGGCGTGTACCAGCAGGCGTATGGCCTCGCCGACGTCGCCGCGGGACGTCCTGCGTCGATCGACGACCACTTCCGCATCGGCAGCGTCAGCAAGACGTTCATGGCCACGGTCATGCTCCAGCTCATCGATGAGGGCAAGCTCGCACTTGCTGACACCGTGGCCGATGTCGACCCCGACCTTGCCGAGCGACACCCCAACCTGGCGGGCATCACCATCGAGCAGCTGCTGGGTATGACCAGCGGCATTCCCGACTACATGAACGTGCCTGATGCGGCCGTCGCTGCCCACGTCCAGGCTCCGGACACCGCGTGGTCGTCCGATCAGCTCATCGGTTTCGGTGCCGACGGCGAGGTCGAACCGCCGGGTACCAGCGGCTACAGCACGACCAACTACATCGCCCTCCAGGAGATCGCCGAGACACTCACCGGCCAGACCATCCAGGAACTCATCCGCGAGCGCGTCACCGAGCCGCTGGGCATGGCCGATACCGCCCTGCCGCCCAACGAGGACACCGCGCTGCCCGAGCCGGTCGCCCACGGCTATATGAGCCAACCCTGCGTCGGCGAGCTCCTGGGCGACGGCGCGGATCCGGTGCCACCGGGCACGGACCTGACCGACTGGAATGCCAGCTACGGCCAGGCTGGCGGCGGGATGCATTCCACGATCGGAGACCTCGGTATCTGGGCGGCATCCATGAGCGGCAACGCGCTCCTGTCTGAGGAAGCCGTGAACGCGCGGCTCCGTTCGGAGACAGGCGGGCTCGATCTGCAGTACGGCCTCGGCATCATGAAGCTCGGCGACCTGGTCGGTCACGAAGGAGAAGCCATCGGCTGGGAGGGCTTGGTCGGTCAAGACCCCGATAGCGGCCTGAGCGCGGTCGTCTTCACGACCACCTGCTCGGACCTCGGGGTGGTCGCGAAGGCGCTGGGGGCGATCGACCCGGTGTTCGCCCCGTTCGCCGAGATGCTGTCGTCGGAGTAGCGCCCTCCACCGGAGGCTCCAGCCACAGCTGAGTTCGAGCGCCGTAGGCCCTTCGCGGTCGCTTCGGACGCGCGCTGTGTACCCTATCTACGTACGGACCTCGTCGGGGTGTAGTGCAGCGGCAGCGCACATGCTTTGGGAGCCTTCCAAGCTCGAGCGGTGAAGGCTCCGGTGCCCCGAGCGTGACGGGCCGAGCGGTGAAGGCCTCGATCATCGTGCGGTTCGGGAGCGTGGCTCGAGCCCAGGGACCTGCCTCCACGAATTGCGAAGGTCCTGGGCACGCTCGTCCCCTGTGCTAAGGTGACCACCTCGGTGACCACTTGGGCAGGAGGTACGACATGGCGGAGATCGGGATCAAGGAACTGAAGGCGACCGCCTCATCGGTCATCGACGAGGTCGAGAGCGGCTCCGCCTACGTCGTCACGCGGCGCGGCCGCCCTGCCGCGGTCCTGTTGCCGGTCGAGGAGGCCGAGGACCTCGTCCTTGCCAATGCCGACGAGTTCGTCCGCCAGCGTCGACTCGCCCGCGCCGACCACGCCAAGCGGCGGACGGTCAGGCTGGAGGATCTGGACTGACCGCCTACGAGGTCCGGCTCTCGCGGTCGGCGGCCCGTCAGTTCAAGAAGCTCGGTGACGCTGATCGTGATCGCATCCGCCGAGCACTTGAGCGACTCGCGCATAACGTTGCTCGCCCCGGACGCGTCGCAGGCAAGTCCGTGAAGACCATCCATGGTGCCGACGACACCTTCCACCGGTTGCGCATCGGCGACTACCGCGTGATGTACGACGTCATCGACGCCGACCACGTGGTCCTGGTACTCGGCATCGTCGACCGAGCCGATCTGGAGCGCTGGCTCCGTAGCAGATAGCACTCGGGAAAGCGGTCGCGACTGGGCAACAGATTGAATGTGCGAGTGAGCGTCGAAGTACCGCTCAACCTTCGGGGCCCAGGCGGGGTCTCGGGCGAAGCCACGATCATCGCACGATTCGAGCGCTGTAGACCCTCGGATACCGCCTGAGCGCCGCGCTGCGTACCCTATCCACGCACGATCCTCGTCGGGGTGTAGCGCAGCGGCAGCGCACATGCTTTGGGAGCCTTTCGGGCTCGAGCGGCGAAGGCTTCGGGGTCTTGAGCGTGGCGCGCGGAGCGGTGTAGGCGTCGATGATTGTGCGGTTCGGGAGCGTGGCTCGGTTGTGCACCCCATGCCACACCTCGAGCTCGCCCTCACACGCAGGGCTCTAGGCGACCCAGTTCCATGCGTACCAGATCGTCAGTGCATTGAAGACGAGGCTGACGATGATCAGGAAGTTGTCGTAGGCGCCCTTGTAGGGCAGGCCGACGAGGTTGAACACCACCAGGCCAGCAGCGGCAACGATGTTCAGCCATTGGATCACGGGATAGTCGACTGTCAGGGTCAACACGATCATGACGATCGGGATCAGCATGATGACCGCGATACCCAGCCACATGACTGGCCTTCCCTGGACGCCGCCGGCTAGCTTGCCGGGCTCGACGTCGCCCGCGAATATCCGGAGCACGTCGCCCAGGAGGTACGTCAGCATCAGGGCCACCCACAGCCCTGCGAGCACGATCCTCGTCTCATCCATCGTCTGAGTCTCCTCCGGGCTAGGTGTCCTATGGCCCTTGGATCAGGCACACAGCGGCGACACCGTGCCTTGGAGCATCAAGGTACCCCTGCGGAGGCATCAGTGAGGGCACTCATCCAGGAGGACTACGGAGAACCGCGGGATGTCCTAGGCGTCGGCGAGGTCCCTCAACCGACGCCCGACGACGACGAGGTGCTCATCCGCGTCCGCGCCGCATCGATCCACATTGGCGATGTCCACGGCATCCGGGGGGTGCCATACCTGTTCCGTCCTATCTACGGGCTGCGCGGGCCCAAGGCACGGATCCCGGGAACGGACATCGCGGGCACGGTCGAGGCCGTCGGCCCAAACGTGACGAAGCTCGCGCCGGGCGATCAGGTGTTCGGTTGGTGCAAGAGCGCCTTCGCTGAGTACGTCGTGACATCGGCGGACAAGTTGGCCCCGAAGCCTGCTGCAACCTCGTTCGAATACGCCGCCGCCCTCGGGGTCTCAGCGATGGTCGCTCTTCAGGCTCTGCGCGACGCTGGGAATGTCCAACCGGGTCAGCGAGTCCTCATCAACGGTGCCTCCGGCGGTGTGGGCACGTTCGCGGTACAGCTCGCCAAGGCGTTCGAGGCTGAAGTGACGGCTGTCTGCAGCACACGGAACCTCGAACTCGTGAGATCGATCGGCGCCGACCACGTGATCGACTACACCCAGGATGACTTCACCCAGGGCGAGCAACGGTACGACCTCATCCTCGACAACGTGGGGACCCGTTCGTTGTCTGATATCAGGCGCGCCCTCGACACCAACGGGCTCCTCCTGTCCAACGGAGCGCCTGCCGGCGGCTGGACCAGGCCCTTGGGGCGGATCATCCGAGTGCTCGTGTCCTCGTGGGTCGTACGTCAGCAGGCTCGACCCGTCGTCCATGCCTACCGCGCAAGCGACTTGATCGCCCTTGCGGAACTGGTGGAGGCCGGCAGGCTCAGTCCGGTCATCGACTTGGCATCCACGCTGGACGAAGGGGCGAGCGCCGTCGGGCACGTCGCGGACGGGCATGCCCAGGGAACGACCGTGATCTCGATGCGACAGGGACTAGACAGCGAGCGCTGCAGGCCCTCTGCTGTCGCTTCAGACGAGTGCCGTGTACCCTAGTCACGCACGAACTCGTCGGGGTGTAGCGCAGAGGTAGCGCACATGTTTTGGGGGCCTACGAGGGGTTTGCGGTGAAGGCTCCGGGGTTCCACGCACGATAGCCAGAGCGGCGAAGGCCTCGATTATTGTGCGGTTCGCGAGCGTGATCTGCGGGCTTGTCTTCGGCGCCGGAGTTCTGCCCGATGTCCGACCAAGGCGGTGGATCCGAGCCACCACGACTCGGCTTGGCGGCCGCGCGATAATCAGTGGTAACGGGAGGCGATGAGGCACAGCCCCAGAACTGGCCGCCTGGACCGTGTCGAGCCACTGGCGAACCCGCCCCGCGAACCAGATGGGGGAATGCTATGGGCACGCAGCGGCTGACTCTGGTCGGGGCGATCATCCTGGCGCTGCTCAGCGGACTGGGAGGTACGGCGGCCGCCACGGAGAGCGAGGAACTGCCAGCCAGCCCCGACAGCCTGCTCTTCGTCGGGAACAGCTTCTCGTTCTGGGACGATGGGGTGTGGTCCCACGTCGCAGGGCTGGCCGCGTCGGAGGACCCACCTCGGACGATCGAAGTGGACTCGATCACGGCGGGTGGTGCGCCACTGAAGTCCTTCGTGAGTAGAGTCTCGGCCGAGCGGGTTCGAGAGAGGGGACCTGACGTTGTCGTGCTCCAGGGCGACATCCCGGAGAACTACGACCCTGAGACGGCGGTCGAGACGTTCCTCGAGAGCGCCCGCACTCTCGATCAAGCGGTACGTGACGGCGGTGCACGGCCGGTCTACTACATGACCTGGCCTTTCATCCTCGCGGACTGGATGGGCCATGCGGGCATCGAGGCTGCGCACCGTCAGATCGAGGACGAGCTGGACGCCGACATCGCCCCCGTCGCGATGGCGATGATCGATTCGCTCATCGAGCGACCAGAGCTCGACATGCTCGGTCCCGACATGAGCCACCCAAGCGTCCACGGCCTGTACCTCGCGGCGGCGGTCATCTACGCCACGGTCTACGGGCACAGTCCCGAGGGCCTGACCTACCGGCCCGAGGGTGTGAGCGAGGAGGAGGCCGCGTACCTCCAGCGCGTCGCCTGGGAGGCGATCCAAGGGTGGGACGACGGCGCGATGTCACCGGCGCCCGACGCTGGTGCCTGGGTGACCGGGTCGATCAGTCCCTGCACGCCGGACTGGAGCGCTCCGCCCCGGGTCACCTTCCATGACGGCATCTGGGCCATCGACGGGCTGACCATGTCGTGCCGCGACACCGCCAGTGACCCGCGGGTGACGGGCCGGGCGACCACGGTCTGGAGCTGCGACTGCCAGTACGGGATCGGGTCACCGACCTGGGGCACCTATGAACTCGAGGGCCCAGACGGCTCATGGGTCGGGCCGCGCAACGGCACGCGTGCGATGGACGGCTCAGGACACAGCTTCGCCGTCCTCGAAGGCACGGGCGCCTACGAGGGCTTGACGTACATGGTCGATTGGACGCACGCACCCAACGGCATGACCGATCTCGAAGGTGTCATCTTCGAAGGTGCTCCGCCTGAACCTCCCGAGTAGCTGACTTGCCGGATCGGGTCCTCGGCCCAAGCCGAGGACCCGGGTTCCCCGTCCGCCTGTGATGGTGCTTGGTCACGACGGTATGGAAGGGCATCTGGCGACCACGCCCGTCACACCCCAGTCGCGGGATGAGCACTTGCGCTCTGCAGCCGTTATTGTGCGGTTCGAGCGCTGTAGGCTCTCTGGTGTCGCTATCGAGCCCTGCTGTGTACCCTATCCGTGCACAGACGCCATCGGGGTGTAGCGCAGCGGTAGCGCACATGCTTTGGGAGCCTAGGAGGGGTTTGCGGTGAAGGCTCCGGGGCTTCGAGCGTGGCGAGCTGAGCGGTGAAGGCCTCGATTATTGTGCGGTTCGCGAGCGTGCCGGCCTTGAGCAACTCACGCCTGCTCCTGTAGCCCGATTCGACGCGGTCGGGCTACGACCTCGGCTACGCTGACGGCTGCGCCGGTGGTAGGTACCTCACCTGGACCTGCTCGATCGTGCCGTTGAACTTGAACGGTGCCCGGTCACGGTAGTCGAGCGAGACTGGAGAGCCGAGCGCCTGCCCGATGTCCAGGCAGTCGTTGGCCGTGAAGCTCGTACGGATGCTGACCGGGACGGTGCCTTCGCCCACGGCGTCGCCGTTGACCTCGAGCATCACCTGCAGGGGACCCGAGGGGCGCGGTTCGACCGGCAGGGTCGTCACTCGGATCTCCACCTTGCCGACCGGAAGCTTGGTGGCGGAACGGATCTGGGTTCGCTGGATGATGAACAGGTTGTACTCGTAGACCAGGTGGCCGTCCTCGACGAACAGCGTGACGCCAGAAGAGCCAGCACCAAGCTTGTAGAGCACACCGGTGGCGTCGCTGGGCACGTCCGCGAGGATGGTGACGACGTTGGGCCTGTTGCCCAGCCCCGGCGCGACGGGCTCCGGGATGCGAACGAGGTCGCCTGCGAAGGTCCATTCGGTCTGCGGCGATGCGGCACGGAACTCAGGATGGAAGGGGATCCATAGCCCGCCGCCGATCGGCAGGGCCTTGTTCCTGGCCGCTTCGATGAGGAAGACCTCCTTCATCTGCGCCAGCTTCTCGGGCATCGCCCCGGCGAGGTCATGGGCCTGCGACCAGTCCTCCTCGAGGTTGTAGAGCTCCCAGACGTCCTTGTCGGGTGTCCACTCGAACATCTTCGGGTCGAGACCTGGGACCCAGGGCAGCCGTGGCCCGATGGCGGAGGCCATCCAGCCGTCGTGATAGATCGCCCGGCTACCCATGATGTCGAAGTACTGCGTGCGAAGGCGCCCTTCGGCGTCAGGGTCATCGAAGGTGTAGGCCAGGCTCACCCCATCGATCTGGTCCTGGGGGGCTCCATTCACGGTCTGCGGCGGCGTGATGCCAAGCAGCTCGTAGATAGTGGGCACGAGGTCGTTGCAGTGGTGGAACTGCGATCGCGGTCTCGCGTCGGGTGTGATCCTCGCGGGCCATCGGATGGCCATCGGGTTCCGGGTTCCACCGAAGTGCGATCCGAGCAGCTTCATGCCCTGGTAGGGGGCGCTGCCCGCCCACGCCCACCCAGCGTGGTACATGTTGTCGACGAGCGGTGAGCCAAGCACATCGAGCCCGCCGAGCGTGTCGAGGGCCTCGATGTGCTGCTCGACCGTGGAGGGGATACCGTTCACCGCCATCAACTCGCTGATGGTTCCTTGCTGGCCCTCGCCCGATGATCCGTTGTCACCCCAGATGTAGACGACCAGGGTGTTATCCCCGTAGCCGAGGCGTTCGATCTCATCGATGACCTTGCCCGCCTGTACGTCGGCGTGCTCGCCGAAGCCGGCGAACACTTCCATCAGGCGGCGCTGGAACGGCTTCTGGTCCTCTGGGAGATCGTCCCACGCCGGCATCGTCGGATGCCGGGGCGTCAACTCGGCGGTCTCCGGGATCCAGCCCTTCGCCTTGGCGCCTTCGAACGCTTGCTCACGATAGGCGTCCCAGCCGTCGTCGAACATGCCACGGTACTTGTCAGCCCACTGCTTGTGAACGTGGTGGGGGCCATGGACGGCTCCACTCGCCCAGTACAGGTAGAAGGGCTTGTCGGGCTGCACCGCCTTGTGCGTCTGGAGCCAGCGGACCGCGTCTTCGGCGAGGTCCTCGCTCAGGTGATATCCCTCCTCCGGCGTCTTCGGCGGCAGGACCGGGGTCGTATTGCGGACGAGGTTCGGTTCGTACTGTGAGGCTTCACCCGAGAGGAACCCATAGAAGTACTCGAACCCGATGCGAGCCGGCCAATTGTCGAACGGCCCGGCCGCCGACGTCTCGATCCCAGGGGTGTTGTGCCACTTGCCGAACGCGGCGGTGGCGTAGCCGTACTGTCGCAGCACCTCGGCCTGGAGGGCGCTACTGCGGGGGATGACGCCCGAGTAGCCATCCCAGTCGTTGGCGAACTCGGTCATCACGCCGCTGCCGACCCGGTGGTGGTTGCGGCCCGTCAACAACGAGGCCCTGGTGGGCGAGCACATGGCTGTCGTGTGGAAGCGGTTGAACCCGATCCCCTCCGAGAGGACTCGCTCCAGCGTCGGGGTGTGCACGACACCGCCCAGCGCTTCCGGCAGCGCTGGCCCGGCATCGTCGATCAGGATGATCAGGATGTTCGGCGCATCAGCCGGCAGCCGCTGTGGTGGGGGCGCCGGGTCGTAGATGGACTCTTGCATCGTGCGGCCGGCCACGCTGCCAGACTTGGGCTTGGGAAACGGAAGCGTAGATCCATCCACGACTGGATCGTGCTCTGGCATACATGTACCTCTGTATGGCTGCGACGTGAGGCCGGTGGGCCTTACCGTAGCGATTGCCTGCATCGGTTGCACGCTGCCGGGGAACCTCTGCCGCGTCGACCCTGGCCAAACCCGGTACCGTCGATGTCGAGCAGGTTCAACCACAGCCCAAGGGAGGCACGAAGATGGCTGAGCGACTACCCGAGCCGTACCACAGCGTGCCGCTGACGACGCATCCGGTCGTGGTGAAGGACGAGTCTGCTGAGCGACGTACCTATCCGGACCGCTATACGCCCGAGTCCGAGGAGTTGGCGAGGGCGGAGGTCCGCGTCACCGCCCTGGGCACCGGCTATCCGGCACGGCGGGGCCAGGGCTGCGCCGGCTGGCTCGTGGAGTGCGGCAACGGACAGAGCTTCATCTTCGATGCCGGCCCGGGCACGAACATGGCCTTCAACACGCTGCGACTGCCGTATTGGAAGGCGACACGGTTCTTCATCACCCACTTCCACCTCGATCACATCGCCGACCTGCCCGTCTACTACGACTTCGGCCAGACGAACGGGCGGCTCGAGCCGATGCACATCCACGGACCCGACGGCAGCGGCGAGGGTGAGTCCACCGAGGCTGTCGTGGACGCCATCAAGCGTCTGGCGACCTGGCATGATCGCGCCAAGGCCGGGCTGGATCCGCGCGTGTACGAGATCACGCCGCATCGTTTCGCGGCGGATGAGGCGACCCTCATCTACGAAGAGGACGGCGTCGCCATCCGCGCGTTCCCGGTGCCACATTCCATCTTCGGTGCGGTCGGCTACCGCCTGGACTACGCGGGGCTGTCGCTGGTGTACGCCGGCGATTGCGAACCATCGACCTTCACCGTCGAGAATGCCAAGGGCGTCGATCTCCTCATCCATGAGATCTTCAATCCGCCGGAGATGTACATGGAGAAGATGGGCTGGCCCGAGCTCATCGCGAGGACCGTCGCCTGGACGATGCACACCGCACCGCAGGCCGCCGCGAAGGTCTTCGAGGCGACCAAGCCGGGCATGGCCATGGGCTATCACGCGATGATCGCTCCGGGGACGCCGCAGCCGATTCTCGATGGTCTCCGCACCGGCTACCGCGGCCCGTTCACGCTAGCCCAGGACTACACCGTCGTGAACATCACGGCGGAGCAGATCGTGACCCGTATGGCGGAGGTCCATCCCTGGGAGTTCATCGTGACCGATCCAGCGTACGTCCAGCGCATGGGTGGCTCGAACGTCGACCTCGCTGCGGTGGGTGGATTGCCCGATTGGCTCAGCGAGTCGGTCATCTCGGTCCCCGAGATCGATGAGTTCAAGCGCGACCTCGCACGGCAGTCGGGTCGCGAGTAGCCTGGCGGAGGAACGACGAGCGTCCGGCTGGCGGCAGCGTCGCCTCGAGTCGCACAGCGCCGACCTGGGGCCCATGGATACGACCTTGGCATGCTCCGGATCGAGGCCCATGGCGCGAGACTGACCCGTTCGGCATATCGCGCGGTTCGAGTGCTGTAGGCCCATCGGCGTCGCTATCGAGGCGCGCTGTGTACCCTTAATCACGCACGAACCACGTCGGGGTGTAGCGCAGCGGTAGCGCACATGCTTTGGGAGCCTTTCAGGCTCGAGCGGCGAAGGCTGCGGGGGTTGTGAGCGTGGCGCCCCGAGCGGCGAAGGCGTCGATTATTGTGCGGTTCGCGAGCGTGATCCGGTCGACGCCAGATGATGGCGGCATAGCTGCCCGATTAGCCGCCCCTTCCAGACATCGGGCTTGGCTGCCACGGGATAATCGGACCTAGCGGGAGGCGAGGACGCGCGGCCCGTCGATCATGGCCGCTGAGGACCGCGCCGAGCCACTGGCGAACCCGGCCCGTGTGCATGGGGGGACGTGCGATGGGTCTGCGCCGAAGTTGGTGGATGTCATTCTTCGGAGTACCGCACGGCCTGCCCGGACGACTCGGCGTCAGGCTGATGCCGAGAAGCAGCCGTCCATTCCACGAGGCGATCGCCGCGGAGTTGGACCTGCAGCCCGACGATGAGCTGCTCGACGTCGGATGTGGCTCGGCGACGCTGTTCGTCGACCACGCGGGAGGTGTGCGCTACGTCGCTGGTCTCGACGCCTCGGCGCTGCAGCTCGAGGCGGCCCGGCGCCGCCTGGCCGAGCGCATCACCGCGGGCACCGCGGAGATCGTCGAGGGCGATGCCGACCATCTGCCCTGGGACGACGGCCGCTTCACCGTCGCTACCTCCGTCAACGCCATGAAGTTCTTCCCCGATCCGCTGGCGGCGCTGAAGGAGATGCACCGGGTCCTGCGTCCGGGCGGTCGGCTGGCAGTCACCCTGGGTGAGGCAGGGGAGGCGCCGGCCGGCGCGACCGAGGGCGTGGTCGACAAGTGGGGCCAGTGGCAGTGGACCGACGACGCCGCACAGCGGCTGGTGGAGGAGGCCGGCTTCGGCGATGTCACCGTCTCGGTGATGCCGGTGTTCTCGAAGGCGCTGCTCGCCCGAGGCACGAAGCCGGCAGATGCGTCGGCATGAGCAGCGAGCGTCGGCGCCTGCCTCCTCCCTGGTTCTTCCGTGGGTTCGGGACTGCCCAGCGCACCGTCCATCGGCTCTCGGGAGGGCGCCTCGCATTATCACGCCCGAGATCCGATCGTTGGGGAGAGATGTGTCTCATGACGGTCGGTCGCCACTCGGGCAGGGAGCGGAGCGCGATCATCGGCTACCTGGAGGATGGCGCGAACCTCGTCATCATCCCGTTCAACGGGTGGTCCGACGCGGACCCTGCGTGGTGGCTCAACCTCCAGGCTTGCCCCGATGCCGTCGTCCGGCTGAAAGATGGGATCCATCCCGTTCGGGCACGGGCGGCGGAGGGCGATGAACGGAAGCGCCTGTGGGCCCTGTGGCGCGACTTCGGCAAGCGGTCCGGCGTGGGCTTCATGTGCGACATCGACAGTGATGCCGCCAGGCTGTCGCGCGAGATGGCGGTCGTGGTCCTGGAACCGCGGTCTGACTCCGAAGAGGACACCGTCGGGGTGACGAGATGAGCCACCCCAAGTACCTGGGTGGCATGTACGTGGAGGAGTCAGGGACACCGGGCTCACCGGACATCCTCTTCATCCACGGGATGGGTCAGAGCGGGCGCATCTGGCAAGGGCACATGACCAAGCTCAGCCACTTCCACTGCCTGGCCCCCGACCTGCCGGGGTTCGGACGCAGCAACCACCTTGCACCGTCATCGAACGGGCATATCGTCGCGCTGCTGGCCGAGCTCATCGGATCGAGGGTCCCAGGGCAGCTGGTCCACGTGGTGGGACTCTCCTGGGGGGCGACACTCGCGCTTACCTTGCTGAGTCGCCATCCGGAACTGGTCGATCGGGTGATCGCGGACGGCACGCCCATCCACTGGCCGCGAGCGTCGAGGCTTCCTCTGCTGTACGTGCTGACCGCGGCACTGCCCTTCAAGCACGCTCGGTGGTTCCGAGCGCTATTCGGGAATGTCATGGATGAGGCTGACCTGCGCGATGCGTCACGCCTCGCGTTCTGGCGTGCCTTCGTGGGAAGCATGGAACGCCTCCCGCCGCTCGCCGAGACGTCGAACCCGACGCTGCTCGTCGCAGGTGAGCAAGAGGCCTGGTACCGGCCGTCCAACGCGGCCCTTGCCGCGCTCATGCCCCACGGCGAGGCCTGGTACGCGCCCGGCCTTGACCACTGCTGGCAAAGACAGGCACCCGACCTGCACATCCGCACGATTGAGGCCTGGGTCGGCGGCCAGGAACTGCCGACCGAACTCCGTCGGGAGCCCACTCCCTCGCCCGAGGCGGTACGGGTGCGAGCGATCGCCAGGCCGCGAGCCGAGGAAGCCGCCGTCCGAGTCGAAAGAGGGGTTTGATCATGAGACGACTCATCGCACTGTTCTTCGTGGCTGGCGTGGCCATCCTCGCCGGACGCCGGGCGGTCTGGATGGGAGCACCGAGGCCGGTCACCGGCATGTCCAAGAGTCGCATGGCGTACGCGCGATGGGGCGAGGGAGCGAAGACGCTCCTGCTCATGCCCGGTGGTCCGGGCAACTTCGCCCCCGCTGGTATCAGTCTCCGGATGATGCTTCGCCCGTTCCGCCGGTTCATCGACGAGGGCTACACGATCTGGTACGTCATGCGCAAGCAGGGCATGCCGCAGGGGCATTCCATCGCCGACATGGCCGACGACTACGCTGAGTTCATCGAGTCGGAATTGGGCGGCAAGGTGGACGTGGCGCTCGGGACGTCATACGGCGGAATCATCGGCTTCTATCTGGCGGCTCGCCACCCCGATCGCTTCGACCACATCGTCATCGCCTTGGCTGGCTACGAGGTGAGCGAGCGCGGCAAACACATCGACTACCGGTTCGCCGAGCGCCTCAGCAAAGGTCGACCGGTCGAAGCCGCCAGGGGGATGTTCGAAGACTACTTCCCGCAGGTTCGTGTTCCCGGCCTGGCCTGGCTGTTCGGCCAGGTGATGGGACGGATTGGGTTCCGCGGCGGGCACCCCGAGTTCGCCAGCGACGTGCTGATCGAGGGCGAGGCCGAGGTGGCCTTCGACGCGCGACCCGTCCTGCCCGAGATCGGTGTCCCGGTGCTGCTCATCGGCGGCGATGCCGACTTCATGTTCCCCGAGGGATATCTCGACGAGACCGCCAGCCTGATCCCTGACTGCACCCTGTGTGTCTACGAAGGCAAGGACCATATGCAGGCCATCTCGGACGAGCGCCTCTGCCCGGACATCCTCGAGTTCATCGGCAGAGGTTGATCTGTGGCTGCCCACTCCGGCATTTCCATCGCGCGCAGGCTGCCCGACGATACCGCGGTTCGAGCCGTGTAGGCCCCATCGGTGTCGTCATCGAGCCGCGCTGTGTACCCTATCCACGCACGAACACCATCGGGGTGTAGCGCAGAGGTAGCGCACATGCTTTGGGAGCATGAGGTCGCGGGTTCGATCCCCGCCACCCCGACCACCTTCTCGCACCGGCCCGCCCGCGGCCGCGGTAGCATCGGCCGGTGGAGCAGACCCGGTCGTCAGCACCCGTGAGCGCGTTCGCGGAGATAGACATCGCGGCGCCGGACCGCGAGGTCTGGACGGTCATCGCCGACATCGCCTCGTGGCCTACCTGGAACCCCGCGGTGCGACACGCCGTCTTCGACGCTGAGCTCGAGGTCGGCGCCGGGTTCCGCTTCTCGACCGAGATCGGCACGCTCAAGTGCCGCATCACCGAGGTCGACGCGCCCAGGACGCTTTCATGGAAGGGTCGCGTCCTTGTGTTCGGTGAGCGCCAGACGTGGAACCTCGCGTCCGGCTCGGCCGGGACCCGCGTCGCCGTCCGCGCCGAGATGACCGGCCTCGCCGTTCGATTGGTGCGACGCCGGATGCAGGAACGCCTGCAACGAGTCCTCGACGCCCTCGTGCAGCTCCTCAAGCTGGAAGCCGAGACCCGCGCGACGGAAGAGCGCGAGGAGGCCGAGCGACTGGCCGAGCTGGCTCGGAGGGAGGATGCCCATGAATGAGCGATCGATGAAGAACCTGAATCTCGCCTTCCGCTTCATCCTCGAGATGCTTGTGCTGCTGGCGCTCTTCCTCTTGGGCATGTCGCTATCAGACAGCCTGGCCATCCAGCTGATCCTGGCCCTGGGCATGCCCCTGGCCGTGATGGTCGTCTGGGGCCTGTTGGTGGCCCCCAAGGCCTCACGCCGACTCGACGATCCGCTCCGGCTGGTGGTCGAACTCGTCATCTGGTTCGCCGGTGCGCTCGCCTTCGGCTTCGCGGTGAGCTGGATCCTGGCCATCCTCTTCGGGCTGGCTGTGATGATCAGTCTCGGCCTGATGTTCTTCTGGGGGCAGCGCGGAGCCTAGAGTCGGCAGAGCCCCCGAGGTTACTCCCCGCCGCCGGCCTCCCCGCCGCCCTCGCCGTCCTCGAGCTCGACCTCCGAGCCCATGTCCGTGCCAACGTCCGGGTCCGGCTCGCCTCGGTCGAAGGCGCCCTTGTCACGCCAGTGCGTCTGGCAGTTGAGGCAGACGATGCCCACCGCACCCTCGTTCTGGAGGTCGCCCATACCCAGCATGTCGCTGTACTGCTGGACGCCCATGACGTCGATCTCAGGTGGTGTGTCTAGGGCCAGCGTGTGCTGCGAGCAGACGGGGCAGGCCTGTTCGGATCGGGCTTGTTCGCTCATGACTTCCTCAGCGCGTGACGTTGCCTGTGGTCCACACTAGCAGCCTCGAGGTGGCGCGGCGACTCACGCCAGGGCAGTACCATTCGGCCAGCGTGAAGGGAGTACTTGTGGTGGCCCTGCCTGCCTCACCACGACCAGCCTGCGAGCGCGGGTAGCGGAGTAGTGCGTGTCCGCAGACCAGATCATCCTGCTCGTCGTCGGGCTTATCGTCATCGCCGGGGTCGCGGTGACGGTGGCCTATGCGACCGCGCAGGTCGCACGCGGCTCTGACCGCCCCCTCGCCGGGCCGGACCCCCCCGGCAACCGTGAACGCGACGACGATCCCGCCGACCCCGGTCTCGCCAACAGCCAGGCCGGCGCGGGCAACCCCATGCGCACCAGCACCTCGTTCATCACGCCCGCCAGCACCCGCCAGGTCGCGCGCGTCGTGGCCTTCCTGTTCCTCGCGGCCACTGCCGTGGTGGTGGCGCTCACCGACGCCTGGCCGGACAGCGAAGCAGCCATCTTCACCTTGGTGGCCGCGGGCATGCTCCTGGTCGTCCTGTTCATGGACATGGTCCCGCCGTCCGCGCTGGGCCGCTACCGGCGCCCGGCCGAGGGCATCGGCGCGCTGGTGTTCCTGGGCCTGCTCATGGCCCTCACCGGTGGTGCCGGCAGCCCCTTCCTGGTGGGCTTCTTCCTGGTCGTGGCCGGCACTGCGCTCTCGACCGAGGGGCGCGCCCCGCTGGCCGTGGCCGTGGTGGGTGCCGCCACCATCGCGGTGGTCGGGCTCATCGACGCCATCGACGCGCCCATCGCGCCCGAGTCGCTGGCCTGGATCGGCATCAACGCGGTCTCGCTCATCCTGCTCGCCGACATCGCCACCGCCGCCGCACGTTCTCAGCGCCATGCCCGCGACGAGGCCCTGCGTGCGTCTCGCTTCGACGCCCTGACCGGGCTCTACAACCGAGCCTTCTTCTTCACCACCATGGAGCAGGAGATCCGCCGCTCGGACCGCATGGGCCGCGGCTTCACCATGCTCATGCTCGACCTCGACGACCTCAAGCCGGTCAACGACACGTTCGGGCACCAGTGGGGCGACCGGCTGCTCAAGGGCATCGCCGACACCATCCGCCGCACCGTCCGCTTCACCGACGCCGCTGCTCGCTACGGTGGCGACGAGTTCGTGATCCTGCTGCCCGAGACAGACACGGCCGGCGGCTACGTGGTGGCTGAGAAGCTGCGCCGCGACATCTACTCCCTCACCCTCAACGCGGCTGACCGCAACGTGCGTTCCTCCGTTTCGATCGGCCTGGTGACCTACCCCGACGACGGCAGCACCATCGAGCAGCTCGTGGCCGCCGCGGACGTAGCCATGTACGAGTCCAAGCGCCGGGGCAAGAACCGCATCGTCGGCTACCAGACACGCACCGAGCGGGTGGCCACAGCCATCGACGCCGAGTCGAGCCAGCTCGTACAGCTGGCACCCGCGGAGGACGTCCGCACCGGCGGCGATCCCGTCCCCTGGGGGGCGAGCGAAGGTGCTGGCCGCCAGCCGGAGGCCCCACCGGCCGATCCGAGCTCCTCATCCTCGTCACGCCGGCGATCCGACCGTTCAGCCATCCACGTCGAGTTCGACGAGGACGTCACCACACCCTGGGCCACCGAGACGACCCCGACAGCCTGGCCCGAGCCGCGCCCGCGAACCGACAGTCGCCCGACCGACGAGCCACCCGAGCCACCGAGCCGCCTGCGGACGGCGGTGGAAGCGCCCGACCAGCCCTGGCTCACCAGGACCGAGGGTTGGACGCCCGAACCGCCTCGCCCCGGCTCGGAAGTAGACGATGGCGCCCGCGGGCGCCCGGCGCCTGAGCTGCGTACCGACCGCGGCACCGCGGCCGGCCGTGGTGCAAGCGATCGCAGCACCAAGGACGGCATCAGTCGCACCGAGGAGCTGCGTGGTGGCGAGGAGCGGCCCTGGATCGCCCTGCCCATCGAGCCCGACGAGGAACCGCCGCGAACGACTCGCTAGCGCTGCGCCGGCGCGGACTGTGGCAGGCTTGATGCCTCGACCCCAACCTGAGGGACCGTGAGCTGCTGATGCGCGTCGCCGTCGTTTCCAACTGCCAGGCGTTCGGTCTGGCCAATTCCATCGAGAACGTGGGCGTGGGCGTGTCTTGTGACGCCTTCACCTTGCCCGAGCTCCAGCAGGACCGGACCATCAAGGAGCGCCTCAAACGGGACTACGAGCACGTCTTCGCCATCACCTCGGTGGCGCCCGGGCTGGAGGGCCTGCTACCCCCGGAGAGGATCTCGCTCGTCCCGATCGTCACGTTCTGGGGGTTCCACCCCGATATCGTCTACCTCAAGAGTGGCTCCACCAATGTCACGGGGCCGCTGGGTGACTACCACTCGCTCATCGCGTTCGCAGCCTTCCGCAGCGGCCTCAGCGAGGAGGAGGCGCTCCGGCTGTACGACGCGCGCTTCTTCGCGCAGGCGGGTTACCTCGACGTGTGGTCGGCGTCACGGGAGATCCTCTTTGGCCGGTTCGACGAGACGGGCCTGCCGCTGGTGGACCGCTTCTATGGGTGGGTCCGTCGCGGCGTCTTCATGCACACGCACAACCACCCCAAGATCTGGGTCCTGGCCGATGTCGCCCGCGCCGCGCTGGGCTCGATCGGCGCCGAATGGTCACGAGTGGCGGCCGACCTGCCGGACAACCTGGCCAAGGCCGTGGTGATCTCGCCCTATCCCGGCATCGCCGATCGGCTCGGCCTGCCGGGTGCATTCCGCTTCAAGCCATCGAGGGAGACGCACCACTGGGAGCTGGACGAGCTGGTCCACCGGAGCTACCAGGCATACCGTTCGATCCCGCCGGACACGATCGTGCTGGAGCACCTCCAGGAGCGTGAACAGCGGGTCCTGGCCACGATCGGAGAATGGCGATGACGAACCCCTATCGTGGCCTTCCCGACGAGCGCTTCTGGCGTCGGTCGATGGCGCGCATGGAGCTCTTCGCCGTGGATCCCGTGGGACCCCCTTCGTTCGTCATCGGCCCCGGCGACCGCGTGGCCACCGCCGGCTCGTGCTTCGCCCAGCACATCTCGCGCTCGCTGATGGCCTCGGGCCTCGACTACTGGGTCGTCGAGGCGGCCCCTGAAGGCCTCGGTGACGAGGAGGCGCGGAAGCGCAACTTCGGGGTCTTCTCCTGCCGCTACGGCAACATCTACACCGTGCGCCAGCTGCGCCAGCTGCTGCTCGAGGCCACCGGTCGCCGCAATCCGGACCACGGCGCGGAATGGCGCAGGGAGGACGGCCGGGTGGTCGACCCGCTGCGGCCGCTGGTCGAGCCTGCGGGGTTCGCCACGCAGGCCGAGATGCTCGAGGCCCGCGCCCGACACCTCGCCCATGTCCGCCGCATGTTCGAGGAGCTCGACATCTTCGTCTTCACCCTGGGCCTGACCGAGACCTGGCGCTCGCGACGGGAGGGTACGGTCTACCCGCTGGCGCCGGGCGTGGCCGGCGGCTCCTACGACCCCGGGGAGCACGAGTTCGTCAACGTCAGCGTGGCCGAGGTCGAGGAGGACCTGCGGGCATTCCTGGCCGACCTGCGAGCCATCAACCCCGCCAGCCGCGTCATCCTGACCGTCTCACCGGTGCCCCTCATCGCCACCTTCGAGCCGCGCCACGTGCTGGTCTCGACTACCTACAGCAAGAGCGTCCTGCGCGTGGCCGTGCAGTCGATCGTGGACAGCCACGAGAGGGTCGACTACTTCCCCTCCTACGAGATGATCACCGGGCAGCATGCGCAGGGCCGCTTCTACGGTGATGACCTGCGCGACATCAGCCGCGAGGGCGTGTTCCTGGCGATGCAGGCGTTCCTGCGCCACTACACCACCGTGGGAGTCGGCTCGGTGGCCGTGGCCGACGCCAGCGAGGGGACGGCGGGTGCGACGGGCGCGCCCACGCCACCACCTCGCCCCATCGCGCTGGTGCGCTCATCCGAGGAAGACGAGGTCGTCTGCGACATGGAATCGATCGAGGAGATCCGGCCGGGGCGGGGCGGGCTGTGATGGACGAGCAGCATCTCGGCTTCGGCACGCGCGCCATCAAGGCCGCCACCCGTGCTCCACGCGTGGAGCAGCAGCCGGCCGCGGTGCCCATCTACCAGTCGGCCACGTTCCACGCCCAGGATGTCGACGACTATGCCGCGCTGATCGGCTTCGAGAAGCCCGGCTACACCTACGCGCGCATCGAGAACCCCACTGCCGATGCCATGGCCGCGGCCTTCGCCGAGATGCACGGGGCGGAGGCCGGGTTCGCCTTCGGCTCGGGCATGGGTGCCATCCATGCTGCGCTCTTCTCGCTGGTCCGCGCCGGCGACCGCATCGTCTGCACCCAGGCGGTGTATGGCAGCACGCGGGCACTGATGGAGCGGGTGCTGCGGCCGCTGGGCGTGGAGGTCACCTTCGTCGATCCCACCGACCTCGAGGCAGTGGAGCAGGAGCTGGCGGTCGCGCCCGCCCGCGTGCTCTATGCCGAGACCATCTCCAACCCCACCATCGTGGTGGCCGACCTCGAACGCCTGGCCGAGCTCGCCCATGGCCACGACGCCCTCCTGGTGGTGGACAACACGTTCGCCTCGCCGTACCTCTGCCGGCCCCTCGAGCTGGGGGCCGATATCGTCGTCGAGTCGGCCACCAAGTGGCTCAGCGGCCACTCCGACGTCTTGGCCGGGGCCGTGGCCGGAAGCCGGGCCTGGGTCGAGCGGGTGCGCGACGTGGCCATCGACACCGGCGGCATCGCCGCACCCTTCAGTGCCTTCCTGGTGCTGCGCGGGATGCAGACGCTCCACGTGCGCATGGACCGCCACTCCGCCTCCGCGCTGGCGCTGGCCCAGCAGCTCGAGCGTGCGCCGGGCGTATCGAGCGTGGTCTACCCCGGCCTGCTCAGTCATCCGCAGGCCGAGATCGCCCAGCGTGAGCTGCGAGCCGGCGGCGGCATGCTCGCGCTCCAGCTGGCCACTCGTGACGCCGCCGCGGCCTTCATCGACGGCCTTGCCATCCCGCCGGTCACGGCCACGCTCGGCAGCGTCGTGACCTACGCGGTCCATCCGCCGACGGCCACGCATCGGCAGCTCGACGAGGAGCAGCTGCTGGCGGCCGGCATCCCGCCCGGCATGGTGCGCATCTCGGTCGGACTGGAGGATGTGGACGACCTGCTGGCCGACATGGCCACCGCGCTCGTCGCTGCTGCCGAGGCCGGCCTCGGCAGCTGACCATGATCCTGGCGCGGATGGGGGCGGCTGCCTGGCGCCTGCTGACCGACGTCCGCTTCGCCGTCCTGCTCATCACGCTGCTCGCCCTGTCCGGTCTGGTGGGCATGCTCGTGCGCCAGTTCCCCGTGACCGCGGCCGACGACCCGGCCCGCTACGCGGCCGAGCTGGCGACCATGCACGCGGCCTGGGATCCGCTGCCGGCGGGTGCCTTCATCGTGGCTGCCTTCGACACGCTGGGGCTCTTCAGCGTCTTCTCCACGCCCTGGTTCCTGCTGCTCATGACCGTGCTGGTCATCTCCATCATCTGCTGCACGCTCGACCGCACACCCCGGCTCTGGCGCAGCGTCAGCCACCTCCGCCTCGGGCAGCCGGCGGCGTTCTTCGATCCCGGCCGCAGCCATCGCGCCGTCATCGAAGGTGCCGGGGAGGGGGCCGTCGAAGCGGTGCGCGGTGCGTTCCGCAAGCGTCACTTCCGGCGCCAGCGCTCGGCCGATGTCGAGGGCGCCACCATCCTCTACGGCGATCGCAACCAGTTCCAGAAGCTGGCCACGCTGCTGACCCACGCCGGCCTGGTGCTCTTCCTCCTCGGGGGAGCCGTGACCGTCGCGGCCGGCTTCGAGACCGTCGTCTTCGTGGGCGAGGGCGAGACCGCGCCGGTGCGAGCGGTGGGCACGCCCGGCAACCTGCTGGTCAAGAACAACGCCTTCTTCGCACCGCGTCGCGCGGACGGCACGTTCAAGGACTTCCGAACCGACCTCTCGGTCTATCGTGACGGCGAGGAGATCGCGCGCCAGACCATCCGCGTCAATGAGCCGCTCAACGTCGACGGCTTCGCCTTCCACCAGAACACCTTCGGGCCCACGGCCGAGCTCACCATCCACGATGCCTCCGGGGCCCTGGTCTGGCGCGGACCGCTGCTGCTCGACGACGAACTGCTCGGTCGCCCGCAGGGCTTCATGACCGTCCCCGGCGCGGAGGTGGGACTGGTGGCCGTGCTCAACGAGGACGCGGCCGGAACGCCGCAGCTGGTGCTGCAGGGGGTCGGTCCCGCCGATGTCGAAGCCGGCCAGAACGAGACGCTCTTCCTGGCGGCCATCCCCATGGGCGTGACCACCGATCCCGAGGTCACGGCCGGCCAGTCCATCACCTGGGACGGCGTTGGCAGCTGGTCGGGCATGGTCATCAAGAATGACCCGGGCCAACCGGTCATCTGGATCGCCTTCGGCCTGCTCATCGCGGGCCTGGTGCTGACCTTCTACTTCCCGCGCCGCCGGGTCTGGGCCCGCATCAGCGGGGCGCGCGTGGAGCTGGCCTTCGTGGCCGACCGCTACGTGGATGCCGACCGCGAGTTCGGACGCCTGGCCGAGGCGGTGCGGCTGGCCACGCGCGGGAGAATCGGGGAAGAAACGGACAGATAGCGCGCCTGAGCCGACTCATCTATGTGTGAGACGCCCCAAGGCGTTGCATGAACGGCAGTCGGAGAGACCGGGGGGATGGACGCCGAGCTCGTGGTCCGTGCACAGGATGGTGATCGCGAGGCCTTCGCGTCGATCGCGAGGGGCACCTACAGCCGCTTGTTCCGGGTCGCGCACAGCATCCTTGGCGATGTCGACCGAGCCGACGACGCTTCGCAACAGGCGGTCGTGGACATCTGGCGCAAGCTGCCCCAGCTTCGAGAGGCGCGGCGCTTCGAGGCCTGGTCGTACCGCATCCTGGTGAATGCCTGCTACGCCGAGGCACGCAAGGCCCGGCGCTGGCTGCCCGCGCCCATCTCGGAGCGCGACGAAGACGTGGGCGCGGCCGAAGCGATCACCGGCGTGGTCTACCGGGACCAGCTGGAGCGGGGCTTCTGCCGACTGCCCATCGAGCAGCGCGCCGTGGTGGTGCTGCACCACTACCTGGGATTGCCGCTCCACGAGGTCGCCGACGTGCTGGGCATCCCGCAGGGCACCGCCCACTCACGGCTCCATCGGGCCATGGCCGGCCTGCGCGCCGCTCTCGAGGCCGACGCCCGACTTCCCGATGGGGAAGTCTCACCGGAGAAGGCGCGATGAACACCAACAAGGAGCTCGAGCGCATCGTCAGCGACTGGCTGGACGACCGCGCGGCCGCACCGCCGCACGGCAGCCTGGATTCGGCGCTGGCTCGAGCAGGACGGACCTCTCAGCAGCACCGGTGGCTGAGGCGGTTGTTCGGTCGCCGGTCCGGCGCGACGCGTAGCGCCGAGCGCGGCGACACCTCACCCGATAGCAGCGACCGGAGGAACCGACTCATGTTCAGTGCTACGGCAGTGGCCGCCAGCGTGGCGGCGCTCGCGCTCGCGGCGATGCTCGTGATCCCGCAGGGGGCCGGCGAGCCCCTCCCCGTTCCCGCGGCAGGCGGCGCCACCCATCGCGTCGCAGCCGACGGCAGCGGCGACTACCAGACCATCAACGATGCCCTGGCGGCGGCCGAGGAGGGTGACACCATCCTCGTCGCAGCCGGCACCTACACCGAGTACCTGCTCATCGACAAGGACATCACGCTCGCCGGCGACGGCCCGCGCGAAGAGATCGTGGTGGAGTTCCCCGACGGCGGCCCAGCGCAGGTCTTCCTGAGTGACGATGACGAGGACGAGGAGATCTCCTTCCCCATCGTCCTGCAAGGCGCCGACGCGGTCCTGCGTGGTCTCACCATCGTGGTTCCGCTCGCGGGCGGCGGCGTTCTAGTGGACGGAGGTGCACCCGAGCTGGCCGACCTCTCGGTCGTCCCCCATCCAGACGCCGAGATCTCGGGAACCTACCGCGATGCGCTTTTCATGTACCCGTTCCAGTTCAAGGAGGGATCGAGCCCGGTCGTTCGGGACAGCTCATGGACCGGCTTCCTGCACAGCGGCGGATCGTCGCCCACGTTCGAAGGCAACACCATCACCAGCAGCGTCATGGCGCTGGATGGTCCCGGTGAGGCCGTCGTGCGCGGGAACACGTTCCCCGATGGCGCCATCCTCCACCTTGACTTCGACCTCACGGGCATCATCGAGAGCAACGATCTGACTAACGCGTCCATCGGCATCGGCGCGGGTAGCTCGATGACCGTGAAGGACAACGTCGTTCGTGACACGCGGTCCGGGAGAGGTGAGGCAGCCATCGCGGTCTGGGAGCCTGGCAGCAGTGGTCACATCGTCGGCAACACCGTCACCGGCTCCGTCGTCGGCATCAGTGTCAGCGATGGAGCAGTGGCGACGGTCGAGGGCAACGACCTCATCGGCAACGATGTGGCCATCCAGTGGAGCAGCACGGAGACCGGCGCCATCGACGGGAACGCCGTACGTGAAGGGGGGATCGGCATCGAGATCGTCGCTGGGGACCCGTCCGTCGTCGACAACACCGTCGAGGGTGCCAGCTCATGGGGCATGGTGATCGATGTCCCAGCACGGCCGACACTGGAGGGCAACACGGTCTGCGGCTCCGGGAGGTCCAACCTCTTCGTCGTGGAGGGGGCCGATCCCGTGGTCGGCGAGAACCAGATCTGCCCCGATGGGATCGAGCCGGCCGAATAGGCCCTGATCCCTGAGACACCGAGGGGTGCCGCTCGGGTCCTCTTGCAGGCCCGATCGGCACCCCTCTCGTGCGTTTCGGGACCCCCATCCGGGAAACGTCCGAGGACCGGCTCCCATGCGTAACCGGGGGGCAACCTATCTCGGCAGGCCGCGGTCTACCCTCGGAATCGGCCGTGCCGCCTCACTGTGTGCCCGTACGTGGTTCCTGGGCCCAGCGCACGGCAGAAGAGGAGAGACCGTTGGTCATCGAAGTAGCGTCGAACGATCCGCTCGACAAGATCCAGGCTGCCAAGGACCGGGACATCCGGTTCGTGGAGCTGCAGTTCACGGACCTGCTCGGCATCGTCAAGGGCATCACCATCCCGCTCTACCGCCTCGAGGAGTCGCTCGAGCACGGCACCTGGTTCGACGGTTCGTCGATCGAGGGCTTCACCCGTATCGCAGAGTCGGACCAGTGGCTGGCTCCGGACATGAACACGTTCGCCGAGATTCCCTGGCAGGGTGGTGACCTGTCTGCGGGCCCGCTCGGCTCTCGCGGCACGGCCCGCGTCATCTGCGATGTCATGACACCTGACGGTCAGCCCTTCGTGGGCGACCCCCGCGGCGTGCTCAAGAAGCAGCTCCAGCGCGCCGAGGACATGGGCTACATCTGGAACGCCGGCCCCGAGCTGGAGTTCTTCCTCTTCCGCAAGGATGCGGACGGCAACATCGCCCCGCTGCCCCACGACCAGGGTGGCTACTTCGACTTCTCGACCGACCTGGCCCAGTCCGTCCGGCGCGACATGGTCAACGCGCTGGAGGCGTTCGGCATCCGCGTCGAGGCTGCGCACCACGAGGTCGCCTACGGCCAGCACGAGATCGACTTCCAGTACAGCGATGGCCTGACCACCGCTGACAACGCCATCACCTTCAAGTTCACGCTCAAGGCCATCGCCAACCTGCACGGCCTGTATGCCACGTTCATGCCCAAGCCCATCGAGGGCATCAACGGCTCCGGCATGCACACGCACCAGAGCCTGTTCTCCATCGAAGATCAGAAGAACGCCTTCGCCGAGCCACGCAGCAAGTACGGCCTGTCCAAGCTGGCGCAGGCCTACATGGCCGGCGTCCTCGCGCACGCCCGTGGCATGAGCGCGCTGCTGGCCCCGATCGTAAACAGCTACAAGCGCCTGGTGCCCGGCTACGAGGCGCCGACCTACCTGACCTGGGGTCGCACCAACCGGTCCGCGCTCATCCGCGTGCCCAAGGTCTCACCGGGCCGCTCGGTGGAAGCCACCCGCGTCGAGGTCCGCTGCCCCGACCCCACGGCCAACACCTACCTCGCCTTCGCAGCCATGCTGGCGGCCGGCCTGGACGGCATCGAGAAGGGCATGAAGCTGGCCGACCCGGTGGAGGAATCCCTCTTCGAGATGACCCCGGAGCGCGTCCTTGAGAAGGGCATCACCGAGATGCCCGGATCGCTCGGCGAGGCCATCGAGGCCCTGAAGCAGGACGAGGTCATCGCGGAGGCCCTCGGCGATCACGTCTTCAGCCACTACGTCGAGGCCAAGCAAGAGGAGTGGGACGCCTACAACCAGCAGATCACCGAGTGGGAGCTGGACCGATACCTCGAGGCTTACTAGCGAACTGACGCGCATCCTTCTGGGAGTCGCACTCCCGGGGCTGTGAGGCGCCCTGGGAGCTATCGAACACGGGCGGTGGGTGGTCCACCGCCCGTGTTCGATTCGCGAGGACCAGCCGACCCGTGGCTTGACCGGGCGAGGTCGATGCGGTGACCGGCCCGCCGCGTCCTCTGACTGGCTAGGCTGGGGCCATGAAGGCCATCGCCATCCGGCCCGGCACGCCCGATTCGGTGCATCTGCGCGACGTGCCCCGACCGACCCTGGGCCAGGTTCCAGGCGGACGAGGCGCGCGCGTCCGTATCATCCGCGCCGGGCTCTGCGGCACCGACGCCGACCTCGCGGCGGGGGCATACGGCGTCGCTCCCGAGGGCGACGACTACCTCGTCCTGGGCCACGAATCACTGGGCCGGGTGGAGGAGGTGGGGCCCACCGTCGATGACGCTTTCGTCGGCCAGTCGGTGGTCGTCACCATCCGCCGTCCCGGGGGCAGTGCCCACGACCGCATCGACCGACCCGACCTCTCGACCGACCCCGTCTTCATCGAGACCGGCATCAGCCGGGCCCACGGCTTCATGGCCGAGGAGGTCGTGGCCGACGCGCGCTACCTGGTGCCGGTGCCCGACGAGCTCGAGGACGTGGCCATCCTCACCGAGCCGCTGAGCTGTATCACCAAGTCTCTGCGTCAGGCCGACCAGGTGCAGGGCCGCCTCGAGCTGTGGGAGCCGAGACGGGCGCTGGTCACCGGCGCCTCCACCATCGGGCTGTTGGCCACGCTGGCGCTGCGCCTGCGGGGCCTGGAGGTCACGACCTACGCGCGCCGACCCGCGCCGTATCGCAACTCGACGCTCATCGAGCGCGTCGGCGCTCACTATGCCAGCGCTGCCGACGGCGACCTGCCTGCCCTGGTCGAGCGAGACGGCCCCTTCGACATCGTCTTCGAGGGCTCGGGCGCCCCTGCGCTCATCGAGTCCGCCGTGGCTGCCCTCGCACCCAACGGTGTGCTGGCGCTTTTCAGCGTCACCCCCGGCAGTCGGCCGCTGACCGTGGACATGGCGCGTCTCAACCAGGCGCTAGTGCTCTACAACCGGGTCATCGTGGGCAGCGCGGCTGCCTCCTGGGATGACTACGCGCAAGCGGTCGCCACCATCGGGCAGGCGGAGACCCGTGGAGACAGCCGGGGCTGGCTGGCCGAGCTCATCACCGACCGCATCGAGGGCTTCGACGTGGACGCCATCGCCCGGCATCTCGCCGGTGCCGGGGACCACATCAAGACGACCGTGGAGATCGGGCCGGGCAGGTAGACCCTCCAGCCCGGGCCGCTCGGCACGATGCCTTCGACCGGCAACCGTCGTAGAGTTAGGGCACTCGATGACGATTACGCCCGCCACTCCAACCGAACCGGTGCCGACGGACGCGACCGGATCAGCGGAGCCGCCGCAGGGCGAGTCCCAGCCGACCGGTCAGGGTGCCCCTGCGCGCCGCGGCCGCCTGCACGGCTTCCGCGCATTCCGCCAGCGGGGCTTCCGCATCTACTTCATGGGCATGCTGTTCCGTGGCCTGTCCATGTGGATGCCCCTGGTGGCCATTCCCTGGCTGGCCGTCGAGCTGGGCGCGACCCCGGCCCAGGTCGGCCTGGTCACCGGCTCCTTCTTCCTGCCCACCCTCTTCGTGGGCCCGATGAGCGGCGTGCTCGCCGACCGCGTCGAGCGGCGCAACGTGCTCGTCGGCGCCCAGGTATTCGCCGCGGTCCTCTCAGCCGCCGTGTTCCTGCTGGTCGTGAGCGGGACCCAGTCGCTGCCGATGCTGATGGCCGCCTCGTTCGGGTTCGGCCTGCTGATCGCGGTGGAGGTGCCGGTCCGCCAGGCGTTCATGACCGAGATGGTGCCCAGGTCGGATATCTCCAGCGCGGCTTCGCTGCATGCCACGGCCTGGAATACCACGCGCCTGCTGGGGCCGGTGGTCGCTGGCCTCATGATCGCGGCCTTCGGCTCTGCCTCGCCCTTCGCCTTCGGCGCAATCGCCTCGCTGCTGGTAGCAGCCTCGTTCCTGTGGATGGATCGCTACCGCGAGAAGGGACGTCAGCGAGCCGACAGTTCGCACTCGATCCTCTCCGACCTGCGCGGCGGACTCTCGTTCGTGGCCCGCAGCCCGGTGGTGCGCCTGTCACTGGTGAGCGTCTGGGCGGCCGCCATGTTCGGTATGGCGACCTTCACCACGCTGGCGCCGATCTATGCCCAGCAGGAGATGGGTCTCGGCGCCGACGGTTACGGGGCCTTCCTTGGCGCCTCGGGGGCCGGCGCCCTTGCGGCCGCGTTGCTGGTGACCGCTTTCGCCCACGGCGACCGGCGGCCGTGGATGGTGGCCGGCCTGCTGGCCATGGCGGCGCTCGTGGCCGGAGTCGCTTTGGCCCAGTCGACCACGCTCGTGTTCGCCTTCGCCTTCCTGCTGGGTGCGGCCCAGATCACGCTCGCCCAGAACGCGCTCGTGTCGGTCCATTCGGCCACGCCGGACGAGCTGCGTGGCCGGGTCATGGGCGTCTGGGTCATGACTTTCCAGGGCTCCAGCCTGTTCGGGGCCATCCTCGCCGGCTGGTTTGCGGACCTGCTGGGAGTGCGAGCGGCTATGCTCGCAGGAGCGATCGCGCTGGCTTTCGTCGGGCTCATCGCGGCCGTCGCGATCCGTCGCGCCGATTGGCGATTGACCCCTGCCACGGCGGCTGGGGCATGAGACTCGACGAGGCCCTTGTGAGCGAGCGATTCGCTCGGCTCATGGAGAGCAGCAAGCAGGCAGCGGGACGGGCCGCCCGTACCGGATCGGCCAGGAGCGGAAAGGGAGCAGAACAGCCATGAACAAGTTCGGGGTCCATGCCCTCGTGTGGTCGGGCAGCTGGGGCGAGAAGGAGTGCGAGTACGCGGTCAGCAGCACCAGGGAGGCCGGCTACGACATCATCGAGCTGCCGGCCTTCGAGCCTGCCTCCATGGACATCCCTGCCATCCAGCGCGCGCTCGAGACCCACGGCATCGAGGCCACCTGCTCGCTGGGGCTCGGCTTCGACAACGACATCAACAGCGAGGACCCCGACTCGGTCGCCCGCGGCGAGGCCACGCTCAACGACGCCCTCGCCATGGTGCGCGATCTCGGCGGGACCTACCTCGGCGGCGTCATCTTCAGCGCGCTCGCCCCGTACATGACGCTGCCCACCGCCAAGGGCCGCGAGAACAGCCAGGCCGTCATCGGCCGCCTGGCCGAGAAGGCCAAGGCCAGTGGTATCACCGTCGGGCTCGAGTTCGTCAACCGCTACGAGTCCAACCTGCTCAACACCACGACGCAGACGGTCGAGTACATCCGCGAGATCGGTTCGGACAACCTGGTGGTCCACCTCGACTCGTACCACATGAACATCGAGGAGAAGAACTTCCGCGATCCGGTCTTCGATGCCGGTGACCTGCTCGGCTACGTCCACATCGGTGAGAACCACCGTGGCTACCTGGGCCAGGGCCACGTGAACTTCCCCGAGCTGTTCAAGGCCCTCGTCGATGCCGAGTACGACGGCGTCATCACCTTCGAGTCGTTCAGCTCCAAGGTCGTCGACGAGAACCTCACCACCATCCTGCGCATCTGGCGCGACATGTGGGACGACAGCATGGATCTGGCAGTCCAGGCCCGCCGCTTCATGGGCCAGGAGATGGCCAAGGCGGCCAGCGCGCAGGGCTGAGCGCTCCTCGACAAGAACGGCGATGACATCCAGGACCTTCTGGCCGTGACCTCGATCGCCACCTTGGCCGCTGCTGACGCGGTCACCCAGGCTGACCTGTGCGGCACCGTTTCCGTGGTCGGCCTGGCCACCCCGAACCCGATGAAGCCGTCCGTTGAGGCGCCTCCCGCTCTCGCGTGGGCGAGGCACCCCGCCTTTCGCGTGACTGCGTTGACTACGGGCTCTGCGAGCCAGGCCAGAGTTGCGCTTCTTCGCGATCATTGAACGCTGAAGGCTCCAGGGCCAAGAACGCCGAAGGCTCCAGGGCCAAGAACGCCGAAGGCTCCAGGGCCGAATCGTTGCCCGCAGCGGCGCCTGGCGGCCGGATCCAGCCCGCGGCCATGTCCCTGCAGGCATGGCGAGCGGCCTTGCAGCATGGCGAGGCGCCTCTCGAGCCTGTTGTGTGGCCCGGGGACGTCCGAATCGGCCGGATCGTTCAATGATTGCGAATTGCGGTACGTTCCGGCCGCCCATGAACCGCGACCGTGCCGCCCCCGCGGACCCGGCGGAACTGGCGCTCGACCCGGCGGAACTGGCGCTCGACCCGGCGGACGCAGCGCTCGACCCAGCGGACGCAGCGCTCGACCCGGCGGACGCAGCGCTCGACCCAGCGGAACTGGCGCTCGACCCGGCGGAACTGGCGTTCGATCCTGCGGAACTGGCGTTAGATCCTGCGGAACTGGCGTTCGGACCCGGCGGACCTACCGGCTCGTGACGCGACGGTCGAGCGTGTAGCGCTCGACATAGTCGGTGTCGAACTCGATCCCGAAACCGGGTCGCTCGGGCAGGTGAAGACTGCCGCCGCGCAGGAACGTGGACAGGTCCGATAGCTGCCAGAAGAACGGATCGCGCTCCTCGTCGAAGCACTCCACGAACGTATGGCGCGGGACCGAGGCCAGCAGGTGCGACGACACCTGCGGTTCCTCGTGATGTCCCATCTCCACGCCGAACGCGCTGCACAGCCCGGCCGCCCGACGCCAGACGGTGGGGCCGCCCGACCACGAGGCGTCGAAGTTGCTCACGTCGATGGCACCCTCGACGACCAGGTCACGCAAGCCGCCGAGGGTGACCTCCGACTGACCGGCCGCCACCGCCAGTCCAGTCTGGTAGCGCACGTCGCGCATCCAGCGGCGATCGTTGGTCCAGCGGCATGGCTCCTCGAACCAGCGGATGTCGAGGTCGGCCACGAGGCGCCCGAACTCGACGGCCTCCGCACGCTCGTAACCCTGGTTTGCATCGACCATGAGCACGAAGTCCGCCCCGGCCGCTTCGCGCGCCAGACGCACGCGCTCGGCATCCTCGGCCGGTGAGCGGCCGCCGACCTTGAACTTCATGCCCGCGAAGCGCGTGGCGTAGTCGGCCACGACCTCCTGGGTCTGGGCCGCGTCAAGGTGGTAGTAGCCTCCGATGACGCTCATCGGCAGCACGTCGGTGACCGAGCCCCAGAGCCGGTGCAGGGGCACGCCGAGCGCCCGCGCGAGGGCATCCCAGATGGCGGTGTCCAGGCAGGCGATAGCCTGGAGCGCGAGTCCACGGTCGCGCAGGATGTCGTTCGTGGATGGCTCCATGGCCGTCCATGCGCCCTCGGGGTCGGTGGCGCTGCGGCCCAGGACTCGTGGGGCCAGCTCCTCGTGGATGATGTCGATGATGATGGGTTGCTCGACATCGGTGTCGCCGTTGTAGACCTCGGCCACGACCCCGTCACGCGTGTAGAGACGGGTGACGATGGTGGCCCGGTTGACCATCGAGTAGGCGCTGCCCTCGAAGCGTCGGGCCAGCGGAGCGCGCACCGCGAGCGTCTCGATGCGCTCGATCACCAGCGAGCTGCGGTCGAGGGCCGTGGCCGTCTCCCCCGTCATGTGGCCGTCTCCTCCGTCACGAGTACAGGCTCGCCCGAGCCTCCTCGGCGATGCGCTCGGCCGAGGGGATGACCGCGTCCTCCAGCGGCGGGGCATAGGGGATGAGCATGTCGTGGGGCAGCGACACCGCTCGCGGCGGGGCACTCATGCTGGCACCGCTCATGGCCAGCCGGCTGATGAGCGTGGCGCCCCAGCCGGCATCGTGCCACTGCTCCTCGGCCACCACCAGCCGCCCGGTCTTCTCGACCGACTCGGTGATGGTGGCGAGGTCGAGTGGGCGGATCCAGCGCAGGTCGATGACCTCCGCCTCGATGCCCTCGTCGGCGAGCAGGGACGCGGCCTGCAGGGCGCGCTGGACCAGGTGCAGCGTGGCCACGATGGTGACGTCGCCGCCCACGCGCTCGACGGAGGCGCGGCCCAGCTCGGCGGCGACCCCGCGGCGCACCGGTCCCTGGTGCAGGTAGAGCAGCTTGTGCTCATGGACGATGACCGGGTCGTCCGAGCGCACGGCGGCGGTGATGAGCTCGTAGGCCGCGGCCGGGGTGCCGGCGGCGGCCACGCGCAGGCCCGGCTGGCCCATGAACCAGGACTCGCCGGTGGCGCTGTGCTGGGTGCCGAAGCGGCCGCCGGCACCGCTGATCACGCGCAGCGTGACCGGTACGCTGAGGGCCCCGCCGCTCATGAAGCGGTACTTGGGCAGCTCGTTGACGATGGCGTCGGCGGCGGTGGGCAGGAAGTCGGCGAACATGAACTCGACGATGGGGCGCAGGCCCATCACGGCCATGCCCAGGGCCACGCCGGTGAAGCCGTTCTCGCAGATGGGCGTGTTGAGGACGCGCTGGCCGTACTTCTCGGGCAGCCCGGCGTTGGTCTTGAAGACACCACCCTCGTTGGCGATGTCCTCGCCCAGGAAGACGACCGCGGGATCGGCGGCGAGGGCGTCGTCGATGGCGGCGTTGACGGCCTCGCGGTACGACAGCATGGTCGGCTCGGCGGCGGCCACGGCGGCATCGGCGGCGGCGGCCACGGCGGCCACGGCGGCGGTCTCAGTCGGCGTAGACATGGCGCGCGGCCTCCTCGAGGGTCAGATACGGGGCCGCCTCGGCGGCGCTGATGGCGGCCTCGACGTCGGCCTCGGCCGCGGCCGCGATGGCCGCCTGCTCGGCCTCGGTCAGGGCGCCCTCCTCGGCGAGGCGCCCCCCGAGGCTGGCGATGGGATCGCGCGCCTGCCAGGCCTCGAGCTCCCCGTCGGGACGGTACTTGGCGGGGTCGGAGCGGCTGTGGCCGCGGTAGCGGTACGTCTTCATCTCGAGCAGGCTCGGACCCGTCCCCGGCGCGGGCCCGGGCCACGGCCTCGGTGACCGCGGCATGGACGGCCTCGACATCCTGGCCGTCGACGATGCGCCCGGGCATGTCGTAGGGCTCGGCCCGCCGGGCGAGGTCGTCGATGGGCGTGGTCATGCGCACCGGGCTGTACTCGCCGTAGAGGTTGTTGGTGATGATGAAGACGACCGGGGCCGCCCAGACCGCGGCCATGTTCAGCGACTCGTGGAAGGTGCCGATGTTGGTGGCCCCGTCACCGGCGAAGGTGAGGGCCACGTGCGGCTCGGCCCGCAGCCGGAAGGCCATGGCCGCCCCGACCGCGATGGGCAGGCCCGCGCCGACGATGGCGTTGGCCCCGATGTTGCCCTTGCTGGTGTCGATGAGGTGCATCGAGCCGCCGAGGCCCTTGGAGCCGCCGCTGGCCTTGCCCATGAGCTCGGCCATGGCCGTCTCGAAGGACATGCCCAGGGCCAGTGCCTCGCCGTGGCCGCGGTACGTGTTGGTCTGGACGTCCCCGGGTGCCATGGCCGCGATGGCCCCCACCGAGACCGCCTCCTGGCCCTGGCACAGATGGGTCGTGCCCTCGATGCGGCCGCTCAGGAAGAGCTGCTGGACCCGGTCCTCGAAGACGCGGATGCGGACCATCTGCCGGTACCACTCGAGCCGTGGGTCGTGGGGGTCGGGCATCTAGGTCCTCCGTGGCCGGTGGGGTGGTGGGCGTCGGTGGGGTCGGGCGGTGGTGGTCATGGTCATGGTCGAGGTCCGGACTGGGCGATCGGCTCCATCATGCCGCTTTCGGCTGAGCGATAGGCGGCGTCGAGGATCTCGACCGTCCGCGCGCCGAGCTCGGCTGGTGAGTTGTTGGCCGGCGAGCGGCCGAGGGCCGCGTCGACCACCGCATCGATGGGTCCGATGCAGTCGTACTGTCCCGCATCGTCGGGAAGCGGCACGTTGATGTCGTCTCCGGCACCGCGGTAGCGCCAGAGTACATTGGCCCGCAGGTCGATCCGGAGCATGCCTCGATCCCCCACCGCGCGTAGCTCCACGCCATGCCGGTTCCCGGCCGCGCCCGCGTGCGACGAGGCTCCGCCCATGGTCCCGATGGCGCCGTTGCCGAAGCGGAGCGCGACCGCATCGTGAAGCTCCACGCGGGCTCCATCGGGGCGGTTCATGAGCGCGAAGGCAGCCGCGCCGCGCAGGCCGGTCAGCCACAGCGTCAAGCCCAAGACGTGCGTGAGCTGCGCCTGTGCGTAGCCACCGCCGCTGGTGTCGGGGTGGGCCCAGGTGTCGGGGTGGGGGAGGAGATCGGGATCGGCGTCGGAGTAGGACCCGGTCTCGGAGAGCAGCTCGCGCAGGGCCGAGTCCATGTACATGGTCACGTGCTCGATCTCGCCGATGCCCCCGTCTTGCTGCATGAGGCGCTTGGCCTCGAGCACCATCGGCCGGTAGTTCCAGCCGTAGGCGATGAAGAGCTCTCGTCCCGTGCGCTCGACCGTGGCGTCCAGGTCCCAGGCCTGGGCCGGGTCGATGGTGAACGGCTTCTCACACATGACGTGCGCACCGGCCTCGAGGGCTGCCTTGGCGTGCTCATGATGCACGCCGGGCGGGCTCGAGACGATGACGATGTCCGGGGCGGCCTCGATGACCTCCTGCCAGTCGGTCGTAGCCTCCGCGAAGCCGAACGTGTCCCTGATACGCGTGAGCACCTCGGGATTGCGCCGGTTCACGATGGCGAACTCGATCTCGCCCGCGTCGCGTCGCCGGACCAGGTTGGGCAGGTGCGAACTCACCGCCCAGGATCCCGCTCCGATCACGCCCACACGCGGCTTCGCCATTCGCCTCCTCCTCACTGGCCAGCGGATGATAGCGTGAGGCACGAGCGGCGAACGCCAGCCAGCCGGCCCTGCCGAACCCGGAGGAGGACCCACGCGCATGGACAGGATCGCGACGGTGGAAGCCATCCCGGTCTCGTACCCGGAGCCGAACGACTTCGATGCCCTGCGCCACCTCTGTCTGGTGCGCATCACCACGCGGGACGGGGTCGTGGGCTGGGGCGAGGCCATCACCATGTGGCCCGAATCGACCTTCGCCACCAAGGCCCTGGTCGAGGGCATGGCCGAGCTGGTGGTGGACCGCGACCCTCTGGACAACGTGGCCATCTGGCACGCGCTGCACGATCGCGCGTGGTGGTATGGCTACGGCGGCGGCCTGGCCTCGTTCGCCATCGCGGCCATCGACATCGCGCTGTGGGACCTCAAGGGCAAGCTGCTCGGCGCCCCGGTGGTCCAGCTGCTGGGCGGGGCCGTGCACGAACGCCTCCCGGCCGTGGCCTCCTGCCATGCCCACCACGCCGACATCGGCCGTATGGTCGAAGAGGCCCAGGGCTGGGTCGAGCCGGGCCTCCACGGGGTCAAGGTCGGCTTCGGCAAGCGCGGCGATGCCCACCTCGGCTACGAGCACGATCGCGACGTGGAATACATGCGACGCATGCGCGATGGGCTGGGGCCTGAGCAGCTGATCATGATCGACTGCGGCTGGAAGACGGTCTGGGACGTGAAGACCGCCACGCGGCGTATCCAGGCGTTCGAGGAGTACGACCTGCACTGGATCGAGGAGCCCCTCGGCGCCTGGGACCCGAGCGGCTACGCCGACCTGCGGGCCAGGACGTCGACGCTCATCGCCTACGGCGAGAAGGAGTGGGACCCCGCCGGCTATGAGCGGGTGCTGGCCACGGGCACGGTCGATGTGGTGGGTGTCGACCCCGGACGCGCCCAGGGCATCACCGGCTTCCGCCGGGTCACCGACCGCGTCGAGCACTACCGACGGCAGTCGAACGCCCACGCCTGGTCCTCGGCCATCGTCACCGCGGCCAGCCTGGCCATCAGCTTCGCCACCACCAGCGCGCGGCTCATCGAGGTGAAGCCGCTGCCCAACCCCATGCAGCACGACCTGGTGGCCGAGCCGCTCGATCACGACTCGGGCTGGCTCTACCCGCCCACGGCGCCGGGGCTGGGCATCGAGGTCATCGACGAGGTGGTCGAGCGCTATCGCTCGGAGAAGGTGCTGGCCGACCCGTCCTCGGTCGGAGCCAGGACCTAGGGGGGAGCCATGGCATGGAGCGTCGGCGCCGGGCTTGAGGGCCGGGGCGTCATCGTCACCGGCGCAGCGGGCGGCATCGGCAAAGCCGTGGCGGAGGCATTCGCCACGACCGGCGCCCGGGTCATGGCCGTGGACCTGGACGCGGCCGCGGTCGATGACGTGGTGGCCGGCCTGCAAGGCAGTGGCCACGCAGGCGCTGCCGCCGACCTCCGCGACGTCGCCGGCCACGGTGCCCTCGTCGAGCGTGCGCGACGCGAGCTGGGCGACTTCTACGTCCTGGCCAACCTGGCGGCCGTGCTGCGGCGGCGAGGCAGCGTCGACGAGGTCAGCGAGGATGACTGGGACTTCCAGCACGACGTCAACCTCAAGGCCGCCTTCTTCCTCTCCAGGGCAGCCGCGGACGCCATGGTCCAGGCCGGCCGGGGCGGGCGCATCATCCTCTTCACCTCGCAGGGCTGGTGGACGGGCGGCTACGGAGGCTCGGTCGTGTACGCAGCCACCAAGGGCGGCGTGACCTCGATGTGTCGCGGCCTGGCTCGGACGTACGGGCCCCACCGCATCACCGTCAACGCCGTCTCGCCCGGCCAGGTCGAGACCCCCATGCTCCTGACCGACCTCGATCCGGCTGTCTACGAGTCGATGAAGGCGGGCACGCCCCTGGGCTACGTGGCGCAGCCGCAAGAGCTGGCAGGGCCGGTCGTCTTCCTCGCCTCCGACCATGCCCGCTACATCACGGGGGCAACGATCAACGTCTCCGGCGGCTTCCTGATGTACTAGGAGGGAAGGCCATGGACCCGACCGTCAAGCGAGCACTGGGCAAGAGCGGCGTGGAGGTCACCCAGCTGGGCCTGGGCGGGGCCTCGTACGGTTCGATCTACCGCGTGGTCACCGAGCAGGACGCACTCGACACCATCGAGGCGGCCTGGGCGGCCGGCATCCGCTACTTCGACACCTCGCCCTGGTACGGCCGCGGCCTCTCGGAGCTGCGCACCGGCGCCGGCCTGCGCTACCGGCCGCGGGACCAATACGTGCTCTCGTCCAAGGTGGGCCGCTGCTTCGACGCGGCCAAGCCCGGTTCCGAGCCGGACCTCTCGCCCTGGGTCGCCCCGGCGCCCTTCGTGCACTACCACGACTACACCTACGACGGCATCATGCGCAGCTACGAGCAGAGCCAGCTGCGCCTGGGCATGACCCACTACGACGTGGGCGTCATCCACGACCTCGACTTCTGGACGCACCAGACCGAGGAGCGCGTGCAGCACTACCTCGATCAGCTCGAGTCGAGCGGCTGGCGGGCCCTCGAGGCGCTGCGCCGGGACGGGCTGCTCAAGGCGGTCGGGGCCGGGGTCAACGAGCTGGGCATGATCGACCGCTTCCTGGCCTTCTGCGAGCCCGACTTCTGGCTGGTGGCCATGCCCTACACGCTGCTGCGACAGGAGATGCTCGACGGCGAGTTCGACGTCTGTGCCGAGCGCGGCATCAGCGTCGTCATCGGCGCGCCCTACCAGTCGGGCATCCTGGCCACCGGTGCCGTGCCCGGTGCCCGCTGCGACTACCGCCCAGCCAGCGAGGCGGAGCTGCAGCGGGTGCGGCGCATCGAGGCCGTCTGCGCCCGGCACGACGTGCCCATCGCGGCGGCCGCGCTGCAGTTCGTGATGGGCCACCCGGTCGTCTCGGCGGTCATCCCCGGCGCCGCTTCAGCCGCGCAGGTGGAGCGCAACGTGGCCACCTTCCGCCACCCCATCCCGGCCGACCTGTGGGCCGAGCTCAAGGCCGAGGGCCTGCTGCGCGAAGACGCGCCCGTCCCGGGCTGACCGGCGCTCCCGGCCGTGGTCGCAACTGGAGGCCCCGCCGTCAGTCGACGTGGTAGACCTCGGTGGCGCTGAAGTTGCGCCCGTCCTCGTCGGTGAAGGTGGTGATCGCGTCTCCCAGCGCCGCACCCCAGCGCGCCGCCACGTCGGTGGCGTTGATCCTGTCGATGACGGTCTGGAAGTCGGGGTAGTAGCGCCCGTAGTAGACGACGTGGGCTCCGCGGCGGAAGCCGGTGTAGTCACGGTAGCCGGCCTCGGCGATGGCCTCGATCATCTCCGGCCAGGGCTCCGCGTGGAGCCGGTCGTAGAGCTCCGCGTGCTCCACATCGATGACCATCGTGAAGAAGCCTCGCGCCCACGGGCCGCCAGGGTCGGGGGCATCGGTATGGAAGACCTCGTCGAACCATATGAGCCCGCCGCCGGGTGCCTCGAGCTCGGCCACGATGCCCCGCAGATGGCGCCGTCGGGCCTGGGTCGAGGGCTGTTCCAGGTAGCGCCGGTAGGCCGTCTCCCGGTCGGGCTCAGCGAGGGCGTAGCGCCAGGCGTCGGTGCCGCGGCGGAAGACGGTGACATCGTGCAGTCCGGCAGCAGCCATGTCCGCGGCCACCTCTGGCTCGACCTCGGCGTGCATCCGGTCGAACTTGGTCTCTGTGCCGGGCAAGAGGCGGAAGTAGTGCAGGCAGCGCTCCATGGATCCCCCTAGATACGGAAATAGCGCTCGGCGTTGGCGCTGAACATGGCCGTCTGCTCCGTGGGCGAGAAGTCGGAGATGATCTCGGCGTAGGCGTCGATGACGTCGGGGTAGGAGGAGAACAGGCGGTCGACCGGCCAGTTGGTGCCAAAGATCGTCCGCTCGGGACCGAACGACTCGATGCAGTGGAGGACCAGCGGCCGCATCGAGTCCAGCGTCCAACGGGGGTCACCCATACCCAGGGCGGAGACCTTGACGATGATGTTGGGGGCTTCAGCCAGGCTCGCGATCTCACGCCGCCACAGCGCCAGGTACTCCTCGTCGCGTCTGAGCGGAAGACCGGCATGATCGAGCGAGATGAGCGTGTCGGGGAATGCCTGCGCCAGGGACTTCACGTTGGCGAATTGCTCTGGGCGTGAGTCCAGGCAGGCCACGAGGCCATGCTTGCGGAGGTGCGCGAAGCCGCGTTGCCAGGCCGGGTCGAGCTCATAGTCGCCCTCGCCGAAATCGCGCACACCACGCATGTTGGCGAAGGCCAGGTGTCGCTCGATGACGGCCTCTGCATCAGGCTGCGCGAGGTGCACCTCGGCCACGATGCCGTGAGGATGGCCCAGCCGGTCCGCGAAGGCCTGCAGCCAGCGCGTCTCTTGCACCGGGTCGGGCGTGCCCACCGCGCACTCGACGTGGATCGACTTGATCACGTTGCTGAAGCGCGACTCGGCGACCCAATCATCGGCCCAGTAGCGCTGCGCCTGGATGGGCTCGACCGCCTCGAGGATGTGGTGCTTGACGCCAGGCTTCAGCCAGCCGTACTCCAGCGAGGGGTGTTGCAGGTCGTAGAAGTGGACGTGCGTGTCGATGAACGGGATGCGTCCCACGTCGCCTCCATACACAGCGGGGGAAGTGCTCCACCATCGTAGCCAGTCGTCCGCGACAGGGTCCGACGCAGTGGCAAATGGCCCGCCCACAGCAGGACGAGATGGCTCCCCGCGCCCCGGTGTCGCTCGGGTATGCTCGTCGCCATGCCCGAGCACGTGGAGGATGGTCCGGCACAGGCTGCGGCTGTGTCGGAAGCGGGGACGGCAGCGGGACCGGTCGAGCACCGGCCCGCTTCTTCGGGGGCGGCCCCGGTCCTCGAGATGCGCGGCGTCTCCAAGCGATACGGAGAGATCCAGGCGCTGGATGATGTCTCCCTCGAGCTGATCCCCGGCGAGATCCATGCCTTGCTCGGCGAGAACGGCGCCGGCAAATCCACGCTCATCAAGGTCATGACCGGCGTGGTCCAGCCCGACATCGGTGACATCTACATCGATGGCAAACAGGTGCGCATCGCCAGTGCCTTCGACGCACAGACCTACGCCGTCGCGGCCATCTACCAGGAGCCCATGGTGTTCCCCGACCTGAGCGTCGCGGAGAACATCTTCATCGGCCATCGCGATCGCGGACGCATCGCGCGCCGAGGCCAGATGCGCAAGGAGGCCGAGCAGGTCCTGGCCCGCCTGGACGTGCACATGGACGTCATGCAGCCCGCGCGAGGCCTGACCCTGGCGCAGCAGCAGACGGTCGAGATCGTCAAGGCCCTCTCGCTCGACGTGCGCGTCCTCATCATGGACGAGCCCACCGCGTCGCTCTCGGCCCACGAAGTGGCTCAGTTGTTCAAGATCGTCAACCGCCTGCGTGACGAGGGTGTAGCTGTCCTCTTCATCTCTCACCGGCTCGAAGAGGTCTTCCATGTCGCCGATCGCATCACCGTGATGCGTGACGGCCAATGGATCTCGACTACGCCACGGTCGGACCTGACCCCGACGGAGGCGATCCGCCAGATGGTCGGCCGCGAGGTCGTGGAGTTCTTCACGCGGACCCAGTCGAACCCTGGCCAGACCATCCTCGAGGTCAAGGGTCTCGGCCGCCAGGGCGCCTTCAGGGGCATCGAATTCCATCTGCGCGAAGGAGAGGTCCTGGGCTTCGCGGGGCTCGTGGGCGCACGGCGCACCGACGTGGCGCTGGCACTCTTCGGGATCGCGCCCGCCGACGAGGGCGAGATCCTGCTCGACGGCAAGCCCGTCACCATCAAGAGCCCGCAACAGGCGCTGTCGCTCGGGATCGCCTACGCCACCGAGGACCGCAGAGGTCTGGGCCTGATCTTCCCGCAGTCCATCGCATCGAACATCACGCTGCCCTCGCTGGGGAAGTACCTGAACCGCGTCGGGCTGGTCATGCGCAAGGCCGAGCGTGCCATGGCGGAGTCGTTCCGGGAGCGCCTCTCCATCCGGGCGCCATCGGTCAACACGCCCGCTTCATCGCTCTCAGGTGGCAATCAGCAGAAGGTCGTGCTCAGCAAGTGGCTCGCGACCACGCCCAGGATCCTCATCCTCGACGAGCCTACGCGCGGCATCGACGTCGGTGCCAAGGTCGAGGTGCATCACCTCGTCGACGACCTCGTCAAGCAGGGCATCGCCATCATCCTCATCAGCTCGGACCTGCCCGAGCTGCTACCGATGAGCGACCGCATCCTGGTCATGCGCGAAGGCCGCCAGATGGCCACGATGGATGCTGAGGGCGCCACGCAAGAGCAGATCCTCACGCATGCGATGGGCCAGGTCGAGGCGGTCTCGTGAGAGCGGCGTTCTTCAAGCGAGTCCGACCCGAGCAGATCCGCGAGATCGCGCTGTTCGTCATCATCGTCGTGGTCATCGCCTTCTTCGCCACGCAGGTGCCGGGCTTCGCGTCCGGTCGTACGTTCACGAGGGTGGCCACGACGACGCCCATCATCGTCGTGCTCGGCGTCGGCCTGACCATGGTCATCCTGACCCGCAACATCGACCTGTCGATCGGGTCGCAGGTGGCTGTCGTGGCCTACGGCGTGGGCACGTTCCTCATCACCGATCCGACCATGAACCCCGTGTTCATCGTCGCCCTGTGCATCCTCCTGGGCGTGATCATGGGCGCCATCAACGGCCTCATCGTGGCCTACGGAGGTGTACCGGCCATCGTGGCCACATTGGGCACGTTGGCCATCTACCGCTCCATCCTCTCGACCACGGCCAGCGCCGAGCCGGTGACCGTGGCCAAGCTGCCCGATTGGATCGTCGACCTCAACTCCATCAACCTCGGCACGATCGAGGGCTTCCAGATCCGCCTCCTGCCGATCCTGGCGCTGGCCATCGTCATCGTCTTCCAGCTGATCATCAGCTACGCCCGCTACGGCCGACGCCTCTTCGCCATCGGCTCCAACCCCGACGCGGCTCGCGTGGCCGGACTCCCCGTGAAGCGAGACGTCTTCATCGCCTTCGTCATCTGCGGTGCCCTGGCCGGGCTGGCGGGCTGGATGTGGATCGCCCGGTTCGGCAACGTCAACACCCAGGCGGCAGTGGGCCTGGAGCTCGCGGTCGTGGCGGCCGTCGTCGTGGGCGGTGTCAACATCTTCGGCGGCTCTGGCTCGATGATCGGTGTCGTGCTGGGCGCGATGCTCATCGTCTTCCTGGACCAGGGCCTCATCCGTTGGGCGGAGGTGAGCGAGTTCCTCCGCGACGCGCTCCTGGGCCTGCTCATCCTGCTGGCCGTGGCCTCCGACAAGATCATCCTTGACCGGCTGCGTGCCATCTGGACCAGGGAGGCACGACTGAAGGACGAACGCGAGCGAGCCGGGCCCGCACCGGCGGGAGCGGGCGATGGATAGGATCGCGCCCTACCTGCGTCGCTGGGAGACGCTGCTGCTGCTCATCCTGCTGGTGGTCATCGCGGTCAACGCCGCCGTCGTGCCCGGCTACCTGGGGCTCACCAACCAGTCCAACCTGCTGGAGCTCAGCCTGGAGAAGGCCATCGTGGCGCTGGCCATGGCCTTCGTCATCATCAGCGGCGAGATCGACCTCTCGGTGGCCTCGGTGATGGGCCTGTCCGCGGTGATCATGGCCGTCACCTGGCAGAACGGCCTGCCCATCGAACTGGCGGTCGTCCTGGCGCTCCTCGTCGGGGCGCTGTGCGGTCTCTTCAACGGTTTCTGGGTGGCGGTCGTAGGGCTGCCTTCCCTGGCGGTCACGCTGGCCGGGCTCATCGGCTACCGCGGCCTGGCCTTCTTCTTCATCGAGGGCGAGTTCATCTACGACCTGCCGCAGAGCTTCAAGGACTTCGCCCAGGCCGAGTTCATCGGGCCCGCGCCGATGTCCATCTTCTTCTACGCCATCCTGCTGGTCGGGGCCGTGATCCTGCTCCACGCCTCTGGGTTCGGGCGCTACGTCTATGCCATCGGCAACAACAAGGAGGCCGCGTTCTACTCGGGTGTACGCGTCGTGCGCACCAAGATGGCCATCTTCATGATGTCGGGCATCGCCGCCGCCGTGGCCGGCGTCATCATCTCCGCGCGGTTCGGTGCCGTTCGCGGCAGCACGGCCGAGGGCTTCGAGCTGGAGATCATCACCATGGTCCTGCTCGGCGGCGTGAGCATCTTCGGCGGCTCGGGCACGATGATCGGCGTGTTCCTGGCCACGCTGCTGGTGCTGAACTTGCGCAACGGCATGGACCTCGCGTCCATCAACGGCATCGTGCAGATCGGCGTCGTCGGCCTGCTGCTCATCCTCTCGGTGCTGCTGCCCAACATCGGATCCTCCGTCCGCAGCCGAATCGAGGCGCAGCGGACACGCGCCGCGAAGGCCGCCGCGAGCTCCGACTGACAGCGGCTTCGCGAGCCGCCTGCAAAGGTTTGCGGGTTTGGGCTTGTCATGGCCCGCCGCTGGGATACCATGCCTTTGCACATGTGGCCCGACGGTCCGCGAACATCGCGAGGAGACCGTCCAGCGGGCCCGCGCAGGAGGAGTAGTTCATGAGGATGGCTCGCACTACGATCGCGACCCTGACGGCAGCCGCCCTGGCGGTAGGCAGCCTCGGTGGCGCGGTACTGGCGCAGGACGCCGCGATGGCGGAGCCTGGCGCCGACGTGAAGGTGATGCTGCTGCCCAAGTTCACGGACAACCAGGTCTTCCAGCAGGCCAACGAGGGCGCGATGGAAGCGGCTGCCGAGCTCGGCGTCGCAGCGCCCGACTTCGTCGGACCGGCCTCGACCGACACCGGTTCGGCCCAGGTCGCCTTCGTGGTCAACGCTCCCACCCAGGAGTACAACGTGCTCCTGATCTCGAACAACGTCGGCGAGGAGATGGCCGATGCGGCCGTCGCCGCACAGGAGGCCGGCATCAGCGTGGTGACCTGGGACTCGCCCATCGCCTCGGGCAACGGTGAGGATGTCTTCATCGCCCAGGTCGACTTCGACGAGACCGGCGTGGTCATGGCTGACATGGCCCGCAACATCCTGCCCGACGGCGGGCAGATGGCTGTGCTTTCGGCCAAGCCCGAGTCGCCCAACCAGAACGCCTGGATCGCGGCCATGGAAGTCGCGCTGCAGGATCCCAAGTACGAGGGCATCGAACTCGTCGAGATCGTCTACGGCAATGACAACATCGCCGACAGCGAGGCGGCTGCGATCGGCCTGATCGACCAGTGGCCCGATCTGGCCCTGATCATGGCCCCCACCACCGAGGGCATCAAGGCCGCGGCCAAGGTCGTCACCGACGACGGCCTCTGCGACCAGATCGAAGATCTCAGGTCTGGGCCTGCCGTCTGAGATGGAGTCATACACGCTCGACGGTTGCGCGCCCGAGTTCGCCCTGTGGTCCTTCGTGGACCTCGGCTACCTGGCCTACTACGTGGGCTACCTGCTGGCCACTGACGCCATCGAGGGCGTGGCTGGTGAGACCTTCGAAGTGGGTCGGCCCATCAGCGGCAACACCACTTTCGAGATCACAGCCGACCCGACCCGGCCCGACGTGGACGCCCTCCGCGTCCTGATGGGCCCGTTCTCGGTCTACACCGCTGACAACGTCTCAGGCAGCTAGTCAACACGCGATCCCAAAGGGATCATCGAGCCCCCGGTCCGCTCGAGCGGACCGGGGGCTTCTCTGTGGCCAGAAGCCGCGGCCCAGGCAGTTCCCGCTCAGCGGGACAACGCGACCGGTTCGGCACCCAGTCTGTTGGCAGGTCCCGCTGAACGGGACTTGGTGGCGATCTGTCCCGAGCAACGCCGCGAATCCCGCAGACCTGGCGGCGGGCCGCGTTCGAGATGCGGCGTTGTCCCGCTGAGCGGGAACCCTGATCGGCCCTCCCTGGTGCTCACCCGGTGGCCCGGCTCGGTGACCAGTCTGATCGCTCAGGGCCGATCGGGACCCATTAGCTGCCGAGTGCCCCGCGCCGGCTACGCGTAGACGCCGTGCTTCTGGACGGCGGCGATGAGCGCCTCCACGTTCTGGACCGGCGTGTCGCCCTGGAGGATGTGGGCCGGCGCGACCATGTAGCCGCCGCCCGGGCCCAGTGCTTCGATCTTGGCCTTGACGTCGGCCTCGATCTCCTGGGGTGTGCCCATGGGCAGTAGCTGCTGCTGGTCGATGGCACCCCAGAACGAGAGCTCGGAGCCGAACCGCGCCTTGAGCTCGGCCGGCTCGTGGCCGGGCACGTTGGGCTGCACCGGGTTGAAGACGTCCAGCCCGATCTCGATGAGGTCCGGCAGGATGGGCGCGATGGCGCCGTCGCAGTGATACATGACCAGCACGTCGGGGTTGACCGAGCGGAACTCTGAGAAGACCTCGGCCATGCGCGGTTTGAAGATCTTGCGCCACATGACGGGCGAGATCATCATGCCGTTCTGGGCCCCGAAGTCGTCGCCGGTCCAGATGCCGTCGACGCCGAGCTCCACCAGCTGCTTGCCGATGGCGACCGACCAGCCCATGGTGCGGTCGATGAGCGCCTCGACATAGTCCTCGCCCATGGCCATGTCGGTCATGAACTTCTGCAGGCCGGTCATGTGCCAGGCCATCTCGAACATCGTCAGCTCGACGTCGCCGATGATGAAGTACTCGCCCTTGTACTTCTCGATGTAGCGCCTGGCATCCTCGAAGCGGGCCTCGTCGAAGGGGTCCGGGAAGGGCAGGTCCAGCACTTCCTGCACCGTGGTGCAGGACTCCAGCGGGCCCTTCACCACGTCGTACCAGGCGATGCCCATCTTCATCTTCATGCCGAACTCGTTGACGATGCAGCCGTCGTCGGTCTCCTCGGGCACGTAGCCCCGGGGCACGCCGCCACCGACGAGCACGCAGTCGCTGCCCATGGCCACCCTGATCTCGGCGCCCGACGTGCGGTACTTGAGGTCCTCGTAGTAGTTCGGCTGCCAGCCGATGGGGATGTCCAGCTTCTGGCTGAAGGCCTCCAGCAGCGGCCGCGAGAGGTCGAACTCCAGCGGCACGCGATCGGGCAGGCCATCGCGGCGGAGGGCTCGGAGGACTCGTTCGCGTGAGTTCATCGCTTGTCTCGCTCCTTCGAGGTGGGTGCCTGTGGGGTCAGCGGTCATCCGGCTCCATCAGCTTGGCGAAGCGCTCGTTGGCCTTCCGCCAGAAGAAGCCCTTGGGCTGGTATGTCTTCATGGGGAAGGAACGGGCCACGAGCTCGCGGGCCTGGGCCAGGTCGCTCAGCTCGCCGGAGGTGATGGCCTGGATGGCGATGTTGCCGATGGCCGTGGCCTCGACCGGGCCGGCCACGACTTCGCGCTTGGCCGCATCGGCCGTCATCTGGCACAGCAGCTCGTTCTGCGAGCCGCCGCCGACGATGTGGATCTGGTCGATCTCGCGTCCGCTCACCGCCGCCAGCTGGTCGATGATCCAGGCGTACTTCAGCGCCAGCGACTCGAAGATGACCCGCCACAGCGTGGCCGTCTCGAAGGGCACCGGCTGCCCGGTCTCCTCGCAGTACTCCCGGATGCGCGTGGGCATGTCGCCCGGCCACAGGAAGCGCGGATCGTCGGGGTCCACGAAGGCGCTCCACTGCGGGCCGGTCTCGGCGAGGTCACAGATCTCGTCGTATGACGGCGCACCCTCGCCCGGCCACAGCGCCTTGCGGCTCTGCTGGACCAGCCACAGGCCCATCACGTTCTTGAGCAGCGTGATGGTGCCGTCGTAGCCGCCCTCGTTGGTCAGGTTCGCGGCCAGCGAGGCCTCGGTCACCACCGGCTCGCGCACTTCGAGGCCCACCAGCGACCAGGTGCCCGAGGAGATGTAGGCCGTCGATGGCCCCGCCAGCGGAGCCCCCGCCACGGCGGAGGGCGTGTCGTGCGAGGCCCCCGCCACGACCTGTGCCCCCGTGCAGCCGGTGGCATGTGCGACCTCGTTGAGCAGCGAGCCCAGCACCGTGCCCGGCTCTACGATCTCGGGCAGGAAGTGGGTGGGGATGCCCAGCTTGTCGAGGAGCGGCGTGGCCCACTGTCGGGTCCACGGGTCCAGCGTCTGGCCAGTGCTGGCCTCGGTGTACTCGCACACGCTCACGCCACTGAGGAAGTGGTTGAAGATGTCCGGCATCATCAGCATCTTGTCCGCCGCGGCCAGGATGGGGTCCTCCGCCTTGACCTCGCTGAGCATCTGGTAGAGCGTGTTGATGGACATGAACTGGATGCCCGTGGCCCCGTAGATCTCCTCTCGAGGGACGATCTCGAAGGCCGCCTCGAGCATCTTCTCGTGGCGTGTGTCGCGGTAGTGGATGGGGTTGCCGATGAGCCGCCCGCGCGCGTCGATGTAGCCGTAGTCCACGCCCCAGGTGTCGACCGAGACCGAGTGCACCGGGCCGTCGGCTGCCGCGCGCTGCATGCCGGCCAGGATGTCGCCGAACTGCCTGGGGAAGTCCCAGTAGAGCGTGCCGCCCATGCGCACCGGCGTATTGGCATACCGATGCACCGGTTCGACGCTGAGCCTGTCGTGGTCGATGCGCCCCACGATGGTGCGGCCGCTCTCGGCGCCGAAATCCAGCGCTACGTATCGGAGTCCCCGGTCAGCCATGCTGCGTCACCTCGATCCCCATGCCCTGGAGCGAGGCCACCATGCCGGCCGGAGCCGCGGCGTCGGTGAAGACCCGGGTCAGGCCCTCGACGCCGCAGAACGTGGCCGAGGCGACTCGCCCCCACTTGCTGTGGTCGATGATGGCGCAAATCTCGTGGGCTGCGGCCACCATCGCGCGCTTGATCTGCGCCTCTTCCTCCCGGGCCTCGGTGAGGCCCTCCTCGAGAGAGAACCCGGCCGATCCCAGGAACGCCTTCTGGACGTTGATCCGCTCGAACACCGCGTCGCCGAGCTCGCCCACGACCGAGAGCGAACTGCGCACGCGGCCGCCCATCAGCAGCACCGTGATGTCCGAGCGGGGGGCCAGGGCGGTGGCGGCGTGGATGCTGTTGGTCACCACCGTGAGGCCATGCCAGGTCTCGCGCTTGAGCAGCTCCTGCGCCAGGTACAGGGCGGTGGTGCTGGCGTCGAGGATGATCGACTCGCCATGGCTGACGTGGGCTGCCGCGAGCACGCCGATGGCGGCTTTCTCCTCCCGCTGCAGCCGGTCGCGTACGTCGAAGGCGATGTCACCGCGCCGCATACGGGGGGCGATGGCGCCACCGTGCGTGCGTATGAGGCGGTCGGCCTCGGCCAGCGTGTCGAGGTCCTTGCGGATGGTCACCGCCGACACGCCCAGCCGTTCGGCGAGTTCCGTCACCCGCGCGCGTCCCTGCTCCTCCACGATGCGGCCGATCTCCATCTGCCGCTCGCTGGCGAAGGCGCCGCTCGCGACCGAGGCGGGCGAGGCGGTCATGCCACCGCGCCTCCGCCGGCAGCTTTCAGCAGTGCTTCCTCGGCTGCCTTGGTCCAGCGGCCATCGTCGAGGGCCGCCGCCACCTCCGGCAACCGTGCCTCCAGCTCGGCCAGGGTGATCAAGCCCAGCTCCGTCAGCTGCGGGTAGATGACGATCTTGCCGCCGGACGTGCGGGCCTTCACGGCCTCGAGGGCATCGGCTACGCCCTGCATGCCACTGATGGCGTAGACGCTGATGTTGGTGTCGAGCGTGCCCGCCTCGAGCCGGCCCAGCACGGCCTTCATGTCGCTGATCATCGAGCCGCTGGTGCCCAGGATGTAGACGTGCTTGGTGATCATCTGGTCGAGGTCGAGCGGTGCGGTGGTGCCGATGGCGAAGCCGGCGAAGAAGTCGATGATGGCGCCCGCGGCCGCGAGCTCGACCGTGCCTGCTGCCAGCGCGGGGACCGGAACCATGCAGCCGATGCGCGTGAAGCCACCGGCCGGCTGCGTCTCGTTGCTGTCCAGGGCTTCGAAGGCCAGACCCTTGGCCTCGGCCACGGGTGCCGCGATCTTGGCCAGGTGGGCGAGTCGCGCCTGGTCGATGTCGACGGCGGTCACGGACACGCCGGCGACTCCTGCGGTCAAGGCTCGCAGTACGTGCATGAAGCCCATGGGACCCGCGGCGCCGATGACGACGACCTGCTCTCCGGTGCGGAGCTCGCCGCTGGCGGGTACCCAGGCATAGCCCTCGGCGGCGGATGACCCGTTGGTGCCGACCCAGCGGATGAGGTCGTAGTGGACGCGACCGACGTCGACGTTGACGGGCCGGCCCAGCGACCCACCACCGAGCACGACGTCGATGACGCCCTTGAGCGCCAGCAGGGCCTGCAAGGCCTCCACGCGGTCGGGATCGGAGCCGAAGTAGATGATGTCATCGAAGGTGCCGGCCTTGAGCTCGTCGATGGAGCCCACGAAGGTCGTGCCGGTGGCTTCGAGCGCTGCCTGCTGCGAGCCGTCCGCGACCACCGCGCTGACCGAGCCCGGGGCTGCCACATCGATGAGCTCGCTGAGGCCCGCGATAGTGCGGCCGGCCTCTGCCACGACCAGCAGCTTGCCATCGGCCTTGAGCGTGCCCCGCTCCTCGGTGGCGTAGGCCCGCTCGACACAGGCCCACGGCTCCAGCAGTCCCACGGCCGAGGCACTGGGCTCCTCGCTGACGGGGATGAGGAAGCGCTCCTGTGTATCGGGATCGACGATCACGCGTTCGTCCATGACCACGTACTGCTGGAGCGCGCCCTCGAAGTTGTAGCCGAAGGAGGCGTTGGAGGCCGCGGTGAGCATGTGGCGGTAATCGGTCTGCACCAGCGCGCGATCGCCGACCTCGTGGCGCGTGACCTCGGAGCCGACGGCCACGACCCGGGCGCAGGCCTCGTGGCCGGGCACGGTCGGAGCCTCGCCGGGCACGTAGCTGGGGATGGTCGCCAGCTCCGCGGGCGTAAGGAACGTCAACACCTCGCTCTTGCGCGGGTGCGATGTGAACGCGTGCATCAGCTTGGTGTCGCTGAAACAGATGCCCGTGGCTTCGATGCGGCAGAGGATCTGGGTAGGGCCCAGCTCCGGCACCGGCTTGGCCGTGTTGAGCTCGATGGTGTCGGCGGCCACGAGCTGGGCCGCGTACTGGGTCTCTGGGATGGTGGTCATGAGAGCATCACCTGGCCTCCGGTGACCGGCAACGCCTGGCCGGTCTCGTATTGCTGGGACACGAGGTAGAGGATGGCCTCGACCACGTCATCGGGGTTGCAGCCGCGGCCCATGGGGACCTTGGCCTCGTAGGCGGCGCGGACCTCCTCGACGGTGGTGGCGCCGGGGATCTTGCCTTCGCGCAGGTACTGCTGGAACAGCCCCGTCTCGGGATCGGACCAGAGTGGGCCCTCGTAGTAGTTGCCGGGGCAGACGGCGTTGACCTTGATGCCGTCTTCCACCAGCTCGAGGGCGAAGGACTGGGTCAGGCCGATGCCGCCGAACTTGGAGCCGGCATAGGCGAAGTTCCGCTTGGAGCCGACGAGGCCCGACTTGGAGTTGACCTCCACGATGTCGGCGAGATAGTCGGGGCGAGCCGCGTGCTGGGCGGCGAGGATGGGGGCCACGGCCCGCACGCCCAGGAAGTAGCCGCGATAGTTGACCTGGGTCACGAAGTCGAAGTCCGCTACGGGTTGCTCGGTCACGCTCCCTGCGCGCAGGACGCCGGCGTTGCTGACGAACAGGTCGATGCCGCCGAAGCGGGCGACCGTCGCCCCGACCGCTGCCCTGACCGACTCCTCGTCGGTCACGTCGATGGCCACGGACCAGGCCCGGCCAGCGCCGTGCTCGGCCTCGATGGCGGCTGCTTCTGCCGCGGCCTGCCCGGCCTGGAGGTCGGCCAGGATGACCGTGCCGCCCTCACGCGCGAGGCCCTGGGCGATGCCCAGCCCGAAACCCTGGGCAGCGCCGGTGATGAGCGCGACCCTGCCAGCGAAGCGCCCCGGCGATCTGCCGAATGCGGCCGCGTTCTTGCGGTATGCCTCGACCTCCCAGTGCTCGATGAAGCCGCGCTCCTCGTCGGTCAGCGCGCGCACGCGGCCGATCGCGTCGGCGCTCTGGTAGACACGCAGGCAGTCGAGGTAGACATCGCGAGCGGTGTCGACCTCCTTCCACGTGTCACCGGCGGCGAAGATGCCCAGCCCGGGCACGACGGTGATGATGGGGGCCGCTCCGTGTTCCTCGATGTTGGCTTCGAGCGCCGCCCGAAGCAGCGCCGGCACGTCCTCGAGCGGGGTGTCGGTCGGGGGGTCGAAAAGCAGCGGAAAGGAGCCCGAGTAGACGATCTGGTCGGGTGTCATGGGCCCGCCCCTGACCGCGTTGGTGCCATCTTCGGACTCGAGGTAGTCGGCGGCGGTCAGGGCCGGGTCGTAGGTGACCAGCTTCAGGGGACTGCCCTCGGCCGAGAGCAGTGCGCGCAGGGTGGGCGCGATGGCCTTGACCAACTCAGAGGCATGAGCCTCGTCGGCGGCGATGCGGGCCACGGCACGCCCGGAGCTGCCCACCGCGATGCCGGACTTCTCCAGCGCGCCTCGGACGGTGCCCATGACATGCTCGTTGAGCTCGGCGATCTCGGCGATGGTGTCGGCCGAGACGATGATGCCGTGGTCGCCCATGAAGGTGATGCGCGGCGCAGGCTGGCTGGTGCGGGCCTGGTGTGCCTCGCGCAGCTCGTTGATCTTGCGCGCCAGCGGCAGTCCCGGATCGGTGTACGGCACCCACAGGGCGTCGTTACCGAAGAGGTCACCCATGAGCGCCTGGCCGTCGCGATTGCAGGTCACCGCGTTAGGCACGATGGCGTGCGTGTGGAGCACGTAACGTTCCGGCAGCAACGAGTGGAACATCAGCTCCACCGACGGGCGCCGGCCCTTGGCCTCGGCCATGCGCACCCTGGCCGCCGCACGCATGACCGGATCGGGTGCGCCGGGGATGCGTGCTTCGTCCTCTTCCGAGCCACCGTGGAGCAGCAGGTCGAGGAGGGGAGCGGTGGCCAGCGGCACCAGGTCGTCCGCCTCGATGGCTGCGAGGGAGACTCCGCTGGGCTTGATGTAGACGACCCCGCCGTGCTTGACCGACGAGTTGCCGCCACCGCCTCGCGTGTATTCGGGATCTCGGCCGAAGCGCTGCGACATCTCGATGGCATCGCGGATGAGCTGGTCGTCGAGCGCCAGGAGCCGGAGGCCGGCAAGGTCGGTCATCGGGCGGTCCCCGTGGCTTCATGGATGAGCTCCGCGCCCATCTCCGCGAAGTAGCGGATGCGGCTCTCGGCGTCGGGGAAGCCCGGGTCGAGCTTGCCCCAGCGGTCGACATATCCGGGCTGGCCCTGCTGCTTGCGGTGTTGGTGGGCGGCTACCACGCAGACGCCCTCCCACATGATGCCCTTCGACTCCTCGGAGATGGGCACACCGCGCAGGCAGGTCGGCTCGACCGGGATGCGCTCGAGCGTGTTGTGCTCGGTGCCCGCGGTCACGAAGATGCCGGCGTCACGCCAGGCCTTCACGTAGCGATCCACGCACTCGGGTGTGTTGCGCACCGTGACCAGCTCGGCGCCGTAGATGTCGTGGCTGCCGAGGCGCTCGATGAGGTCCTCCACGGGATCCTCGTAGCCGCAGACGGGGTCGGCCCCGTCGGCCACGGTGGGATAGACCACGATCGCGCCGAGGCCGCGGATGAAGTCGACCGCGTCCTCGAACGGTACGGCGGTCTCATCGACGAACGCGGGGCAGCCGGCCTTCATCAGGCGTGCGCGTAGCTCACCCTGGGTCGCGACCGTGTCGTCGACCGCGGCCCTGGGGGTCTGGTCGTAGACCTTCTCGAGGAAGGCCGATCGCTGGTCCGCCGGCAGCGCCTCGAAGAGCGCCTCCTGGAAGCCAAGCGCGACGTGGCGCTCCTGGAGGACGATCCACTCGGCCGGGACCTCGGCTCGCCGGGACACCCCCTCGACGATGGAGGCGTAGGTGACATCGATGTCCAGGCCCGCTTCCACGAAGAGGCCCCGGACGAGGTCGACCATCTGCGTGGTACGGGCCTCGTTCGAGACTTTGGCGGCGTCGATGAAGGCCTTTGAGGCGGCATCCGGAGCGGTGGGTGCGGGGATGCCCTTGCCGCAGATGTAGGCGCGGCCGGGGTTGGCAGGGTCATTCACCGTGATGCCAGCGCGCATCTCCTCGTCGAGCACGGAGATGAACTCGAGCCCGAAGAGGGCGTGCAGGCCGTGCTGCCGGGCCGCCGCATCGAAACGGTCATAGACGCCGAAGTCGTGGAAGTTGGAGGTGCCCACGACCTTCACGCCCTCCTTCGCCGACGTCTCGACGGCATCCTCGACGGTAGTGAAGGCCGAGAAGTTCGGCGGGACGTGCAAGTGGGTATTGAAGGCCAGTCGCGGGCCTGGTGCCGCCATGGGGGTGCTCTCCTCCTGGACGCGGTGCGCAGATCTGGACGCACGGTGTACGCGCCGATGATTGCGAGTGCTTACGTTTGCTTTCTTAATGTCGCACTATAGCAAGCGTGGAGAGCGCCGCGAGGGCTGAACGGCACATCGGGCATGGGCCATCCGTGGGGCCGCGTGCTGCGTGGGCCGCAGTGTGCCGCCCGTGGGCCGCCGCGTGCTGCGTGGCCGCGGTGCGCCCTGGGGCCGCAGTGTGCCGCCCGTGGGGCCGCAGTGTGCCGCCCGTGGGGCCGCAGTGTGCCGCCCGTGGGGCCGCAGTGTGCCGCCCGTGGGGCCGCAGTGTGCCGCCCGTTTGTGGGACCGTGGCTCCGGGCGCTATATCGGCGCTTCTCGCTGAGCGGGACAACGTGACGAGTGGGGCAGGAGTTGGGTGATGTCTGCTCGTGAGCTGCGCCGTCTTTCTCGTTCAGCGGGAAGAATTGCGCATCTCGTAGCCCGAGCTCGCCGATTCTCCCGCTGAACGGGCACAGCGCGTCGGCAGAGTCGGGAAGCGGTCGAGTTGTGCCGTTGAGCGGGAACCTCGCCGCGGCCTGAGCGGGAACGGCGCCGCGCGAGGCCGGCCGACGCGCGGCGAGCGGGAACGGCGCCACGCGAGGTGGCCATGAGCGGGAACCGCGCCGCGGCCTGAGCGGGAACGGCGCCACGCGAGGTGGTCTATGGCCCGGGAACCGCCACGGCCAGCAGCGGCCAGGCCGGCGCTGCCAAGCCTATCCCGTGTTCTGGAGGCCCGCGGCCACGCCGCTGACGGTGAGCTGCACGAGCCGGCGTAGTTCTCCACGTCCGGGATCGTCCTCGTCCATCGCGCGCAGTCGTGCCAGCAGCATCACCTGGAGCTCGGAAAGCGAGTCCACGTACGGGTTGCGCAGCGAGATCGAGCGCTGCAGGGACGGGGCCGCGTCGAGCAGCCCCCTACGGCCGCTGATACGCAGGACCGCGGCCACGGTGCGCTCGAACTCGGAGCGGATGAGTTCCCAGATGCGTTCGGCCTCTGGCTGCGGTGCGAGGTCGGCGTAACGGCGCGCCACCGACAGGTCCACCTTGGCCAAGGCCATCTCCATGACGTCGATGACTCCCATCAGGAACGACGATTCGCGGTACAGATCCTGCAGCGACTCGGTGGCGCCGGCCCCGTGCTCGGCCTCGAAGTCCTCGATAGCCGTGCCCAGGCCGTACCAGGCCGGCAGGAACAGGCGTGCCTGCGCCCACGAGAAGACCCAGGGGATCGCCCTCAGCGTCTCCAGCGAGACGGCGCCTCCACCGCGCGCCGCCGGCCGCGAGCCCATGGCCAGCCGTGACAACTCCGCGATCGGTGTGGCCGCCACGTAGAAGGCCTCGAATGCCGGGTCCTCCCAGACGAGCGACCGATAGACGTGCGCGGAACGCTCGGCCAGCTCCTCGAGGATGGTGCGGCCGCGCAGTTGGGCCTCCTTCGCTTGCTGCTCGTGCGCCGGCGATGAGGCGATGAGCACGGCGTTTGTCAGCTGTGCGAGATGGCGCATGGCGATGTCGAAGTTCGAATATCGGTCGGCCACGACCTCGCCCTGCTCGGTGATCTTGAGCGTGCCGTCGAGCGAATGGGGAGCGCTGGCGAGGATGGCGCGGCTCATGGGTCCACCACCGCGGCCGATGGCGCCGCCCCGCCCGTGGAACAGGGTCAGCCTGATGCCGTGCCGGGCGGCCGCCTCCACCAGCTTCGTCTCCGCGCCGTGCAGGAGCCACGCAGCGGCCATGGCGCCGGATTCCTTGGTCGAGTCGGAGTAGCCGAGCATGACTTCCTGGTGGTCGCCTCGCCGCCGGACATGCTCGCGGTACGTAGCATCGCTAAGGATGTCATCGAGCAGGCGGTCAGCCCCGTCGAGGGCGTCCGCGGTCTCGAGCAGCGGCACCACATCGAGGGCCTCCCGTCTCAGGCCAGCGTAGTCGGCCAGCTCGAGCACGTTGTAGACGTCCTGTGCCGCACGCGTGAAGCTGATGACGTAGCGGTGGCAGGCCTCCGGCCCGAACTGGCGCTGGATATCGGCGATGGCGCGGTACGTTTCGAGCACCTCGGCCGCGGTCACCCCGTTGGCCACCAGCCGCTCGCCCAGCACCACGCCATCTCGCAGCGCTGACAGCGTGGCCTCGTGGACCTCGCTGTGCTGGCGGACCTCCAGTGAGAAGGCATGGAAGCCGAACGTCTCCACCTGCCAGCGCAGGGCCTGCAGCTCGCCGTACGCGACGCGGGGCATGCCGTCATCGATGAGCGCGGCCTGGAGCTCGTCGATCTCCTCGAGCAGTTCGGCCGGCGTGGCGTAGCCCGCGCCGTGGCCTCGGCCACCGACCAGCCGATGGCGCGTCTGGCGCAGGCGCTCGGCGATGCCGCCGAAACGCTGCCGGTAGGGCTCGTGCGGGTAGTGCTCCACCATCTCGTCATGAGCGTTTCCCAGCTCATCGCGGTCGAGATCGAGCCGCGCCTGAAGGCGCGGCGAAACGTCGTCTCCGAGGTGTGTCGGCGTGATGGTGTGCATCAGCCGCGTGGCCACTCGCTCGAGCCCGCGCAGGACGTGGTCGGCGCCGGTGGCCGCCGCTTCGCGCGTGGTCTCGGCGGTTACCCGCGGATGACCGTCCCGGTCGGCACCGACCCAGGAGCCCCAGCGCAGGTAGGCCGGCACGGCCGGGGGCCGGGTGCCGGTGTGACCGGTATCCCGCGCCGGACCGGATACGCCTTCGGCTGCGCCTTCACCCGTCCACGGGGCCAGGTCGAGCACGCGGTCCACGGTGCGGTAGAGATAGGGGGTGACCTGGAACAGCGTCTCGTCGAAGAACAGCAGCGCGGTCCTCACCTCGTCCAAGGGGCTGGGGCGCTCGGTACGCAAGGCACTCGTTCGCCAGAGCAACGAGATCTCCTCGCGCAGCCGCCGCCGGATCTCGGAGTCCTCGTTCGGCGTCAAGCGCGGATCGTCGAGCCGGTCGAGAAGCGCGAACGTGCGCCGGAGGGCCACCAGCATCGTGCGTCGACGGGCCTCGGTGGGATGGGCCGTAAGCACAAGGCCGATGGAGAGGCTGTCCAGCAACGAGCGGATCTGCTCGGGCGAGTCTTCGTTGAGCAGCTGGCGCACAGCGGCCTCGATCGAGCCTTTCTGCCCGCCGGGCGCGGTGCGGGCGAGTTTGCGCACGCGCCGTACGCGGTGCTTTTCCTCGGCCAGGTTGGTGAGGTGGAAGTAGAGGCTGAAGGCCTTGATGACCGGCTCGATCTGGTCGGACGGCAGCTCCTCGAGGATGGCTCTCAGGCCCAGCTGTCGAGTGGGGCTGGGGTTCTTGCGGATGTCGATGGTGAGCTTGCGGATGCGCTCCACCAAGTCGAGGATCTCCTCGCCGGCCTGTTCGGCGATGACCTGACCCAGCAGCGCGCCCAGCAGCCGGACCTCGCGGGAGAGGGAGTCGGGCGCGCTGGACGAGCCGATGCCCGCCGGCTCCGCCTCCACGGCGGGGTTTGCCCGCTCCGACTTCGGCGCACGCTGGTTGCCTGGCTTATCTGACACGAGCGGCGATCTTTCGCTTTGCGGCCTCCCCCTCAGGGGATGTCGGCCGTCTCCCTCGAGCCCATGACCTCACCGCCGTCGACGCCGATGACGTTGCCCGTCATCCAGTGCGTCTGAGGCGTGGCCAGGACGGTCAGCGCATCGGCCACGTCCGCGGGCCTGGTCAGCCGGCCCTGTGGGTTGCGGGCCTCGGCGGCTTGCACGAGTTGTGGCCAGCCCGGGATGCGGCGCAGGGCCGGGGTGTCGGTGACACCGGCACGGATGGCGTTGACGGTGATGCCGGCCTCCGCAAGCTCGAGCGCGAGTTGCCGTACGTGCGCCTCGAGGGCAGCCTTGGCGGCACTGACGGCGCCGTAGGTCGGGACGGCCAGGATGGCGCCTTCGCTGGACATCGCATACACGCGGCTGCCCCGCTGGAGGAGGCCGGCATGGTAGAGGTCCCGCGTCCAGTAGACGAGCGAGTGGGCCATGACGTCGAGTGTCATCTCCATCTGCTTGCGCGAGAGTTCCCTGCGGTCCTGGTCGTCGGTGACGTAGTGGAGCGTGGTGCCGAAGGCCAGCGAGTGCAGCATGGCGCCGAGCATGGGTCGCTCACCGGCAGCCCGGCGCTCGTCGAACAGCTCCTTGATCGACGCGATGACGCTCTCGCGCTTGGCGTCATCTGCGGCGTTGATGTTGTGGAAGGCCACGGGTACGCCGAGGTCCGAGATCTCGGCTCGAACGGCCTCCGCGTCTGCCCTCGTGGCGCGCATGTCGAGGTGGACACCGACGATGCCGAACCCGGCCTGGGCCCAGGCTTTCGCGACAGCGGCGCCGAAGCCGCTGCTGGCGCCGAGCACGAGCGCCCAGCACTCTCGTCCGTCCCACTTCAACGTCATGGTCACCTCCCGCCCGCAGTGTACTGGCGCACCCGTTACGTACTGGCGCACCGGTCACGTACCGGCGCACCAGATACGGTCGGGCCGAGGTGGAGCCCCGCAGAGGGCGCCATCCCGGCCCTGCCCGGCATCAGCCGGGCCTGGTTCGCAGTGCGTGCGGCTACTGGTCGTCGTTCTTGGTGGCCTCGGCCTCCATCTCGGCGGCGATGCCCAGGGCTGCCCCCAGCGCCACCAGGTCCTGGGCGCCGATCCACTGGTTGCCCAGGAGGATGCCACCGGCATCGACGACCGCCTCGCGCAGCGGCACCGCCCAGGCGTGCTCGATGATGAGCAGCAGGGCAGCGGCGCCGTCGGGCAGGTTCTCGATGAATTCCTCGCCGATGGCCTCGACGACACCGAGCCCGCCCTCTTCGACGATCTCGGCCCCGACTTCCGCGCCGGCGAGCATGCCCTCGAGGCCGTCCATGCCCAGCCCGATGAGCGCGCCCATCTGCATGCCCAGCTCCTCGCGCTGCTCCTCGTCGAGATCGGAGACGCGGAGGATGTCGACCTCGTCGCCCTCGGCGACCACCGCCAGGGCGTCGACGATGCGGATGGTGCCTGCGTCGCTGAGCTTGATCAGCTCCTCCGCGATGCGGCCTTCGAAGTTGGCTGTGTCAGCGAACCCGAAGGCGAAGATCTGGATGGGTCCGAACGTCATGATTGGCCTCCTCAGGCATGGTAGGTACGCACATGGGCCGACCGCGGGTCTCCGCGGCCTCGGTCGCACCGGGGGTCTGTGCAGTCCATGGTAGAACAGGGCACCGCAGGGGGCCCGACCGCATGGCGCAGGAGGTGATGATGACCGAGCCCTTCCCGACCGAGCAGATGGAACTCACCCACATCCTGGTGGTCGGCGACCTGCCCACTTCGGTGGCGTTCTACCGCGACGTCCTCGGCGCAGAGCTGGTGCGCGAGTACGGCGGCACATCCGCGGTCTTCGCCTTCAACGCCGCCTGGCTCCTGCTGGTGACTGGCGGCGGACCTACTTCCGACAAGCCGGGCGTCACCTTCGAGACGGTCGACGACCCCGATCGCGTGAGCCACGCCATGACCATCCGGGTGCCCGATGGGCGGGCCGCCTACGACACGTTGCGCTCGCGCGGGGCTGACTTCCTGACTCCGCCGGTCGAGTCGGAATGGGAGGTGCGGGCGTTCTTCCGGGATCCCGACGGGCACCTTTTCGAGATCAGCCAGTTCCGCGGCGGCTCGTGACGACCGACCGAGGGCTCGCTCGTGTAGGCTGCGAGACATGCCCGAAACCGCCCCTGAGCCCGTCAAGATCGATGTCACCTGGGACGACTTGGACCGCCTGGTCGCCGAGCTGGCCGAGCGCCTCGCAGCCGCCCCCGAGCCGGACGTCGTCCTGGCCATCTCCCGAGGTGGTCTCGTGCCCGCCGGGATGCTCGGCTACCGCATGGGCTGGCGTGACATGCTGCTCGCCGCGGTGGTGGTCTACGACGATGAGAAGGGGTTCCGCGGCGAGGCGGAGTTCCTGCAGTTCCCCGCCGACGAACAGCTGCGAGGCAAGCGCGTCCTGATCATCGACGAGGTCTGGGACTCGGGCACCACCATCGCCGCGGTCTCCGCGCGCATCCGGGCGGCCGGCGGTGAGCCCATCACCGCGGTCCTGCATTACAAGCCGGTTCGGTCGCGCGTGGACCTCGTGCCCGACCACTACATCGTCGAGACCAACGATTGGGTGCTGTATCCGTTCAAGGCCGGCAGGTGACCCTGCGCCGTAACGGCGCTTGCCCCCTGAGCCGACACCGAGCCGCTCGATGAGCCCGCGCCTGGCGACGTTCCTGATGTTCGTCGTCAACGGAGTCGTGGTCGGAACCTGGGTCGCGCTCATCCCCGGCATCCAGGAACGACTCCAGATCCCGCCCGAACAGCTGGGTCTCGTCCTGCTTTGTCTTCCGCTGGGCGCACTCGTGGCCCAGCAGATCACCGGGCAACTGCTGGTCCGCGTGTCGAGCCGGCTGGTACTGGCCGTGGCCGGACTCATCCTGCCGCTCCTGCTGCTCCCTCCGGTGCTGGCAGCCAGCCCGCTTGGGCTGGCCGTGGTCCTGCTCGGCCTGGGCTTTGCCAATACCACCATGGACGTGTCGATGAACGCGCACGGAGTCGCGTTGGAGACCGCCGGCGGCAAGTCGATCTTCTCGGGGCTCCACGCCGGCTGGTCGCTGGGCGGGATCATCGGCTCGGTAGGCGTCGCACTCGCCGTCGCCATCGGCATCGAGCCAGTGGTCGAGGTCGTGTTCGCAGCCGGGGCGGTGTGGTTGGTGGTGTTGGTGTCGGTCCCGTCCCTGGGCACGGGCACGGTCAGGACCGAAGGCGCCAGCGGGATCCACCTGCCGACCCGCGCTATCGTGCCCATCGCGGTCCTCCTCGCGCTCATCGCCTTCGTCGAAGCGGGCCTGACCGACTGGGGCGGGGTCTATCTCCGCCAGGGCGTCGGCGCGGAACCCGAAGAGTCGGCACTGGCCTACGCCGCCCTGTCCCTCGGACTGTTCCTGGGGCGCCTCGGCGGAGACTGGGCCAAGGATCGGGTCGGCTCGGTCCGCATGCTCGAGTGGGGAATGTTGCTGACGGCGGTGGTGATGGTCGTCTTCCTCGTCGTCGGGAATGCGCTTGTCGGCCTGCTGGGCATGGTCATCGCCGGCGTGGGCATCGCCAACGCCATCCCCCAGCTGTTCAACGCGGCTGGGCGTATCCCGCCCCACGGCCCGTCGCTCTCGGCCGCGTTCACATTCCTTACACTGGCGTTCATGGTCACGGGTCCACTCATCGGTGCCACGACGAGCGCGTTCGGGATCAGTACTGCCCTGGGCCTGCTTGTCGTGGCCTCGCTGGTCACGGTGTTCCTGGTCCAGCGCGTGCCGACTGCAGAGACGAACCCCAGGCTTGCCGGCGGGCCCCCGTCCCCGGCGAGCGAGCAGGACCGATGAGCCTGCTGCTCGGTATCGACATCGGGACCACCGCCACCAAGGCCGTCCTGCTCGACACCGAAGCGGGCCTCGTCGCGGAGGCCAGTCGGCCGACCGCGCTCCACTCCGACCAACCCGGCTGGGCGGAGGAGGAGGTCGGCGAGTGGTGGGCGAACCTCTGCGCGCTGGCGCGCGAGCTGGTCAGCCACGGCCAGCCCGACGCTGTCGGGGTCAGCGGCATGGTGCCCTGCGTCGTGCTGCTCGACGCGGCCGGTCGTCCCCTCCGCCGGTCGATCCAGCAGAACGACGCACGCGCGACGACGGAGATCGATGAGTTGAACCGGGAGCTTGCCGGCGCCCGCATCCTGGAGCGCACCGGCTCGCCCATCACGCAGCAGTCGGTGGCGCCCACCCTCCGCTGGTTGAAGCGCCACGAGCCGGCGACGCTGGCGGCCGCCAGGGCGGTCCTCGGTTCGTACGACGCGATGACGATGTTCCTGACCGGCGTGCCATCGGTCGAGCGCAACTGGGCCGTGGAGAGCGGTCTCTACGACCTCGGCACCGAGAGCTGGGCCGGCGACGTGCTCGCCGCTGTGGGAGTGGATCCGGATCTGCTGCCGCCCGTGCGCTCCCCCTCGGACGTCGTGGGGAGCGTCACCGAGACGGCCGCCGCCGAGACCGGTATCCGGCCCGGCACGCCCGTCATCGCGGGGAGCGCCGACCACGTGGCCTCCGCCTTCGCGGCCGGTCTGGTGCATCCAGGGGACATGCTCGTCAAGCTCGGGGGTGCCGGCGACATCCTACTCACCACGGCCGAGCCCGTCGTCGACGAGAGACTCTATCTGGACATGCACCTGGCGCCGGGCCTCTACCTGCCCAACGGCTGCATGGCTGCTTCCGGCAGCTTCATCCGCTGGTTCCAGCGGGAGCTGGCCGCGGGCGCCGAGCTGGCGACGCTGGATGCCGAGGCCGCCGCCGCCGGTCCAGGGGCGAACGGGATCGTGGCACTGCCCTACATGCTCGGCGAGAAGACCCCGCTCAACGACCCCCAGGCACGCGGCGCCTTCGTTGGGCTGAGCCTGTCGCATCGCCGCGGGGATCTCTTCCGGGCGGTGCTCGAGTCGATCGCCTACGGCTTCCGCCATCACCTCGACGTCTTCGCCGAGCTGGGCCTGCGGCCGGAGCGTGTGCGGGTCACCAACGGCGGTGCCGCCTCCCGTCTGTGGACGCAGGTGACCGCCGACGTGCTGGGGCTGCCGCTGGAGAAGTTGCGATCACACCCAGGTTCGGCGCTGGGCGTGGCCTTCGCTGCGGCAGTGGCCATCAGGGCAGTGGAGGACTGGTCGGACATCGAGCGGTTCGTGGAGCCTGGCGATGTCGTCGAGCCCCGCGACCACGACGCCTATGACGATTCGTATGCGCGCTTCCGCGGGCTCTATCCAGCCCTTCGTGGACTGCGTCCCTGAGCCCCGAGTCCGCGGCTCTGAGCGTCTGACCCCGCCGCCGTTGCCCGCCTGTTCGGCCTGGCGGTAGTAGGGCAGACCGCCACTCACGATCATGTTGCTGGCGGCGATCCGGTCGGCAGCTGGTGTCCGAGCATGTGCTGGAGCCGGATGTCACGTGTGCTGACGGAGGCGCGGTCGACAACGAGAGCCTCTCCGGCTTCACCGGAGAGGCTCCGCCTGGCGAGGAGCGGGGACAGGCGGGGCGCTCGCCTGCCGGCTCTGTCGGCGGACGCCAGGAGCAGCGGAGCCAGCGGGTGTTCCTGGCATCCAGGCGGGAAGTACGCTAGAGGTGGGGCCACCCTGGTGGCTGTTGCTCGGGAGTTGGATCATGTCTGTACTCAGGGAAGATCTCGTTGCGCTGCTGACCGGGCTCATCGAGATCGACTCTCGCAATCCGTGGCTCATCGCCGGCGCCCCCGGCGAAGGCGAGGTAGCAGCGTTGCTGGCCCGAAGGGTCCGCCACCTGGGCCTCGAGGTGGCAGTGGACGAAGTAGCACCCGGACGGCCCAACGTGGTGGTGCGATGGCCCGGATCAGGGGATGGACGGTCCTTGTGCCTCAACTCCCACATCGACACCGTCGGCCACGCGGGCTGGCCCGATCGCGCTCTCAGGCCAGACCTTGTGGGTGACCGCATGGTGGGCCTGGGGGCCGCGGACGACAAGGGCAGCGTGGCTCTCGCCATGCTCGTGCTCGAGTCGCTCCTTCGTTCGGGCACGCGCTTGAGGGGTGATCTGGTGGTCGCTTTCGTGATGGACGAGGAAGCCAGGTCGCTGGGGACACAGGACCTGGTGACCCGCCACCTGACCGATGCGGCCATCGTCCTGGAACCGCTCGCCCTGGGCAAGGCACTCGTGACCCACCAGGGGTTCGGCTGGCTCGACATCGTTGTCCATGGACGCTCGGCTCACGGTTCGGCACCTGAGTTGGGCATCGACGCCATCGGGCACGCGGCTCCGGTCCTGCGTCGTCTCGATGCGCTCGGGGCCGAGTGGGCGGCCCGGCCTCATCCGATGAACGGCGCCACCGTCTACCACGCGAGCACCGTCACGGGCGGCAGCGACTACGCCAGCTATCCGTCCGCGTGCACCATCGGCATCGAGATCGGCACCCAGCCGGGCGAGACGATCGCCGACCGTGTGCGCGACATCGAGGCCATCTTCGATGCGACACGAGCGGAGCTCCCGGACTTCAGCGCCGAGGTCATCGTTCAGCTCGATCGCGATCCGTTCGAGGCCTCGGGACACGAGGAACTCTGGGATGCCGCCGCAGACGCTACGCTCCGGATCACCGGCCAGAGGCTCCAGGCGGTCGGAGAGAACGCTTGGATGGATGCGGCGTTGCTGCAGGCCGCTGGCATCGCCACCATCTCCCTGGGCGCCACCAGCGAGCGACTCCATGCACCCGATGAGTGGGTGGACGTGGGCGAGCTCCTCACCCTCGGCGAGATCCTCGAGTCGACCATCCGGTCCTACTGCGGAGAGGTCGACTGATCGACCTCGAGTGGGGACCTTGTCAGCTTCCACGTCCTGCGTTGCCGTCAGGGATGAGTCACAGCCGAAAGGAGTAGTCATGCAGGAATCCGAACTCAGGGGGTACGTCGAGAAGGCCAAGGAGAGCCTCTACTTCAGTGGGGCGCGGATCGACACGGACCTGGGCACGTTCATCGACGATCAAGGGGAGGCCTGCATCGCCCTCGGGAAGGGGCACCAGGGCCAGTCGGGTCATCTCTTCTTGATAGGCAGCGGGGGTTCGCTGGCCTCGATGCAGACTGGCAAGTACCTCCTCGACGGCCTGCTCAGCGACGTCGCGTCGGACGCCCTGCCTTCCTACGAGCTCTTGTGGCGTCAGCCGCGGCGCCTCGACCAGGACGCATTGGTGTTCCTCGCCTCCTACTCGGGCGAGACCGAGGACACCGTGGCCGCGCTTCGGTTCGCGAGATCGAGCGGAGCCAAGACCATCGCGATCGTCGGAAGACCCGACAGCACCATGGCCGCAGAGGCCGATGTCGTGCTGCCCTATGACAGCGCCGCCATCTACGAGATCCCCATCGCTGCGCTACTGCTCTTCGCCGTGGGCCGTGGGGGAGCCGCCGACAGCACGTCGGACTTCGAGCGACTGCGGGCTTCCCTGATCGGCCTTCCCCCCGTCCTGAAGCGAGTTCTCGGCGCAGAGGAGGAGCGCGCCGAGCAGCGTGCCCGCGATCTGCTGCGTGCCCAGCACGTCTACGTCCTCGGTTCGGGCCCGCTGGCTCCCCTCGCCTACAAGGTCGCTCTGAGCGTGTTCATGGAGAACATCAGGATCGGGGCCACGTACTGCGACGCCGCTGAATGGCGGCATGGACCCGCCGAGGCGCTGGAGAGACTGCGGGCCACGTTCCTCGTCCTGCTGGGTACGGACGCTTCGCGGGACGTGACCTCACGGACCATCGACTTCTGCTCCTCCCAGGGCTCCGAGGTCCACATCTACGACGCCGCCGAGTTCGGTGACATCCATCCTCTGCTGACCCCATTGGTCATGAACTCCGTGACCCAGTGGCTCATCGTCTACTCGGCCATCCTGCGCGGCATCACGGACCTCGACGAGAGGGTGTTCATGGGGCACAACGTCCTGGCCACCGGAGGCGCCCGATGGCCATGACCACCAGGCACCCGCACCGATCGGCAGGACCGTGACCGTCACCGATCTCGCGTCGGTGTGCGTTGTCGGGAACCTCAACACCGACCTCATCTTTCGGGGTATCCCGGACCTGCCTGACTGGGGCACAGAGGCAGTGGCGACCTCCAGTCTCAGCTTCCCCGCCGGCCAGGCCGGGTACCTGGCCCTCGGGCTTCGCAGTCTCGGTGTGCCGACACATGTCATCGGCGCCGTCGGCAGTGATGCCGCCGGTGAGCGCATCTCGGCCGCTCTCGCGTCAGCCGGTGTCGACACCGGAGGGATCGAGGTCCTCCCCCAAGGCCGTACGGGGATCACGATCGCCGCTGTTCGCCCCGACGGGGAGCGCGCGTTCATCTCGGACCTGGGGTGCGGGAACGATGTCGATGAGGCCTTGGTGGATCGCCAATGGGACCACACCGACGGCTGCGCCGTCTTCTGCTTGGTAGGCCTCTTCAATCTCGGCGCTCTCCACCTTGCGGCCGCGACCCGCCTCATCGCCAGGGCCCGCGATCAAGGCTGTACCACCGTGCTGGATCCTGGCTGGGATCCGGGCGGTTGGCCCACCGAGACCGTCACCTCCTTCCTGCGTCTGCTCCGAGACACAGACGTGTTCTTGCCCAACTGGGACGAAGCTGCGGCGATCAGCGGTGCGGCGGACCCCGCGACCGCCTGCACCATCCTGCAGGATGCCGGACCCTCCACCGTAGTGATCAAGTGCGGCGCCGACGGCAGCTTCGGGCGTCACGACGACCAGGCGTACCAGGTGCCAGCGATGCGCGTTCCCGTCGCTGACGCGGTCGGGGCCGGAGACGCGTTCGACGCCGCCTTCATCCGCGCTCGCCTCGCGGGAAACGACTTGGCCGCATCGATGGATTTCGCGAACACGGCCGCCGGTCTCTACGTCTCCCGGCCGGACGACCGGTTCCCTACACTGCAGCAGGTCGTTTCGGCATCGAGCCTCGCGCAGGGGGCCACATCGTCGTGATCGACAGTTACACCCACCCCGTCGTGATCTCAGGAGTGGTGATAGGGCAAGCCTCCACTCACGATCATGTGGCTGGCGGTGATCTGGTCGGCAGCTGGTGTACACAGGAAGGCCACCGCGCCGGCGATGTCCTCAGGGCGCTCGAGACGCTCCAGGATGAGGCGTTGGCGGTACTCCTCCTTGACCTCGTCGGCCGGGATCGATCGACGCTCGCCTTCCTGGACCCACTCGATCTCCATCATCTCGGTCTCGACATCGCCGGGCCCGACGGCGTTGACCGTGACCGCCGGAGCGAACTCCTGGGCGGCCACCTGCGTCAGTCCCACGATGGCGAACTTGGCGGCGCAATAGGGCCCGAAGTACTTGGTGGTGCAATTGAACTGGGCCACGTACGAACCGAGGTTGACGATGCGGCCCCAGCCTCGCTCCATCATCGCCGGCGCCAGTCGTCGCATGGTCAGGAACGTGGCCTTGGCCATGATGTCCAGATGTCCGTCCCAGTCCTCCTCTGAGCAGTCGACGATGGCGCGGTACAGGGAGATGCCCGCGTTGTTGACGAGGATGTCGATGCCGCCGAGCTGATCGACCGCCTGGTCGCAGACGGCGTGAACGGTGGCCGTGTCCGACAGGTCGCCGGACGCGACCTCGGAGCGCCGACCCAGCGCCCGGACCGCGGCCACAGTGGAGCCGGCAGTCTCCGCATCCAGGTCGTTGACCACGACGTCGGCCCCGTCCTCCGCGAGGCGCAAAGCGATGGCTCGGCCGATACCGCGGCCCGCGCCGGTCACCAGGGCCCTGCGGCCCGCCAGTACCAAGTCATTCATTTCACTGCTCCGAATGTGAGGCCCTTGACGAGATAGCGCTGCGCCACCAGCGCGAAGACGAGCATCGGGATGATGGCCGTCACCGAGGCCGCGGCCATCTCCTGCCAGCGCAGCGCGGCATAGCCCCGGTAGCCCGCGACCGCGATGGTCACGGTCCGCGACTCGTCGAAGGTGAGCGACAGGGCGATCGTCACCTCGTTCCACATCACGATGCCCACGAGGATGCCGGTGGCCGCGATCCCCGGGGCCGCCAGCGGCAGATAGACCCGCAGCAGCGATTGGAGCTCGGTGCATCCGTCGACCCGGGCCGCGTCGCCGAGGTCGTGCGGGACCTCGCTGAAGAAGGCCTGGATGAGCCAGACCGCGAAGGGCACGGCGAACACCTGGTAGATGAGCGCCAGCCCGATCTGCGTGTCGAACAGCCCGATCTGCTGATACAGCACGTACATGGGGATGACGAAGAGGAACTCTGGGAGCGCGTAGGCCAGCAGCAGCCACAGTGCCAGCCAGCGGCCCGCCCGGATGCGGAAGCGCACGATGGCGTAGGCGGCCGGCGCAGCGATGACGATGGCCAGGGTCACGCCGATGCCGACCACGATGACGCTGTTGAAGAAGGCCGCGGCGAAGTCGCCCTGCTGCCAGATCTCGGCGTACTTGCTGAAGTCGGGGATGTAGATGAGGTCCGGCGGAGTCTTGAACGCGTCCACCGGCTTCTTGGTGGAGATGACGAAGAGCCAGTACAACGGGAACAGGGTCAGGCCGATGGCGATGATGGCCACGCCCCAGGCCGTGGACAGCTCGAGGCGGTTCCGGGTCTTGCGGCTGAACCGCGGCGTGTCGCTCATCCGACGGAGCTCTGCTCGCGACCGGCCCGGCGGATGACGAGGACCAGAACCAGGACGACGGCGGCGAAGATGACCATGGCCGCCATCGACAGGCTCATGCTGGTCTGCTTGAAGGCGATGCGATAGGCCAGCACCTGCACCGACTCGGTGGTCGTCAGTGGCCCGCCACCGGTGGTGCCGAAGATGATGGCGAAGACCTTCATGCAGTCGATGGTCCGGAACAGGATGATGACCAGGATGATGGGCCTGAGCATCGGCAGCATCACGTAGCGCAGTCGCGCGAAGAACCCGGCCCCGTCCACCTCGGCCGCCTCCAGTGGCTCACGCGGAAGCGCCTGTAGTCCGGCCGAGAAGACGATGAAGACGAAGGCGGTCTGCCACCAGGTGTCGACCAGGATGACCGAGGCCATGCCCATCGCGGGGTCACCCAGGAACCCCAGCGCCGGGATGCCCATCTGCCGCAGCACCAGGTTCACCGGTCCGATGGTGGGATCGAGGATGATCTTCCAGATGAGCGCGACGATGATGCCCGAGACCATCAGCGGCACCAGCAGCAGTGTCCGCACCACGGCCGCGCCTCGGCCGAGCCGGTTCACGACCAGGGCCAGGCTCATGCCCAGGAAGAGCTCGACAGCGACGGCGCCGATGGTGAAGACGAAGGTGTTCCAGAGTGCGATCTGGAAGCGCTCGGAACCGAGCAGCTCGATGTAGTTCGAGAGCCCCACGAAGTTGAAGCGCTGGCCCCAGTTCCAGTCGAAGAAGCTCATGTAGAGCGAGTAGAACGTGGGGTAGAGCGAGGTCAGGCCAAGGATCACCACGAGCGGGATCAGGAAGCGCGTACCCCGGTCGGTTCGCGTGCGCGTCCGCTCGCGCCTCATCGGGCCTCGCGCCTCATCGGGCCGTCATCGATGGAGAGGTGCGTGGAGTCAGTGGTAGCCCCCAGTCGAGGGCGCCCTGCCAGGGTTGCGCCGAGGCAGGGCGTCTGGGCCGCTCGCCGACTCGGGGCCGGCGAGCGATCGCTTGCTGTGCTCGGATGCTAGTTGACGGCGGCCTTGAGGGCCTCGCTGCCGGCCGCGCAGGCGGCCGCGGATCCTCGCCGTTGGCGATGGCCAGCATCGTGTCGGCGATGGCCAGGGCGCCGCCTTCCAGTCCGTCCTTGAAGATGACGACCGCGCGCGAATCGGACATCGCGTCATTGACCGCCGCCACGTACTCTGGCACGAGGGCTTCGGTGTAGACCGGGTCCTCGTAGGCGCTCAGCCGCGGCGCTCCACCGGTCGCACTTGCCGAGCTCGGCGGTGTTGGCCTTGTTCGTCAGTACTGGATGAAGTACCAGGCCGCGTCCTTGTTCTGGGCGTTCTTGGGGATACCGAGTCCCCACAGCCAGTGTCCGGTCAGCGAATTGGCGCCGACCTCCTGCGGAGGCAGTGCGCTGTAGCCAGTCTTGCCGGCTGTCGAGCGACACGTCGGGATCCTCGAAGCCCGGGCCGAACAGGCTGGCGTCGATGAAGAACGCGGCCTTGCCCTGCTGGAACAGAGTGACCGCGTCGGACCAGTCGATGGCGAACTTGTTGGGCGGGCCAGCGGCCAACAGCATGGCGTAGTCGGTCAGACCCTGGCAGACGCCGGGGTCGTCCAGGCGCGGGTTGTCCCAGGCCCCGTCGAACCACATGCCGTACGGGCTCGGTGCCTCACGGTCACCGAAGGCGTTGAGGGTGACGCCGCTCAACGTGTCCATGATGGTGTCCGAGCGGATGCCTCGCATGACCGCACCGGCGATGCCCTCCGAGGCGCCTTCCTCGGTGACCTTGCGGCGGCGGCGATGAGCTCCGGCATCGTCTCGGGGACGGCGCCGTCAAGGTACTTGTCGACGTGGTCCTTGTTGTAGAAGAGGGTGTACGCCTCGAAGGCGATGGGGATGCCGTAGACCTGGGCCGCAGGGTCGCCGGGCGGATAGGTGACGCCGCCCATGAAGCCCTCGGGGAAGTCGGCGAAGTCGTAGTCGGGTGACGTCTTGCTGGGGTCTTCCAGGTAGGGCGTGATGGGCTCGATGGCGTCCGCGTTCCACTGCGTGAAGGCGGTGGAGTCCATGGGCAGGAAGTAGACGTCAGCGCTGCCATCGGCGGCACGAACCGTCTGCTCCATCTTGTCGAAGTACAGGTCTTCGGCGAACGGCCTGCACGTCGACGGTGATGCCGGTGTCGGCGGTGAACTGCTCCAGCAAGCCGCGGGCCTCATGCCCATCGGTCCAGGGGTGAACGGTTGGCGAGGAACGTGATGGACTCGCCCTCGTGGGCTCGCCAGTCGAAGTCCTGTGCTGCGGCCGAGCCGACCGACAGGGCCGATACGGCGAGGGCCATCGTGACCGCGCCTGTGGTCACCTTGATCGAACGCTTGGTCATTGGGTCAGATCCTCCTCTTTGGGTACCCGGGTGCGGAGCCCACAGGGGACCCCGCTCGTGAGGACAGCCTTGGACTCGGCTGTCGGTCAGACTCGGTCCTCTATCGGCTCACCTCCATGCGTTTGTCGAGGCAGCTGCGCCTCCGCTGTCGTGGCTTCACTTGTTGGCTTCGATGTGCCCCAGGACCTCGTCGAGGACGTCGATGGCGTGATCGACCTGCTCGCGGCTGATGGTCAGCGGGGGCTTGAACTTGACGAGGTTGCCCAGGCCTGAGTAGCGGCTCGTCCCGAACATGACCAGCCGCTCCAGGGCGAGGTCGTAGACCTGCTCGGTCTCGGTCGTCGCCGGCTCCTTGGTGACCCGGTCGCGGACGAGCTCGATGGCGGCGAAGAGGCCTGGTCCGCGGACGTCGCCGATGAGCCGGTGTCGAGTCTGGAGCTCGAGCAGTCGCTCGGTGACGTATGCGCCGGTGGTGCGGGCCTTCTCGATGAGGCCTTCCTCCTCGATCACGTCCAGCGTGGCCAGCGCGGCCGCCATGGAGACAGGCCACTGGCCGAACGTGAGTGACTCGTCGGCCGTGTCGAAGCTGCCCAGCTCGTGGCGGGCCAGCACTCCCGCCAAGGGGAAGCCACCAGCGATGGCCTTGCCGAACACGAGGATGTCCGGCGTGACCTCGTACAGGTCCGAGGCCCACCACGCTCCCGCTCGTCCGAAGCCGGTCTGGATCTCGTCGAAGATGAGCAGGACGCCTTCGTCGTCGCAGATCTCGCGCACCAGTCGGTAGTACTCGCGTGGGAACTCGATGTGGCCGCCGTTGCCCTGGATGGGCTCCATCATGAACGCCAGCGGCGTGCCGTTGACCCCGCGTCGGATGGCATCTCGCAGCAGCTCCGCGTGGTAGACGGCCAGGTCCGCCGGAGCGACGCCGGCGGGCGGCCGATAGGGGTTGGGCCCGGGAACCCGCACGACCGGCGGCATCAGCGCGCCGAACTGGTTGTGCGTGTGCGGCCAGCTGGCGGCCATGCCCGTCATGGTCCGGCCGTGGTAGCCGTCGTAGAGCGTCATGAGCGGTCCGGCCCCGGGCCGGTTCTTGGCCGCCAGCTTGACGGCCATCTCCACGGCGGTGCTGCCGTGGAGGCTGTAGGCGACTTTGGACAGGCCGTCCGGCGCGAGCCGGACGAGCCTGTCCGAGAAGAGGAGGAGCGGGATCGTGTCGTAGTTGCTGCGCGCGTGGGTGATCTGCTCTGCCTGCGCCGCCGCTGCCGCCAGGACGGCCGGATGCCCCGCTCCGATGTTGTAGGACCAGGCCTGGGACGTGCAGTCGAGGTACTGGTTGCCGTCCCGATCCCAGACGTAGCAGCCCTTGGCGCGCGTGAGCAGGATGGGGTTCTCTGCCGACTCCGTCGTGGACCAGCCTCGCATCAATACATTCCGGCCCCGCTCCAGCGCGGCCTCGTCGACGGTCTTCGTTTCGATCACCTCGCCCTCGTCCGCCATGTCAGTGGAGCTCCCGGCCCGCGACCACACGCACACCCCGACCCTCGAGCGCCTCGCGCATGGTGTCGGTGATGCGGTCGTCGGTGACGACGGTGCTGACCTGGCCAAAGTCGAACATGAAGCCGGGAGCGACCCGGTCGAACTTGCTGGCATCGGCCAGGATGACCGCTTCTCGAGCGATGTCGCGCATGGCGCGGTCGACCGCGATCTCACGCACCTGCTCGGTCATGAACCCCGAGCTGAGATCGATGGCTGAGGCACCCATGAAGACGGTGTCAGCCCGCAGGTCGCGCAACGCCTCCTCGGTCAGATGGCCGCGCATGCTGTGCACGCCGCCCAGCACCACGCCACCCACGACGATGATCTCGATACCCGGGGCATCGAGGAGCACGTTGGCCACGTCGAGTGCGTTGGTGATGACGGTGACGTCCCGTCCGCGCAGCCGCCGGGCCATCTCCAGGACGGTGGTGCCGCTCGACAGCGCGATGGTCGAGCCGTCCTCCACCAGCTGGGCTGCGGCCGTCCCCACGACGCGCTTGTGCCTGATCTGGGGGTCTTCGCGACTGGTCACCGCTCTGGCGCGACCCTCGACGACGGTGGCTCCGCCGTATGTACGGATGACCCGGCCGTCGCGCGCGAGGCGCTGGAGGGTGCGCCGAACGGTGGCCTCGGTGACATCGAGCGAGGCCGCCAGGTCAGAGACCGATGCAGTCCCGGACACGCGGAGCACGTCCATGACGACCTCGTCTCGAGTCGCTGCTGGCATCGGTCGATTGTGGCCGGTGGCTATCGAACTGTCAACGAGTCCTGCGCAAACCGCGCACATCAGGGGCATATGGTGCGCGACATCAGCAGGACTAATGACTGGACTGGTATCCTCGGCGCGTGGACCAGGAAACGCTCGAACGAGCCAAGCACCCGGATCTGCGCGTCGGCCGGGGCATCCTCGGCCCTGAGGTCGCTGCCCTCGGCGGCTCCTACACGCTGGTGACCCAGCCGGAGCCCCTGGGCCAGGTCGCGGGGACGGTAGTCGAAGGCGCGCAAGCCACGCTCATGACCACCTCGCTCGACGAGGATGACCTCGAGAGGATGGCCGCCGGGCTGGCAGCGACCGGTCATATCATCGGCATCGGTGGCGGCGTGGTCATGGACACCGCCAAGTTCCTGGCCTGGCGCAGTGGTACACCCCTCGTCCTCGCGCCCAGCATCATCAGTGTCGATGCTTCGGTGACCAACACCGTGGCCGTCCGGCGGAACGGCACGGTGGAGTACGACGGCTTCGTCGTGGCTGACCCGATCATCGCCGATCTCGACCTCATCGCTACCGCGCCCAAGCGGCTCAACCGCGCCGGTGTGGGTGATCTGCTCTCGATCCAGACGGGTCGTTTCGACTGGGCCCTGGGGTCCACGGCCGGCACCATCACCTTCGACGCGGAGGCGGACGCGGCGGCGGCCGCGGTCCTCGAACGTCTCTATGGGCAGACCGGGGGGATCGCAACCGTCACGCACGAGGCACTGGAGTTCATCATCCGTGCCTACGTCGAGGTCAACGCCTTGCTGCTCACCGTCGGCCACAGCGGGCCAGAGGAGGGCTCCGAGCACTTCTTCGGCTACGCGACCGAAGCGCACACTCGCCGCTCCTTCGTCCACGGTGAGCTCATCGGCCTGGGCACCGTGCTGATGTCGGGCCTGCAGGACAACGATCAGGCCCGAGCCGCGGCCTTCCTCGACCGATGTGGCGTGGAGTGGCGGCCCGACCAGCTTGGCCTCGATCGCGACACCCTCGAAGCCGTCCTACTGGACCTGCCTCGCTTCGTGCGCGCGGCCGGCCTGCCTCACTCCATCGTCGACGAGGTGCCGCTCGATACCGCGCGGGTCGCCCGACTGCTTGACACCATCCCCGAACCGGCGGAGACCGCCGACGCCTGAACCGCCGTCCGACACGACCAGGAGGAGCTACCCATGACCACGCCAGCTACGACCAGGGGGCCTGGCGCCGACGCGGACCTGCCGGTCATCCCGCCGGAGGACCTCACCCGCTGGCATGCGGCCATCGCCGACGATCTGCGCGCGGCCTTCGAGGAGGTGCTGCCGGTCGGGAAGTACACGCTGGGCAAGCAGCTGGCGGCCTTCGAGGAGGAGTTCGCGGCCTACAGCGACAGCAGCCATGGCATCGGCATCAGCAGCGGCACGGCCGCGCTCCACCTGGCGCTTCGCGCCCTGGGCGTGGGTCCCGGCGACGAGGTCGTCACTGTCCCCAACACCTATATCGCGACCGTCTTCGCCATCTCGTACACCGGGGCCACGCCGGTCTTCGTGGACGTCGATCCCGTCACCTACAACATGGACCCGGCGCGCGTGGCCGCGGCCGTCAGCGAGAAGACCAGGGCCATCCTGCCGGTCCACATGTACGGCGGCTGCGTCGACGTCGACGCGGTCCGCGAAGCGGCGCCGGGCATCCCGGTCCTGGAGGATGCCGCGCACGCGCACGGCGCCACCCTTGGCGAGCGCAAGGCCGGCAGCCTGGGAGAGATCGCGGCCTTCAGCTTCTACCCGGCCAAGCTGCTGGGCGCTCTCGGTGACGGCGGCTTCGTCACCACCTCCGATGACGAGCTCGCCGCGCGCGTCCGCCAGCTGCGCTACATGGGCCAGGCCGGCACCAAGCACGAGCACCTCATCCTCGGCTACCAGGAGCGGCTGGACGAGATGCAGGCTGCCTTCCTGCGCATCAAGCTGCGCCAGATGGAGGACCAGCTGGCCGGCCGGCGGCGAGTCGCGGCGGGCTACGACGGACTACTGTCTGACACTCCGCTTCAGCTGCCGGTCCGCGATGCGACCGGTCGCCACGCCTACTACCAGTACACGGTCCTGGCGCCGCGACGCGAGGAGCTGATGGCCTACCTCGAGGAGCGCGGGGTCCGGACGCAGATCATGTATCCCAAGCTGGTGCCGGACCAGGGTGCGTACACCGAGAACCCGTGGCGGGCAGCGGACGACATGGCCGTGGCGCGCTCGCTGTTCCCGCGTGTCCTGTGTCTACCCATGTTCGCCGAGCTGACGGATGCCGAGGTCGAGCGGGTAGCCGGCGGCATCCGCGACTTCTACGCGGGAGACTGAAGTCATGCGCATGGTCATCCTGGGCGGCTCCGCCTCCGCCACGCCTGAGCTGGCCGACGCCCTGGCCGACTGGCCCGCTGGCACCGAGCGACGTCCTCCGCTGGAGCTGGTCCTCCACGGCCGGTCGAGCGAACGACTGGAGCTGGTCGCGGCCGAGATGCGCCGGCGCGTCAACCCGCTCGAGGGTGCTGGTGTTGACGTTCAGGCATCCACAGACCTCGCGGCCGCCCTCGAGGGTGCCGACGTGGTGCTCAACGCGGTCCGCATCGGTGGACTCGCCGCACGCGTGTTCGACGAGAGCTATCCGCAGCGCCACGGCTGCCCGGGCGAGGAGACGATGGGACCAGGCGGCCTGGCCAACGCCCTGCGCACCGTGCCGGCCGTCCGCGACTACTGGGCCACCGTCATGGAGTCCGCTCCGAAGGCTCTCCACATCAACCTCACCAACCCCTCGGGCATCGTGGTGGCCGCCCTGGGGGCTGCCTATGGGTCCACGGTCTTCTCTGTCTGCGACTCACCGGTGGTCTTCTGTGACGCCATCGCGGATCGGCTGGGGGTCGCTACCGCTGAAGTGCGTTCGCGGTACCAGGGCATGAACCACCTGGGTTGGTGGACGCCTGAAGCTCCGGCCGACCTGGAGGCCGTTCTCGACCTGGCCACGGGCCAGGATCCAGAGGCGGTCCGGATGCAGGGGGCGCTGCCGGCACCGTACGTGCGCTACTACCTGACGCCCGACCGGATCCTTGCGACGCAGCAGGCTGCGACCGAGACGCGCGCCCAGCAGCTGCAGCGGCTCGAAGCGGAACTCCTGCAGGGCTACGCAGACGCGCGATCCGACCTGCCCAGACGTGGGGCGGTGTGGTACTCCACGGCGGTGCTGCCGCTGGTCGATGCCTGGTCCAATGGATCGGAGGAGGTCCTGATCCTGGGGATGCGCAACGACGGGCGCATCGAGGGACTACCCGACGCGGCCATCACGGAGGGTCCGGTCCGCCTCCCCGCCCCTCGGTCGGTGGAGGCCCTGGCTACGCCGCCACTGCCCCCGCTGCCGGCTCAGCTCCTCGCCGAGCACGCCGCGTACGAGCTGATGGCCGTGGCCGCCACGCACCCGAGGGCCTCACACGACGATCGCGTGCGGGCCATGCTGGCCAACCCCATGGTCTCCAGCTACGACCAGGCGGTCGGCCTGATCGATGTCGTCGAGTCCGGGACACTGGCGTAGACGCGTGGCCGACCCGCTCGTGGTGGCCGTCGACATCGGTGGCACCAAGACGCTCCTGACCGTCCGGTCGGTCGGCGAACTGGAAGCGGGCTGGCATGGTGACGGGACCGTCGTGCGTAGCGATAGTCACCCTGACCCCGAGGCGTTCGTCGACTGGGTGGCCGACCAGGTCGACCGCGTCCTGGTCAGCAGGGGTGGCCGCGTGGCCGGGCTCGGGGTCGCCGCACCGGGACCGCTGGATGCCACGGAGGGCGTCATCACGCGTTCCTCCAATCTCGGCTGGGCCGATGTGCCTATCGCGGCCATGCTCAGCGAGCGCCTGGGCGCCCCCGTCTCGCTCGACGACGACGCCAACACCGCGGCCCTCGGCGAGTGGCACTTCGGCGCCGGCTCCGGTGCCGACCCGATGGGCTACCTGACTGTGAGCAGCGGGGTCGGTGGCGGGGTCATCGTCGGCGGCCAGGTGGTCCGCGGAGCCACTGGCAACGCGGGCGAGGTCGGCCATATCGTGATGGACCCCCACGGGCCACGCTGCGCCTGCGGACGCCGCGGGGACGTAGAGTCATTCGCGGGCGGCAGCTCACTTGCCCGACGTGCGCGGAAGACCTGGCCGCGGATGCTGCAACCGGACGGGCGGTCGGCGCCCAGGACGGCTGAGGACGTCTTCCGCTGGGCGCGCCTTGGCGACCCCACGGCACAGCGGCTGGCGGACGAAGCCGCGGAGGCCCTGTCGATGGCCATGGTGGCGATCACGTCCGTGCTGGAGCCGGCAGTGATCGTGGTCGGCGGCTCGATCGGGCTGGGGCAGCCCCGGCTCGATCCGCCGCGCTACCTCGTTGGCCCGCAAGCGGGTCATGCACGAGAACGGCGCATCGCTGCACGTCGTACCCGCGGCCCTTGGGCATGAGAGCGTGCTCGCGGGCGCCGCGGACCTCGCGTTGCGGGTGCTCTAGGCCAAAGGCGGCCGGCAGGCGACGGCAGCGGGTCGGCGGCTACCAGCCGGGTTCGGAGGCGACACCTTCGATGCGCCCGAGCGCCTCATCCAGGATGGCCTGGTCGTGCGCGGCCGAGACGCAGAAGTCGGTGTGGAAGTAGAGGCCTTCCTCGATGCAGCGGACGAAGAAACGACGCGCCAGCTCGCGGTCGAGGGCGTTCATGTCGGCGTAGCTGCGAACAGGTTCACGCGTGCCCAGGTAGATGGTGAACATGGAGCCCAGGCCCTGGACCCTGGCGGGGAGAGAGGAGCGGTCGAACACGTCCTGCAGCGAGGCGAAGAAGCTGGCCGCTCGGGCGAGCAGCTCGGCGTGAACCGGAGTGTCGGCCAGCAGCCTCAGCGTCGCCGACGCGGCGGCCAGTCCGAGAGCGCTGCCGGCGAAGGTGCCGCCCTGGATGGCGCCGCCTGGCAGGGGCCGCATCATCGTCTCCATCGGCTCACGCAGGCCCACCACCGCGGCCAGTGGGACGCCGCTGCTGATGGCCTTGGACACCGTCGTCAGGTCTGGCGTCACGCCGTACAGCGCTTGTGCGCTTCCGCCCTCCACCTTCAGCCCGGAGAGGACTTCGTCGAAGACCATCAGCGCGCCGGCGGCGTGCGAGCGCTCGATGGCCGCTGCGAGGTAGCCATCCGCGGGCGTGATACAGCCGTTGTTGAAGTCGATCGGCACCATCAGCACCGCAGCTACCTGGTCACGGTAGGCGTCGAGGGCTGCGTCAAGCGCCTCGAGGTCGTTCCAGGGCACGGGGATGACCGTGTCGATCGTGGCCTGCGGGATACCCGCGCACGATGGGATCCGGCGGGATACGTGGCCGCCGCTGTTGTCGGCGTCGGTGTTGGCGGCCAACGAGTTGACCAGGGCGTAGTCGGCGGCCCCGTTGTAATGGCCGTCGATCTTGATCACCAGGTCCCGGCCGGTGTAGGCACGGGCGACGCGGAGCGCGGTCGCGACTGCCTCACTGCCGGAGGCGACGAAGCGGACCGCCTCCGCCGAGGGCACGAACCCGGCCAGCTGTCGAGCGACCACCTCGCCCTGGCCGGTCTCGTAGCCGATGACGACACCGGCGTCGAGTACATCCCTGACGGCCGCTACCACATCCGGATGCGCGTGACCAAGCACGGTGCTGCCGTGGGCCATGAACATGTCGATGTATTCCTGACCGTCGGTGGTTCGCAGCCGTGCGCCGTGTGCGTCGGCCACCTCCAGGTGCGTGCCCGTGTAGGGGTTGATGCGGAAGGTCGACGAGACGCCTCCCAGCAACCGCTCGTCCGTCATCGCAGCTCCCATCGCCATAGCTGTCCGCGCTTCCCGTGCGAGGCCGCACGTATGGCCAGAGTACCCGATTGGCGTGCCCCCCTCCGCGGTTCAGGGATCGGCCGCGCGTCGTCGTGGCCACGCGTCGCCACGAGCGACCGTCGTCGCACTCGTAGCCAAGCCGAGTGGGGCCGATTACCTCTCTGGTAGCTGCAGATGGCCCATCGCGATAGCCAGGCGTCACCAGGGGCGACATCTGACGCCACTCGCACGGGCCATGTCCGCCTAGCGTCGCTCAGGGCGACGAATGTCTATCCGGGACCGCTTGCGATCACGATAGCGTCGCCCCCGGCGACGGCTGGCACAGTGCAGGCCCCGTTGAGTGCGGATCGGCCCCCGGTCAGCACGGTCGGCGCCTGGTCAGTGCGGATCGGCCTCGCAGGCTGCTGCGGTACTATCCGCATCCCTGCTCCGGCGTCGCCACTGCCGATGGCGAGGGCAATGACCGTGACGAGCACCAACACCACGGGGATCGTGGCCGGCACACCCTGATCACGGATGAAGCTGCCGACCGTGGCTTCCTGCTCGGCCGAGAGGTAGCTCGCACCAACCGACTCGTAGAACCCCTCGAGCACGTTCGCACCTGGAAGGCCATGAAGGCGATGGCGAGCACGACGAACATCAGGCTGGAGATGACGGTCAGCGGCGGCCGCGACCAGCGCCCGCTGCGCCATTCGCCGGTGCTGATGCGCGACCGTGCCCATGGTCCGATGCGCTCCCACAGCGAGGCCAGCAAGAAGAGCGGCGCGGCCATGCCCAGGGCGTAGACGATGAGCAGCAATCCACCGGAAGCCGCCGGTTGCCGCCTCGCCCGACGCCCTGCGATTGTCAGCACGCCGCCGAGGATGGGTCCGCGCAGAAGCCCGGCGATGCCTTAGACCGCCACGAGCGAGAACGTGTCGATGGCCGAGTCGCCACTGACGCGCCCCATCTGGCCGGCCGTCCCGGGCACCTCGAAGCCGCCGATGGCGAGCTGGTAGAGGCCGATGCCGACGAGTCGGGTGACCGGCGGCTGTGGGAAGGCTCACACGAGGTGGCCTATAATCCCAATTCCACGCGACCGGTGAGTCGCGTTGGTCCTTTCTGTCGGGGCGTGGCGCAGTTTGGCAGCGCGCAGCGTTCGGGACGCTGAGGTCGGAGGTTCAAATCCTCTCGCCCCGACCAAACCCACCTGTGTGACCACCGGTCTCCGTGCTGCGCCGGTAACGCTGCGCCGAGACCGAGGGTAACGGCATCGGGTGTGAGTGCATATCGCATCTTCGTATAGCCCTCCACTTCGAGCTTCGTGAACAGCGCCGCAGGCGAGTGCCTGGCGTCCTTCGGGTCCGGAGTCGTTCCACAGCGTCGGTAGCGAGCGCAGGTAGGCGACGACCTCGTCGGGCGCCATGCGCTGCTGCTGCCGTGGCTGGCGGGCCACCTGCTGCTCGGCATCGAGCCTGCGCCATCGTGGCCTGCCAGGCGGCGACGTCACGGGTCTTCGCCAGGCGCTGTGAGGCTTCCTCCCGTTCCCGCTCGATCCGCGCCAGCGTCAGCTCGTCGGGCTTCGCGAGTCCCTCGCCGTAGAGCCGGACGATCTCGGTCATGGCCTGGTCGTCGAGGCTCGCCGACCTTCCCGAGCAGCTCTCCCACCGCGTCCTCGTACCACTCCTGCGGGTAGCTGTGGCCCTTGATGCGCGTGTCGATGCCCGTCGCGGTTGCCGGGCACGCCGGCAGCGCACGACCGGCTTGGCCGCCAGGAAGCCCTCGCACGTCGGCGGCGGATGCCGATACCGCCCGACGTCGCCGAAGAGGTACTTGCCGCAGCCGGCACAGCAGAGCCGCAGGGCGTACTTGCCCTTCACGATGCGACCCGGTGTCCGGGTCCTCCGGCGCTCCCGCCGCGTCTGGACGGTCGACCACAGCGACGGGTCGACGATGGGCGCGATGGCGGCGGGCTCACCGGTGCGCAGTCGCCCGGCGTAGATGGGGTTGGTGAGGACCTCGCTGACGTGGGTCTTGGCGAGACCGGTCTGCGCTGCCACCTCCCAGTCGGTCGAGCCTGAGGCGGCGAGCTGGTACGCGCGGATGACGACCGCGGCCTGCTCCTCGTCGACCCGCAGCGTCGACGGCTTGCCCTCCCGGATGAGGCCGTAGGGCATCTTGTTGCCGCCGGGGACGCCGAGTCGTCCGGCGCTTCGCGGCGTAGCCCTCGGAGACGCGCTTGCTGACGCTTCCGGCTGTAGGCCTCGGCCTCGTGGGCCTCGCGGATGAACTGGTCCCAGGAGCCAGGGTCGGAGGAGAGCAACCGCTCGTCGGCGAAGAGGACGACGACGCCGGCGGTATGGAGATGGTCCTCGACCGCGATGAGCGTCTGCTTGAGGTTGCGCAGGAAGCGGGAGACGTAGCCCGACGACGAGGACGTCGAAGGCCCCGGACCCTGGGCCGTGGAGATCATCGTCTCCCACGTGGCCGTCCGCCAGGCCGAGGTCCAGCCCGAGGACGCGACGGACCACTCGAGGCCGGCATCGACGAGGGCGTAGCGTTCGATGGCGCGGTCCTGCTGCTCGCGCTGGGCGTCGGGGCCGAAGTTGTCCCACTGCCCAGCCGTCGACTCGCGGAACCACCGTGCCGCCCGCATGCCGGCGAGGTCGTCGAGCTCGCGGGGCAGCGTTCGCTTCATGCAGCGGACCTCCGGGTGTCTGAGCGGCTGGGGACTGTATGGCAGGTCCGGGTGGTAGTGTCAATCGTAGTGGTAGGTATTCACTATTGTGGCAGAGGAGGCACCGATGGCCCGAACGTTGGGAGCGGTCCTGCGACAGGCACGCGAGGTGCGCGGGCTCTCGGGCAACGAGAGCGCTCGCGTCGCTGGGATTCTCCCAGGCCTACATGCACAAGCTCGAGCAGGACGCGGTCAAGAGCCCCTCGCCCACGGTGCTCCAGCGACTGGGCGAGGTCCTCGGCTTGCCCTACGCGGAACTCATGGTGCTCGCCGGCTACCCGATGCCGGGCGTGGAGGAGCCCGGTGGCGCCAGGCTGGGCATGGCCCTCTTCGGCGACCTCAGCGACGACGAGCGCGACGAGCTGCTCGAGTACCTCGCCTGGTACCGGGCGCGCAAGCGGTCCAAGGCGGCGCGGCGGTAGGTCGCCAGCCGACGAGCGATGACCGGCCACGACGCGCCATCGCCGCCGAGCTCGAGCGTGCCGGCCTCATCACCGTGACGCAGCGCGAGGACGGCGAGCCGGTCTACACGCTGACCGCTGCGGGTGAGAAGGTGTCACGGCAGCTGGCGATGAGTGGTGAGGACGGGCAGGATGCCCTGATGGCGGCGTTGCTGGAGACAGAACGGGTAGGGAGAAGACGATGAGGATACGACCCCTCGGTGCAGCGATGATCGCGGCTGCCCTGGCCCTCACGCCCGCCGTGGCTGCTCAAGACGACACGCCCGCCGTGAGGGCTCACGACGCCGTGAGGGCTCACGACGAGTTCTGTGATGACGTGCTCGAAGAGTTCGTCGCCTATCAGGACGAGCAGCCGACGGCGTTGGGTGGGGTCAGGCAGGATGAAGGGACTCGGCTGGGCGTGCTCTATGCCTGCAGGGAGGCCGACTTCCCGGAGAACGTGCCGTTGGCCACGATACCGACCGAGTTCTACAGGACCTTCTGCCTGACGATGTGGGCCTACGTGCTCGACGGCACCCCCGACGTCCCGCAAGACGAACTCGACCGCTGGGGGGCCGCCTGTGACAGGACGTGGGAAGACTTCGTCGTGGCGGGCGAGAGCAGCGATGGCTGATGCGTGTCGCCACCTCGGCGAGGACGGGCCGGACGCGCTGATGGCGACGCTGCTGGGGCACGACGACTAGCACCTGCTGGAGGTCAACCCTGGCCCTCGACCGGCCGGGGCCGATGGCGTGAGGCTGGATGCAAACCTGCATCGCTCAACCCCGACCCCGCCCTCAGAACAGGCGCTCACTTCGCGATGAAGCCCGGCGACCCCCTTTCGGGTTGCCCCCACAACGAGGCCGCACGCCAGACATACTGGGTCGGCACCTTCGGAGCTGAGTGGGGGTCCATCGATGCGCGAGCTGTATGCGGCACGGTTCGAACTGACTGACGAAGCCGCCTTCGACCGCGGTCAGGGTCTTGTCGTGAGGTGGGCCCTCGACCGCTACGGTGACCACGAAGCCGATACCTCTACGGACACGCGCTTGGAGCTGTCGCCGACCGACGGGGTCCAATGGGCCAATGTGGCATCACCGACCGGCGACGCGAAGGCGTGGAGCTTCGTGTTCCGTCACCGGGACAACGACGACGACTCGCTCGCCTGGCGGAGTCTCGTCCAGTTGGCGCGCGTCAATTCGGTCACCCGCGTCACGTTCCGGCTGACGCAGGAATCTCTCTTGCCCGCCGTCAGCCCGGCGTCCGATAGCCCGGGCCGTCCTAGGATCGTCCGTACCCTTGTCGAGGAGCTCGGAGGCCGCGCCGATGGACGCTCACTGTCGTCGCGCGCCCGGGACGTCCAGTCGGACGATATCGGTAGCTTGGTCGACTTGCTCCTGGCGCGAGACCGTCGACTGCCGGTCGTCGTGGTCTCACCCGACGCGATGTCCTACGGGCCGGCCACCGATCCAAACGCGCTCGCCGATCAGCTCGTGGGCCTCGCGCACGTCTTCAACATCACCACCGTGCCAGCCACATTCGAGTTGACTGAACGACTCGGGCGTCAGCTCACGGTGTACGAAGGCGCGGTCCGCGTGTACTGGCCCGGCCTCACGCTCGATAGCGATCCATATCTCCATCGTCTCTGGCTGGGTCGAACCGTCGACCTCATCGATCAGATCGACGCAGGGACGGCGGCGACAGGAGCGTCGGCTTCGGGAGGCACCTCCTCTCGCTCATCGGCGACGTGGCATCACTGCAAATCTCTCCCGATCCCCTTGCGGCGTCGCTCCGTCGCGAGATGGAAGCGAGTCGACGCGCCGCGGAACGAGCTGAGTGGGAGCGACGGGCTTCCGAAGAGACCATCCCGGACGCGTTCGCGGGACGAAGGAGTTCGACCGCATCCAGGCCCGGGTCGAGGAGTTGGAGCTCGAGAAGGTGGTGCTCGAGGAAGAGAAGCGCGAACTCGAGGTGACGAACGAGCGCCTGCTACGCAACTTCGCGGACGTCCAAGCTGCGGTCACGGTCGAGCGGGGAGCAGATCGACGAGAGCATGCCGCAACATGCCTCGGTCAAGGAGGCGCTCGAGGTGGTGGCGTCGTCCTACCCCGGAGCTCTCGTCGTCCTGCCTGAAGCGTTGGATGCCGCCGAGCAGACGCGGTATCGACTGGTGGCACGAGCATCGGCAGCCTTCGACGCGATCGGACAGGTGGCGGTGGCTTGGCGAGAGGGGAACCTCGGCGTCGGCTTCCGCGACGCCTTCGCGGAGCTTGGCTTCGACTACCGGCTCGTAAGTGAGATCACACAGGGTCGGCATCGAAGCGACTACGAGCGCACGTACGACGGTCACCGCATCTTGCTCGGACCACACCTGGCGCTGGGCGACGGTGGGTCGACAGACACAATTCTGCGCATCTACTGGTTCATCGACGAGGACGCCCACTGCTTCGTCATCGGCCACGCCGGCCGCCATCTGCCGGACTCGACGACCTGACTCTTCTGCGGGGACCAAGGCGGGCTGCTGTCCTATCCACGAGGACACCGGCCCTCACCTGAGCAGCCCTACCCCGCCACGCCCATCTCATCCTCGGTGACGATGACGACGCCGTGCGCATCGTCCATACCAGCCCCTCAGACGAGGTTCCCCGCTGCGGTGAACACCCACAGGCTCACCGTCCGCCCATACCCCGCGCTGTTGCGCAGCATGAGCCGGGCACCTGCGGAGTTGCCCTCGATGTAGAAGCTGAAGGGGTCGGACGCGGAGTAGGTGGCCTCGCGGAAGACCCAGGGGCTCGAGGCGGCGTCGACGCCGGTGACCCGGTTGTAGGTGCCGTTGCGATACCAGTGGATGATGCCCACCCCGGTGTCGCCGCCGTCGTCGAAGAGGGCACCCCCGATGCGTGGGATGTCGGCGTCGGGAACGGCCACCGTCGCTGGGTTGCCGCCGCCGACCGGGTAGGAGAGGAGCTTGGTCCGGCTCGGCGAGGTGATGAGCCAGACGGCCGAACCCGTCGTGTCGTCGACGCAGCGGAAGACCCGGTCGTCGGTCGTGTTGACCGGATCGACCCGACCTCGTAGCCGGCGCTCGCGTCGTCGGTCACGGTCGGATCGACCGAGGCGGCGAGGTTGTCTTGCCGGGGGGCTGGCCGCCGCGGGATGCGTGGACGTGGTCGGCGCGGGCGACCGCATCGAGGGCTCCTGCAGCAGGCTCGTCCTCGTAGGCGAGGGTACTGATGTCGCCGTCGTCGCCGTAGCTGACACCACCGGCGTTCACGCTGACGGTCACCTGGCCACCACCGTCGTCGGTGAGGCTCGCCCCCACGAGCTCGAGGCGGGTGACGCCGGCGACATCGGGCGCGCCGTCGGCCTCGGCGACCTCCAGGCCCCCACCGCTCGGCGCCTCCCACGTGGGCTTGCGCCTGCCGTGATACGTCAGCACCTGGCCCTCGGCCCCACCCTCGGTGAGCGCGGTCGTCTCGGGGCCGCCCGCCAGCATGACCTGGCGGGGACCCTCGACCTCGAACCGCAGGCCCGGCGGCACGCCCGCGACGAGGCCGAAGCGGGGACTCGGCAGCAGCATGCGGCCCGCACCGATGACGAGCGCAAGCCCCGGCGAGACGCCGACCTCGGCCCCCAGGCGTGCGGGATGAAGACGACCTCGGTCTCCGCGAGCATGAGTCCGACCGAGTTGCCGGCGGTGACGATGCCGCCGTGGAAGCCGACCGCACGGGCGCCGGTGCCGGTGAAGGGTGACTCGTGACCGATGCCGCCCCGGCTGTTCGAGTCGACGGAGAGCGCCACGTCGACGACGGTGGCCCCGACCCCCGCGGTGATGGCCGTCCCGACGACGATGAGCACCATTTGAAGGGCTATTCAGGGGTGGCGGAGCCGCCGGCAAGATCGCCACCAGCCGCCCTCCTATCAGCCACTCACAGACCACGATCGTTCCGTCGCGGCCAACAGCGACATCGTGGGGGCTCGTGAACACCCACGGTGCATGGGCTGGCGCGACGTGACTGCCATCAGGCTCGATCTTGTTGGGCCAGCCTTGCGGATGTTCGGCGGTCGGGTGCCCGATGCGGGACTGCAAACCGTCGTCGGGACCGAAGAGTCGCACGCACCCGTCGAGGTCCGCTACGAGGAGTACGTCCCCGGAGAGGGCCATGCCGCAGGGCCGCAGCAGGATGCCGGACCCGATGGTTCCGAGGAACTGACCCGACATGGTGTATGTGCATATTCGGCCATTCCCTCGGTCGGAGATCAGCAGGCGCACCGGGTCCCGGCGGCGGTCGATGAGCAGCCCGTGCGGCGTGTCGAAGCGGCCAGCGCCTTCGGTGCCATCGATGACGCCGAGGTCAAGTCCTTCCCGGTCGTACCTGTGGACGAGGCTTTGCCCGTAGCCGTCTGCGACCCAAACGGTGCCGCCGCCGCCGCTGACGCCGAGTCGACGGCGATGCTGGTCGGACTGAACGGACCATCGCCGAGCGCCGGGGGTGGCGGTAGCCGGTCCAGCACCTGACCATTGCGCGCGATCCGCAGCGCCTGGCCCCGCACCGGATGGCTGGGAGCCCGGATTCCTCGTAGGTTCCCGAGGAAGTCAGTGCTGCCTTGACGCCGCAGTCGGCGATCCAGATACCCTCGTCGTCGAGAACGAGGTCATGGGGCTCGATGACCGGGACCTCCATCCTCCAGCTGACTTGCCCGTCGCACTCTATGCGGACGAGTTCCGGTCGAGCGGCGTCCGCCGTCAGGATTCCCGCAATTCGTCGATGGCCACACCGCAGTGTGCCCAGCCGGTGGTGGCATCAGTCGAAGCTGCTGTGACCAGCTCCCTCCACACCCCGCTTTCGGCGGCCATTCTCACGAGCGCTCAAGGCTGATGGCGAACATCGGGCACGCCCGCTCAGCCGCCTCGACGGTCACCGCGTCCTCGTCTGCGACCTGCATCTTGAGCACTGCGACCTTGTCGGCGTCCTCATCGATCGCGAAGTAGTCGGGAGCCTCCATCACGCAAAGGCCGTACGCCTGGCAGGCAGGAAGGTTGACGACAATCCTCATCTTGGATCCTCAGTTCGGGTAGCAGGCTGCGGGGTGGGCAGCACCGGCGTCAAGCGTGAACACGGTGTGGACCCCAGCGCCGGTTGCCCCGACCTAACGAGCCCCTCGGCAGCGCGCACGGCCGTCGGCCAGTTCGGGGCAAGCACGGCCACGACGCGCCCTCCGCCGTGGTTCGCGAAGAGGCCCGCGCGGCCGGGGTCGTGGCCCAGCCGGCCTACGCAAATGATCCCCTTCTTTTCGTGGCAGAGGTTCCCGCCGATCATCTGCGTGCGGTCGTCGTACTGGTGCGACCAGACGTAAGGCGGCCGGCTGGCAAGGGACGGGTTGCCTTGCCGACGATGTGGGCGGGAACCCCCGTGAAGCTCTGCTTCGATGGTGAGCGCTCGTCGTAGGGCGCGATGTCTAGGCCCTCATCGATCCGGATGCGGCCGGTGAAGTCATGGTCTCGAAGCGTTACCGCCGCGGAGATGAAGGCCAAGGCGGCACCCGTTATGACCACGCACTCGCTTCCGCGCTTGGCAGGTCCGTTCATGTCACCAACCGAGCCGGGAGCGACTCAAATCCTCGCTCGTTCATCTTCAGGCTTCGGACCGGCCGGCCGACAAGCTCGAAGCGGGGGAGCTTGGGCAAGCCGTGCTCCAGGACGACGCGAGCCTCGAGCCGGGCGAGCGGCGCCCCGATACACATATGGATGCCACCGCCGAAGGCGATGTGGCGGCCGACGTTGCGGTCGAACTGGATCTGGTCGGGGTTCGTGTACTGCCGTTCGTCACGGTTCGCCGATCCATAGACCAGCGTCACCCGCGCACCCTTCGGAATGGTGACGCCGTGCAGGACGACCTCCTGCCTCGTAATGCGGGATGAGTTCTGGATCGGGCTGTCGAAGCGGAGAAACTCCTCCACGGCGTTCTTGACGCCCTCGGATGGCAGCCCGACGACGCTCTGGCGAATGTCTTCGTCAGTCGCCATGTACCAGAGGATGTTCGAGAGCAGGTTCTTGGTCGTCGAGTACGCCGGCGCCAACAATGAGGGTGCTCATGCCCAGTTGCTCGTCCTCGCTCAGAGGGCGGCCGCCCACCTCGCCGAGGGCGATTACCGTCAGGAGGTCCTCCCGCGGCTGTGCTCGGCGCTTCCGCAGCTCGTCTGCCAGCGTCCCGCGGACCTCACGGACGGCCGTGAGCGCGGACGCCGGGAGGTCTACACGGCCAGACTCGCGATAGAACATCTCGAGAAACCGTTCGTAGACCCAATCCTGCAAGTCGTGTTCGAGCCCGAGCATGTCGCCTACGACCGAGAGTGGCAGTGCGAGGCACAGCTCAGACGCAAGATCGACCTCATCCCGCCCGGCGAGCTCGCTGACCAGTCGCTCGGTCTTCGCGACGATTTCGGGCTCGAGACCGCTGACGAGCTTGGGTGTCAGGTGCTCGCGGATTCACGGCCCGCAACTGATCATGGAGGGGCGGGTCTTCCTCGACGAAGTTCCCGGCTCCGAACAGTAGGGCGCCGGAGTTGTCTAGGTCGACTCCTTCCGCGCTCGAGAACGTATGCCAGTCAGCATTGGCGGCGACAACGTCCTTGTACCGAGTCAGGGCAAAGAAGTCCCTGTCCTCGTTGTGGTAGACCGGGTGCTCGTCGCGCAGTCGTCGATAGATCGGGAACGGGTCGCTGATGTGCTGCTCGTCGAATGGGTCCCAGATCTGAACCATGCTCGCGTGCTCCTAGTTCCGCCCACCGCTCGGCGGGCAACCGGCTCCGACAAGATGCTTCAGAGCGCAATCGGTGGATGGCGCATCGTACTTCCCGGGAAGCACCCAGCGCGTCTGGTCGTAAGGAGTCCGCCGACTGGAGACCGGCGGGCCCCTTTGCGGTGGACGACGGGGTCGAACGAGCGCAGACTACCTCACGAGGCGTCGTCGG